>CAYPQV010000003.1:166971-178902 GCA_964412955.1 uncultured Hyphomicrobiales bacterium
ACAATCGAAGCGCCGCCGCTTTTAAATGGTCGCCGCGAGGATTCGCTCGCGGCGGTCCCGCCGATAGGCGGGCCAACAATCGAAGCGCCGCCGCTTTTAAATGGTCGCCGCGAGGATTCGCTCGCGGCGGCGCACCAGCCACCAGATCACGAACGCGCCCGCCATCTTGCTCGCGGTCATGAGCGCGACGCCGGTCGCCGAAGCGTGGCCGATGAGATAGAGAAACACGAGGCTGTCGAGCGGGGTCGAGACCGCGCTCGAAATCAGGATGCGCTCGGAAAACCTGCGTCCGCTGAAGCTGTAGACGCACCAATCGGCGAATTCGCTGACCAAAAACGCGGCGACCGAGGCCCCCGCCACCACCGGCCCGGCCATGACGTAGCTGATCGCGCCCGCGAGCAGCATGGCGACGATGACCCTGTGGCCGATCTCGCGCTGGGCGAAGTCGCGGGCGACGAAGACGAGACCGGTGATGACCGCCGCCGGCGGCCACTTTTCGCCCCCGGGCAGATCGACGAGGGGAACCACGTCGAACGTCCAGTTCACGAATACGATCAAGAAGATATAGAGAAGGGTGTAAGCGAACCGCATGGCGTGAAACACTGCGAACCGATGAAGACGGGAGAGAACATGGGCGGCGACGCGCGCGCGGTCAAGGCCCGGATCGCCGACCAGGCGCGCGCGCTCGGTTTCGCCGCCGTCGGTGTCGCCCGCGCCGAAGGGGCGGGCGAACGCGCCGGATTGGAGCGCTTTCTGGCCGAAAACCGGGCGGGCGACATGGCCTGGATGCGCGATGCGCGCGACGTGCGCGGCCGCCCCGAGGCGATCTGGCCCAACGCCCGCTCGGCGGTCGTGGTCGGCGCGTCCTACGCGCCGAACGAAGACCCGCTTGCCCAGTTCGCCGACGCGGGCGCCGCCGCCGTCGCCCTTTACGCGCGAAGAAAGGATTACCACGACGTCCTCAAGAAACGCCTCAAGGCGCTCGCGCGGTGGATGGCCGAATCGTTCGGTTGCGAGACGCGGGTGTTCGTCGACACCGCGCCGGTGATGGAAAAGCCGCTCGCGCAACGCGCCGGGATCGGCTGGCAGGGCAAGCACACGAATTTGGTTTCGCGCGGGCACGGCTCCTGGCTGCTGCTGGGCGAGGTGTTCACCGATCTCGACCTACCGCCCGACGCCCCGGCCGAGGACATTTGCGGAAGCTGCGACGCCTGCGTGCGCGCGTGCCCCACGGGCGCGCTCGACGCGCCCTACCAAATCGACGCGCGCAAATGCATTTCCTATCTCACCATCGAGCACAAGGGCGAGATCGCGCCCGAACTGGCCCGGCACATGGGCAACCGGGTGTTCGGCTGCGACGATTGCCTCGCCGCCTGCCCGTGGAACAAGTTCGCCCCGCCCGCGCATGACCCCGCGTGGCCGGAGCGCGCCGACCTCGGCCGCCTCCGGCTCGCCGACCTCGCCCGCCTCGACGACGCCGCGTTCCGCGAAATTTTCGCCGGCACGGCCGTCAAGCGCACCGGCCATGCGCGCCTGATGCGCAACGTCGCGATCGCGCTCCGCAATTCAAGCGACTGACGGCGGCAGCGCCTTGGGGTTGCTTTCGCGCAGGCGATCGAGCGTCACTTGCCGAAGATGGGCGAAGACCGCGCGATGGCGATCGGTTCCGGGCGCGATCGCGCCCGCCCGCAATTCGTCGACGAGCCGCCCGTAAAGGACGCCGAGGCGCTCGCGCACGGACGCCGGACCCGCCTTCGCGAAGCCCGCTTCGGCGGGCAAAGGAAGGTCGGAAGGAAGCACGCCGTCCTTGTCGCCCGTCAACCGGGCGAGGGCGGCGAGTTCCTCGCGCTCGGGCGCCTCGCCGCGCTCCAGCACGCGCCCGGCGATGGCGACGGCGTTGGCGACCATCAGCGCCTCGTAGCGCCGGGATTCGGGCAACGCGGCCAACAGGTCGCCGCGCAGCGTCTTGCGCGCGATCTCCAGCAGCTCGGCGGCGGACGGTTTCGGGCGCATCAGGCGTCTTCCCGCGTTCGTTGGAGGATTTCCCATTCCAGTTCCGGCACCACGTGGGCGGTGAGCGCGAGTTCGAGGGACTCTTCCGCGCCCGAGGCGTGGCGGTCGGCCTGCTGGAGCGCGATCACCGCCCAGCGCGCGTGCGCCATCGTCTCCCAGTAACCGAGCCGCGCGCGATCCACCGCCCGGCCCGCGCGCCGCTCGTAGGCCGCGAGAAAGGCTTCGCGCGAACCGACACCGCCCGCCTCGCGCTCGGTCCGGCCGAAGCGCCAGCATTTGGCCAGGAACCAGCCCAGGTCCTCGTCCGGATCGCCGACGCCGGCGAATTCCCAATCGAGCACGGCGGCGAGCCGCCCGTCCCGGACCAGGTAATTGCCGGTGCGGAAATCGCGATGGCACAGCGCGAGCGAACCCTTGGGCGGGGCGTGGCGCTCCAGCCACGCCAGCCCCCACTCCACCGCCGGGGCGGGATCGGGAAGATCGTCGAGGAAATCGCGATAGGCCGCCACCCGTTCGCGCGCGGGCGGAAGCGCGGGCACTGGAAGAAACGACAGGTCGGGGGCGGCGAACGGAACCGCGTGGATTTTCGCCAGTTCCTCGCCCAACTCGGCCGCCAGCGCGTCGCCGAAGCCGCGCTCGGCCGCCGCCTTCACCAGACGGTGGCCGAAGGCTTCGCCTTCCACCCGGCGCATGACGAAAAAGGGCCGCCCGAGCACGGCCGCGTCCCTGCACGACCACAGCGGTTCCGGCACCCGCACCCCGGCGCGATGCGCAGCCCGCAGGAGCGTAAATTCCGAGGCCCGGTCGTGGCTGACGGCGACGCGCGACGGCGCGTCCATGCGCACCACCGCATCCAGGCGCCCGGCCTTCGGCCCGCCTTCGATCTCGGCCAGGAGCCGCCGGTTGTCCTGGATCGCGCCGCCCGCAAGCGATTCGAATGTCTCGACGCGCACGTGTCGCGCGCCCGCCGCGCGCGCGAGAAAATCGGCGAGGCGGTCGATGGCTCCGCCGTTCACCCTCCGCGCCCCCATCGCCAGAAATCCCGGCCTTGGTCGAGGAAAAAGCGCGCGAGCACCATCTTGTGCACCTCGGACGCGCCGTCCACCAGCCGCGCCTGACGCGCGTAGCGGTAGATCCATTCGAGCAACGTGTCCTTGGCATAGCCGCGCGCGCCGCACAATTGGATCGCGGTATCGACCGCCTTGTGCAGCACGTCGGCGACCGCGATCTTGGCCATCGACACTTCGGCCTGGGCGCGTTCCCCCTGGTCGAGCAGCCACGCCGCGTGCATGACCAGAAGCCGCCCGGTCTGGATCGCCATCGCGGCTTCGCCCAGCATCCATTGCACGCCTTCGTGCCGGCTGAGCTTTTCGCCGAAGGCCTCGCGCTCGGCGACGTAGGGCGCGGCGATTTCGAGCGCGCGCCGGGCGAGGCCGAGCCAGCGCATGCAATGGGTGAGGCGCGCGATGCCGAGCCGGATCTGGGTCGCCTTGAGACCCTCGCCCGCGTTCATCAGCCGGTCCGCGTCGGGGATTTCGAAGCGGTCGTATTCGACCTCGCAATGGCCGCCGTGTTCCTCGGGCCCCATGATCGGAATCCGGCGCACGATTCCGAATCCCCTGCCGCCGGGCCCGTGCAGGAACGCGGTCAGGTTCTTGCGCTCGCCGTCGGCGGTGCGCGCGACCAGAATGAAGGTCTCGGCGCCCTCGGCCCCGGTGATGAACCACTTGCGCCCGGTGACGATCCACTTGTCGCCTTTCCGTTCGGCGCGGGTTTGCATCATGCCGCCCGGGTCCGAGCCCGAGCCCGGCGCCGGTTCGGTCATGACGAAGGCCGAGCGCGCGCGGCCCTCGACGATCGGTTTCAGCCAGCGTTCCTTCTGCGCGTCGCTCGCGACTCTGTCGAGCAGGATCATGTTGCCGTCGTCGGGCGCGGCGCAGTTGAAGACGACGGGCCCGAAGATGGAGCGGTTCATTTCCTCGTAGGCCGCCGCCATGCCGACGATGGGCAGGCCCTGACCGCCGAGCGCCTTCGGCATCTGCGGCGCCCACAAGCCGGCCTTCTTGACCTCGTTGCGAAGCCTGGCGAGCGCGGCCTCGGAAATATTTTCGTGCGCGTCCCAGTTGGAACGGTCGGCTTCGACGGGAAGTATCCTGTCCGCGACGAAGGCGGCGATGCGCTTGCGAAAATCCTCGATCTCGGGCGCCAGGGAAAAATCCATGCCGGCCGTCCTTTCGATCCTAGAGCGAGCTTATCACGTGCCCGCCGTCAACGACCACCGTCGCCCCGGTCATGAACCGTCCGGCGTCGGACACGAGCAGCAGCAGCGCGCCGTCGAGGTCGGCGGGCTCGCCGAACCGGCGCATGGGGATGCGCTGCCGGATCGCGGCGCCCGCCTCGCTCGCGAGGAAATCGCGGTTGAGATCGGTCGCGACATAGCCCGGCGCGAGCGCGTTGACGCGGATGCCGTAGCGCGCCCATTCGAGCGCCAGCGCGCGGGTCAGATGGTCGAGCCCCGCCTTGGCGGCGGCATAAGGCGCGATCCCGCCCGCGACGCGAATCCCGGCGATCGAGGCGATGTTGACGATCGCGCCGCCGCGCTCCGCGCGCGCCATGCGGCGGGCGGCCTCGGTCGCGACGAAGAACGCGCCCTTGAGGTCGACATCCATCACCCGGTTCCATTCGTCCTCGCGCGTGTCCAGCGCCGGCCGGGTCGCGGCGATGCCGGCGTTGTTGACCAGCACCGTGACCCGCCCCAGGGCCGCCTCGGCGGCGGAAAACCCGGCGGCGATGGATTTGACGTCGCTCACGTCCATCGCCACGGCCGCCGTTTGCGATCCCGATGTTCCGATTTCGGCGGCGGCCTTATCCAGGCGGTCCTTGCGCCGGGCGGCGAGCGCGACCGAAGCCCCGGCCCGGGCCAGGACTTCGGCGAAGCGCCGCCCCAATCCCGACGACGCGCCGGTGACGAGGGCGACCTGGCCCTTGAGCGAGAAAAGCGGATCGGTCACGGATTTTGCTCCAGGAATTCGAGCAGCAGGCGCGCCACGTCGTCCGGGGCTTCGCGCGGGGGAAAGTGGCCGATGCCGGGCAGCACCTCGCGCCGGTAGGGTCCCGCGAACCATTTTTCCTTGTTGGCGGACGTTTCCGGCGGGTTGCACATATCGACGCCGCCGTGGATCACCAGCGTCGGCACCGCAAGAACCGGCGCCGGCACCAGCGCCCGTTCGTCGGCGGCATAGCGTTGATCTCCGGCGGCGGGCGAATCCCCGCCGCCCTTATATATTCGCCGCGAGGATTCGCTCGCGGCGGCGGGCGAATCCCCGCCGCCCTTATATGTTTGCCGCGAGGATTCGCTCGCGGCAGCGTGCCCCCAGCGATGGCGGTAGGAGTGAACAGTGACCTCGGGCCAGTCGTCGCCGGCGAACGCTTCGGCGGTGGCCCGGAACTCCGCGTCGTCGAACCAGCCGGGCGGCGACCAGGTGTCCCACATGATCCGGGCGAAGTTGTCGCGGTCTTCGCGCACCACCCGCGCGCCGCGCTCGGTCGCCATGTACCAGTGGTACCAGTAGTTGCGCGCCTGCGGAAGCGACAGGGGCTGGTTCGTGTCGTTGGTGCCGTAGCCGACCGAGATCATGACCATATGGCGGGCGATGCCGGGCGCGAGGCCGCAGGCGTTGGCGACCGCGCGCGCGCCCCAATCGTGGCCGACCACGCTCGGCCGGTCGAGCCCGAGCGCCTCGATCAGTTCGATCAGGTCGCGCCCGAGCGCGGCGAGCTGGCCCGAGCGCATGGTATCGGCGGCGCGAAAGCGGGTCGGCGCGAAACCGCGCAGCGCCGGCACGATCACCCGGTATCCGGCCGCCGCCAGTTTCGGCGCGACGCGGCGCCACGCGCGCGGGCTGTCGGGCCAGCCGTGCAGCAGCATCGCCGCGCGCGGCGCGTCCCCGTTCCATTCCTGGTAACCGACCCGCAACACGGACGTATCCGCGAATTTTACGGTCATGATTCTCCCCGGATATCCTTCGCCCGCTCGCGCAGCACGAATTTCTGGATCTTGCCGGTCGAGGTCTTGGGCAACGGTCCGAACACCACGTAATGCGGCGCCTTGAAGTGGGCCATGCGTTCGCGGCAATGGGCGATGATGTCCCCGGCGGCGACGGCGGCCCCCGGCTTCAACGCGACGAACGCGCACGGGGTTTCGCCCCACTTGGGATCGGGCTTCGCCACCACCGCCGCTTCCATCACCGCCGGGTGGCGATAGAGGGTTTCCTCGATTTCCAGGCTGGAAATGTTTTCGCCGCCGGAGATGATGACGTCCTTGGCGCGGTCCTTGATCTCCATGTAGCCGTCGGGGTGCATGACCCCGAGATCGCCGGTGCGGAACCAGCCACCGCGAAAGGCTTCCGCCGTCGCCTTCGGGTTCTTGAGATAGCCCTTCATCACCGTGTGCCCGCGCACCACCACCTCGCCCAAGGATCGCCCGTCGGCGGGCAGAAGCGCCTCGCCCGCCGCGTCGGCCACCGCCATTTCGCCCAGGGTGGGATAGACGACGCCCTGGCGCGCGGCAAGACGCGCGCGCGCGTCGAGATCGAGCGCCGACCATTCGTCGTGCCAAGCGCACAACGACGCCGGGCCGAAGGTTTCGGTCAGGCCGTAAAGATGGGTCACGTCGAACCCCATCGCTTCCATCGCCGCGATCACCGCCGACGGCGGCGCGGCGCCGCCGGTCGCGACCTTGACCCGCCCGGCGAACGCCGTTTTGGCCTCGGCCGGCGCGTGCACCAGCATGTTGAGCACGATCGGCGCGCCGCACATGTGGGTGACCTTTTCCTCGCGGATCAGGCGGAAGATCGGAACCGGGTCCACCTTGCGCAGGCACACGTGCGTGCCCGCCGCCGCCGTCACCGCCCAGGGATAGCACCAGCCGTTGCAGTGGAACATGGGCAGCGTCCAGAGATAAACCGTCCGGCGGTCGAGCCCGAACGCCATCACATTGCCGAGCGCGTTCAGGTAGGCGCCGCGATGGTGATAGACGACGCCCTTGGGATTGCCCGTCGTTCCCGAGGTGTAATTGAGCGCGATCGCGCGCCATTCGTCGTCGGGGAGCTTCCCGTCGAACGCCGGATCGCCCGAAGCGAGGAAGGATTCGTAATCGGTCGCGTCGAGCCCGGCGCCTTCGGGACCGGCCGGATCGGCCACCTCGACCACGCGCGGCCGGACCTCGGTCCGGGCGAGCGCGTCCGCGATCACGTCCGCGAATTCCCGGTCCGCGATCAGGACCTTGGCTTCGCCGTGTTCGAGGATGAAGGCGACGGTTGCGGCGTCGAGCCGGATGTTGACGGCGTTCAGCACCGCGCCCGCCATCGGCACGCCGTAGTGCGCCTCGAGCAGCGCCGGAACGTTGGGCGCCATCACCGCGACCGTGTCGCCCGCGCCGACGCCGGCCCGTTGGAGAGCCGAGGCGAGGCGCGCGCAACGCTCCCGGAACCGGCGGTAGGTGTAGCGCGCGGGCCCGTGCACCACGGCGGTCTTCTCCGGGTAGACGGCGGCCGCCCAGGCGAGAAAGTCGAGCGGGCTCAACGGCCGGAAGTTGGCCTGCCTGCGCCCGAGATCGCGCTCGAACATGTCCCCGGTCACGACCCTCGCCCCCTTATCCGTTGCCGCGAGGGTAGCGCCTTTTTTCGCGCTCGGCCAAGGGCGGCCCTTGACGGCGGCCCTTGACGACGGAACGTGCGCGAGGGCACGGTTGGACGGCGAGAGAACCGCCATGATCCGCCCGTTCGTTTTCATCCTTGTCCTGGCCGTCGCGGCATCCGCCGCGGCGCAGGCCCCGACGACCCCCGCCGCCAAGCCCGCGTCGGCGATGCCGAAGCCCGGCACCGTGTTCCGCGATTGCCCCGCCTGCCCGGAAATGGTCGTGGTGCCGCCCGGCATTTTCATCATGGGTTCGGCCAGGGGCGAAAAACACGAGAAGCCGACCAAGCCGGTGCGGATCACCAAGTCCTTCGCCATCGGCAAGTACGAAGTCACCTTCGACGAATGGGAAGCGTGCGTGCGCGAGATCGGCTGCGGCGCGACGCCCAGCGATCACGGCTGGGGCAAGGGCCGCCGCCCGGTCATGAACGTCGAATTCGACACCGCCCAGCAATTCACGCGCTGGCTGACCAAAAAAACCGGGCACACCTATCGCCTGCCGTCGGAAGCGGAATGGGAATACGCCGCGCGCGCCGGCACCACCAGCGAATTCCCGTGGGGCGATACGATGGAGCCCAACCGGGCCAATTGCCGCGAATGCGGCACCGAATGGAGCGGGGAAAAGACCGCGCCGGTCGGCTCGTTCCCGCCCAACGCCTGGGGCCTGCACGATTTCAACGGCAACGTCTGGGAATGGACCGAGGACTGCTGGAACCCCGACCACGAAGGCGCGACCGGCACCGCGCGGGCGCGCGTTTCGGGCGACTGCCATTTCCGCTCGATGCGCGGCGGGTCCTGGTACTATTTTGCGCGGCTGTCGCGGAGCAGCTATCGCTTCAAGAACGCGGCCGAGGTCAAGAGCTACAACATCGGCTTCCGCGTCGTGCGGGAATTACCCTAGCGTAGCGGCACAGAAGTGACGCGAAGCGAATGAAAAAACTCGTAGCGGCACGGAAGTGACGCGAAGCGAATGAAAAAACTCGTAGCGGCACGGAAGTGACGCGAAGCGGATTTTAAAAAACGCCACGCCGGGCGTTCGAGTCAAAAAGTTATTTCCTGTCGCCGGTGAGCTGATCGAGCTGGCGCTGCATGCGTTCCAGCTTGGAGCGCAAGTCCTCGATCTCGGCCTCACCGCCCTTCGCCTGGGCGTCCGCCATGTCGCGCGGCGCCGGGGCGCGGCCCTGTTCGCCCGGGAAGAACGGCGTGAACATCTTCATGGCGTTTTCGAACAGCGCCATGTTCTGCTTGCCCATTTCCTCGAAGCGGCCGAACGGCATCAGGCCGCTGAAGGCGTCGCGCATGTAGGTGCGCATCTGCTCCTGATTGCGGGCGAACGCCTGCATGCTGTAGTCGAGGTAGCGCGGCACGATCGCCTGCAGGGAATCGCCGTAGAAGCTGATCAGGTGGCGCAGGAAGCTGAGCGGCAGCAGGTTCTGCCCCTTGGCTTCCTCCTCGACGATGATGTGGGTCAACACCTGGCGGGTGATGTCTTCGCCGGTCTTGGCGTCGTAGACGGCGAAATCGGCCCCGTCCTTCACCATCTGGGCGAGGTGGTCGAGGGTGACATAGGTGCTGGTCGCGGTGTTGTAGAGCCGCCGATTGGCGTATTTCTTGATCGTGATCGGCGGTACTTCTTTTTGCGGCGCGGCGGCGGGTTCGGCCATCGACGGGGTCCTTGCCGTTACAAACGTAGCCCTTACATAAAAGGGGCAAACATGCTGCAATGCAAGAAATGTTACGCCGCCGCAAACGGTCCGCTATAGTGACCGGCAAAAGGGCGGCCCGGGGCCGATATTCCGGCCGTCCCGTCGCGGATTAACCACAACCGCCCCTTGCGAATCCGCGCGCGCCCGGAGCCCGCACCATGACCGACACGCCCAATCCCGAAGACCTCGCCAAACTCTACCTCGAATTCTGGCAGCGCCCGCTGGCCGGGCTGACGCGCGACCCGCAGGTCGCGGAAAGCATCGCGCGCATGTTCGACCTGATGACCGCCGGCGCCGCCACCTTCGCCAGGGTCGTCGCCGGCCAGGCCGAGGGCATGGGCGGCGCCCCGGCAGCGCCCGCCCCGGCCGAGCCCACCCGCAGCGCGGCGACCGATGCCCGCCTGGATCAAATCGCCCGGCGCGTGGCCGAACTCGAACGCCGGGTCGCGCGGCTCGAACCGCGCGCCTCGGCCCGCCGGCCGGGAACCCAGTCTCGCCCCCGCCGCCCGCGACGGCCCGGTTGACCCATATCAAGGAACGACGACCCGCGTTGCTTTCACATACGCGCCCCTCAGGAGGACCCCACCCATGACCGACATCGTCATCGCCGGCGCCGCCCGCACCCCGGTCGGATCGTTCAACGGCGCGCTTGCCGCCCTTTCCGCCCACGCGCTGGGCCAGATCGCCATCGTCGAGGCGATGAAGCGGGCCAAGGTCGAACCGGGCGACGTGGACGAAGTGGTCATGGGCCAGATCCTGGCCGCGGGCGAAGGCCAGAACCCCGCGCGCCAGGCCGCCGTCGGCGCCGGCATCCCGGTCGAGAAGACGGCCTACGGCATCAACCAGTTGTGCGGCTCGGGCCTGCGCTCGGTCGCGCTCGGCTTCCAGGCGATCAAGCTCGGCGACGCCCGCATCGTCGTCGCCGGCGGCCAGGAAAGCATGAGCCAGTCGCCGCACTGCACGCACCTGCGCAACGGCACCAAGATGGGACCGACCGAACTGGTCGACACCATGATCAAGGACGGCCTGTGGGACGCCTTCAACGGCTATCACATGGGCAACACCGCCGAGAACGTCGCCAAGCGCTGGCAGATCACGCGCGAGGACCAGGACGCCTTCGCCGTCGCCTCGCAGCAGAAGGCCGAGGCCGCGCAGAAGGCCGGGCGCTTCAAGGACGAAATCGTCCCCGTCACCATCAAGGGCCGCAAGGGCGACACGGTCGTCGCCGACGACGAATACCCGAAACACGGCACCACGCTCGAATCGCTCGCCAAGCTCCGTCCCGCGTTCGACAAGGAAGGCACCGTGACGGCGGGCAACGCGTCCGGCATCAACGACGGCGCGGCCGCCGCCGTCCTGATGACCGCCGACGACGCCAAGCGCCGCGGCATCCAGCCGCTCGCGCGCATCGTGTCGTGGGCGACGGCGGGCGTCGATCCCGCGATCATGGGCACCGGGCCGATCCCGGCCAGCCGCAAGGCGCTGGAGAAGGCGGGCTGGAAGGTCCAGGACCTCGACCTGATCGAGGCCAACGAGGCGTTCGCCGCCCAGGCGCTCTCGGTCAACCGCGAGCTCGGGCTCGACGCGGCCAAGGTCAACGTCAACGGCGGCGCGATCGCGCTCGGCCACCCGATCGGCGCCTCGGGCGCGCGGGTGCTGGTCACGCTGCTCCATGAAATGCGGCGCCGCGGCGCGAAGAAAGGCCTCGCCACGCTGTGCATCGGCGGCGGCATGGGCATCGCCATGTGCCTGCAGCGCGACTGATCGAACCCGAACGCGAGGACGAAACTCATGGGACGTGTCGCGCTGGTCACCGGCGGAACCCGAGGCATCGGCCGGGCGATCTCGATCGCGCTTCATGCCGCCGGCCACAAGGTCGCCGCCAACTACGGCGGTAACGACGAGGCGGCCAAGGCGTTCACCGCCGAAACCGGCGTCAAGGCCTACAAGTTCGACGTCGGCGATTTCCAGGCGTGCGCGGACGCGGCGACGCGGATCGCGGCCGACCTCGGCCCGGTCGACATCCTGGTCAACAACGCCGGCATCACCCGCGACACCATGTTCCATAAGATGAAGCCGGAGCAATGGTCGGCGGTGATCCGCACCGACCTCGACAGCCTGTTCAACGTCACCCGCCAGGTGATCGAGGGCATGCGCGAGCGCGGCTTCGGGCGCGTCATCAACATCGGCTCGATCAACGGCCAGAAGGGCCAGATGGGCCAGGTCAACTACAGCGCGGCCAAGTCGGGGCTCTACGGCTTCACCAAGGCGTTGGCGCTGGAAAACGCCAACAAGGGCATCACCGTCAACGCGATCGCGCCCGGCTACATCGCGACCGAAATGGTCTCCGCCGTCCCTGAGGAAATCATCAAGACCAAGATCATTCCCCAGATTCCGGTCGGGCGGCTCGGCCAGGCCGAGGAAATCGCGCGCTGCGTGCTGTTCCTCGCCGGCGACGACGCGGGCTTCATCACCGGATCGACCCTGACCGCCAACGGCGGGCAGTACCTGATCT
>CAYPQV010000004.1:0-152158 GCA_964412955.1 uncultured Hyphomicrobiales bacterium
TCAACCTCGACAGCCACATCAGCCGCATCGACCTGATCGGCAAGGACGCGATCGTGCTGCGCGAAGGTCAGCAGGTGACCGAGTTCCGCGAAGGCATCCTGCCCTGGGCGCTCAGCAACCCGACCGCACTGGTATTCGACGAATACGACGCCGGCCGACCCGACGTCATGTTCGTGATCCAGCGCGTGCTCGAAGTCGAGGGCAAGCTGACGCTGCTCGACCAGAACAAGGTGATCCGCCCGCACCCCTATTTCCGGCTGTTCAGCACCACCAACACCGTCGGGCTCGGCGACACCACCGGCCTCTACCACGGCACCCAGCAGATCAACCAGGGCCAGATGGACCGCTGGAACATCGTCGCCACCCTCAACTACCTGCCGCATGACGCGGAAGTGGAGATCGTGCTGGCCAAGGCGCCCAGCTATGCCAAGACCAAAGAAGGCCGCGAGGAAATCTCGCGCATGGTCCGGCTCGCCGACCTCACCCGCGCCGGGTTCATGGGCGGGGATATCTCCACCGTCATGTCGCCGCGCACGGTCATCACCTGGGCCGAGAACGCGCTCATCTTCAAGGACCGCGCCTATGCCTTCCGGGTCACATTCCTCAATAAGTGCGACGAACTCGAGCGCCCGGTGGTGGCCGAGTATTACCAGCGCTGCTTCGGCGAGGAGTTGCCGGAATCCGCCGCCAAGCGCGTGGGTCCGGCCTGACCCCCCATGGCCGGCGCCGAAGATCCGGGCGAACTGGCGAAGCGGGTAACGGCGGCCGCCTTCAAAGCGGTGGCCGACCGCGAGGACCTGACCGTTACCTATGTCCAAGGCGCGGCCGGGGTCGCCGCCGACGGCGCGCGCCTGCCGACGCCGCAGGGGCGCGTGGACGAAGCGGCGTTCGAACGGATGCGCGGCGCGGCGGATGCGCTCGCCGTCCGGGTCCGCTACCACGACGAGACGCTCCACCGCCGCCGCCAGCCCCACAATCGCGATGCCCGCGACGTGTTCGACGCGATCGAGCAGGTCCGCTGCGAGGTGGTGGGCGGGCGCGACTTTTCCGGCGTCGGCCGCAACCTCGCCCGCCATTTCGAGGAGCGTTGCCGCACGCGCGGCTACGGGGCCGTGACCGAGCGCCACGATACGATGCTCGCCGACGCCGTGGCCCTGATCGCGCGCGAACGCCTGAGCGGCCAACCGCTGCCGGAGAGCGCCCGTGCCATGGCCGAGGAATGGCGCGGCTGGCTCGAATCCCACGCCGGAACGGAAATGGGTCGGCTCGCGCGCTCCACCGGCGACCAGGGCGCGTTTGCCGCCGCCGTTCTCGACCTGCTGCGCGCCCTCAAGCTGCTCAAGGACCAGGATTCCGGCGCGGACGAGGACGAGGATGAAGACAGCGACGACCAGGCCGAAACCAGCGAAGGCGAATCCGAGCCCGATTCCACGAGCGAGTCCCGCGAATCCGAAGGCGCGATGGCCAGCGACACCGGCGAAAGCGAAAGCGAGGCCGCCGCCGAAGCCGCCGCGAGCGGGCTGGAGGAAGACGCGCTGCCCGGCCAGGGCGACGAGGAGCCGGCGGGACCCTCCTCGCGCGAGGCGCGCTGGCCCTCCAACGCGCCGCAGGCATCGGCCTACAAGGCGTTCACCACCGCCCACGACGAAGTGGTCGACGCGGCCACGCTTTGCGATCCCGGCGAACTCACGCGGCTCCGCCATCAGCTCGATCAACAGCTGGCGCATCTCCAGGGCGTCGTCGCCAAGCTGGCCAACCGCCTGCAACGACGCCTGATGGCGAAGCAGACCCGCAGCTGGGAGTTCGACTTGGAAGAAGGATTGCTCGATTCCGGGCGCCTGGCGCGGGTGGTGATCGACCCGGTCCATCCCCTGAGCTTCAAGCGCGAACGCGACACCGATTTCCGCGACACGGTGGTTTCGCTGCTGATCGACAATTCGGGCTCGATGCGCGGCCGGCCGATCACCATCGCCGCCATCAGCGCCGATATTTTGGCGCGCACGCTGGAACGCTGCGGCGTCAAGGTCGAGATTCTCGGTTTCACCACGCGGGCCTGGAAGGGCGGCCAGTCGCGCGAAAGCTGGGTCGCGCGCGGCAAGCCGAAAAACCCCGGCCGCCTCAACGATCTCCGCCACATCGTCTACAAGGCGGCCGACGCGCCCTGGCGCCGCGCGCGCCCGCAGCTCGGCCTGATGCTGCGCGAAGGCCTGCTCAAGGAGAACATCGACGGCGAAGCGCTGTTGTGGGCTCATTCCCGCCTGATGGCGCGGTCTGAGCAGCGGCGGATCCTGATGGTGATTTCCGACGGCGCGCCAGTCGACGACGCAACCCTTTCGGCCAATCCCGGCAATTACCTGGAACGGCACCTGCGCGAGGTCATTCATTGGATCGAGAACCGCTCGACGGTCGAGCTGATCGCCATCGGCATCGGCCACGACGTGACGCGCTATTACCGCCGCGCGGTGACCCTGCTGGATGCCGAGGAACTGGGCGGCACCATGATGCAGGCGCTCGCCGACCTGTTCGACGAGGAAACCGCATCCGACCTGCGCCGCGTGGGAACTCGGGCAAGCGGCGCGCGCGGGCGTCCGCACTGAGACGGCCGCGTCGTGGTCGTCCACACTCTCGCCGTCGCCATCCTGCTGCTTGCCGCCGCGCCAGCTTGGGCGGCGACGATCGAGGTGCGCGCCGAACCGGTACTCCTGAACGAAAAAGATCCGGCCGAGACGACGGTCGGCAAGCTTCGTTACCGGGGCGGCGTCGTGCTCAAATCGCCCGACCATCGGTTCGGCGGTTTTTCCGGCCTCGCCGTCGCCGCCGACGGCGGGCACCTGATCGCGGTTTCCGACCGCGGGCTCCGGCTCGGCGCGAAAATCGTCTACGGCTCCGACGGCAACCTCGCCGGCCTCGCCGAAGCCGACCTCGGCGCGCTCGCGGGCGAAGACGGGCGCTCGCTCCGCTCCAATACCGAACGCGACGCGGAAGCCTTGGCGGCCGGACCTTCGGGCGAAATCATCGTCGCCTTCGAGCGCGACCACCGGTTGCTCCGCTACCTTCCCGGCCAACGGGTGCCCGAACGCCTACCGCCGCCCGAGGAACTGGCGACGGCGCCCGCCAACGGCGGCATCGAGGGCCTGACGTTCCTGGAGGACGGACGGCTGTTCGCCGTTGCCGAAGAATTGACGCGGGGCGGACGCGCGGTCGGCTGGGTCGGCGACGTGGACGGCTGGTCGCCGCTCACCTATGCCTTGAGCGACGGGTTCGTGGTCACCGACCTCGCCCGGCTGCCTTCAGGCGACGTGCTGGCGCTGGAGCGGCGCTATACCATGCGCATCGGGGTCGCCGCGCGCGTGCGCCGCGTCGCCAAGGACGCCATCGCGCCGGGCGCGGAACTGGCGGGCGAACTGATCGCCGAACTGCGCCCGCCGCTGACGGTCGACAACATGGAAGGCATTTCCGCGCGCCGCGACTCAGGCACCGGCAAGACGCTCGTCTACCTGATCTCCGACGACAACTTCAGCGCTGCCCAGCGCACGCTGCTGATGATGTTCGAGCTGATGGAGTGAAAGAAAAAGGCCGGCTCGAACGAACCGGCCTTGGTCGCGGGGATCGGCTGGGGCGGCGTCAGGCCGCCGGTTGCGCGGGGGCTTTGCGCGCGAGCGCCTTCTTGACCCGGCGCTTCAGCTTGGCGCCGTCGGCGTCCAGCGTTTCGGCGCGGGCGCCGAGCAGGTAGGCGTCGAGGCCGCCGCGCTTTTCGACCGTGCGCAGCCCGCCCACCGAAAGCCTGACCCGTACCGTCTGGCCGAGGGCGTCGCTCAACAGCGACACGGTCTGCAGGTTGGGGCGGAACCGGCGCTTGGAGCGGTTGTTGGCGTGGCTGACGTTGTGGCCGACCTGGGCGCGCTTGCCGGTCATGGAACAACGGCGGGTCATGGCGGAAACTCCGAAGGATTACGAACGGGAGGCCGCTTTTTAGGGGATGGGGCGCGCGCCGTCAAGCCGAGCCCCGTCCGGCCCGGACGGAAAATCTCCTGGAATCGCGCCGATTTTCGCCTCAGCCCATGGCCTTTTTCAGGTTCTGGTCGATCGCGTCCAGGAATTGGCGGGTGGTGAGCCAGGGCTGGTCCGGGCCGATCAGGATGGCGAGGTCCTTGGTCATGGTGCCGGCCTCGACCGTCGCGACGCAGACTTTTTCCAGCGTCTCGGCGAAGCGGGTGACGTCGGGCGTGCCGTCGAACTGGCCGCGATAGGCGAGTCCGCGCGTCCAGGCGAAGATCGAGGCGATCGGGTTGGTCGAAGTCTCGCGCCCCTTCTGGTGCTCGCGGTAGTGCCGGGTCACGGTGCCGTGCGCGGCTTCCGCCTCCACCGTCTGGCCGTCGGGAGTCATCAGGACCGAAGTCATCAGACCGAGCGAGCCGAAGCCCTGGGCGACCGTATCCGACTGGACGTCCCCGTCGTAGTTCTTGCACGCCCACACGAACGCCCCCGACCACTTGAGCGCGCTCGCCACCATGTCGTCGATCAGGCGGTGCTCGTAGACGATGTTCTTGGCCTTAAACTGGGCGGCAAATTCCTTCTCGAACACTTCCTGGAACAGGTCCTTGAAGCGCCCGTCGTAGGCCTTGAGGATGGTATTCTTGGTCGAAAGATACAGCGGCCAGCCGAGCGAAAGCGCGTAGTTCATGCAGCTTCGCGCGAAGCCGCGGATCGAGTCGTCCAGGTTGTACATGGCCATCGCCACGCCGCCGTCGGGAAAGTTGAACACCTCGTGCTCGATCGCCTGGCCGCCGTCCTCGGGCTGGAAACGGATGGTGAGCTTGCCCTTGCCCGGCACGACGAAGTCGGTCGCGCGATACTGGTCGCCGAAGGCGTGGCGGCCGATGACGATGGGTTGGGTCCAGCCCGGCACCAGGCGCGGCACGTTCTTGCATACGATCGGCTGGCGGAAGATGGTGCCGCCGACGATGTTGCGGATGGTGCCGTTGGGCGACTTCCACATCTTCTTGAGGTTGAATTCCTTGACCCGGGCTTCGTCGGGCGTGATGGTCGCGCACTTGACGCCGACGCGGTATTTCTTGATCGCTTCGGCGGCCTCGACCGTCACCTTGTCCTCGGTCTTGTCGCGGTACTCGATGCCGAGGTCGTAATACTTCAGATCCACGTCGAGGTAGGGGAGAATCAGCTTCTCCTTGATGAACGCCCAGATGATGCGCGTCATTTCGTCGCCGTCGAGTTCGACGATCGGATTCTTGACCTTGATCTTCGCCATGGGGGGCTCCTAGGACCGGACGTAGCCGGGAATTTAGATCGGACTCACAGGTGACTGGTCAAGACCCGTTCGTCCACCGCCGGCGCGGCGCGCAGCGCGGGCAGAACCTGTTCCGGGGCATCGACCAGGGTGAACAGGTCGGCGACCGCCGGGTGGGCGAACCCGCCCGCGACGATCGCCCGGACCAGGTCGGCGAACGGCGACCAGTAGCCGTTGACGTTGAGCACGACGATCGGCTTCGAGTGCTGGCGCAGCTGCTTCCAGGTGACGATCTCGAAGGTTTCGTCGAGGGTGCCGAGCCCGCCCGGCAGAACGACGAAGCCGTCGGCGAGTTCGAACATGCGGCGCTTGCGCTCGTGCATCGAATCGACCACCACCAGATCGGTGATGCCGGTGTCGGCGACCTCGAGCTTGATCATGAAATCCGGGATCACGCCGCTGACCCGTCCGCCCGCGCGCATCACGGATTGGGCGACCGCGCCCATCAGGCCGATTCGCCCGCCGCCGTAGACGAGCCGAATGCCGGCCTCGGCGAGAAGGATCCCGAGCCGATCGGCGGCGCGCGCCCACGCCGGATCGTTGCCGAATTTGGAGCCGCAAAACACGCACACGCTTTCGATTTTCGCCACGCTTCTCTCCCGGATCGACGCGCGACTGTATCAGGCCGACCCAGCGCCCCGATAGGGGTGCGCCTTGATTAAGCGCGCGTCATGCCGGTAGGCATGCATTCGCATGACGATTCGCCCGCGCGCCCTGATAGGGGCGCATCTTGATTGAGCGCGCGGGGATTCGCCCGCGCGCCGCGTCGCCGGGTTTGCTCGGCCCGAGGCCCGGTGTATGATGGGTGCCTTCCCCGCCGACGGCCTTCCCCTCGCGTGTGAAGGTCCCGACGCCCAAAACCCGTCGTCCAGGAGCCCGGAGATTTGAGACAACCCATCGTCATCGCCACGATCGGAGCCGTCGCCGTGTTGGTGGCCATCGGAGTCAACCTCTTCCTCTGGGAAGCGGACAAGGCCTCCGCGCCGACGCCCAAGACCGCCGCCGTCGCGCCGACGCCGGCCCCGCCGCCGGCCCCGAAGGCCGAAGGGTTGCCTTCGTTCGACGTGGTGCGGGTCAACCCGAACGGCGACGCCGTCATCGCCGGTCGCGCGGTTCCGGGCAGCACCGTGGTCATCTTCGAGAACGGACAGCCGATCGGCGAAGTGCGTGCCGACACGCGCGGGGAATGGGTATTCGTGCCGACCAAGCCGCTGGAACCGGGCAACCGGGAATTGTCGCTCGAAATGCGCGTCGCCGACCAGCCGCCGGTGCTGTCGGACCACATTGTCAAGCTGGTGATCCCCGAACGCGACAAGGATGTTGCCGGCCGACCCGCCGCCGGCGGCCAGGCGCTGGCGCTGCGGGTGCCGCGCGACGGCCGCGGCCCGGCCCAAGTGCTGCAGAAGCCCACGCTCGAAACTCAGGTCACCTTCGCCATCGACGCGATCGACTACGACGACAAGGGCGGTATCTCCATCAGCGGCCGGGGCACGCCCAAAGCGACGGTCCGACTCTATCTCGACGGTCGCTTCATCGGCAGCGCCGAAGTCGGCGCCGACGGACGCTGGCTGTTCCTGCCGCGCACGGCGATCCAACCCGGCACCTACACGCTGCGCGCGGATCAGTCGGGGCCCGACGACAAGGTGACCGCGAGGGCCGAGATTCCCTTCGCCCGAGCCGAAGCGGTTCCTCAACTGGAGCCGGGCTCGAGCGTGGTGGTACAGCCGGGCAACTCGCTCTGGCGGCTGGCGCGGCGTACTTACGGCGAAGGGATGAGCTACACCATCATCTACGAAGCCAACAAGTCCCAGATCCGCGATCCGGACTTGATCTTCCCCGGCCAGATCTTCCAGCTGCCGAAGTCATCGAGCGGCGGGTGATCCCGTCTCAGGCGGCCGCGCGTTTCGGCTTGGCGCGCGGTGGTTTCTTGGCCGGTTGCGTTTCCTCGGCGGCCCAGCGTTGCGCAATTTTGTCCAACTGGTCGATCACGCCGGACAGCTCGTGGCCGCGCGGCGCCAGGCTGTAGGTGACTTGCGGGGGAATGGTCGGAACATAGTCGCGCCGCACGACCTCGGCCGCCTCCAACAGCCGCAGCCGCTCGGTCAGCATCTTGGCCGAAACGCCGCCGACCTGGCGCTTGAGCTCACCGAACCGGGTCGGGCCCCGGGAGCGGAGCACGTACAGGATATACGTCGTCCACGGTCCCATCAGCAGGCGCAGGATTGTGTCCATCGGACAGCCCTTGGGGCTTTCGGGCAAGGTCATGGGCGGTATTCCTCGTGGTTACGGACGGCTTTCATAGTTACTAAAAGGTACCTACTTTACATAATAAATTATAGCATTAATATTAGCGCAGTTACTTTTATAAACCAATAGCCGCCCGGCCGGCCGTCGTCTCGGCCATCGGGCCCCGAACCGAGGAGAACCGCCATGACCGATACGACAACCGCGCCGTACGGCGCCCTCCTGCTGCGTCTTGCCCTGGGCGCCATGTTCGTCGCCCACGCCTTGCTCAAGTATTTTGTGTTCACCCTGCCCGGAACGGCGAAGTTCTTCGCCTCCCTCGGCCTGCCGGAATTCTTCGGCTATGTCGTCTTCGCGGCCGAGTTGGGCGGCGGAATCCTTTTGATCGCCGGAGTCTACGCCCGCGCGGTGGCGTTGGCGCTGGTGCCGATCCTGCTCGGCGCCACCTGGGCGCACGCCGGCAACGGCTGGGTGTTCTCGGCTCCGAACGGCGGCTGGGAATATCCGCTGTTCCTGACCGTGGCGGCGCTGGCGTCGGCGCTGATCGGCGACGGCGCGTTCGCGCTCAAGCCGACGCCCGTCCTCGCTCGCCTGTCCGCGCGAGCCTCCTGACTATTCCTGAGTACCCTTCGCGGCAGGCGACCCGGTTTTGATCCGGGCCCCTGTCGCGATTAACGATTCCACCGATTACGTTTTCCGTTCCCCCCGAAACCGTCTATCGTAGTGCGGCACCCCTACGAAGGGACCTGGGCATCGTCCGCATGCGCTACACCTTGATTCCGCCGATTCACCGCGCCGGGCTGCCGTTCATCGGCGCGTTCGCGCTCGCGACGGCCGTGCTCGCCGCCATCGCCGCGCCCTTGGGCTGGCTCGGCGCCGTTCTCACCCTCTGGTGCGCGTGGTTCTTCCGCGATCCCGAACGGGTGACGCCGATCCGCGACGGCCTGATCATCAGCCCGGCCGACGGCGTCGTCCGTCTCATTGACCGGGTTGCCCCGCCCGCCGAGCTGGAAATGGGGACGGAGCCCCGCTGGCGCGTCTGCGTGTTCATGAACGCGCTCAACGTCCACGTCAACCGTTCCCCCGCCGGCGGCACCGTCGCCCGCCTCGTCTACCGGGCGGGAAAATTTATCGATGCCTCCCTCGACAAGGCGAGCGAGGACAACGAACGGCTCGCCATCCGCCTCGTTCTCGGCGACGACCGCGATCTCGCCTGCGTCCAGATCGCGGGGTTCATCGCGCGCCGCATCCTGTGCGAAACCGCCGAGGGCCAGACGCTGGCCGCCGGCCAGCGCTACGGCATGATCCGGTTTGGAAGCCGCCTCGACGTCTACCTGCCGGAAGGAGTCGAGCCCCTGGTCGCCGAGGGCCAGACCGCGATCGCGGGCGAAACCGTGATCGCCGATGCCGCGTCGAGCGAATCCCGGCGCGAGGGACGCCTGAGCTGACATGCGCGCGCTCTTCCGCCGCCGGACGCCGCGCCAGCGGTTCAAGGGATTGTCCATCAACCGGATGATCCCGAACATGCTGACCCTGTTCGCGTTGTGCGCGGGCATGACCGCGATTCCCTTCGCGATCCAGGGCCGCTGGCAGGCCGCCGTCGCCGCCATCTGCATCGCCGCCGTCCTCGACGGACTCGACGGACGCATCGCCCGGTTGCTCAAGGGCTCCAGCCGGTTCGGCGCCGAACTCGACAGCCTGTCGGATTTCCTCTGCTTCGGCGCGGCGCCTGGGATTGTCGTCTATCT
Organism: uncultured Hyphomicrobiales bacterium; assembly: GCA_964412955.1. Taxonomy (GTDB): domain Bacteria; phylum Pseudomonadota; class Alphaproteobacteria; order Rhodospirillales; family 2-12-FULL-67-15; genus 2-12-FULL-67-15. The sequence continues at coordinate 9,301 of CAYPQV010000004.1, forward strand.
GTGGTCCCTGCAATCGCTCGGCGCGATCGGCTGGCTGCCCGCGCTGCTGTACGCCATGTGCGCGGCGCTGCGGTTGGCGCGCTTCAACGTCGCGCTCGACGAGCCGATCTTGCCGCCATGGGCGTTCAATTTCTTTAGCGGGGTCCCCTCGCCCGCCGGTGCCGGCCTCGCCGTTCTGCCCTTGATTTTCAGTTTTGTTGTGGAAACCGATTTGTTCCGCAGCGCGTGGCTGACGGCGCCCGTCCTGATCGTGGTCGCCGGTCTGATGATCAGCCGCATTCCCACTTATTCGCTCAAGAAATTCAAGGTGCCGCAGCTGTGGATTCTGCCGGTGATGCTGGCGATCGGGTTGTTTGCCGCCGGCATCGTCACCCAACCTTGGGAAACCCTGGCGCTGATCGGGATCGCGTATATCGTCGCGCTGCCGTTCGGGGTGATGTCGTACCGCCGGCTTGAGCGCATGGCTGCGGACCTGCAGAGCGCCGCGGCGACATCCGACGCGCCGAGCGACGCGCCGCCCACGCCCTAAATCGGCTTTCGGCGGGTTCCGTCATCATGCGCGACTTCCACCTTCCCGGCCGTTCCCGCGCCCATGCCGGCCACGGCATGGCGGCGACTTCGCACCCGCTGGCGACGCTCGCCGCGCTCGACGTGCTGCGCGCGGGCGGCAACGCGATGGACGCGGCCGTCGCCGCGTGCGCGGTACAGAGCGTGGTTGAACCGCAATCGACCGGCATCGGCGGCGACTGCTTTGCGCTCTACAGTCGGGAAGGCTCGGACGACATCGTCGCCTTCAACGGTTCGGGCCGCGCGCCGGCCGGGGCGACGGCGGGTCATTTCGCGCGGCAGGGCATCGGCGCCATTGATTCGCTTTCGCCGCACGCCGTCACCGTGCCCGGCTCGGTCGATGCCTGGTCGCGCCTGATCGCCGTCCACGGCAGCCGCGAATTGGGCGAGTTGCTCCGGCCCGCCATCGCCTACGCCCGCGACGGCTATCCGGTCCACGACCGGGTCTGGAGCGATTGGAAGCACGCGCAGGCCACGATCCGCAACGATTCCTCGACCCAAAACGTGTTCATGCCCGGCGGCCGGTTGCCCGCGCCGGGCGCGTTGCACCGACAGCCGAACCTCGCCGCGACCCTGGAGCGGATCGCGCGCGAAGGCCGCGACGGCTTCTACAAGGGTCCCGTCGCCGAGGAGATCGTCGAGCATCTCAACCGGCGCGGCGGGGTGCATACGGTCGCGGATTTCGCCGCGGCGCGCGGCGAATACGTGAAGCCGATCAGGGCCAATTACCGCGGTCTCGACATCTACGAATGCCCGCCCAACGGCCAGGGCCTCATCGCGCTTCTGCTGCTCAACATCGTCGCCGGGCTCGACTTCAAGAACCGCGGCCCCCTGTCGAGCGAACGTCTGCACGCCATGATCGAGGCGACGCGGCTCGCGTACGCCGACCGCGACGCGTTCCTCGCCGACCCGGCCCAGGCCGACGTGCCGGTCGCCGCACTGCTGGCGCCCGCCCGCGCCGAATCCTCCCGGGCCCGCATCCGCCAGGACGGCCGGATCGAACCGCTCGCGCCCCTGCCGCTGCCCGCCCACGCGGACACGGTCTACATCTGCGTGGTCGACAAGGACCGCAACGCAGCGAGCTTCATCAATTCGCTGTTCAGTTCGTTCGGCACCGGTCTGATGGCGCCGCGCTCGGGCGTTCTCCTGCACAATCGCGGCGCGGCCTTCGCCGTCCGACCGGGCCATCCCAACTGCATCGCGCCCGGCAAGCGGCCGATGCACACCATCATTCCCGGAATGGCGGCGCGGAACGGCCGCGTGGTGATGCCGTTCGGGGTCATGGGCGGCCATTACCAGGCCATGGGCCATGCCTGGTTCCTGACCAATTTCCTCGACTTCGACCTCGACCTGCAGCAGGCCATCGACCTGCCGCGCCTCTTTCCGACTCCCGCCGGGCCGCTGGAAGTGGAAACCGGGATTCCGGCGGACGCGGTGGCGACCTTGAAACGCCTCGGCCACGCGCCGGTCATCCCGGACCGGCCGATCGGCGGTGGCCAGGCGATCTGGATCGATTGGCAAACCGGCATGCTGACCGGCGCGTCGGACCCGCGCAAGGACGGCATGGCGCTCGGTTATTGAGACCCGAGCGCGAATCATTCTCATCGGACAGCCGAACGATTGACCGCCATCATGGCAAACACCGGGCAACCGGCCCATATTAGTTTCATACTTCGAAGAACCTTCGGACTTCGAGGAGACGGGCCATGCTGACGATAGAGGATTGCATCGCCCTTTCCGGCCTGACCGAGGCCGAAATTCTGGCGATCGCCGAACACGAACATATCCCCTTCACCGCCGCCGCCGAGATGGGCCGCTGCCTGTTCTGCGCCGAACGCGGCCTGGACACGCTCAAGCTCATGATCCTCGACGACATCCGGGCCGCCCGTAAACGGGACGACTTGAGCCATGTCGAGGAACTGAAACAGGCCCTCAAGGACTACGCGGCCACCCGCCGGGAAAAGACCCACGCAGCGCCTTACGGTTGAAAGGGAACGGAAGCGCTCTTTCGTCCCGACGGGGCACCCGTTAGTGTGTCCCGCCATGACTGCCGTCGTGTCCGCCGCCCGCCCGCCCGAAGGCCCGATCCGCATCGGGTCCGAAGAGCACAAACGGCTTTTCTGCCGCGTCTTTCTCGACACCTTCGACCCCTACAAGCCCGCCGTGATCCCATGGCCCAGGCTCGATCCGGATGCGCTCGCGCGCCTGACCGGCCTGCCCTTCTGGCAAATGGCGGTCGAAACCGAGCACGAAGCGGGCGGGCGGATGCAGGCCGCCGCCGACGCCAGCGCCGATCCCCTGATCCGCGAGGCCATCGCCCTCAACGCCTTCGAGGAAAACCGGCACAAGATCGTGCTCGAGAACATGATCCGTTTCTATGGCATCGAGATCGCGCCCGACCTGCAACCGCTCCACCTTCCCGATCCGGAATGGGCGTTCCTGCAGACCGGCTACGGCGAAGCGTTCGATTCCTTCTTCGCCTTCGGCCTGTTCCGCATCGCCAAGGATTCGGGGTATTTCCCGCCGGAACTGGTCGAGGTGTTCGAGCCGGTCATCCAGGAGGAGGCCCGCCATATCCTGTTCTTCGCCAACTGGGTCGCCTACATGCAGGCTAACCGCCCCCTGGCGGCGCGTCCGTTTTTTCTTGCGCGGCGGCTGCGCGCGCTCGCCGGCAAGGCCTGGAATCGCCTCCAGTTCGCGCGCGGCGGCGACAACCGCAGTTCCATGACCATGGACGGACACAAGTCGATCGGCATTTCGCTCAGCCCGCGCAAGTTCTTCGAATTGTGTCTGGCGGAAAACGACCGGCGCATGAGCCGCTACGACGCGCGCCTGCTGCGTCCCAACTTCATGCCCGCGCTCGTCCGTCTCGCGCTGCCCTTCATGGGGCGAACCTGATCGCGGCGACGCGCATGGCGCTTCTCGACCCGGACCTGATGTCGTTCGACGTGTTCGGAACGCTCGTCGACGTGCGGGCGGGATCGTACGGCGCCTTTCGCTCCATTCTCGACGAGGCCGGCGCCAAGGATATCGACGTCAAGGCGTTCTGGGAGCATTGGGAACATCGCAACATCGCCCATTATTGGGAGCCCTATCGGCGCTACCGCGACATTTGCGAACTGTCGCTCGCCGAAACGCTCGATCATTTCCGCGTCCGCGCCAGCCCCAAGCTGATCGAGCGCTATTTCGAATCGTTCGCGAACTTCCGCTTGTACGACGACGTGACCGCGACCCTCGATCGGCTATCCCGGCGCCGCCGCCTGGCCCTGGTGTCCAATATCGACGACGACCTGCTGGCCCTGACCCCGCTCAGGCGCACGTTCGATCTCGTCTGCACCGCCGAGCGCGCCAAGGGCTACAAACCGGATGGAACCTTGTTCCGCCACCTGATCGACCATGCCGGAACGGCCAGGGACCGGATTTTCCATTCCGGCCAGTCGCAGTTCACCGATCTGGTCGGCGGAAAGCCGCTCGGCCTCACCATCGCCTGGATCAACCGGCGGGGGATCGCGCTCGACGACGCCGTGCCGAAACCCGACTATGTGTTCGGCGATATCGTTTCGTTGCTCGCGCTGCTGGCTTGACGGCGGATCACGCCGTTCCGGGCTTTCCGGTCTTGAGAAATTCGGCGAGCGCGCAGGCCAGCACCTCGGTGCCCCGGCGAAGATCGTCGAGAACGAGGTTTTCGTTCGGGCCGCCGACATGCGCGTCTTCCGGTTTTTCCGGGCCGGCGCCGTAGAGAACCGCCGGAATGCCGACCGCCGCGTAATGGCGCGCATCCGAAATCGCCGAGCGCGCGGTTTCCGGGATTTCGCGCCCCAAAACCGCGATCGCCGCGTTCTGAAGCGTATCGACCAGGGCATCGGTTCCGGGCGCGGGCTTGAGCGGCGGCGTAAGGTCGAGGCGCCGGATGCGGCACACGACCCCCGGCATGCCGGCGACCGCCTTGCCGAGCTGGACCGCGAGGGCTTGTTCCGCCTTGGCCGGGTCCTCATCGGACGCGAGGCCGCGCGTGACGTTGATGGTGACCACGCCCGGCGCCGCGTCCTTGCCGCCTTCGCCGTGGATGCCGCCGACGGCGAGCGCCGGCGGCGGATCGATGCCGGCGGCGGAAGGAACCGCCGCCTTGCGCAACCCGTAAAGCATGTCCAACACGCGGGCGGTCGCTTGGCCGGCTTCCGCGGCGGCGGCGCTCTGGCTCCGCACCTCGACCGCGAGGCGGAGCGCGCCATGGTGGCGCGTGACGATACTCCAGGTACCGCCGGCGCAGACGGCATAATCGGGATTGACGACGCCATGCTCAAGCAGCCAGGGCACGCCGAGCATCCCGCCGGCTTCGTGGTCGTAAGTGATATGAAGTTCCACCGCGCCGCCGAGTTCGGCCGCGACCGACTTGAGACCGGCCAGCGCGAAGGCGTGCGCGACGAGCGACCCCTTGGCCTCGACCACCCCGCGACCGTACATCACACCCTCGCGGATGTCGGCCGCGAACGGATCACCGCCCCAACCCGCGCCGGCGGGCGCGGTGTCGCCGTGCGCCTGCAACGCGATGGTCGGTCCGGGACCGAATTCGTGACGGACGACGAGATTGGCGAGGCTTTTCAGGCCCTGGGCGCGAACTTCCTCGTCCGGCACCGGGTGGCGGACGGCGGTCAGGCCGGCGAACTTCTTGAGCCGCTCCGCGGTCTCGATCGCGTGCCGGCCGAGATCGCCCGGCGGGATTTCCGACTTCAATCGGACCAGTTGCCCGAGCAGGTGAAATTGATCCGCCCGGCGCGCGACCAGGGTCTTGCGGATGGTCTGGCGGATGGATTGATCCATGAATCCCCCGAAGATCGTGACAATATCATCAGACCCGGCGGGGAAGCACAAGAATCCAGGCGGGATTCAGGGTCTTGCGCCGAGCGGCGAAACCGTGACACGGCGCGCCTTCGCTTCTAACATCCCCCGACCCGGGGGACTTTCCGTCCCGTTTCACCCATATCCATCGAAAAGGACGTGCCGCCCATGCTCAAGATTCTCGGACGCAGGAATTCCTCCAACGTACAGAAGGTGATTTGGGCATGCGATGAGATGAACCTGCCCTACGCGCAGGAGGACATCGGCGGACCATTCGGCCGGAACAAGGACCCCGAATATCTCGCCCTCAATCCCAACGGCACCGTCCCGACCATCGTCGAAGACGGATTCTCCATGTGGGAATCGAACGCCATCATCCGCCACCTCGCCTCCCGGCATGGGGTCGGAACCTTGTGGCCCAAGGACGCGAACGAGCGCGCCCACGCGGACCAGTGGATGGATTGGCAGCAGACCGTGGTCAACCCCGGGATGCTGCCCCTGTTCCTTCAGCTCATCCGCGTCAAGCCGGAGGAACGCGACGCCAACCTGATCAAGGCGTCGCGCGACAAGGCCGCGGCGGCGTTCGCAACCCTCGATAAACACGTCGCCAAGAATACCTTCGTCACCGGCGCGCGTTTCACCATGGGCGATATACCGCTCGCCATCGCCGTTTACCGCTGGTACACCCTGCCGCTCGAACGCGAGAACTATCCCGCGCTCAAGGCTTGGTACGATCGGATTTGCGAGCGCGCGGCGTTCCGCAAGAACGTCATGATCGGCCTGACTTAACCGATCGAGGGATCGGGATCGGGTCTCGTGCGTTCGCCCTCCGCGTCACCTATTGTCAAGGATCTGGTGTTGGTCGGCGGCGGCCACGCCCACGTCGCCGTGCTCAAGCGCTTCGGCATGGCGCCGATGCCGGGCGTGCGCGTCACCCTGGTCGCCCGCGACGTGCATACGCCCTATTCCGGCATGTTGCCGGGATTCATCGCCGGCCATTACGGTTTCGACGACATGCATGTCGATCTCGGCCCGCTCGCCCGGTTCGCCGGCGCGGCCCTGATTCACGACGAGGCGGTCGGCCTCGACCTGGCCGATCGCCGGGTGATCTGCCGCGACCGGCCACCGCTCGCCTACGACGTGTTGTCGCTCGATATCGGCGCGACGCCGGACCTGTCCCTGCTTCCGGGCGCGGAAGCGCACGCCGTGCCGATCAAGCCGATCGGGAGCTTCCTCGCCCGCTTCGAGGAACTGCGCCGGCGCGTGCGCGATCGTCAACGACCGGCCCGCATCGGCGTCGTCGGCGCCGGCGCGGCGGGGGTCGAGATCGTGCTGGCGCTCCGCCATCGCCTCCGCGCCGAGTTCACGGGGCTCGGGCTCGATCCCGGTAATCTCGATTTCCATCTGATCGGCACGTTTCCGGAACCCCTTCCCGCCTTCCCCACCGCCGCGCGCACGCGCGCCAGGCGCCTGCTCGAGGATCGCGGCGTAGGCCTGCACTTAGGCTCGGCCGCGACCGCGATCGAGCCGGGGCGCGTGCGCTTGGCCGACGGACAAGCGGTGGACTTGGACGAAATTCTCCTGGCCACGCCCGCCAAGGCCGCGCCGTGGCTGAAAGCGGCCGGCCTCTCGGTCGACGACGACGGCTTTGTCCAGGTTGACGAAACCCTGCGTTCACTTTCGCACCCCGAGGTGTTCGCCACCGGCGACATCGCCGACATGACCCGAAGCCCGCGGCCCAAGGCCGGAGTGTTCGCCGTCCGTCAAGGCCCGGCGCTGGCGGAAAACTTGCGCCGGGCGCTCGCTCAGCGCCCGTTGCGCCCCTTCCGGCCGCAGCGCCGATACCTCGCGATCCTGAGCGCGGGGGACAAATACGCCCTCGCCGCGCGCGGCAATTTCACGCTGGAAGGCGCCTGGGTCTGGCGCTGGAAAGACTGGATCGACCGGCGCTGGATGCGCCGCTACAACGAACTGCCCGAGATGCCCACGGCCGGCCCCGAAGTCGCGTCCGGAATCGCGGACGAGGCCGCGCTCAAGGAAATCTCGGCGTTCGCCATGCGCTGCGGCGGCTGCGGCGCCAAGGTCGGCAGCGATCTTCTAACCCGTGCCCTTCAAGGGCTCGATCCGGGGCGGCGCGAAGAGGTCCTGGTCGGGCTCGATTCCCCCGACGACGCGGCCGTGGTCCGGGTTCCCGCCGGCAAGGCGCTGGTCCAGACGGTGGATTTCTTTCGCTCTTTCGTCGCCGACCCGTACGTGTTCGCGCAAATCGCCGCCAACCACGCGCTCGGCGATATCCACGCCATGGGCGCCGAGCCGCAAACGGCATTGACCATCGCGGTGGTGCCCTACGGCCTCGAAGCCAAGGTCGAATCCCAGCTCGGCCAGCTCATGGCCGGCGCGGCCAAGGTGGTGCGCGAAGCGGGTGCGGCGCTGGTCGGCGGCCACACCGCGGAAGGATCGGAACTGGCGATCGGCTTCGCGGTCAACGGCCTGGTCGATCCCGCGCGCGTGCTGCGCAAGGAAGGACTCAGGCCGGGCGACGCGCTGGTTCTCACCAAGCCGCTCGGCACCGGGACGCTCTTCGCCGCCGACATGCGCGCCCGCGCCAAGGGCCGCTGGGTCGAGGATGCGCTCAAGTGCATGCTCCAGTCGAGCGGCGCGGCGGCGAAAATCCTGATCGCCCACAGCGCGCGCGCGTGCACCGACGTGACCGGGTTCGGCCTGCTCGGCCATCTGGTGGAAATGACCAGGGCCTCGAACGTGGACGCGGAAATCGAGATCGGAAATCTCCCCGTGCTCGACGGCGCGGCGGAGTGCCTCGCGGCCGGCATTTTCTCCTCGCTCCAGCCCGCCAACCTGCGCCTGCGCCGCGCGATCCGCGACCCGGCAAGGGCGGCCGCGCATCCGCTCTACCCGCTGCTGTTCGATCCGCAGACGGCGGGCGGCTTGCTCGCGGCCGTGCCGGAAGAAAATGTCGCGGGATGCCTCGCCGCCCTCAAGGCCGCCGGTTACGCCCGCGCGACGCGGATCGGGCGCGTCAACGCGCGGAGCGACGCGCCCGGCGGCGCAAGCCGCCAACACGATTATCCAGGCGCGGAAAACACCGCCGGGTCCATCAGTTTGGGCGCTTCCGCGCCTGGGCCGATCCGGATCGCGCTTTAGCCGCAGCGACCGCGCGCCCAAGAGCGGTCTTCAACATCCGCCGTTCGCGCGGGGCGCGGAACAGTTTCGCCCGCGTCGCGACCGCGCGCCCGAGGCGGGCGAGAAAGTCCGGCTTTTCCTCCGCGCGCCGCAGCAGTCGTGCCAATGCCCGGGTGTTTCCGACCGGAAAGTATCCGGGGTAGTCGCGCCCGAGAAGCCCGACGTTGCCGGGAATGCGCGACGCGATCACCGGCAACCCGGCGACGGCGGCCTCGGAGACGACGTTGGCGCCGCCCTCCATCACCGAGCTGATGACCATGACATGGCTCGTGCGCATGGTTTCGCGCACGCGCGCGGGACTGACTTCCCCCAGCCAGCGGTAGCGGGGATTGCGCGCCGCTTCGGCTTTTGCCGCGCGCGCCCATTCCGGCCCGATCGCCTGGCCGAGTTGGGTGACGCGCGCGCGCGAGGACGCGGGCAACCGGCGCGCGGCATGGGCCGCGCGCAACGGGTCCTTTTCCGCGCGCAGGTGCCCGATCACGCAGACGTCGAAGCGCGAGGCGGAAGAAGCGCGCCGGCGCGCGGGCGGGCGCGCCGACTGATGCACGACGGAAATCTTATTGCGAAAGCGCGCGGGAATATGGGCCGCGACCTGGTCGTGAAGCGTGATCAGCCCGTCGGCCAGTGCCATCGAACGGCGCGTCGGGACCGGGTGGCTGAATTGAAAGCGGTGGATGTCGGTGCCGGTCAGCGCGACGATCAACGGCCGGTCGGGGTAATCCTTTGCGAATCGCGCGATCGCATCGGCGCTGCGCCAGGCGTGCAGCGCGATCATCGCGTCCGCCGCTTCGCCTCCGTAGTCCGTCGCGATCGTCACCCGGTGCCCGAGCGCGCGGAGATGCCGTGCCCAGCGCACCGCCGTGGCGCGATTCCCGGCCCTTGAGCCGGGTTTAGCGGGCGTAATAAGGTGGATGCGCAACGGACCTATCCCTCGCGGAGACGAACGATGGCGGGCGCGGAAACCGCAAAGCTGGCCGATCTCCTGGCCGAGGCCCACGCCCGCACGCGCGCGTTGATCGACGGGCTTTCCGACGTTCAGCTTATGGGCCCGCGCCTTGATATCGTCAATCCTTTCCGCTGGGAAGCGGGCCACGTCGCTTGGTTTCACGAATATTTCGCGCTGCGCGGCCTCGATCCCGCCCACCGTCCCGCCATCCCCGGCGCCGACGAGTTGTACAACTCCTCGACGGTTCCCCACGACACTCGTTGGCTTCTGCCGCTGCCTGATCGCGACGGGACTCTCGCTTACATGGCCCGCGTGCTCGACGCCATGCGCGCGCGCTTGGTGAAGGGCCCGCCGGACGATCGCGCCCGTTATCTGTTTCGCCTGACTCTGATGCACGAGGACATGCACGGCGAGGCATTCACATACATGCGTCAGACCCTCGCCTATCCCGCCCCGGTCATTCCCGGTCCGGCGCCCGGGGACGCGGATGCCGGCCCGCATCCCGGCGACGTCGCCGTCCCGGGCGGCGTTTTCCGGCTCGGCAGCGAACGAGAAACCCCGTTCGTCTTCGATAACGAAAAATGGGCGCACGAGGTACGGATCGAGCCCTTTCACATCGCCCGCGCGCCGGTAACCAACGCCGAATTCGCCGCGTTCGTCGCCGATGGCGGCTATCGCCGCCGCGAATTGTGGAGCGAGGACGGCTGGGCGTGGCGGACGCTGGCCATCGCCGAACATCCGATTTATTGGCTCGGCGACGGCCGTGCCTGGCGCATCCGTGCCTTCGACCGAGAAACCGAACTTCGCCCCCACCGGCCGGTCTGCCACGTCAACTGGCACGAAGCGGAAGCTTACTGCCGCTGGGCCAACCGGCGCCTGCCGACCGAAGCCGAATGGGAGGCCGCCGCGGCCGGAGAAGCGGCGGACGGAGCCCTTGCCCGCCGCAAGCGCGTTTATCCGTGGGGCGACGCGCCGCCCGACCCGGCGCGCGCCAACCTGGACGGCCATGCGCTCGGTCCGGTCGACGTCGCGGCGTGCCCGGCGGGCGACAGCGCTTTCGGCTGCCGCCAGATGATCGGCAACGTCTGGGAATGGACCGCGAGCGATTTCGAGCCCTATCCCGGATTTTCACCCGACGACTACGCGGACTATTCGCAGCCCTGGTTCGGCGCCACCCACAAGGTGCTGCGCGGGGGCGCCTGGGCGACGCGCGGACGGCTTGCGAATTGCGCCTACCGCAATTTCTTCGTTCCCGAGCGCCGCGACGTATTCGCGGGATTCCGCACCTGCGCCCTTTAACCCGGCCGAGCCGGTACCCAGTCGACGCGATAAAGAGCGAGGAGCTTTCCAGGCAGGTCGGGATCGGCAAAGCGCGCGGTGATATCGATCGCGGCCGGATGGCCGCACGCCCGTGCGACGTTGTCGCAAACGATGCGCGCAAATACCGATGGATCGAGCGAGGTCTCGGCGGGCAACAGAACGAAGACCGGCCGATCGTTTCGCACGCCGGTCGGAGGATAACGATCCAACTGCCGCGCATCTCTTCCGGCAAGAGTTTCAAGAGGAGTTACGATATGGTGACCGCCCTTTCCGAAGGACAACGCGCGCCAACGGTGGGTGTGTCCGTAATCGGACAACATCAAAGCCGCGCCGGGCGTCAGGTGACGTGAAACGTCGCGCATCAAGGCGCGAAACGTTCCCTGCCGTTGATAATAATAGCCCCAGGCGGGGACTTTTTCCGGCGCGGATAAGCGCGGCGAGTCGGCGGCAATGTGTCCGGCGACGATCGCCAGTACCGTGCCCCGAATCCACAGGCTTCGCGACCGCCAGGCCGCCACCGTCGCCGCGGCCATGCCCAGCGCGAGAAAGGGGACCGCGTAGATCGACGTGCGATCGTACTGCCGGAATTGGGGCATGACGAACGCTAAGATCAGATGTATGAGCACGATCGCCAACGGCAACGGGCAGCGACCGCGCCAGGCCAACCACGCCAGTCCGACAAGGCCTAACCCAAGGCCGAATACGGAAAACAGGCTGGCATGCACTGCGAACCACTCCGGCGCGCTCCGGAGAGACAGCGACCCGCCCGATGCCGTGGGAACTGCCGCCAGCTTTATGAAATAGAGCCATGATTGATCCACTCCGCTTCGATCGGATGCGATTTCCAGGGCGGCAACGGCGGCGACCGGCAGCAACACCGCCACGGTCGCCATCCCATGCCACAGAATCAACCGGATCCGCCGTGACCGCGGTATATCCGGCAAGAGCAGAAGCGAAAGGAAGACCGCAGCCGGCAAAAGGAACAGGGCGCTGAAATAGGTGTAAAGCGCGATGGTCTGAAGAATGAATGCGACGGCGATTTCGCGCCGTGAAGGCCCTTCCGGCGTCGCCGCCTTCCGCAAAACGCGATCAAAAGCCATCAGCGCCGCCATCAGGGCAAGCAAGGCGACGTTATGGGCGCCCAGCGGCGCAAAGCCTTGCAGGAAAGAGGCGCCAAGCGCGAAAACGATCGCGAGCGTCGCGACCGCCGGTCCGCCGTCGCGGGCCGAAAACCCGATCAGCCCAAGCATGCCGAGGGCGGCGGCCTGAGCGACGATACTGAGAGCGATTTGGCCCGTCGAATCCGCTCCGGCGACGAAGGAGCCGAGATAAAACCAGAACTGCGCGATAATCGTTAAGATAAGCTTTCCGGCGGCATGAATCGGACGCAGAAGGGCATGAAGCCAGCTTTTATCGTCCTTGGCCAAGGCGGCGATCAGGGAGTCCCCGGCCCGATCCGCCGGCCAAAAATGCTCGGCGCTGCGCAGCGACTGCACCCACTGCATGGAAAAGGCGTGATCCAGGGTCGGCTCCAGGTCACGGAACAGCCAGACGCGCACGGTCACCGCCGCGACCAGAATAACCAGAGCCCCCGCGGTCCAAATCGGAGCGGTCGAGGATTTTCCGTCGTCCACGAACAGACGGCGCGGCGGCATCATGACTTGGGGCGAATTTTGGCCCGATTGACCACCGAAACGACGCCGGAAACGCCCTTGGCGATCTGGGCCGCCTTCGCGTGCTCGTCCTTGGTCAGGGCGCGGCCGAACAGGAAGACGCGCCCCTTGACCGAACGCCAGCGCCAGTTGGTGACGTTGATGCCCTTGCGTTCGATATAGAGGGCCTTGATCTTGGCTTCGATCACCGTGTCGTCGACGATGTTGGCGGTGGACCTGCCCTTGTCGGCGGTCGCGATCTCGTTTTCCAGCAGCACTTCGTTAAGAACCTTTTTCACGCCCTCGACGCCGGAGGCGACCTTTCCGGCGGTCACCTTGAGTTCCGGCATCGGCACCGTGCCGGTCAACATCACTTCCTGCTCGTACACGTCGACGCCCAACAGCGCACCCTCCCGGCCGAGCTTGTCGGTCAGTTGCGCGACGATCACGGTCTTGATCTTGGCGTCGGCGGCGATGTCGGCGGCCGAGCGGTCTTCCGCCGCCGCCTCGATCGCGGACACCACGCCGGAAAAGGGATTGAACTGGGACCAGGCCGGCCCGGCGGCGAGACACGCCGCAAGCGACATCAGCAGAACCAAGCCGTATCGATGGTCGCGCATGGCGGCCATCCTAGCAAAAAAAATCGCGGGGGACGAAACGGTGTTTTCCCCCCCGCGATCCAAAGCTCCGGGATTGTCAGACCCCGTGTTTCTTGAGCCACTCCTGAAACCTCTTCCAGCCGTCCTTGGCCGGGCCCTCGCGGTAACTCGGCCGGTAATCGGCATGGAAGGCGTGCGGCGTGTCCGGATAAACCACCCAATCGGTCGCGACCTTGGCCGATTTGAGGGCGGCTTTCATCTGTTCGACCGTGGCGACCGGGATGCCCTGGTCGGCGGCGCCGTACAGTCCCAATACCGGCGCCTTGAGCTCGGCGGCGATATCGACCGGCTGGCGGGGCGTCATGGCGTTTTTGTCGCCGACCAATCGGCCGTACCAGGCGACGCCCGCCTTGACGCGCGGGCTGTGCGCCGAATAAAGCCACGTGATCCGCCCGCCCCAGCAGAAGCCGGTAACGGCGAACTTGTCCGGGTTCGCGGTGCCCTGGGCGATGGCCCAGGCGGCGGTGGAGTCGAGATCCGCCATCACCTGCGCGTCCGCCACCTTGGAAACGATTTCCTTGAAGATGGTCGGCACGTCCTTCAGCTTCGACGCATCGCCCTGGCGGAAGTAAAGCTCCGGCGCGACCGCCATGTATCCGAGCTTCCCGAGGCGGCGGCAGACGTCTTTGATGTGCTCGTGCACGCCGAAGATTTCCTGCACCACCAGCACGGTCGGAAACGGCCCGCCCGAAGCCGGCATGGCGTAATAGGCCGGCATCATGCCGCCGCCGACCGGCACCTGCCCCATGCCGGCGACGAGGCCGCCGGTGTCGGTGGCGATCATGGTCTGGGCGTTGACCGGGCCCGCGGCCACGGCAAAACCGGCGATCGCCGTCGCGCCGGTCACGAACGAACGGCGGCTGAGATCGGCCTTCGGCATCAAACTCAGGATATCTTGACGCATGATACGAACGTTCCTCCTTGTAAGGGTTAGAAGTTCACTTTGTCGCCGGGGTTGATCGGCATCACCCTGGTACGGGTTTGTCCGAGCGCGGCTTGATATTCGGCCGGCGTTCCTTTCAGCGGCGGGAACGTGCCGTAGTGAATCGGAATCGCCGTATCGGGCTTCAGGTATTCGCGCGTCGCGTAGGCCGCGTCCTTGGGGTTCATGGTGAAATGGCCGCCGATCGGGATCAGGATCAGGTTCGGCTTGTAGTATTCGCCGATCCATTTCATGTCGGCGAACACGCCGGTGTCGCCCATGTGATAGATCTTGAATCCGTTTTCCAGCTCGACGATGAAGCCGACCGGCTCGCCGCCGACGTGGGTTTCGTCCTTGCCGGTCATGGGGTTTTTCCAGACCAGTTCGGACGAATGCTCGGCGCGGGTCATGGTGATTTTGATCTCGGGGCCGAGCGGCATGATCACGCCGCCCTTGTTCATGCGCGGCACCAGGTCGGCGGGCAGGATACCCAGGTTGAGAAGCGATTGATTCAATCCCGCCGGGGCGTAAATCGGCGCGTTGTGCATCTTGGCCAGTTCCGGGGCGTCGCCGAGGTGATCGCCGTGGCCGTGGGTGACCAGAATGAGATCGACCTTGCCGAGCGCCTTGATATCCTTGTAGGCGTCCGGGGTTTTCGGATTCTTGGTCAAGAACGGATCGATCACGATCACCTTGCCGCCGGGGGTGGTGACCTTGGTCGCCGCCTGGCCGAGCCAATGGACCTCGACCTTGCCGGCCTGGGCCTGCGCGGGACCGGCCGTCAACACCAACGCCGCGACCAATGCGGCGCCGAGCGAAACGAATTGAAGCATGGTTGTCGCCTCCCTGTGGACGGCGGCCAGTGAAGCATGGCGCATGAACGGGCGCCAGGGTCCCCCGATCATCACGGCCGCGTGAGCGCCGGGCATATTAGAATCCGGTCACGGAACGATAACGGGCTTCGCCTTCGGCTTCCGACAGAGCCGCCAGCGCCCTCCGCACGCGCGCTGGGCCGATGGTGTTCGCCCAGGCCAGCGGCCCCAAAGGGTAGTTCGCGCCGAGACGCATGGCCGTATCGACGATTTCCGCGTCGGCGACGCCGTCCGCGACCGCCCAGGCCGCTTCGTTGGCGAGCCTTGCGACCATGCGCATCACCACCAGCGCCGATGCATCCGGCAACGGCGAGACCGCTTTGCTCAACGCCTGAAACAACCCCGCGGCGGCGGCAAGAGCCGAGGACGGGGTGGATGCCCCGGCCGCGATGCCGATCCGGCCCGCGCGGCCGTAATCGAAGGCGAGGTCGAACAACACGAGATCGGACGGCTCCCCATCGGCCACGCATCGTTCGGCCGTGCGGCCGTCGGTCAACATCAGGGTCGCGCCGTCGATCACAAGGTGCCCCGCGCCCGGCCCGCGCTTGCACGTAATACCGCTTGCCGCGACGGCCTCGCCCAGGCTTTCCGCCGGCCCGAGATCGCCTTCGATGTTCACCCACGCGGGCTTCGGTCCCGGCGGCAATTCCCGGGGCGACGGTCGCGCCGCGTCGGGACGATAGTCGTAAATGCCTTGTCCGATTTTTTTGCCGAGCCGCCCGGCGGCAACGAGAGCTTCTTGCGCGCGCGACGGCGCGAAGCGCGGATCGCGGCCGAACCCCTCGAACACCGCGCGGGTGACGGCGGCGTTCACGTCGTGCCCGATCAGGTCCATCAGCTCGAACGGGCCCATGCGGAAGCCGCCCGCATCGCGCGCGACCGCATCGACGGTGGCGGGATCGGCGTCGTGGTTTTCGAGCAGGCTCAGAGCTTCGAGGTAAAACGGCCGGGCCACGCGATTGACGATGAATCCGGGCGCGTCGCGCGCCACCACCGGCGTCTTGCCCCAGGCGCGCGCCAAGGCGCACAAACGATCGACCACCGGCGCGGCGGTATCGCGGCCGCGCACCACCTCGACCAACGCCATGGCCTGGGCCGGATTGAAGAAATGCAGGCCCGCGAACCGTGCCGGGCGCCTGAGGTCCCGCGCCAGCGTGGAAACCGAAAGCGATGACGTGTTGGTGGCGATCGTCGCGTCCTCGCCGACGACCGATTCCAGCGCGACCAATAGTTCGCGCTTAGCCGCCATGTCTTCGGCGACCGCTTCAACGACGATTGCGGCGGGCGCAAAATCGCCGAGCGCGCCGGCGACGGTCACGCGCCGGATGGCGGCCTCCGCCTCGGCGGCCGCCATTTGGCCCTTGGCCGCGCGCGCGGCGAACGAACGGACGATGCGTTCCCGCGCCGCATCCGCCGCGCCGGGCGCGGCGTCGAACAGGCGCACCGGATGCCCGGCCCGCGCCGCGACCTCGGCGATGCCCGTGCCCATGGTGCCCGCGCCGATGATACCGACGAGAATGGACGGTGCGCACGGTCGGCTCATGGGGGCCTCGCCCGCGCGCGAAACGGAAATCCGATACGGAAATTTATCATTGCCCGTCGACGAAACGGGCGTAAACCTGCCGCGCCCAGCCGCGCATGCCCCGTTCCGTCGATAGGGCCGGATTACGGATCCACTCCTGCACCGGAACGGAGAACCCGCTTTTGGGCTTGGCGAACACCGCCGCTGGCAACGTCGGCGCGGCGGCCGCGACGACGTCACGCTTGGCGAGCGCCGGATGCGCGGCAATCACGGGGGCGGCCGCCATCAACAGCGGCCAATCGACCAACGGCACGCGGATTTCCAGGGAGTGCGCCATGCCCGCCCAATCGGAATCGCGCAATAGTTGGTTCCGCATGTACCAACACATCTCAAGCGCCGAAATGGAAAGCCGCGCGCCGGAAACCCCTTCCGACGTGGCTTCCAGCCGCGCGCGCGTTTCCAACTTGGCCCAACCTTCGCGGGCCACGTCGGGGTCGATCACGTGCGGCAATTCCCAGGGCGCGTAGAGCCCCCGGCGCAGCAGATAAACGCCGCCCAGGCTGCCGCCGTACTCGATCAACCCCGCGTACTTGGGTGAGGTAAAACGGGCGGCGAGCCGTGCGGTCGCGAACCGGATGACCTTTCCCAATCCCGGAATCCACGCGGGATAGCGAAAGAGGCCCGCGACCCTCGGCAGATCGCGGAAAGTCGAATAGGAACCGAACAGCTCGTCGCCCCCCAAGCCGGAAAGCGCGACCTTGAGCCCGCGCGACGCCGCCGCCCTCGCCACGAACCAGGTATTCACGCCGTCGACCGAGGGCTGGTCCATGTCCGCCAACAGCCGATCGCGCGCGGATTCGAAATCGTCTCGGCGAACGCGGCGGGTGACGTGGTCGGCGTGGATGGCGCCGGCCACGGTTTCGGCAAGCGGGACTTCGTCGTTTTCCGTGCCGGCGTATTCGTCGAAGCCCAAGGTCACGGTCCGGGGACGGCCGCCCGTCGCCGCAACCTCGGCGGCCAACAGCGTGGAATCAAGGCCGGCGGAGAGAAAAACGCCCACCGGCACGTCCGCTTCCAGGTGCGCGGCGACGGAACCGCGAATGACCCCGGAAAGCGTTTCGAGGGCTTCGCGACGATCCAGCCGGGCCGGCGTAGCGGTCGCGCCCGACAACAGGCCGGTGACATCGGCGAAGGAAACCGGCTCGCGCGGGCCGTTTGCGTCCACGTGCATCCAATGGCCGGAGGGCAAGGCGCGAATGCCGCGATAAAGGGTCCAGGGTTCGGGGATCGATCCCCACAGGAAAAACCCCGCGTGACCGGCCGGCTCGGGACGGGTATCGACGTCCGCGCGCCGCAGCGCCTTGACCTGGGACGCGAACCGGAACGTACGGCCGTCGTCGGCCCAGTAGAGCGGCTTGATGCCGAGAGGGTCGCGCGCCAGAAAAAGCCGCCGGGCCTCGTCGTCCCACAACGCGAACGCGTACATGCCGCGCAAGCGCGAAAGCATCGCGGGGCCCTGTTCGACATAGAGGGCCAGCACCACCTCAGTATCGGAATGGGAACGGAAGACGTGGCCGCGCGTCTCCAACTCCGCGCGCAGGGCGCGATAGTTGTAGATTTCGCCGTTGAACACGATCATGTGACGCCCGCGTGCCATGGGCTGAGCCCCGGCGTCGGAAAGATCGATGATGGCCAGCCGCCGGTGCGCCAGACCGACGGCGCCGTCGTCGCTCAGCCACAGGCCTTCGCCGTCGGGGCCGCGCACACGCATGGCGTCGCGTACGGCGAGCAGTTCATCGCCGTCAACCTTGCCTCCGACGCGCGAAAATATGCCTGCGATCCCGCACACGACCTTGGTTCCCCTATGTTTCGGCGATCACGGAAAAAATTACCGGCTTGTCCGAACGACGTCTTCGAACGTCTTCAACAATTGATCGACGTGGGTTTCCCAGTCGAATCGACTTTCGGCGCGCTTGCGGCCCTCGATGACCAGGCGCTCCCGCTCCACCGGCGCGGCGTCGAGCCGACGGATCGTCTCGGCCAGTTCGCTGAAACGCAGCGGCGTATAATAATGCGCGCATCCCTCCAGGATTTCCCGGTTGATCGCCGTTCCCGCCGCCACGACCGGAATCCCCGCCGCCATCGCTTCGACCATCGGGTGGCCGAAGGTTTCCGATACCGACGGAAAGACGAACACATCGTGCGCCGCGTATAGAGCCGGAAGGTCGGCGTATGGAACGGAGCCCAGTTCGACCAACCCTTTGGCGACGCCGCGCCGGATATGGAACAAATCCCAGTTCGAGCCGGGAGTCGCCTGGATCTGCGCTTCGTCCATGGTCATCCGGACGCGGCAGGGAATGCCCGTTTCGTTCAAGCGTTCCGTCGCCAGAATCAAATCGGCGGGAACCTTGTGAGGGTAGTAGGCGCCGACGTAGAGGATTTTGAGAACTCCGTCTTCCCGCCACGGACGCCGACCGCGAACCGTGAAATTACCGAGAATCGTACCGTAAGGCACGGCCTTACACCGGATCGCGCTATTAGGCATATGCGGGCTGATCAGGTCGACAAGAGCCTGCGACGGCACCACGGTCCTGTCGCTCATGGCCATCGAAGTCACGATCAGCCTGCGGCGCAATTGACGCAGCAACGCGATCTTGGCGCCCTGCTCAGGCGCGATCATGCGAATGTAGAACGGATCGAAAAGCCCGCCTTCGCGCACCAGCAAGACCTGCGCGATCGGGCTCGCCAACAAGGCGTAATTCGCCGACGAAAACAGGACGTCCGGCCTCCATCGGCTTGCGTAATGACGCCACACCGTCTGTTCCCAGAGAAAGCGGCGCAATGGGCCGTAATCGCTGGCCGGAAAAGTGACCGCGTTGGGCAAATCGGCCAAGCGCGCCGGCACGGCAATGCGAAAATCGATGTCTCGGCGTTCAAGCGATCGGGCAAGATTCGAAGTATAGGTGACGATCCCTCCCAGCTTCGCCGATAAGGCGTTGATCAGTATTTTCACGGCGCTCTCATCACTTGGTCCAGTATCTTCCGCCAGCGCGCGCCGTGGGTAAATCCCCCTTCGGTCACGCGGCGGTGGCCGGCCTGGGCGATTGCCGCCCGCTCCGGCGCCCGGAGCCATGTCCGGCACTGGGCCACCAATTCCCCAGTATCGCGAAAATAGACGGCCTCGCGGTCGGGGGCAATTAATGCGGCCATTTCCGCGCTGTATTCGTGCGCCATGAATCCGCCTATGGCGGGTATCTCGATCGAACGGCACGTCTGCCGGTCGCGGTTGGCGTGCCTGAGAAAGCAAAGATTGATGGCGCTGGCCGCGACCGCGCGGCGGTAATCGTCGCCGTAAACCGGACGGTTCTCCACGGTCAGGGCGGAATGGGCGCCCTGCAGGCGCGCCCAGCCGTTACCCCAGACCCGGACGGGAATGCCGGCCCGCGCCAATTCCAGCACCATGGCCGCACGCGGTGATTCGAACGTGCCGACGAAACTGACGGGCGCTCCCCACCGGGTTTTGTCTTCGTCGGTAACCCCGATCGGCCGATGGGCGTGCGGGCAATAGGTGTTGTCGATGAACAACACCCGACGCACGCCGAGCGCCGGAAGTTCCTCCGGCTCGGCATTGAACGATTTGGTCGTCACCCAGAGATCGAACAATCCCAGGGACTGCTCGATCCATCGGCTGCGGTGGATGGGGTTCAGCATGTCGTCCTCGCTGAACCAAAGGATCTTGATGCCCGGGGCGGCCCGCTTCGCCACGCGCAGCGCGCCCGGTCGGATCGCGCGGGCATTATCGAGAACGATCAGATCATGCGTCGGTGCCGACCGCGCCATATCGCGCCCCGCGCCCGGCCAATCCCAGGGAAGACGGAGGCGGTAGAGAATACGATCGATCAGTCGCGGCCGGCTTTGTTCGTTCCACCCTTGAGGCATCGTGCCGATGGTCGTGACCTCGTGGCCTAGGTCGCGAAGCGCCCGGGCGCGCTGCGGGGTGCGCGAGCCATGGTGCGTTTCCCCGACCAGAATGATTTTCATGGCTGCCCGCGATCGCGGGTCACCGCGTCCAAGGCGATCCGCAATTCTCCGACGTTCGCCGCGAAATTCCATCCCGCGATCTTGCGACGGGCCGCCGTGCCGGCTTCGCCCGCGCGGCCGAGAACGCCGACCAACGCCCGGCTCAGGGCGGCGATGTCGCCGCAAGGAAAGACCGCGCCGCAGGAGTCGTCCACCAAGTCGGGCGCGCATCCCACCTGGTCGCTGACCACCACCGCGGTGCCGCACGCCATGCTTTCGTTCACCGCCAAACCCCAAGGTTCGCGCTCGGCCGGCAATACGAAGACGTCGGCAAGATCGTAAAGCGCGGGCAATTCACGCTGATTCCTGAAACCGAGGAAGCGGACGTCGGACGGGACATCGCGCTCAAGGACCGCGCGCATTTCCCCGTCGCCGACATAGACCAGGATCGGCTTGGGCCCCGGCCATGCGGCCCGGTTCCAAGCTTCCAGCAGCCATTCGGGATGCTTGCGGGCCATGAGTTTTCCCGCATAGAGGACGACCGGCCGATCGTCGAATCCGAGCGAACGGCGCAAGGCCGCGCGGTGGGGCCGGGCCGCTTCGGCCCCGGCGGCGAAGAAATCGTTATCGACCGCGTAGCCCATGTCGTGGATGCGCCGAGGATCGACGCCCCGGCGCCGGTAGTAATCCCGGTTCGTCCGGCCGATGGCGAGAAAAACATCGCAGCGGGCGAAAATGTGGGCGAGAAACCTGCGCTTCAGCCATCCCCGGATACCCCACCCGTCCGGCATGGCGCCATCGTTGTTCTCGCCGCGCATCAGAACCGGCTTGGCCAGGGCGTGGGCATGGCCGATGGCGCGCAGCATCCGGCGGTCCTGCCAGCCGTGGAACCAGACCGCGTCGCTTTCCCCGATTTCCCGCCGCCAATCGGTTTTCTCCCAAACAACGCTGTCATAGCCCGAACGCAGCGGCACGTCCCAGCGCACGTCGTGCCCGAAGCCCGGATCGAAATATCCCCCCTCGGTGTCGCGCAGGAAAAGGACGCGAAAGTCGATGCCCGGTTCGGCCGCGATCCGGCGAAACAGCGGCGCGTGGTACTGGATCGGATGGCTGACGATATGCAGAAGGCGCACGATCACAAATCCTCGCCCCAAACCGATCGCCAGGCGCCGGCGAGCTTTTGCCGGAACACGGCCGGAGAATATTCGTTCCCGGCGACCGTGCGCGCCCCTCGCGACAGCCTGGCGCGCAAGTCCCTGTCGCGCACGATGGAAACGACCCCTTCGGCGATCTCGCCCGGGTCCGAGCCAACCAGAACCCCCGTCGCGTCCGGCCGCACATAGTCCTCGGGGCCGCCGCAGCGGGTCGAAACGACGGGAACGCCGCAGGCCAGGGCTTCGATGCCGGCGATGCACAATCCTTCCTGATGGGAGGGGATGACGAAAACATCGATCTCCCGATAGAAGTCGATCAATCGTTCGCGACCGACTTCCCCCGGAAAGTCGACAAAGCCGTCGAGGTTGCTATCCCGAACGGCCTGGCGCAATGGTTCATCCGGCGCCGCACCGACAGCCTTGAGGCGGATATCGTGCCCCTGCCCCCTTGCGCGAGCCACGGCGGCAATCAGCGCCGCCATATTCTTGCGCGGGTCATTGAACCGGCCGGCGAAGCCGATCACGCCGGGCTTCGGCGGTCGTTCCGGCGGCGTCAGGGCGGCGATGTCGACGGGGATCGGCAAATGACCGATCCGGCCGTCACGTTCATGGCCCAAAGCCTGCGCCGTGTAACGGCTGACGCCAAAGATGGTTCCGGCGCCCGAAAGGACGCGACGTTCCATCGCGCGCAGGCGCGGCGCGATGAGTGCCCCATCGATGACTTGTCTCGGCCACGGCATGGCGCGCACGCGATCGGCCCGATCGCCGTCCACGCTGCTCGCGCACCAAACCAGGTGAGGCATGTGCGCCGTCGCGAGAGGATAGGAAATCGACACCTGCCCGCCGACGGCGACATGGCGGTCATGGTCCGCGATAAGTTTCGACCAGCGCGGCGACGGCAGATAATAAGTGAATTCCAGCTCGGGCAACCAACTGCCGACGGCCACGGCCCGAATGCCGTCGAAGCACGTTCCGGTTCGACAGCTTGGCCTCCGGCCCGTCGCCAAGGTCCAGGACGGCGCGTTCAGATCGGGCTCACGCCCGAAAGTCGCATAGTAGGCGACCGTGAGATCGTGACCGCGCGCCCGCAACGCCTCGCACAGCCAGCGGGTTTTAGCCGGAACCCCGCCGTCGTAGGGCGGCAAGGTCATGATCAGCGTACGCACGGTCGCCTATGCCCCAAACCTATACCGCGCCGGCTTCGGCCAAGACATCGGCCACCCGCCGACCGCATTCCTCCCAGGAGAATCTCCGCGATTGTTCAAGCCCCTTGGCCGCCAGGGATGCGCGCAGATCCTCCGATCCGATCATGCGTAAGCACGCTTCGGCGATCGCGGCGGGATTCAGGGGATCGAAGTACAAGGCCGCTTCGCCGACAATCTCGGGCATCGCGCTCGTGTTCGAACAGGCGATCGGCGTGCCGCAGGCCATGGCCTCGACCAGCGGGTTGCCGAATGTTTCCGCGGTCGAGGGGAAGGCCAGAAGCAGGCATGTTCGGTAGAGCGTCAACACCACTTCCGTCGGCTGGCGGCCCATGAATTCGACTCGCTCGCCGATCCCGAGAGAAGCGATCAGCGACCGAACCTGATCGTAATACCAGGGATCGATGGCCGCGCCGACGACCTTGATCCGGATGTCCGGCGCACGACGGCAAATGACCTCGGCCGCGCGAAAAAAATTCAAGAGATTCTTTTGCACGTAGATATCGGCGACCACGAGGATAAATCGCTCGCGCCGCACCTCGGCGGCGGGCGTGAAAAAACGGGAAACACCGTGATGGATAACCGATATTTTTTCCTTCAACAGATGCTGAAGCCCAAACGTAAGAGTTCGGGCCGCATAATCGGAAACAGCCATAATCTTGATCGATCGCAAAACGGACAGGAGCGTCATCAGGCTGATCGTGCCCCAGTACAGCCAGCGGCTGGGCCTGGGCTCGACCCGAAGAACGGTCAAGGCATTGCGCAGAAGAACGACGTTCCGGCCCGACAGGAGGCATCCGAAATTGGCGGGCGAAAAGATAATACCCGCACCCATGACCCGCGCCAGAATCGGGAGAACTGATTGCTCCCAAATCGCCAAGGCCGCCGGCCCGCCGGGCGATACAAAGGCATGCACCCGCACCCGCTCGTCGATGGGATGAAAGATCTCGATTTGATCGTCTTCGATGAAAAGGTGAAGCTCAAGACGCTCGTCCTTCGCCAAAAGCGGCAGGACATTGAGCAGGTAGGTCACCCCGCCGCCGCTGCGCGCATGAAGGGCGTTGATCAGGACGCAAACAGGGGTTTTCGGCGCAGGCGCAACCGTCATCGCCATCGCAGGATACGCCCGACCCGCGCCAGAACAAAAAGAAATACACCGGTCACCAATCCGGCCTTGACCAGATTGGCCACATACAACGCGAAATGCTGGTCAAAATCGATCGTCCAAGGAGTCACGGCCAGAACCCCGGCGGCGGCATATGAGCCGCCATTGACCCATATTCGAGATAATACGACGAGGGTCAGGAATATCAGGGCCTGGGCCGCGACTTGCCCTTTTACGCCCGCAAATGCAAGCGGCTCCCACAGAAGGGTTCCGGAGGCCGAGTGTCCGGTATGAATGTTCGGCATAAAATACGGATCACAGTACCGAATAACGGTTATGCCGCTTTGGGACAAATTAGGTTTATCCCGCCATAGGACGCTCGGCACAAGACCGGCCGCGAAATAAAACGGATTGGATAATCCTCCACGGTCGACCGAGTGCGCGCGAATAACCCCAGTAAGACAGTCGACGGATTCGACTTGCCGAGCGACTAGCTTGGATGACAAGGCATGCACCACGGATGCCCCAAGACCATACAATGAAGTAAAAGTATAGTGTCGAACCAGCGCCACCGACGCCAACACCATCACGGTTACGACGGCTGCTCCGACAAAAAACCGAGCAGATCGCCGTGCCAAAGCGATAGCCCAACCGGCAACCCCGAAAACGAAAACAATTGCTTTCAGGCCTCCAAGTAGAACGGGACCGATGGCCGCGATCGACAGAAAGATCAAATCCTTGACAGGTCTTCTCGCGTGGACCGCGCACCGTATCGCAACCAATGCATAACAAGCCAAAAACAGCGCCAAAGCGGCAAAACCGACTTGTCGTTGCCATTCCACCCCAATCGATCTGAGATCATCAACTGGCACATATTGCCGCAAAACATAAATCACCGCCGCAATAATGCCGAAGCCCACGACGACCCATGACGGCGGCAACGCGGATTCATTTCCGTTTGACTCTTCTCCCCTTAGTTCCTGGGAATCGGCCGGCAACACCCAAGCCGATGCCGCAATTCCGATCAGGGAAAATCTCAGGACCGCAAGCTCACCCTCCGATCCGATAAACCTCCAAAATAATTCAGGAACCGTTGATGAAACTATAAACCACTCCAACCCCGAGCCGCGCGCTTCAATAGCGATTACGGTGCAAAGAGCCGGAACTATCGCATAGAACCAAAGCGCAGTACTCACGATCAAAAACAATGGCGCCGCTAACGCCGTCCTTTTACCAGTTGCGCGAAATAAAAGGGTAGCGCCCCATACCCATAGAATGATGCAGATTCCACGGACGAGCCAAGCCGTCATGGGGGTCCAAATTCCGGGGAGAAACGTCACTGCCCACACACCGGTTGCGGCGACGACGATCGGCATGGCGCGGAAACCGGCGCGAAGCAACAGACCTAAAGAGGCGCCAAATTGGTCGGCCATCAATCAAGCGCTCCTGCAAAAACCGTGGTTCGGTCCAATATGATGCCTTACGGACCGGTGTGGCTAGGGGAAGACGCCTCGCGCGGCGATACGATGAGAAATATACCCCCGCACAACCCCAGCGCCGCAAGCCACCATGCCTGCCAAGCGCCATAAGAAACACCGGCAACAACAAGCGCGGTGACGAAAGCGCCATATCCCGCCGCCTGCTCCATTTTTGCCGGTAGCCCTCGCAAAATGGCTGCCAAAATTGTCAAGAGCGTTGCCAGCAAAAGTATTGCGCCGGCAGCGCCCAACTCCAGCCAAACTTGTAGAACCATGTTATGGGGGTGCAGCGGTATCGGCTCTCCCTTGATCATCTCAAGTCCGCCTACAGTCTGTTTGGGCAAGCTGAACGACACGGAGGCGCTTTGCGGATACAGATTCCGCGAGGTGTCAAACCCATACCCCAGCCAGGGGCGTTCGTGAATATGCCGAGCCGTCGTCTGCCAGATGAAAATCCGATGCACGGCGGAATTGGGCAGATATTCGATCCCGGAGACCGAGATTCGCGGGTCGGGCAACAGCTTGGGTAACCACGGCGCGGCGATTATCGAGGCCGCCACCGCCACACCCAACAGCCACGCCGTGGCGCGGCCGCGCAAGAGGCCCAATCCAAAAAAAAAGCCGCCGATGACCAGTCCGAGGATCGCCGCGTCGCTGCCAATCAACGCGTTCATTGCGACCAGGATCGTTGCGCACGCCAACAGCCAAATCCGGCCGACTCCTTTCCGATGCAACAGGATGAGCGCCGGCCAAAACAAGATGGCGGCAATGGTCGCCGCAGGTTTGAGCATCCACTTTTCGGGCCTTAATTTCAACTCCAACAGCGCTGAACCCGCTCGCATGATGGGGTGACCCAGACCCGCCTCAATAAACAAAAGAGCGATTCCAACGAAAAATCCGATCAGAAAATCGGTCCGTGCCCGCGCCAATTCGTCGGCGCTGGAGGCCCGAACCACTCCGGCCAGGCCCAAAGCACAAAACAGGATTCCAACCGACGGCCACACCGTCTGAAACGAGCGTACCGGCGTATCGGACCACAGCGCACTGGCCATGGCCAAAACGAAAAAAGCCGCAATAACAGTGCCAAGCCGAGCGGAGCCGAGTGGAATGAATCGTCGCGTCACCATGTGACGGGTGACCGCCGTCACTGCGACAAGAGCGATAAAAGGGGCCAGGCTTTTGGATGAAAATGCGGCGAGTGGCAGTATCAACCCTCCCGCCAAGGATAACGGAGAAACAAACCGCAAGTCGTATCTCATGAAAAACCTGTCCTAAACAAAACCGGTCCGTCGTTTTTATATGCGACTCTCCAACAATACTAGTTTTCTCACAATATCGGATGTAAGGCCAGAAATCCCCGGTGCCGCGGTTTCGCATAGATGGACGACCCACACGCTTCGAATTCCTCGCTCCGCACGACTAAAAACCGTCTTTCATTTTGACGTCCCTCCTGGCATTTTCAGGCTATAGCGTCAAGGATTCTCCCGTCTTTTGTCCGTCACCATGTATAAATCACGCCGCATTCTTCTTGTCGCCCCAGCGTTCAACGAAAGCCCCAAAATCGGCGAAGTTGTGCGTCGCACGCCTCGCAATATTGTTGATACTGTCCTGGTGGTCGACGATTGCTCCACCGACGACACGGCCCAAATCGCGCAGCGGTTCGGCGCCGAAGTTCTTACCAACGACCGACGCAGAGGCGTCGGCTACACCATCCGTCGCGGTTATAAGTACGCAAGGGAAAATCGCTTCGACATCGTCATCATCATTGCCGGCAACAACAAGGATAGCCCCGAGGAAATCACCCGCCTGCTCGATCCCATATGCGACGAAGATTACGATTTCGTCATGGGCTCTCGGTACCTGCCGGGTGGCGTCGCGGGTGGCGACATGCCGCTCTATCGTAAATTCGCTACGCGCCTGCATCCGTTTCTGGTCCGGCTCATCACCGGCTACCCGGTGACGGAAAGCACCAACGGATACCGGGCGATGAAAGTCTCGGTTCTCGACGACAAACGCCTCGACCTGGATCAGGTCTGGCTCGACCATTATCAGCTCGAAATGTATATCTTCATGAAGTTGATCAAGATCGGTCGACGCATGACCGAAGTCCCGGTCACCAAGATTTACCCGCCGCGCGAGATCGGAAACACCAAAATGATTCCCATCGTTGATTGGTGGAAGATGCTGGCGCCGATTTTCATCGTTGGGTTCGGCTTCGGCGACGGCGGAAAGCGGCACGATACCTATTAACGCCCCAGACAAGGCCTGCGAACAGCGCTGCGTTCGGGACGACCAAACCGTATTATGGTATCGTGTACCCGCCTCCGATAACTGCGCCTTCCATTTCGTTCCTTCCTGTTTCGACGGGTCGAATGTTCGTATATTACACTCCGGCCTTGACGGGTTTTCGATATGACTGACCGTCTGCGCCTCGCCTTGCATGTTTCGCCGTCCGTGCTTGTCCGTCGTGGCCTTGATGCCATAACCGGTTACTGGCGGGCACAGGCTGACCGCGCCGCTGACACTCGGAGCCCCACCCATGCCACCGATGCACCTAGCGGCCCACTGGTGCCGCTTTTGGATCGGCTTGACGTGGCCGCATTTCGCGCGCGAAGTTCATTCGCCATTCCATTGGCCGAGTTGCATCGTCGGGGAATATTCGACCTGTTGGGGTCGGGATGGGTCGCGGTGCGCCACGGCATGACATGCGCGGGATGTGAAGGACACGTTTATCCGCCTGCGGTACCTGTTGTTCCCGACCGCGAGGGCCTATGGCTTGAGAACCGCATCAATTCGGCCAATCTGGCGATCGCACGAACCGTCTGGCGATTGACCAGCACTGATTACGTTCCCATCGATTGGCACCTCGATTTCAAGTCGGGGTTCCGCTGGCGCGAGGACGCTTGGCACGACGATGTCGTTTACGGACACGCGCCTGGCGCTGACATCAAGCTGCCGTGGGAACTGGGACGGATGCAGCATTTGGCCTTGCTCGCTACCGCGTATGCTGCAACCGGGGACGAGTCCTACCCCCGCGCCGCGCGCGATCATATCCTTGATTTTATCACTCAAAACCCGCCGCGCTTCGGCGTCAACTGGCGTTGCGCCATGGACGTATCCATCCGCGCCGCCAACTGGGTCATGGCGTGGAGTTTGTTCCGCGCCCTGAGATTTTCATTTGACAGCTCTTTCGAGGAAGTTCTTAAGCGTAGCTTGCTCGACCATGGTCGTCATGTCGTGGGACATCTCGAATGGTACCCCGAGGGGCGCGGGAATCATTATCTCGCCGACATCGCAGGGCTGGCTTTCGTCGCCGCCGCCTTGCCATCCACCGCGGAAACCGACGCTTGGCTCGCTTTTGCCATGCAGGAAATTCCGATCGAGATCGAACATCAGTTCCATCCCGATGGCGGAAGCTTCGAGGCTTCAGTCCCCTATCACCGATTATCGCTGGAAATGGCGACGTTCGTGCTGGCGCTGTGCAATGGCCTGCCCGAGGAACGCCTGCGGCGACTGAACGACGTCGATCCGGATTTTCTGCGCGCGCGTCCGACCCGGCCTCTGCATACCCCCGTTTCCCCGGTCGGGGAGACGATCCTGGTCCGCATCGGTCGCGCCGCCGATTTTTTGCGCGACCTGACCAAATCAAATGGCTTGATAGCTCAGATCGGCGACAATGACAGCGGGCGGTTCTTCAAGTTCCATTCGGTTTACAAAAAAATGACGGCCGCAGAAGCCCGCGCTTATTACGTCAATCTTGGCGGCTGGCGCGGTCTGCCCGATGATGCGGTCTATTGGGACGAGAACGCGTTGGATGGCCGCGCGACCATCGCCGCGGCAGCGGCCTTGCTTGATCGTTCCGACCTGAAGTCCTGGGCGGGCGAGAACTGGATCGACTCTCTTGTCATCGATGCTCTCGGGAAAAACCGTCATTCTTTGCCCGCAACGGCGGAGGCCGCATCCGCCGTTCGCATTCACGCCAATGCCCCGCTTGTAACAACCGAGCCAATCGCGACCGTCGAAATCGCCGTGCCGGACGGTCGCCTTCGGGATGGGCTTGCCGCCATCGCCTACCCGGATTTCGGCGCCTACGTCTTCCGCTCAAAACACCTATTCCTGGCCGTACGCTGCGGCTCCATCGGCCAGGACGGCCGCGGCGGACACGCGCATAACGATCAACTCGCAATTGAACTCATGATAGACGGCGAGGATTGGATCGCAGACCCCGGCAGTTATCTTTACACCGCCGACCGGACATGGCGGAACGCCTACCGCTCCGTTGCCGCCCATGCCGCTCCACGTATCGGCACGCACGAACCCGGCCGACTCGATTTAGGCGATTTCTGGCTTGGCAACGCCGCCAAGGCGCGGTGCCTTCTGTTTTCCGACAACCGCTTCATTGGCGAACATCGTGGATTCGGCTCTCCCGTACGGCGGGAGATCGAGATTTTGGACGGCCGAATCGCCATCCGAGATTCAGGCACCGGAATACTTTCCGGACAGACACGTTTGAATAGCCGCGACGCGGTGCGGGCCTATTTTCGCCTTTCCGTTTCCTTCTCGCCCGGCTATGGCAAAAAACGTTCGTAAAACCGCCCTTGTACGCTCTACAATTTGTTTCTGTGAGCAACGCACCCCTGATCCGTCTAGAAACGTCCGGGTTCGACCGCATGGCTTGGCAAGCAGCGGCAACCCCGTTTCTCGACAAAAGCCTGATGCAGGATTGGGCTTTCGGTGAAGCCAAAGCGGCAACCGGTCCCTGGCGCGCTGAGCGCGGCATTTTTTTGAGGGGCACCGAAGTGGTTGGAGCCGTCCAGGCGATGCTCCGCTATCTGCCCCTGGTTGGCGGCGGGCTGGTTTGGATCAATCGCGGCCCGCTCTGGCGCAAAACGCCCGAAGAGTCCCCAGACCGGTTGGCCCAAATACTGGGAATTCTGCGTGATCGTTGGTCAGCAGGCGGGTATTACCTGCGCGTCGCACCCCCCATCGGGGATGCGTTCACCATATCCGGTTTTAAGCCAACCCAAACGCCGGGCTGGGCGTCGGCCCGCGTCGATCTCTCCCAGTCCCCCGAAAGCCTCCGCGCCAATCTCCAGCAGAAATGGCGTAACGCTCTCAACAAAGCCGAACGGGGCGAATTGAAGCTCTCGACCGGCGATGGCGCCTTTGCCATCTTTTTGGACGGCTATTCCAGGTTCATCGCTGAAAAAAAATTTCCGACCAGCGTGACCCCGAATTTTATCGTTCAACTGCAACGTTCACTCTCAACCGAAAACAAAATGACGGCTCATATCGCCCATGCTGACAATGCATTGGCCGGCGGCGCGCTGATCGCCCATTATGGCGACACGGCCGAATACCTGGCCGGGTTCGCCGCCGAGGCAGGCCACGGAATGAACGTCGGGCAAATCCTTCTCTGGCGGGCGATGATCTCCGCCAAGGACTCCGGCCTGCGCTGGTTCGACGCGGGCGGGATGGACGACAAGCGTACCCCGGAAGGCATCTATCACTTCAAGGCAGGGCTTGGCGGCACCCCCTACCGCCTCGCCGATGAAATCGAATCCTGCCCGACCGACCCGCGCGCGCGTCTGGTTCGCTGGCGCGTTCGCCGTGCGATGGAAGGCGGCAATCCATGATTCGTCACCTTGTCGCGCCCCTTTGGCTGATGACAAGAAACCTTTTGCCCGTCGCCAACCTGCCGGGCGCGTTTCGTATCTTGCTGCTGCACGATGTCCAGCCCCGGCAGGAATCAGTTCTGGGTCGTCTGCTTTCACACATTGGACGCAACATGGGCTTCATGGCGCCCGGCGAGGTTCCGGCAAGACTCTCCATGACGACGGCTGACGGCAAATGCCCGGTGCTGGTCAGTTTTGACGATGGTTTCGCCTCAAACCACGAGATGGCGAAATCCATCCTCGCCCGTCACGGCGTAAAGGCGCTATTTTTTATCTGCCCCGGATTGATGGACTTACCTCGCGACCGACAGTCGGCCGCCGTCGCCGCCAATGTCTTTCACGGCAAGGCCCTTACGGTGCCGGAGATTATGAACTGGGAACAGGCTGCGGATCTGGCCCGCATGGGCCATGCCATCGGCGGGCATGGCATGAGCCATGCGTGTCTTGCTGGTCTTGATCCTGCCAAGTTGGAAGAAGAGATCGGCGGCGCCCAGCGCTGCCTGACCGAGCGGTTGGGCGCGCGCGCGGACTGGTTTGCTTTTCCCTTCGGTGACATTGGTAATATCGACAAACCGGCGCTTGCGGCCATCGCCCGACACTTTCGCTATTGCCGCAGCGGCGTTCGAGGCCTTAACCGCGCCGGAGTATCGCCATTTGGGCTTCTGGCCGAACACGTCGACTTGGACGCGCCATTCGCGTACCAGCGCATGGCGTTGGAGGGCGGATTGGATGGGCGTTATG
Source organism: uncultured Hyphomicrobiales bacterium (assembly GCA_964412955.1). Taxonomy (GTDB): domain Bacteria; phylum Pseudomonadota; class Alphaproteobacteria; order Rhodospirillales; family 2-12-FULL-67-15; genus 2-12-FULL-67-15. The sequence continues at coordinate 41,176 of CAYPQV010000004.1, forward strand.
CCAAGGCATGGAAGAAACTTGACTGCATGATGCCCGCTTAACGCAGCGCAACGGCGCAGGCTCGGGCAAACCCTTCGGCTTTCTCTTTGGCGGGCAACGGAAAGGCCAGTAATCGGTGACGCAAATCGGCCGTTAGACGATGCGTGGCGGGGTCCGCGATGACTTCGGGCGCCAAATCCGGCCAACTTTCCACCAAATATCCTGCCCGACGCAGACACGAAAACCGTGCGGCGGCGATCTCGGGCGTGTCGCAGATGAATACGCTGCGATAAGGCGTCTCGTCCTTATTCCACGCGGCGGGCCAAGCCGACCAGCCCGAAATATCGCCTAGCGTGGTTCGCAGTATCTTTTCGGCCGTTCGCCTAGACGCGCTTTCCGCATCGAAGCGCGGGATCACCCGCGCCAGGATTTTCCGCGCCGCCGCGCTCATCGCCGAACTTGGAGCAAAAGATTCGGCCGACGGATCATGCTCGAACGGAATATCGGGGACTGGCCTGACGGCTTGCCAGACCGTCTCAGGAATCGTCATCTGAACAGCTCGTTTCATCGCCCAGTCCCATGACAAAGGATGCGCGGCCGGCATCGCCGCAAGCGCGCGGTCAAGCGCTCCCATGCCCTTGCGCGAGACGAGGACAGCTCCATCCGGAATTCCGACCAGCTTGTGGGGGCTGTAGAGGACGAAATTTCCTGCATGACCGATTCTGGCCGTAGGCCGCAAGACGTGGGCCGCATCTTCCACCAGAACCGCGCCGACCTCATCGCAAAAGGCCCGCGCCCCTTCAACGTCGCCCGCGGCGCCAAAGTAATGAACCAAGACAAATAATGATGGGCGCTGCTTGCTCGCCAATTTCCTGCAGGCTGCCCAATCGGGCTCCAAGGCGGAAGTTATGGGATAGAAGACGATGTCCGCGCCCGCCGCACGCGCCGGGGCGCTGGAGGCGTTGCAGAAGAACCCGGGCAGCCACAACTGCGGCCGCGGCTCCCCTTCGATCTTCCGCAGTTCGACCAGAGCCGCCAACGACCAGGCCGAACGGTACAAAAACCGTGCTTCTCCATTGCCCCCGGCCCACGGCAAAGCCAAAGCTTGGTTATCCGGCGTCCTGGGGTGAAGAAGAGCAAACAAATCGCCCCAAGAAGGAAGCGGCGCAGACGTAATCATGAATTTATCCATACGCTCGACTGGAGAGCCTTTGAGGCATTCACAAAACCATAAGCCGGATTTGCCGAGTCGCCGAAAGAGTGGTTTCTGTGATCCTTTGGTTCATAATATGAACACGACTATTTTAGTATCGCAGACTGCGTATAATCTATTGTTATATAATAATAAAAATATCATTCCATAGCCGCTAAAAATGAACGTCCCTTCCTTGTTGCGGCTAAAACGCGTCACGAGTTTATTTTAAACTACATGCCTTGGGCCGGATTATGCCTCGATCGAGAAAGCGACTCCAGCCCGGTTCTATGGCGTTATCTATTTGATATTAAATATAATTTCTTTTTATATGGCTTTACGTTCACGACGTGTACAAGATACGGTTCGCTGCGTGAACATGAGGGGTTATATGGCCAGCAGTAAGAATTCCGAACCACCGTCGGCGGCGGCCCACGAAGTCGAGATCACGCTCGGTCTCCTCAACGCCATCGAGCGCGACAGCGCCGTGACCCAGCGTTCGCTGGCGAGCGAGCTCGGCATCGCGCTGGGGCTGGCCAATGCCTATCTCAAGCGTTGCGCCAAGAAAGGCCTGATCAAGATCGCCCAGGTCCCTGCCAATCGCTATGCCTACTACCTCACCCCCCAGGGTTTTGCCGAGAAGAGCGCGCTGACGGCGCGTTATCTTTCCGTTTCCTTCAACCTGTTCCGCCATTCCCGTACGCAGTACGACGAACTGCTCGCCTTCTGCGCCACCCGCGGCTGGAAGCGCATCGCCCTGGCGGGCGTCGGCGATCTGGCCGAGATCGCCATTCTGTGCGCGCCCAATCACGGCGTCGCCGTGGTCGGCCTGCTCGACGGCGACGACCGGGCGACGTTACACGGCCTGCCGGTCGTCGGCCGCCTCAAGGACCTGGGGCCGGTGGATGCCGTTCTCGTCACCGACATGACCCGCCCGCAGGAGATGTTCGACGCCCTGGTCCGGGTTCTGCCGCGCGAGCGGGTTCTGACGCCCAAACTTCTCAGTATTTCGCGCGACATGCCGAAGATGGCCGAGATACCGGACGGGGCTTCCTGACATGGGCCGTTGGTACGTCGTCAACACCCAGCCGCGGAAGGAAGAGAGCGCGCGCGAGCACCTGCTGCGCCAGGGCTTCGACGTTTATCTGCCGCGCTGGCGCAAGCGCCGCTCCCATGCCCGGCGCATCGAATGGGTGCCCGCGCCGCTCTTTCCGCGCTACCTGTTCGTCGGCTTCGACATCGGGATTACCCGCTGGCGCGTCATCCAGTCCACCGTCGGGGTTTCCCATCTGGTGTGCAACGACGGCCTGCCCCTGCCGATGGCGGATGACATCGTCGAACAAATCCGCGCCCGCGAAGCGGCGAACGGGTTGATCGATGTCGCCCCCGCATTCCGCAAGGGCCAGCCGGTCGTCGTCGGCGAAGGCCCGTTCCTGGACCAGATCGGCCTGTTCGAATGCATGAACGACGCCGAGCGCGTCATCGTTTTGCTGAGCCTTCTCGGACGCGACGTCCGGATCAAGGTGCCGACCTACGCCATCCGCGCCGCCTGACGCGAAATGGCGCGCGCCCCCGCCGCGACTCTCGCGGCGGCAAACCGAAGCCTCCCCGGCGGGTGATCCCTCCTTCACCCGAATGGCGGTAGCGTGGGCACTCTAGGTTTGCTCTTCTATTTTTGCCATCAAAGCCGCTATTTCAACGTTATCGAATGGCAAGCCCGCCGATAGGATTCGAATAAACCTTTCGGCAACCGATTGATAAAAGTCCGCCGTTTCATTTTTCCGAACATGAAGCATGTATTCCATGAATGATTGGATGCTATCCAGGATACGGCGGTCCACGACATAGCATGTATCGCACAAGGGGAACCCGGATAGATCGCCGGCTTTATGGGCATTTCGCAGTTCGTGCAGCTTCGGCGAATTCTGCACGTCTGGTATTTTTTGTTGTTTTAAGTCTCCAATAACGAGGCTGCCGTCGTAATCTCGACAACAGACGGACACTTTGCCGTCTACAAGCGCGTAAAGGCTTTGGCCGGAAAGATAATTGCACCCGATATTCTTCCGAGTAAATTTGGAGAAAAGATTCATCGATAAAAAATAGGCGTTGTCCGGAGACAGACTGTTGAGAATGGAAAACTTCATGTCCCGGCTTGGCTCTTCAACGACATGCCGAAAGAGGGCGATGTGCTGACCTATTTCGCCCAGGTTATCCTTGGATACGATCATCGTCGTTCGCAGCGGAATGATCCCCTTCAAATGTCGCCGGGCGATTTCGACGTTTTCCAGAAGCGTTTCCCATTTGCCCCCGAAACGGATCCGCTCATACGTTTCTTTGGTCGCCCCGTCGATTGAGAACGTTATGCCGTTGCAAACATCACGGTATTCCAGAAGAGTTTTCCAATGGCGATGAAGCAATAACCCGTTGGTTGTCAGCGCCGTCGTTAATCGCCTCTTGCGCAATTGCATAAGAACGGCCGGCAAATTTGGGTTCGCCAGCGGATCTCCGATCGTATGCAGCTCCACTCCGGAAATTCCCATTTCTCCGAAACGATCCAAGGCCAGCGCCAAAATTTCCTCCGACATTTTGCCTTTTTTCCGCGTAGCCAGCGATGTTTTGCACATCACGCAGTCAATGTTGCACGTGTTGTTTATTTCGATGATTGGAGTGCGCGTTAATCTTTGCGGATTCGAAAAATTGGATATGTCCGCAACAGCTTCCGGCCGCTTCAGGTCTTCGACAAGATACAGAACCTTCTCCTTTATGCGCGCCCGGACCTCCCGCGAACGATAACGCTGCGTACGGAAACGCCGCACGGCTCCCGTTAATAACGGAATATGCGATCTCACAAAGTAAGACAGATGGGTTCTGATGGGTTGCATACGCCTATTTACTCAGACGCAATGTCTACGCCGTTGACGATAGCGCGATCATTTGAAGCGCGGCAGTATGGTTTTCGCATTTCTTTGGGAATTTTGGAAGATAATCCGGATTTACGTGATTGATGGCCATGATCAACGGGTATTTCCGGAAGTGCCACGCCATCCGGACGGCAAAGCGCATTGGTGGCTTCAGCGTGGTGAAGACCTCTGCCAACTTCATGCTGAGCATAAACTTCCCGAGCACATTCACCTCAACAACGGACCCGAGAGGGTCGCAAGGATGATACATTCCCGGTTCAAACGATTGAGTGATAGTATCTTATTCATCGAAGAACGGCTGCCGCCAGCCTTTTATCGGCAAACGCCGGGATAAGCTATCCGCAAGGAGCTGGTCTTGATCCTGTCCCGAGCGAAACGACGCATCGCTGCCACCCTATCTACTTGTCCGGCGGTATTGATCTGGGGGGCGGGAACCGGGGGGCGCGTTGCTCTTGACCTGTTGCCGCGCCATAAGGTGCGCGGCTTCGTCGACAGCTTTTCCGAGCTGCGGGAGTTGGATGGCCTTCCGGTCAGCCGCCCCGAAATCCTGGCCGATATGCCGCCGGATACGGTGGTGGTGGTGTCGTCGGTGGCCGAGCGCGAAATCACCCATGCTTACGCCCGCATGGGCCATGCTCCGCGCATGGTCAGCCTAGCCGAATTGCTGACCGAATCCTTCTCCGACGCGGGCGAGTTCGACCGCTTGGCGCTGGACTTTATCGCCGCCTACGAGCGGTCGTGGCTGGAAACCTTGCTGCGCAAACCGCAGATGGTGCTGAACGTCAGCTACCGCCTGTGCCGCTGGCTGGGGCAGGCATCGGCACCGCTGCGCTGGCTGTGGTGGCCGGTGCGGTTCTGGCACACCTTCAACTGTGCGTTCTTCGGCATCGACCTGCCGGTAACAGTCGAGGCCGGCGGCGGCCTGCAATTCGTTCATCCCGGCGGCATCGTGCTGCACGAGGCGACGCGTCTGGGTCGCTTCGTCAAGATCTACCAGTGCGTGACCATAGGCTCCGGCCGCAAGGGAGACATCCCCACGATCGGCAACCATGTCACCCTTTGGAGCAGTGCCGTACTGGTGGGCGGGTGCCGCATCGGTGACCACGCCCAAGTGGGAGCCAATTCGCTGTGCCTGCGCGACTTGGTCGTGGAAGATGCCATTGCCGCCGGCAGTCCGGCGCAAGTGATCAAGAAGAACTAAGGGATATGAGCACGCGGGGCAAAAAGTTCTATTCCCCCGGCCTGATGGACCTGTCGGACTACCGGCTGGAACGGACCGAGTTGGGCGACGGCTGGGACGCGGTGGTCGCCACCTCGCCTCAGGGCAGTCTTTTCGCCACGTCCGCCTTCCTGCGCGGCGCCGGCGGCAATATGGCGCCGTGGCTGTGTCGCAAAAACAACGAGGTCAAGGCAGCGGTCCTGGTCCATGAAAGCGACGATGGCGCCGATTCGGTGTTCGAGGGCCTGGTGGTCTATTCCGGTATCATGTTCGCCCCCGCCGACCCCAGCCAGAACCACGCCCAGGTTATGAGCGAAGAATTCCGTGTCGCCTCGGCGGTGGTCGCCCAACTGACCGATCGCTATGGCCGCATCTCGTTCCAGACCCATCCCGACTTCGTCGATATTCGCCCCTTTCTTTGGCACAATTACGGCCAGCCGGGACCCAAGTTCCGGGTGGACGTGCGCTATACCGTCTATCTGGCCATCGCCGGCGGCGAAGGACTTGACGGCAACCCCATCTATCAGGCCGCCAACAAGTCGCGCCGCCAGGAAATCCGCTATGGCCGCAAGGCTGGGGTGAAAGTGGAGGAAGGCGTCGACCCAGCCTTGTTCCGCACCATGTTGACCGACACTTTTCGCCGCCAGGACATGCGGATTCCGCAATTGGAACTGGACCGCAAGGCGTCAGTCCTGGACGGCCTGAACCGGTCGGGGATGGTGCGCATGTTTACAGCGCGCACGGTTGACGGCACGCCCACGTCGCTCGCCGCCATGGGCCTGCACCAGGGACGGGGTTATTATCTGTTCGGCGCCAACGACACCAGCCAGCGCGACAATTACGGCGGCACCATGGTTCTGTTCGAGGCGCTGAACGCTCTGGCTCGGTCAGGAATCCGCGAAGTAGACATGGAGGGTGTCAATTCCCCCCGCCGGGGCTATTTCAAGCTGAGTTTCGGCGGCACAATGCGTCCATATTATCATTTGACTCTTGGCGGCGAAAAAAGCCCCTGACGTGCTCCGTTCTGCGGCGCGGCCTCTGATCGCGATCGGCGATTTGTTTCAGGCGCGCAAAGTCATCAGCGTCCACGCCCAGCGCGGCCACCACAGCGGATCACGCCGGGCAAAACGATGGCAGAATCGGCGCCGGGCGTCCTGCACCCCAGCACCATGCCACCAAGCGTCCACGTCCGTGAGCCCGGCCAGGTGACGAGCGGCCCGTTCGGGGTCGTCGTGAAGAATGCCGGTTTCCCTCAAGTCGTCGAACCAGGGCCGGGCGCCGGCGCACATGGGCCAAGCGTCGGCATTCCAGAAAGCCAGGGTGGGAACGTTCCAGGCCAGGGTTTCCAGCATTGTCGTGCCGGGGTTATCCACCACCACCAGTCGCGCCCGCTTGAGATGCGGCGACAGATCGCCCCCTTCCAGAATACGGATATCGGGGAAGGCGGCGGCCAACCAGTCGGTTTCGTCCAAGTCGTTCACCGAACGCGAATTGGGGCGGTAGAGCACGGCAGCGCGGATCCCCTCAGGCAGGGCGCGAAGGAAGCGCAGCTTGTCGCGACGGTAGCCGAGATTCTGGTTGGGCATGGGATTCGAGCCGAGCATGTAGGCAAGCAGACTCATGATGGTGCCCACCATCAGGATATCGCCGGTGCGCTCCCCCGCCGGCGCGCGCCGGCCGAGGAGTTGTGGTGTCGGCGCGGGGATAAAACGCCCTCGGGCGTCCCCATGAACGTCCCAGCCCCAGGTGAGATTGGTGGAATAGGCGTACTCCAGGGCCTCGTTGAGGTAAGGGTGAAAACAGGTGCCGTAAGTAGTGCCGTGCTGCACGCGAACGATGCGCTCACCCGCCTCGGCCGCATGAGCGTGCGCGAAGGCGTCTTTGGGATGGTGCAGGGGCGCGCCGGTGACAAACAGTTTGCCGGCGCGGTAGGAATAAGCGGCAGCACGGGCCTCGTGAGCGGTGAAGTCGTCGGTCAGCGCCCGCGGCATGGTGGCGTCCACCATTTCGTCAAGGAAAGCCTCCAGGCCCGGCGGCGCGGGTTCGCCGGGGGAAGGGGCGTAATCGGCGGTCAGGGGCGGCGCCGGCGGCAAAGCTGGCTTGACCGCCAACAGTGCCGACAGGGCCAGCGAGGCCAGCGGTCCGGCACCGGGAATATCGGCAAAGCGCAATCGGCCCAGGCGACGACGTACCCACTGCCGCAGAGCCGTGCTGCGCATGGGCGCCTCGGGAACGTGGCGTTCGGTCATCTCCGGGATGGGAACGGGCACAAGCCGCCAGGTCGGGGGCGCGAGACGCCGGACCAGCGAATCCATCAGCCACGCATTGAAGGCCGGGTTGCGCAAGCCGCGCTTCATGAAGTCGAGGCTATCCTCGAAGTCCCAACGGACAGTCTCGGGCTTGTTCCACACCTCCACCGCCAGGGGCGTATCGGCGTAACGGCGGGTAAATTCCGCCATGTGGTGCCAACTGCGCCAAACGGCCGGCACCAAGCGCGACACCCAGGCCACCGACACCAAATGCCAGTAGGCATAGGAATAAGCGCGGCCGTGCCGCCGGTTGAGCCGGCCGCGGATGCGTTCCACCGCCCGCGGGATTTGCCAGCGCACGGCATCGCAAGCGCGTTTCCTGGCCTCCAGGTCGGCGAAGGGCTCGACGAACTTGCTCTCGTCCCAGCCCGGGACCAAGTGCTCACGGCCGATATGGCACCACGGACCGATGGCGAGGTCGCGGACGGAATCGAAGTCGTCGGGAATGGTGGCCAGGAACAGCCGGCGGGGAAACACGGCCATGACGGCGAACATAGGGCTTTCCCGTCGAGGTTTCAATCGGCATCAGGTTTTCGATGGCCGTTCAAGCAATCGATTTGCTAGATAACTGACGTCTTGGAGGTGCGCGCCGCGACCATGCGGCCGGCGGCACCGCCGGACGCGATGAGGACGCGATCGTGACGGCTCCGCTGGCCGTTACAAGGACAATGTCATGACCGACTTGCCGACAGACGCGGCCATCATCGGCCGCAAGATGCACGAATGGGCGGCTGATTTATTCCCCATCCACCGTAGCCTCACCGGCGACGGCGTACGCGCCACCCTATCCTATTTTGCCCGGCTGTTGCCCGGCCTCCGCATCCACGAAGTTTCCTCGGGCACCCCCGCCTTCGACTGGACCGTACCCGACGAGTGGAATTGCCGCGCCGCCTGGATCGAGGATGAGGCCGGCCACCGGGTGGTGGATCTGGCGCACAACACCCTTCACGTGGTGCAGTATTCCGATCCGGTGGATCGCTGGCTGTCCCTCGACGATTTGCAATCATATCTGCATTCGCTTCCGCATCTGCCCGAGGCGATCCCCTACGTCGCCTCGTATTACGACCGTACCTGGGGCTTCTGCCTGACCGAGAACGCGCGGCGTCGCCTTGCGCCCGGGCGCTATCGCGCCGTAATCGACGCCACCCTGGCACCCGGGTCGCTGACCTATGGCGAGTTTGTGCTGCCCGGCCGCGAAGAGCGGGAGATATTCCTGTCGACCTATATCTGTCATCCGCAGATGGCCAATAACGAATTATCGGGGCCGGTTCTGGCCGTGGCGTTGGGTCGCTGGCTGATCGATCTGGAAGCACGCCGCTACACCTACCGCATCGTCTTCGTCCCCGAAACCATCGGCGCGCTGGTCTATCTCTCGCGCCACTTGAACGACCTACGCCGCAACGTCGATGCCGGCTTCATGCTCACATGCGTCGGCGACGAGCGCGCATGGTCCTATGTTCCGTCCCGTTACGGCGACACCCTGGCCGACCGCGTCATCCGCCATTGGTCGGCCCATCGCCAGCCGGGCGTCAGGATTTACGATTTCATGGATCGCGGCAGCGACGAGCGACAGTATTGCAGCCCGGGAGCGGACCTGCCGGTGGCCGGGCTGATGCGTTCGAAATACTATAGTTACCCGGAGTATCATACGTCCCTTGACGACCTCTCGCTAATTACACCGCGTGGTCTCGGCGAAAGCTTCGCCGCCTATTGCGAGATGCTGGCGATTCTCGAAGGTAATGAAGCCTGGCGGACGCGCACCGTGGGCGAGCCTCAACTGGGACGACACGGCCTCTATCCACCGCCGGGCACCCATGACGCTCCTAAAACAGTGAACACCATATTGGGGCTTTTGGCCTACGCCGACGGCAGCAACGACTTGATCAAGCTCGCCGAGCGGGTTGGCCGGCCGGCGCTCGATTGCCTGAAAATCCTACGGGAGCTGGAGCGGGCCGAGGTGGTAGAACGCCTTGCGCGCCCGATCCAGCGACCCGGCCGCCATGCGAGCTAACGCTTTGTGGGTCGGCGATGTAGGTTTCGGGGATGGTTGGGACGTCGGACCGTGCGGCCGCCCTTGACAATCCGGCCAGCCTGACTGATCCAAATAACCCGACTGAATTCCGCTTTACGGTGCGATCGTTAACATGCGCTTGTTTTTATACATCCGGCATATCCCGCAATGATGCTCTTCGGAAAAAATCTGGATCGCGATGTCGTCGTCATCGCGGAAATCGGGGTCAATCATGAAGGCGATCCCCAGGCGGCCTCCGCGTTAGTCAAAGCCGCGGCGGAAGCCGGCGCTGACGCCGTTAAGTTTCAATCCTATACGCCGGAACGATACGTATCCGGGGTTGATTCCGAAAGACAAAATAGGGCTCGCCGATTCGCGTTATCCGAGTCAACTCACAGAAAGCTCGCCGCACAAGCCAAGGGGCTCGGCATATCGTTCTTATCCACGGCGGTTAGCGAAGATTGGCTGCCTTTGCTGGCCGAACTGGGGGATGCGATAAAAATAGCTTCGGGCGATCTGACATTTGAGCCCGTCATTCGTGGCGCGGCTCGCACAAACAAGCCCGTGATTCTATCCGTTGGCCTGGGCACTCTCGCAGAAATCGATCAAGCCGTTAATTGGTTCGCGGAGGAAGCCGGCACCAAGTCTCTCCGCGATCGCCTTGCCCTTCTGCATTGCGTGGTCGCTTACCCCACGCCCATTGAACAAGCCAATGTCTTATCGGTCCCATTCCTGCAGGAGCGGTATCGCTTGCACGTTGGGTATTCCAATCATGTTATAGGGCCCGAGGCGTGTTATGCCGCCGTGGCTCTTGGCGCACCCATCGTTGAAGCGCACTTCACGGATTGCAAGACCGGGCGCTCTTTCAGGGATCACGCACTATCGCTTGAACCAAGCGACCTGGCCACGCTTGTGCGCACCGTCGGGCTGATAAAGGCCTCTCTCGGTCAGCCGGGAAAGGCGCGGGCCGAAGCCGAATTGGGAAATCTATCGGCGGCGCGCAAGGGCATCATAGCCGCCCGCGACATCGCCGCGGGCACCGTTTTGCGCGAAGATGATGTAATGTTCGCGCGCCCGGTAATCGATTTTTCAAGCGCCGATGTTTCTTCGGTTCTGAAGGCAAAAACAATAAAAGCCATCGCCAAGGGAATGCCTATTCGGCGGGCCGACTTGGCCGTTTCCTGAAGCCCCCGCAAAAGAAGAAGAACCTACGGCAATGATTGCTCAAGATCCCCTCGTTACCGTCTACATCGTCAATCACAACTATGAACGATTCGTCTCGCGGGCGATCGAGAGCGTTCTAGCTCAGACTTTGCGCAGTATTGAAATCATCATTATCGACGACGGCTCGACCGATGGCTCCCGTGACATCATCGAAAAATACCGTGACACCGAAAGAGTCATTATCATTACCCAACAAAACAGGGGGCTTAATGTCACCAACAACATTGCCCTGCGGGCCGCGCGCGGACGATACATTATGCGACTTGACGCGGACGATTATCTCGATCCCCGCGCCCTTGCCATACTTTCCAATGAACTGGATCGCCATCCTGAAACCGGGCTGGTATTTCCTGACTATTACCTTGTCGACGCATCGGGGAATGTCCAAGAGATCGTCCGTCGGCACGATTTCAGCGAGGTAACGCTGATGGATCAGCCGGCCCACGGGGCCTGCACCATGATTCGGCGCGAGTTTCTGGAAGAAATCGGCGGGTATGACGAGGCGTTCCGCTGCCAAGACGGATATGACCTTTGGCTCCGCTTCATCGAACGCTTCAACGTCAAGAACGTCAATCTCCCGTTATTCTATTACCGTCAACATGCGACTAATCTCACCCGCAGCGAAGGGACAATTCTGGACACCCGCACCGAGATCATCAAAAAACAGGCGTTGCGACGCGGCCGTCATCTCAATGCCATTGCGGTCATTCCGGTCCGGGATCACAACACCGACCCCCATTCCATCGCTCTGCGTCCTCTAGGCAACAAATTGGTGATCGATTGGACGATCGAATCGGCGCTCGCCGCCGAACGGATCGGCGCGGTGCTTGTTTCCACGCCGGATACGGACATCATTAAGTATGTCGGAAAGCGTTATGGAAGTAAGGTCACCTGCATCAAACGAGATTTGAATCTTGCCCAGATAAATAGCTTTACCCGACCCACCCTGTTTCACGCCGTTCAGGAATATGCGTCCCGCAGGTCATCACCCGACGCCATCGCCGAATTATTTATCGAATTTCCGTTCCGTACCCCGCATGTCATCGACTCCGCGATCGATCTGCTCGAGATATTTTCCACGGATCGGGTCGTCGGCGTTCGCCCCGAAACGGACGGTTTCTACACGCACGAAGGCAACGGGCTGATCCCGCTGAAGAAAGCTCGGCAGCTCAGGCTGGAGCGCGAGGACATCTTCCGCGTTGTCGGCGCCGTATCCGTGACAAGGCCGTCTTTTCTTGAATCGGACGCCGCTTTGGATTCCGCGCGGCTTGGCCATGTCGTCGTTGATCAGAAGTCCAGCTTTTGCATTCGTTCCGAATGGGATTGGGAAATCGCCCAGTTTGAGGTCGATCGACGGAGAAAAAACCCGCGACCGTCAACGCCCGGAACGCCTTCGCGCAAAAAAGGTCAAGGCCGCGTTGGACCCGGGTTTTTAGTCAAGGGAACGTCATGATTCTAATTGTCATCCCCGCCAAGGGCGAGTCCAGTCGACTGCCCAACAAAAACATGTCGATCCTGAATGGCAAGCCGATGATTGCCTACGCCATAGATGCGGCACGCAAGAGCCGAGAGGCAACCCGCGTTATCGTCAGCACGGATGACGATCGGATCGACCGCTATTGCTCCGATCAAGGCGTCGAGGTCGTACGCCGGCCCCGGTCCCTCGGCGGAGACGTTCCCCTGTTTGACGTCTATCGCCATGCGGCCGAACAGATCGGCCTCGAACAAGTCGATATCTTGATCGGGCTCCAGCCCGATCACCCCGATCGGTCGGTTTCGGTTGACGAGGCCCTAGTGTTTTTCAAACGTGCGGGGGCCGATCTGCTGACGTCAACGGAAGCCGACGGCACAAAAAATGGCGCTTACAAAATTTACACCAGGGCCATGCTCAAAAGCGGCGTGCCAGCCAAGGAAGTTGTCCTTATAGATAACTGCACCAACGTTCATTATGCTGCCGACTTGGAAAAGGCGGCTCAGATTCTCTTGGCGCGAAAAAACGTGTAGTGCCCAATTACCGCGTCCTCAACACACTCAGATTTGACGGGTGCCCTGAAGCATTGTCCGTTTTCGACGGGCTTGCGACCGTCGACACGCTGCCTTGGGATTATGACGCGGTCCTCGGCGCGATCGGAGGATACGACGCCTACCTGGCGTCAACGTCGGTTCCGATCGACGCCGTAATTATCGCCCGCGCAAAAAGATTGCGCGTCATCGGTTCTCCCGCCACCGGAACGGATCATCTCGACCTTGCAGCGATCAGGGCCGCTGGAATTGCTTGCTTCGACATTGCCAAGGAATTCGATTTGCTTCGTTCATTCACCGCAACTTCCGAATTAACTTTTGCTTTGCTGCTGGGCCTAAACCGCAATCTGTGTGCCGCAACCGCGGCCGCTCTTGCCGGAGATTGGGCTCGAGAGCGATTTACCGGCTTTCAATTATTCGGCAAGACCCTGGGCATTCTCGGGCTTGGAAGACTGGGCACGATCAGCGCGCGCATCGGGCGGGGATTTGGCATGCGTGTCATCGCGCACGACATTCGCGATGTCCGACTCCCTGATGTTGAAATGGTCGATTTCGACACCCTGTTTCGCCTGTCGGACGCTTTGACGATCCACGTCCATCTGAGGCCGGAAACCCGCCATATCGTGAATGAGCGCGCACTCAGCCTGATGAAGCCATCCGCGATCTTACTCAATACCAGCCGCGGCGGCCTGATAGACGAAGCCGCCCTTCTCACGGCGCTTCGAGAAAAGAAGATCGCCGGAGCCGGTCTTGACGTTATAGATGGGGAATGGATGGAAAAAATCGCCGAACATCCCCTGGTCGTATACGCCCGCAACCACGACAACCTTCTTATTTGTCCCCACATTGGCGGCGCCACGCACGAATCCATAAATGGCGCGCGGATTTTTATGGCGCGCAAGGTCGCCGATTTCCTGCGCGGTCTGAATCCCTAAATCTGAATGTGCGGAATTTCGGGAATTCTCGGCTGCAAATCCAGCCCTGAGGACGTACAGCGCGTGCGAGCGATGGTTCGGGCCCAGGCTCACCGAGGCCCCGACAGCTGTCGCGTTGCCAGCTTCCCGGGCGCCGTTTTGGGCCATAACCGGCTGTCCATCATCGATCTTTCGATTCGCGCGGCCCAACCGATGTCCAGCCCCGACGGGCGGCATGTCCTGGTCTACAACGGTGAAATCTATAATTACTTGGAGTTGCGCCGGGAATTGGACTCGTTGCCGGGAGCCGATCCCTGGTTCAGCGACAGTGACAGCGAGGTGCTGCTCGCCGGTTTGCGCCGGTGGGGCCCGCCGTTCCTTGAAAAACTCAACGGCATGTTTGCCTTCTGTTTCTACGATACGGCGACCGGCGAGGCTTTTCTGGCACGCGATCGTTTCGGCCAAAAACCCCTGGTTCTGGCCCAGGATGAATCTTCCCTGCTGTTCGCCAGTGAAATTAAGGCCTTGCTTGCCGCCGGTGTTCCCGCCGCCCCGGATCGCGATGCCTGGGGAGCGTATCTTTCCGCAGCGACTTACGATGACACGCCGAACACGATGTTCGCGGGCATCACCCAGTTGCGGCCGGGAGAATCCGCGACTTTTCGGCCCGGGCAAGGCCTGACGCGGCAACCGTGGTATCGGTTGCTCGATCGCATCGTGCCCCGCTCGATGCGTGCGCGGGACGCGGCGGTCGAACTCAAAGCATTGATCACCGATGCCTGCCGCATTCATATGCGCGCGGATGTCCCGGTTGGCGTGTCATTATCCGGCGGAGTCGATTCTTCGGCGCTGCTCGCGGGTCTCGAACTCGCCGGCGAACTGCATGAAAACGTTTGTTGCTATTCCGTCGACTTCGGCGCGGATTATAGCGAACGCCCCTGGATCCAGGCCGCCGCCGGCCATCACGGCCTGACCGCCGATATTCGCGAGTATTTCCCCGATCTGTTCCGATCGTCGCTATCGTCCATGGTCTGGCAAATGGAGGGGCCCGTCGGCGGCTTGATGAACTCGGCCCTTGCTCAAGTCATGTCGGCCGCCCGCGAAAATGGCGTCAAAGTCCTCCAGGACGGCACCGGAATCGACGAGGCTTTTGCCGGATACCGCAATATCCACGATCTCTATGTCGGGCGTTTGCTGGCCGTCGGCGATCCGGATTCCCAAAGGGTTCTGGCCGAGTATGCATGCAATTGGAGCGAAACGGAGGAGAGCGCCCGTTCCGTTGTGCAAACGGCGCTGAGCAAACCCATAACCGCCATTGACGGAACCGTGCCTGTCCGGCCTGATCTGCTCAATCCGGATTGGCGTTCGCCGCCGCCGGCCAAAGCCGTGCCACCATCCGGAGATGGTTTTCTGCGCCATTGGCTGGCCGAACTTCTACAGGGATCGAAAATTCCCCGAAACATGCGGATGAAGGATCGACTGGGTATGGCCTTTGGCCTCGAACTGCGCCTGCCTTTTCTCGATCATCGCTTGGTTGAATTTGGACTGTCCTTGTCGCCCGATCTGTGGTTTCTCGGCGGCCACTCAAAGGCAATTTTGCGCGAGGCACTGGCCGGGGCCATGGATGACGACGTACGGCTGGCGCCCAAACGCTCCGTCCATACGCCGCAGGAACGTTGGCTGCGAAGCGAACCGATGGCGTCTTATATCCGGGCCCTCCTGGCCAGCGAAAGCTTTGCCTCGCGAGGATTTTTCGACGTCGCCGCATCGCGATCGGCCTTCGAGCGATTCGTCGCCGAAGGGGCGCCGAACTCGTTTTTCGTATGGCAGTGGATCAATCTCGAAGAATGGTTTCGGGTCTTCATCGATCACGATGCCCTCGCATCGGCCCATCCGCTTTGTCCCAAGCTTTACTTTTCCGAGACACGTCCCCATGACTGAACGCAGGTCGTTCCGCTACGCCTTGTCCGATTCGATTTCGGGGATTCCCACACGCGATGAGTTCGACGCCCGCGCCTTTGACGCTGCGCAGGATTATGTCGCCGCGGCACACGCCCTCGACGATCGAATGTATTGGCCGATAAAAATTTTTTGCGCCTTTCACCTCTGGTTGTGGCACCTGGACGCCTTCACCACAGGCGAAGATCCTGTTCCTTTGTTCGTCGATGCCATGAAACGCGCCGCAACCTTGTTGCGGGCGGCAAAAAACTCGCGGCTCTTGACCCAATCCTTTCCAACGAGCGATCGCGGAACGCCGACGGAAGGTCCGGCATTCGAATCTCGGATCAGCGGTACTTTCAGCGACATTTGGGTCAATTTGTCCGACGACATCTATTTCGATCAATCTTATGCTTTTACCCGCGAGCGATTCGAGAAAAGCGGATTCGACGCGGCCCGCGTATTCGGCGGTAAAATCGTGCTGGACGCCGGCTGCGGCAGCGGCAAATTTTCCGCCGCCCTAGCCCGCCTGGGCGCCGCCACGGTGATCGGCCTTGATTTGGGAGAAAAGGGTCTTGAGTTCGCGCGCGCCCAGGCCGCCAAGGTTCCCTATGGCGACCGCATGAAATTTCTTCGCGGCTCTTTGCTCAATATTCCGCTGCCTGACGCTTCGGTCGACGTCGTTTGGTCGAATGGCGTCATCCATCATACCCTCGATTATGAACGTTGCCTGGCCGAGTTCGCCCGCGTAATAAAGCCCGGAGGCACTCTCTATCTTTATGTCAACGGTCGCTTTGGGCTGTTCGAGCTGTTGGCCGATACGGTTCGAATTTCCATCCAGGATGTTCCCCGCTCGTTGTACCTGCACTATCTTCTATCCCTCGGCGTTAACTCCGGCCGGTTGTATTGGATCCTGGACTATGCCTATCCGCCCTACGAATGGAAAAGCCACGCTGAGGTTGTAGCCCTAATGCAAAAGCACGGATTCAGCGACATCCGCCAGCTGGCCCGCGGCGTCCCCACCGATCAAATTGAACAAGTGACAGCCGGTCTGCCCTACGCTCGGATCAAATACGGCGAGGCGCAGTTGAAATATCTGGCAACCCGCGGGTAGGCCCGTCTTAAGACTTGGCCAGCAGAAGATGAACCTCGGTTGAAAGCTTGCGCTGGTCGAGCTGCAGTTGCAGGGCATCCAAAACCGGCAGCATATGGCTGCGCCATAAATCACATAGACCCGCAGTCTCCGGTTTCTGTGATAAGCACGCCAAGCCGCTTCGATAAAGATCAAGGATGTCCGATCCAAACCACCATTCCGCGACTCGATGGAGGCTGAACTCGTCGCATATCCAATTTATGGAAGACTCGGTAAACAAGTGGGTATGCCCGCCAACCAAATGACGCCGCGCTACTGTTGGAAACAATGCTTCGATGGCCACCGCCGGCCCCGCCAAAGGAAGCGATAGGTAAAGCCAACGCAGTCGGCTATTGGCCGAGCAGGCCGCAAGCACTTCACGCGGGTTCATGAGGTGCTCCAAGACCCCAATCATACTAAGAACGTCTGCATCAAGCGTCGATATAACGTCTACCGCCGCTTCGGGTTTATGATGACGGACGCAACCAGGGCCGAGCATCTCGTCAGAAAGGGCGATTTGCGCCAGGGCGGGTTCCCAACCGGTGATTTTGTTCAGGCCCATGCTTTTAAGTGCCGCCACGAAGTAACCCGATCCGGCTCCAAAATCGACGAATTGGAGTGAAGCTGGCCTTTCACCAGCGGCCGTCAAACCATCGAATAAAAATTCCGCTTTGGGTTTGTATATCCCTTGAACTCGTTTGTCATATGCCGCTCGACTGTCGGCGCCGTACATCCGGGCGTAATCTTTCCCACCCTCTCGACTGTACACAAAATCCGAAAATTCCTTGGTATCCTCATGCAATCCGTTAAGGTGTCCGCAACGCGGACACCACGCATAGCCCACCTCATGCAGAAAAAATGCCGTATTGTTTAAGGGCGCGGTGCATATTTTACAAAATAGCCGTTTTGGCTGGGCGCAATAAACTTCGGATATGCGTTTCTGCTCCGATAGCAATTCGTCATTACGGGCAAAACTGTCTTTCTTGATATCCATCAAGGGGCCGAAATTCTTTCCAAATCGAACAATTGGCGTCGTCATATTTTGCGAACCAAATAGTTGAGCTTTCCCTCGCCATATTTAATTCGGCCATAGGGCAATCCGGCCGCCAACTGCTCCGAATAATCGGTGGCGATGCCCCGATCCAGCCTCGACTCTATAACAAACCCCGCATCTTTCAGCATTTTCTCAACTTCCGCTTGGGGCATAAAGCGATAGTTGGCGAACGTGAATCCGACAATCCATGCAATCCGGCCGGGATTCATGCCGCAAAGAACGAGTACGTGTTGAAATAAACTGCGGGGAAGCCCCTGGTTTGCCGCATAGAGAGTACGCACCAGCAGCTCCAACAACCCGAAACGTCCGTTGACATATACGAACGCCCGACCGCCCGGCTTGAGAACTCTGGCCAACTCTTGTATTCCGCGCATCGGCCGATCGACCAAATGAAGAACGCTATTACACCAAACCAGATCTACCGACCCATCCATGATGGGAATGTCCGTCACCGAGCCAACGAAATATGATAAGCGTTCGCCGTACTCTATTTTCGATGCCTGGGCCCGGGCTTTGTTGACGCCTTCTTCCGTGAGATCGAGGCCCACCACTCGCGCGGCGCCAAACTGCGCCATTGCGGCGGAGTACTTTCCAATACCGCATCCCGCGTCGAAAACCACCTTCCCGCCAAAAAGACGGCGGGGATCGACGCCGTTGCGTTCCAGGCGTGTCTTCAGGGTTTCATAGGCTTCTGTAAAATATTCGCGATCGGAGATCGGGGCGTATATATCGCCAAAGATCAATCCGGTAGCGTCATCGGGATTTTTATTTTTTCCGTCGATCGGCGGAAACTGCTCCAGGCAGACCCCGCATTTGTCCGCGTCTTGCAACAACGATGTGGCGCGGTCGAGCACATCAACCATCCGTGGCGTTGGATCATTGTCGCCGGCAAAAACTTCAAGGTGCCATAAGAATAAGTTGGCATTGGTGAATATCCGGATCGGCCAAAAACTACGATCGGCCAGGGCGTGCGACGCGGCAACGAACCGATCGGCGGCAGCGGTAACGTGCGGATTGTAGCCATCATCCGCAGAGGGAAGATTACTCATGTCACACCGGCTTCTATATTACCCCGGCCGTACTCCATGACGGACGACCTGAGGACGCGAGGGCAATTAATCATCTACTAGATCGATCCCACTTGATATCCCCGTCCATCACCCAAAGGGACTCTTCGCTTCACTAGGCATCGGTGACGAAGGAATTGAGATATCCCCCCCCGTCACGGCGACATCAACACCACGGACTTGATCATCCGATTCGTTGATTCGGCATGGGTCTGGTGCCAGACGGTATTTCGTTCATGTCATGAACATAAATTAATTGATTGTTATAAAACAATAAAAAACACGTTGCGGCCTCCCGTTCGTCGGGCTCTCTCTCCTTATAGTGGCAAGAAAGGGTTTTAGGGCCAGCGTTGGAGGCGTTTTCAGGGGGCGTATTATCTCCGGACGTTAACAAGGACTTTGGCGCGATATGCTCTTAACTCTATAATATTAAATATAATTTCTTTTTATATGGCTTTACGTTCACGACGTGTACAAGATACGGTTCGCTGCGTGAACATGAGGGGTTATATGGCCAGCAGTAAGAATTCCGAACCACCGTCGGCGGCGGCCCACGAAGTCGAGATCACGCTCGGTCTCCTCAACGCCATCGAGCGCGACAGCGCCGTGACCCAGCGTTCGCTGGCGAGCGAGCTCGGCATCGCGCTGGGGCTGGCCAATGCCTATCTCAAGCGTTGCGCCAAGAAAGGCCTGATCAAGATCGCCCAGGTCCCTGCCAATCGCTATGCCTACTACCTCACCCCCCAGGGTTTTGCCGAGAAGAGCGCGCTGACGGCGCGTTATCTTTCCGTTTCCTTCAACCTGTTCCGCCATTCCCGTACGCAGTACGACGAACTGCTCGCCTTCTGCGCCACCCGCGGCTGGAAGCGCATCGCCCTGGCGGGCGTCGGCGATCTGGCCGAGATCGCCATTCTGTGCGCGCCCAATCACGGCGTCGCCGTGGTCGGCCTGCTCGACGGCGACGACCGGGCGACGTTACACGGCCTGCCGGTCGTCGGCCGCCTCAAGGACCTGGGGCCGGTGGATGCCGTTCTCGTCACCGACATGACCCGCCCGCAGGAGATGTTCGACGCCCTGGTCCGGGTTCTGCCGCGCGAGCGGGTTCTGACGCCCAAACTTCTCAGTATTTCGCGCGACATGCCGAAGATGGCCGAGATACCGGACGGGGCTTCCTGACATGGGCCGTTGGTACGTCGTCAACACCCAGCCGCGGAAGGAAGAGAGCGCGCGCGAGCACCTGCTGCGCCAGGGCTTCGACGTTTATCTGCCGCGCTGGCGCAAGCGCCGCTCCCATGCCCGGCGCATCGAATGGGTGCCCGCGCCGCTCTTTCCGCGCTACCTGTTCGTCGGCTTCGACATCGGGATTACCCGCTGGCGCGTCATCCAGTCCACCGTCGGGGTTTCCCATCTGGTGTGCAACGACGGCCTGCCCCTGCCGATGGCGGATGACATCGTCGAACAAATCCGCGCCCGCGAAGCGGCGAACGGGTTGATCGATGTCGCCCCCGCATTCCGCAAGGGCCAGCCGGTCGTCGTCGGCGAAGGCCCGTTCCTGGACCAGATCGGCCTGTTCGAATGCATGAACGACGCCGAGCGCGTCATCGTTTTGCTGAGCCTTCTCGGACGCGACGTCCGGATCAAGGTGCCGACCTACGCCATCCGCGCCGCCTGACGCGAAATGGCGCGCGCCCCCGCCGCGACTCTCGCGGCGGCAAACCGAAGCCTCCCCGGCGGGTGATCCCTCCTTCACCCGAATGGCGGTAGCGTGGGTAAGGATCATCCTCTAGCCGCGTCGCCCGATTGATCGGCAGCCATTTATGCGGTGTCTTTTCACCGTCAGCCGTTTTCGTAACCGTTGAGAACATTGTCCGTGACCATCGGCCCCGTTAATCCAATACCCGCTCTTGCCGCGCTTCTTCTTGCCATGCTTACAGCGCATATGTTGGCCCGAAGGACCGCGATTCTTCCCGAAGAAGGACGTTTTATTTCCATCGATGGTCTAAGAGGCTATTTGGCGTTTTTCGTTTTTCTTCATCACTCTTGTCTTTGGTATTTCTACCTAAAAACGGGAGAGTGGAAGGCCCCACCTTCAAATCTTTATGCAAACTTCGGGTATAGCAGCGTCGCGTATTTTTTTATGATTACGGGTTTCTTGTTTTTCACCAAGTTACTCGACAACCGGGCCGAGGGCGTCGATTGGCTGAGATTGTACGTCTCAAGAATATTGCGACTTACGCCAATGTATTTTTTCGCAATCGGGTTGATGTTTTTCATCGTCGCGGCCGTCTCGAATTTTCATCTTAACGAGTCCCCGCTCGTTTTGCTGAAAACCGCGACAAAATGGCTTGGTTTCACCATGCTTGGAGCCGGCGACTTAAATGGGGTGGAAAAAACCTACACGATCATCGCCGGGGTTACGTGGTCGTTGCCATACGAATGGTTGTTCTATCTATCCCTTCCTTTGATTGCACGCACCATTGGCGCTCCTCCTGCGATACCGTTTCTCGCACTTGGGGCTGTGGGCATCGTCGGCTTCGCCGTCTATGCAACCCGGTATACGATCATATGGCATATTTTATCCTTTGCTGGCGGAATCTCAGCCGCCCTTTTGGTCAGGCATGAGTGGTTTCGCGGGCTCGCGTCCAGCCGTATTTCTTCGTTTGTCCTGATCTTCTCCGTCTGCCTGGAAGTTGCCATGTTTTCTTCCCCTTATGCGCCAGCTCCGCTGTTTCTCATCTTCCTGTCTTTTGCGCTGATTGCGGGCGGCAACACATTGTTCGGTGCCCTCAGCAATCCGGCCGCACGTACACTTGGAGAGGCTTCCTACAGCATTTACCTTTTGCACGGTCTGGTGCTTTTTATTTTCTTCAACTTTCTGATCGGTCACGATTCCTCAAAACATTTCTCATCCTCCGTTCATTGGCTGCTGATAATTCTTGTTGCCCCGGTCCTTGTCTTGATTTGTTTCGGGACTTTCTATTGCATCGAGCGCCCCGCTATGACGAAAACTTCTATCATGACCAAGTGGCTTCACGCTTTTTTTGCGAGGATCCATAATGCGTCGACGAAGCAACCTTATTGACAGTTGGATGTCCTCCGTTCATCCCCTGACACTCCCACCGCTGTCTGAATTCATATGACCGAACTTTTTCTTTTTGTGCTTGGCCCCCTCATTGCAATTGCTGCCGTAGGGGCGGTAATTATCTTCCGACGACGCGGCAAAAATTCCCGGAATAGCCCGCCCGACGACCTTTATCCTCTTTGGTAGTTCCGGCGCATGAACCCCATGCCTTCCCCCAAATGTCTTGTCACCGGCGGCGCCGGCTTCATCGGCAGCCACCTCTGCGAACGTCTGGTCGCCGACGGCCACCAGGTTATTGTCGTGGATAATTTCGCGACCGGCCATCCGCGCGATATCGCACATCTGGCCGGCGCATCGAATTTCGTCATGCACCAAGCCGATGTCGCCGATTTCGATTCGATCCGGCCCCTGTTCGACGGTGTCGACTGGGTCTTCCATCTGGCGGCGATGGCCGACATCGTGCCGTCGATTGTCAATCCGACGATCTACCACCGCGCCAACGTCGACGGGACGATCAACGTTCTGGAGGCGGCCCGCGCCGCCGGCGTCAGGCGATTTCTCTACACCGCCTCGTCCTCCTGCTACGGCATTCCCGACGTCTATCCCACGCCCGAAACCGCTCCGGCGCGGCCAATGTACCCCTACGCCCTGACCAAGTATCTGGGCGAGCAGTACGTCCTGCACTGGTGCCAAACCTACGGGCTGCCCGCCGTATCGCTGCGCTTTTTCAACGTCTTTGGCCCGAGGCATCGTACGACCGGCACGTACGGCGCCGTATTCGGCGTGTTCTTGGCCCAAAAACTGGCGGGCAAGCCCTTTACCGTCGTCGGCGACGGAACGCAGACCCGCGATTTCACCTACGTCGGCGACGTGGTCGACGCCTGTCTCGCCGCGATCCGATCCGATTTGAGCGGCGAGATACTGAACGTCGGATCCGACAACACCTACAGCGTTAACCGCCTGGTCGAACTTCTCGGCGGCGATGTCGTCCATGTTCCCAGAAGGCCTGGCGAACCCGACTGTACTTGGGCCGATATTTCCAAGATTAAGAACTTGCTCGGCTGGAAGCCTCGCGTCGCCTTCGAATATGGCATCAAGATCATGCTCGAGAACATCGATTACTGGCGGGACGCTCCTGTTTGGACGCCCGAAAAAATCAGGGGCGCTACAGCTGACTGGTTCAAATATCTAGGAGTGGGAAAAACCGCAGCCTCCCGCACCGAGAATTGAATGCCAATGGAAAAAGCCGTCGATAACACATCCTCTGGAAACGGTATGTCCGCCCGCTCCAAGTTGCGCCGGCTTGAGAATTTGGCCGGGATTGCCGCTGAGATTCGCGCCGGCGGCAAAAAAGTCGTTCTGTGCCACGGGGTTTTTGATCTTCTACACATGGGGCACGTCCGCCACTTCGAAGCCGCCCGGCGCGAGGGCGACGTGCTGTTCGTGACCGTCACCCCAGATCGCTTTGTCAACAAGGGGCCAGGCCGGCCAATTTTCCCCGAGCACATGCGCGCCGAAATGCTGGCGGCCATTAGCTATGTCGACTATGTCGCCGTCAACGATCACCCCACGGCCGAGGATCCGTTGCGCCTGATCCGTCCCGACGTCTACGTCAAGGGATCGGATTACGAAAATCCCGAGGAAGACGTAACCGGCGGCATCGCCCGCGAACGCGAAGCGGTCGAGGAGCACGGCGGACGGCTGGTCTTCACCAAGGACATCACCTTCTCGTCTTCCACACTGATCAACCGCTATCTTGATGTCTACGATCCCCCCTTACGCGACTATCTGGACAAATTCCGGAACGCCAATACCCTAGATCAGCTTATCAGCCTGATCGAGAAGGCCAAACCATTGCGGGTCTTGATGGTCGGCGACACGATCATCGACGAATACGAATATGTCGAGGGACTCGGCAAATCGGCGAAGGAAAACATCATTGCCACGCGCTCCAGGGGCAAGGAAGTGTTCGCCGGCGGCGTGATCGCCGCCGCCAGTCACGTCGCCGATTTCTGCGCCGAAGTGGAAATCGTGACCTCCTTCGGCGACATAGATAATTTTGAGGATTTCGTTCGCCAGCACCTCAAACCGAACGTGCGCATGAAGGCCTATCGCCGCAAGGACGCACCGACGACCCGCAAGACCCGTTTCGTCGAGCCGAATTACAACCGCAAGCTTTTCGAAGTCTATTCCTTCGATGACACTCCGCCCGACGCGGCATTGGATGCCGAGATCAACGCGGTGGTTTCAGATCGCGCAAGAAAATACGACCTTGTTATTGTCACCGATTTCGGCCACGGCCTGATCTCTCCGCGAACCATCGTCACTCTGCAGGAAAAAGCCCTCTTTCTCGCCGTTAACGCCCAAACAAACGCCGGTAACCAGGGGTTCAACCTGGTGACCAAATACGCTAAGGCGGACTACGTTTGCATAGACGGCAATGAGGCTCGCCTGGCCGTATCTGAAAAATATATGGATCTTGCCGCCATTGTCGGCCAGGCCTTGCCGACGCGTATTGACTGCAGGCGCCTGATCGTCACGGGTGGAGTGCATGGGTGCATTACTTATGATGCGTCGACTGGAGTTAGCCGAATTCCCGCTTTCACCCGCACCGTTGTCGACACCGTCGGGGCTGGCGACGCATTCCTGGCTGTGACCGCCCCGCTGGTCGCGGCTGGCGGCGACATGGAGCATGTCGGCTTCATTGGCAACGCCGCCGGTGCGCTGAAGGTCGGCATCGTCGGCCACCGTAACTCGGTTGAGAAGGTTCCCCTGATCAAATTCCTTACCACTCTCATGAAATAAACTTGAATGACAGATTCCATGTCTCAACAAAAGAAGCTCTGGAGCGTCCTCGTGACCGGCGGCGCCGGCTATGTCGGCTCGGCCCTGGTGCCGAAGTTGCTCGCCCGGGGCCACAAGGTCACGGTTCTTGATCTCTATCTCTACGGCGACGACGTTTTTCCGGCCGTGCGCGGAAATCCCGGCTTGCGCGAGATTAGGGGCGACCTGCGCGATCCGGCTGTGGTCGCCGACGCACTCAAGGGTTGCGACTGCGTGATCCACCTCGCCTGCATCTCCAACGATCCCTCCTACGATCTCGACCCCAACCTGGGGAAATCCATCAACTACGATTCCTTCCGGCCTCTGGTGCGCGCGGCCAAGAAGGCGGGCGTCAGGCGCTTCATCTACGCTTCGTCCTCGTCGGTTTACGGCATCAAGAACGACCCCGAGGTCCACGAGGACCTGCCGCTGGAGCCCCTGACCGATTACTCCAAGTTCAAGGCGCTCTGCGAACGGGAACTGAACGAGGAGCGCGCGCCGGGGTTCACGGTCTGCACCATCCGCCCCTCGACCGTGTGCGGCTATGCGCCGCGCCAGCGGCTCGACGTCGTGGTCAACATTTTCGCGAACCAGGCCGTCCACAACGGAAAGATTCGCGTCACCGGCGGCCCGCAAAAGCGTCCCAACATCCATATAGACGACATGTGCGAGGTTTACCTGCATCTGCTGCGGCAGCCGGACGAGAAGATCGACGGCAAAATCTGGAACGCCGGCGATACCAATTACCCGGTCCTGGAACTGGCCGAAATCGTGCGCAAGGTCGTCGGCCCGCACGTAAAGATCGAGGTGGTGCCGACCAACGATCCGCGCTCCTATCACGTCTCCGGCAAGAAGATCCGCGAAGATATCGGCTTCGAATTGAAGCATACCATCGAGGACGCTGTGCGCGACCTGGTCGCCGCCTTCAGGGCGGGCAAGCTACCCGATTCGATGACCGATCCCCGCTATTTCAACATCCAATTGATGCAGCGGGTCAAACTGAAGTGACCGGTCTACAAATCGGTCTCGACTTCGATAATACGCTGGCCGGTTATGACGAAGTGTTCGCCGAAGCCGCGCGCGAACGTGGCCTGGTTGGAACGGATTTCCGGGGCGGCAAGCGCGAAGTGCGCGACCTCTGCCGCGCCCGGCCGGGCGGCGAGACCGATTGGATGCGCCTGCAGGGCCGGGTGTACGGGGCGCTGATGCCGCGCGCCCGCCTGATCGAAGGCGCGGAGGCCTTCCTGAAACGCTGCCGCGACAAGGGCGCCCGGATTTTCATCGTGAGTCACAAGACCGAATACGGCCACTTCGATCCGGAGCGGGTCAACCTGCGCGAGGCCGCCCACGCCTGGATGACCGCCGCCGGTTTTTTCGATCCCGAACGGTTCGGCCTCGCGCCCGGCGACGTTTTTTTTGAAAGCGATCGCGCGGCCAAGGTCGCGCGCATCGCCCGGCTCGCGTGCGCCTGTTTCGTCGACGACCTGGAAGACGTTTTCCGCGAGCCCGGATTTCCCTCCTCCACCCGCCCGATCCTGTTCACTGCCGGGCGGCGGGCCGAGCCGGGACCCTACGAACCCCTGTCCGATTGGAACGCCATCGGCGATGCCGTCCTTGGCCGTTGATAGATCCGAGCCCCTCGACTCGCTGGCGGCGACCTTGGCCGGCGAACCGGCGCGGGGCGTCGAATCCGTCCGGCGCGGCGGCAACAGCCGGGTGTTCCGGGTTCAATACGCCGCGCGCGCGTGCGCTTTGAAGCTCTATCCGCCGCGCGCCGTCGATCCGCGCGACCGGCTCGGCGCCGAAGCAGCCGCGCTGCGGTTCCTCGGCGCCGACGCGGGCTGCCCGACACCCCGACTGATCGCCGTCGACACCGGGCGCAACGCCGCGCTGCTGGAATGGATCGAGGGCGCGCCCGTCGCCGAACCAGCCGATGCCGATGTCGACGCCGCCCTCGCGTTTCTCGCGCGCCTTCATGCTCGCCGGAGCGAAGACGGTGCCGCCGCTCTTCCCGCCGCGTCCGAAGCCTGTCTTTCCGCCGCCGAACTGGAATCGCAGATTGCGAGGCGTCTCGACCGGCTGGCCGAAGCCAGCGTCAAGATCCCCGCGCTCGCGGCCCTGCTTCAATCCGGCCTGCGCCCCTCCTTGGCCGATTTCTCCGGCCGCGGGCGGGCCGCGTACCGCGCCGCGAACCTGGCCTGGGAATCGGACATCCCCGACGCGCGCCACGTCTTGAGTCCCTCGGATTTCGGTTTTCACAACGCGCTTCGCCGCGCGAACGGGGAAATCGTTTTCCTCGATTTCGAGTATTTCGGCTGGGACGACCCAGTCAAGCTGACCAGCGACGTCCTGCTGCACCCGGGCATGAATCTCGCCGATGCCGCCAAGCGGAGGTTCCTGGAAGGCGCACAGACGATTTACGGGGACGATCCGTCCTTCGCGGCGCGCCTGACCGCGCTCTATCCCCTGTTCGGGGTACGTTGGTGCGCCATTCTGCTCAACGAATTCCTGCCCGAGAAATGGGCGGTACGGGCGCACGCGGGCGACGACGACGCCGGGTCCGCCCGCATCCGCCAGATCGCCAAGGCCGAAGCCCTCCTGCAAAGACTGACCGGAAACGATGCCGTCCGCGACGCTCTCGGCTCCTGATACGATGCTCAACAGCGCGACGCCGCCGTTGGATTCCCGCTCGCGCCGTTTGCGGCGCATGGTCGTGCGCGCGCTCGAAGGCGGCGGACGGGGGCATGTCGGCTCGTCCATGTCCCTGATCGAAATCGTACGGGTCATCTACGACGACATCCTGCGCTTCCGCGCCGACAATCCGGCCTGGGAGGGCCGCGACCGTTTCATCCTCAGCAAGGGGCACGGCTGTCTCGCCCTCTACGCCATCCTCGCCGACAAGGGTTTCTTCCCCGCCGACGCCCTGGACACCTTCTGCCGACACGACAGCATTCTCGGCGGCCACCCGGAAGCCGGCAAAATTCCCGGCGTCGAGGCGTCGACCGGCGCGCTCGGCCACGGGCTTTCGATCGGCGTCGGCATGGCGCTGGCGGCGCGGCTCAAGAACCGCGACACCCGCTTCTTCGTCGTCCTGGGCGACGGCGAGATCAACGAAGGTTCGGTCTGGGAAGCGGCCATGTCGGCCTCCAAGCACCGCCTGTCGTGTCTGAGCGCGATCATCGATTACAACAAAATCCAATCCTACGGCTTCACTTCCGAGGTGCAGCCGCTGGAACCATTGGCCGACAAATGGCGCGCCTTCGGTTTCCGTGTGATCGAGGCCGACGGCCACGACGTCGCCCAGTTGCGCGCCGCCCTGATGCCGTCGCCCGTCGACGACCGGCCTCTGGCCCTGATCTGCCACACGATCAAGGGCAGGGGCCTTCCCTTTGCCGAAAACGAACCGTCCTGGCACCACAAGAACAAGTTTTCGCCGGAACAAATCGCGGCGATGTACGACGCGCTCAAGGATTCCTAATGCGCCAGACCAGCCTCAACATGGTCTACGAACTGGCCAAGCGCGACCCGCGCGTGATCTTCATCGGGTCCGACCTCGGGCCCGGCACGCTCGACAAGTTCAAGAAGGAAATGCCCGACCGCTTCTTCATGGAGGGCGTGTCGGAAGCCAACATCATCGGCATGGCCGCCGGATTGGCGATGGACGGGTTCGTTCCTTACGTCAACACCATCGCCACCTTCCTGACGCGCCGCTGCTACGAGCAGATCGCGACCGACCTTTGCCTGCACAAGCTGCCGGTGCGCCTGATCGCCAGCGGCGGCGGCCTGGTCTATGCACCGCTCGGCCCGACCCACATCGCCATCGAGGATATCGCCATCATGCGCGCGCTGCCCAACATGGCCGTGGTTGCGCCGGTGGACGCCGACGAAATGCGCCGCCTCATGCCGCTAACCCTCGATTGGCCGGGACCGATGTATATCCGCCTAGCCAAGGGCGGCGATCCGGTCGTGTCGCGCGCCGAGGACGGCTTCACCGTCGGCCGCGCCGTCGCCCTGCGCCCGCCCGGGGACGTGGTATTCGTCGCCACCGGCGTGATGAGCGAACGTTGCCTCAAGGCCGCTGATATCCTGGCGGCGCGCGGCGTTCGCGCGGGCGTCATCCACGCGCATACGGTCAAACCCCTCGACCGCGAGACGATCCTGAAAGCCGCTGCGGCCGCCAAGCTGCTGGTGACGGCCGAAGAGCATACGCTTGCCGGCGGACTAGGCGGCGCGGTCGCGGAGATGCTCGCCGACGCGCGCGCGGCCAAGCCGCTGCTCAGGCTCGGCATCCCCGACGCGTTCACCGAGAATTACGGCAGCCAGGACGACCTGCTGGCCAAGTTCGGCCTTGATCCCACGGCGCTCGCCGAGGCGGCCGCGCGCGCTCTCATGGCAGAACAAACGGCATGAACCCCTTTCTTGCGCCGAACGAAGCCGCACTGACGGAGAAATTCCTCAACGACGGCCATGTCGTCGTGCCGGCCGAGGACCGCGATGCGCTTGCCCGGATCCAGAAACTAATCGCCCGCGTGGCGGCCCAAAAAATCGGCGGCGCCGAGCCCGGCGACGCGACCGCGTTCCTCAACTCGATCGCGGAGCGCGTGAATCCGGCCGCCCTCAACGACTTTCGCCTGGCGGTCATCCGCGGCATGAACGCCGAACCATGGTTCCGTCCGGCCTATTATCGTCTGGCGGCCAGCGCCCTCGCCACCCTGGTCGGCAGCGAGCTCGCCATGCAACGGCGGATCAACCTCTCGATCCAGCTTCCCGACGACGACGGTTCGCTGCTGCCGGTACACGCCGACGTCATGTCGGGCGATTCGCCTTTCGAGGTCGTGGTCTGGGTTCCGCTGGTGGACTGCTTCGCCACCAAGAGCATGTACCTGCTGCCGCCCGGCCCGAACGCCCGCGTTCAGGTCCGCCTGGCCGAGTTCCGGGGCCGGAGCGCCGAAGACCTGTACCGCGCCATCGAGCCCGACGTACGCTTTCTTGACATCCCGTTCGGGCATGTCCTGGTGTTTAGCCAGAATCTGCTGCATGGCAACCGCGTCAATCGCGAGCGGGAAACGCGTTGGTCGATGAATTGCCGCTTCAAGGGCGTGTTCACGCCCTACGCCGACAAGAAACTTGGCGAATTCTTCGAGCCGATCACGCTCAGGCCCGCGACTCGGATGGGACTGCATTATCGTCTGCCCGGCGGATTCAACGGCGATGCGTGAAGGTTATCGCGGCTACGTTTTTGCGCGGCCTTTCCTGGGCGAACGCGCGCCGCAGCACGTGCAGAACCTGGTGATCCGCGACTACGCGGCCCGCAACGGACTCTCCTACAAGCTGAGCGCGACCGAATACGTCATGGACGGCTGCCACATGATGCTGGAACAAGTGCTGGACGAATTGCCCACGCTCAAGGGGCTGATCTGCTATTCCTTGTTTCAGCTTCCGGTCGATGCCTCCGCCCGCGCGCGCATCTACGCCCGCGTGCGCGATTCCGGAGCCGAGTTGCACGCCGCCCTCGAAGACCTGGCCGTACGCGAGGCCGCCGACATCGGTCGCGTCGAGGACATCTGGCGGGTGCGCCTGGCGCTGGCGGCGTGCCCTTCAGCCGACGAGTTTCGGAAGTCTTGGCTCGTTGGGGCCACTCAGCCTTGAGTCGCGTCTACAGCAACCTCAAGATCTTCGGCTATCCCGACCGGCTGGCGGCGATCGCGGCCGGCGGAGTGCCGGCGCCGGTGCACGTGCGCATCAAGCCCATCAACCACTGCAACCACGGCTGCTGGTATTGCGCCTACCGCGCCGATCAACTGCAGTTGGGCGAGGGCATCGACTTGAAGGACCGTCTGCCCGAAGCCAAGCTGTTTGAGATCGCCGATGATCTGGTCGCCATGGGAGTCCAAGCCGTCACGTTCTCGGGCGGTGGCGAGCCGTTGCTCTACAAGGCGCTGCCCGAGGTGGTCGAGCGGCTGGCTACGGGCGGCATCCGCGTCGCAACCCTGACCAACGGCGCGAACCTCAAGGGCCGCATGGCCGACGCCTTCGCCACGCACGGCACATGGGTGCGAGTGTCCATCGACGCTTGGGATGACGCCAGTTACGCCAAAAGCCGCAACGTCAAGGCGGGCGAATTCAGCCGCGTAATCGAAAACATCCGCGCCTTCGCCGGCCGCGGGTCCCGTTGCGTGCTGGGCACCAGCTTCATCGTCGGGCGCGACAACGTCGATCATCTGGAAGAAGCCTGCGCTCTGCTCAAGGACGCGGGCGCGCATCACGTCAAGCTGTCGGCCGCCATCGTTTCCAACGACGTCGCCGAGAACAACGCCTATCATCGCGCCTTCGCCGACCGCGCCGGCGCACAGATCGCGCGGGTCTTGGCGCTGGCCGACGCGCGGTTTGCTGTCGCCAACCACTACCACGAAATGGACGACCGCTTCGCCAAACCCTACCGGTCGTGCCCGTTCTCCCGGATGCTGACCGTGATCGGCGCCGACGGCATGGTCTACTTCTGCCAGGACAAGGCCTATACCGAAACCGGCGCGCTCGGCTCGATCAAGGACCGGCGCTTCCGCGATTTCTGGTTTTCGGCGGACAACAAGGCGCGGCTCGCGGCGCTGGACCCTTCGCGCGACTGCAACCATCACTGCGTCGCGCATGCCAAGAATCTGGCGCTCACGGAATATCTCGCCACCGATTCCGCTCACGGAGCATTCGTTTAGGCATTTCCATCTCACGGGGCGACGAAAATGCGTGAAATCAATTTTCTAGAAAAAGTCCACGGCCGCACCAAGCGGGATTACCTGCATCGCGTGCTTAACGTTAACCGTGCCGAGTGCGCGCGAATCATGAAGCGATGGGACAAGGATTACTGGGATGGCAGCCGCGATACCGGATTCGGCGGCTATGTCTACGACGGCCGCTGGCGCGCGATTGCCGAAGAAATGGCGGCTCATTACGGCTTGAAGCCGGGCATGAGAATTCTCGACATCGGCTGCGGCCGCGCCCACCTTCTTTATGAATTTACCCAGGTTATCCCCAACATCGAGATTGCAGGCATAGACATTTCCCGCTACGGCATTGAAACGGCCAAGGAAGAAGTTCGGCCCTTCCTCAAGGTGGGTCACTGCAATCGATTGCCGTGGCCGGACAATTACTTCGATTTCGTCATATCCCTGAACGTCTTCCACAATCTGCCTGCCCCCGACCTGTACAAGGCCCTTCAGGAGATGGAACGGGTCGGGAAAACGGACAAGAAATATATCGTGGTCGAGTCTTGGCGCAGCGAAGAAGAAAAAGCGAACATGCTTTACTGGGCCATTCCCTGCGAAAGCTTTCACTCGCCCGAGGCCTGGAAATGGTTTTTTGAGCATGCCGGCTATCGCGGCGACTATGGGTTTATTTTTTTCGAGTAATGCCGTGGCGGACGAAAAGAAGATCCTGATTCTTGGCGCTTCGGGCTATGTGGGCCGAAACATGGTGCGGCATCTTGGCCAGGGAAAAGTCATTGCCACATTCAACCGCACTTATTTGGCCGGCGGCGTTAAATTCGACTCTCTCTCCATGCGCATCGAAGATATCGTGCACGACCGCGAATTGATCGAGGGCGCGATTCTCCTGCTGGGCGATACCCGGCACGATTCCTGCGCGCGTGATAAGGAGCGGTCTCAGAAACTGAATGTCGATAGCGTCATCGCCCTGCTGCGCGATCTTCATGATTGGGGAATATTCACCGTATTTGCTTCGACTGACAATGTCTTCGATGGCCTTCGAGGAAACTACACGGAAGAGGATGCGCCAAACCCGATCGTGACTTACGGCCGGCAAAAAGTTGAAGTCGAGCGGTTTCTCGCGACCCATGTTCCGGATCACGCCGTCGCCCGACTCTCCAAGGTTTATGGACGTCAACCAGGCGACAAAACCCTCTTTACCGACTGGGTCGATGCCATACGCGAAGACAAGGTCATCCGAGTCGCCGTCGACCAAATTTTTTCCGCCGTATTTGTCGATGACGTTGTCAGGTGCTTCTCCTCCCTAATAGGGCAAAAAGCGCGAGGACTCTTTCATCTTGGCGGCCCGCAAGGCCTAAGCCGGGCGGAATTGCTCAATCTCCTTCTGATGGCGTTGCCCGACGAGATGAGGAAAAAAGCCCGCATCGAACGGTGCGGGATTAATGACTTCGATCTTTTGGAGGCCCGCCCGCTTAATTGTTCGATGCGCTCCGAGAAAATCACGCGAATCACCGGAATTCCCATGACTTTCGCGGCCGATGTCGCTCGAATGATCGCGGCCGATCAAGCCTCGCGCGATCAGGTATATGCGACCTGATTCGAATCGAAGAAAGCTTTCCAATGACTTCCCACCATTTCCACGATTACCTCCGGCGGCGCATCAGCCCCGAGGAAACATATGACGATCTCCTGCGTTATCCCCGGTTCGTTGAAGTCGAAACAGTCAACGCCTGCAACGCCCGCTGCCCGATGTGCACGATCGAGGATTGGACGCGCGATTCTCCGACCATGAAGGCCGATCTGTTCAGGAAAATATCCGACGATCTGATCGCCCATGCCGGTGAATTAAAGCGCGTAAGCTTGTATCGCGACGGCGAACCGTTGCTTGACAAGAAGCTGCCTGATCGCATCGCTATCTTGAAGGACGGCGGAATTCGCCAGGTTTCCATCAGCAGCAATATCGGTCTTCTCAATGAAAAGATGGCGCGCGCCTTACTCGAGGCCAGGCTTGACGTCATCATCATGTCGATCGACAGCTTGAAGAAGGATGTGTTCGAATCCATCCGCGTCCGGTTGGACTTCGACGAAGTTTTGGCCAATGCCCTGCGCTTCATCGAACTGCGCAACCGGATACACCCGAAAACCCAGATTTGGGTGCGCATGATCCGCCAGGAGAGCAACTACCAGGAATGGCCGGAATACGAGGCGTTCTGGAAAAGCCGCCTGGCGCCGGCCGACCGGGTCTACTTCCACAACCTTTTCAACTGGGGCACCCAGCTGACGAATTTCAAACCGGTGGCGATGAGCTACGAGCCGAATCTGCCTTGTATCGCGCTCTGGTCTTTGCTGGTCATCTTCGCCAACGGCGATGTCCCGTTGTGCAACGTCGATTACAACAACAAATATCCGACCGGCAGCGTCTTGACCCACTCGATCGCCGAATTGTGGCGATCAAAAGTCCTGAACGAGCGCCGCGAAGCGCATCTCCGCGGCGACAAGGGCTGCATCTCCCTCTGCGGCAAATGCAATGTCTGGGAAGAGCCCGAGAACGCCACCCCCTTTATTTCCAGCGAATACGCCACCAAGACTTCCTTGGCCGGCTGAGTTTTCCTGCCCAAGACGAGGTTCTATTAATGAAATCCGCAATTGTGATCGGTGCCGGCGTAACGGGCTGCATGTTCGCCATGATGCTCCGCCAAAAAGGCTGGCGCGTGGTGGTCATCGAAAAATCGTCCATCACCGGCGGCGGCGTGCGCACGTTCTATCACGGCGGCCACCCCTTCACGTACGGCCCGCGACACTTTATCGGGCCGGAAGCGAACATGCCGGCCTTTGAATTTCTTGAAAAGATCGTGCCCATGCGGCACATCAAGAAAATTAATTACAGCTATCAAGAGCGCGACGATCTTTTTGTCAGTTACCCGGCCCACGCCGACGATATCGATAAATTGTCGGACGCGGCAAAGATTCGCGAGGAGCTCGCAAACCTCCCCCCGGAGACCCATGCCCATAATTTCGAGGAATTCTGGATCGGCCGGGTCGGGCCGACCCTCTACGAACGGTTCAACAAGCACTACAACATGAAGGCGTGGCAAATACCGGACAATCGAATCATGAACGCCGGATTTGAGGCCACCGTCAAACGAAAGCCTCTCGAGACCGGACCACGTTACGAATATCACGAAGGCTGGATCAATGCCTATCCCATCCCGCACGACGGCTATAACGCATTCTTCGATGTCGCACTCGAAGGCTGCGATGTCCGGTTAAAAACGGAGGTGGTTGCCTATGACCTCGATAAATGCTCGGTCCGCCTAAAGGATGGCGCAACCTTAGCGGGCGATTTATTGATTTCAACCACATCACCCGACATCCTGTTCGGGTATTGCTGGGGAGAGCTGAAGTACGTCGGCCGCGATTTTTACAAGATTGTCTTGCCTGTCGGCCAGGCATTGCCCGACGACGTCTACTTCGTCTATTACCCGGGTCCGAACGAGCAACAAACGAGAGTGACGGAATTCAAGAAGTTCACGCTGCACAAATCTCCCAATACTTTGATATCCCTTGAAGTCCCGTCTCTCAAAAACAAGCTCTATCCCACCATGATCAAGTCCGAGGTTGATTTGGCGCAACGGTATATCGACGCGCTTCCCGATCATGTGCGTTCGGTCGGGCGCATGGGAACCTATCGTTACGTCGATATTGACGATATTATTCTCCAGGGCCTCGAGTTCCAAAAGACCCTGTAATTCCTGGGGGATTCGAGCATGAGGAAGGACTGCTCATATGTTTAAGCTGGTCGATAGCGACGCCGAAAAGGCACAGGCCCAGTGGGAGGCGTTTCGCAACGCCTTGTCCACGCTGCCGGGTCCGGTTCACGTTCCCGATCGATCCGCGTACGACCGCGTCGTTCAGCAACGCCTGGCCAGCGACGAGCGTTGCCGACGCAACTGGGAACTCTACCAGGCTTCGTTCCGACGCAAGGCGGCGGTTGACTATCGACCTGTTCGTCTCGATATCGAAAATATCAGCCGCTGCAATTTCAAATGCGGCATGTGTCAAGTCAGCGCCTGGGAAAAACTGAAGCGCGCCGACGATATGA
This sequence comes from uncultured Hyphomicrobiales bacterium, assembly GCA_964412955.1. GTDB lineage: Bacteria > Pseudomonadota > Alphaproteobacteria > Rhodospirillales > 2-12-FULL-67-15 > 2-12-FULL-67-15. Next base: position 76,884 of record CAYPQV010000004.1, read on the forward strand.
CGGTTGATTTCTTTAAACGGTTGATCGACGAACAGTACGGCTTGGTCGAAATAAAATTACACGGGATGGGCGAGCCCACCCTGGGCGGCGACGATTTTTTTGAGATGATCCGTTATGCCCGGGAGAAGCATATCTGGGTTCGGACCGTGACCAATGCATCCACTCTGCACCAGCGGAATGGATTCAAAAAGCTCGTTGATACCGACATTAACGAGATTCAAATTTCCTTCCACGGCGCGACCCGCGAATCATTCAAGGCCATTACCGGTCGCGAGCAGTTCGACCGTGTTGCAACGAACTGCAAACTGATCAACGACTACTGCGATCAGCTCGGCGTCATAAGAACCAAGATGTGGACGGTGGTTCAGCAGCAGAATCGGGATCAACTTCCGGACTTGGTCGATATCGCCGCGCGCCTGGGCTTCAAGACGCAGGTTTTCGCCCTCGACCTCAACGACTGGGGGCAGGATCGCTGGCTTGAGGAGAATCGAAAAAGGGCGCTTGGAACCGCTTTCGATATCGATCTCGGGCACGCCCTCGTCGAGCAGGGAAAGCGCCTCGGCGTTCGTGTCGCCTTTTGGTTGAGTTCGACGGTTTACGATACCGCAAAGCCCGAGACATTGTGCCCCTGGCCGTTCGCTTGGGCTTACATCACGTCGGATCAGCGCGTCGTTCCCTGCTGCATGCTGGCCAATCCCGATCATTATGAAATCGGGACGCGCACGGAAAGTTTCAACGCGACGTGGACCAGCGAGGAATACCGACAATTCCGCCAGGATCACCTCGATGGAAAAATCCCCCCTGTCTGCCAGGGGTGTTACGTGGCGAAGGCGATCAAGAACGAGAAGGATATCAAGCGAATCGCCGCGGCGGCGGAGTTGACGGGACGTCCCGCATGATCTTGGGGCTCATTTTCGGAACCCTATCCGTATCCGTATGACCTACCCGCGCATAAAGGCCGTTTCTACTTTCACGATTGCAGAAACGACGTCCTGAGCTTCTTGCTCGCCGTATTGCTCGTTAAGGAAAAGATTGAAGGAACGGTCCCGCGTCGATTCCGCGTTCGGGGCCACGCTTCTCTCGTCAAGATACGGCCGCGCATAGCTCCAAGCGCTGGCGACGCAGCCGTAACGAGGCAGAAGGTCAATCCCTTCCGCAATCAGAGCTTGGGAAAACTCTATTTTCCCGCAGGTGATTTTCTCGATATCCACGAAAATGGGATAGAAGAACGGCGAGAATCCCTCGTGGAAATTGTAGGGTTTGCAGACCTTGGACTTCTTCCGCAACAGTTCAATGAGCCTCCGGAGGAAAGCCTTTCGATTGTTTATCGAATCTTGCAGCCGTCGTAACGATGCCGTCCCGATGGCGCAAGACAGCTCATCGGTATTCCAGTTAAGGGCCATAAAAAGACTGCCCTCGGGATTGTTTAGGTTGATGTCGGTGCGCCAAACCTCTTTACCGCGATCCGCATGGGCGAGCGCTCTATGATAGACTTCTTTATCGCGGCAATAGACAAGGCCGCCGCTTCCACCACTCTGCAGGGTCTTGCGGTACATGGTTGAAAACGCCGCCGTATCCCCGAATGTGCCGACCTTCCGCCCGTTCCACTGCGCGCCGGGAGCTTGACTGCAATCTTCCATGACCTTAATGCCGCGTTTATGAGCCTCTTCAGCGATTCCATCCATGGCCAAAGGTTCGCCCGCGGAATGAACCGCCAAAAGGCCCTTCGTCTTGGGACCGACGCGGTCAAGGAACTGCGCAATGCCCATGTTGTAACTGTCGGGCGCGCTGTCCGCGATGACCGGCACATAGCCCTGCGTAATAATGCAATTCAGCGGCCCAGAATCCGTCACCGGCGACATGATGACCTCGCTTCCTTTCGGCAAGTCGAGTGCTGCCAAGGCGACATAGCAAGCCGCCGTACCGGTGGCCACGGCGTCGGCATAGCCACCGCCTTGAAATTTGGCAAATTCCTCGCAGAATCTTTTTTCAAAGACTCCTTGGTACGGGGGGTCCTCATTCCGGTCGCGGTAGTATCGGACCGCGTTCATCAGCTCTTCGACTTCGGCATCGCTGAAAGCAACGCGCTTCGGCATTTTGTCCCGCCGAACTGGCCTGCCGCCATTAACGGCAAGAGTATCGATGTTGCTTGCGGTCATTCTTGCATCACCTGATCGGAGCTCCATCTTTCGCTTCTCCATTGCATATCCGCAGGGCCACGTGAATCCTCGGATTAGCTAAATATGAGTACCTATTCCAATCAAGTCCATTTCATTTTCTAAAAACTCACGCGCCGAGCTTGTTTTTGCCTCTGCAATGCCGCGGAGCGAAAGACGTCCGACTGGATACGGGTTTCGCTCTGAACTTCTCGCCAAAATCGAGTCTGCTTTAGCCCTTCGTTACTCGTGATAGGAACCTGAGAAATGTCCAACCGCAACCTTGTTCCCGCCTTTCTGTCGCCTCCGATCCCCGAGGAGCCTTGGATTCATCTTCCCACCGACGCCGATTTCGCCGGCTGGAACCATGACAACCAGGTCAAATACAATCAGATGAACCGCTACCAGGAAACCCATCGTGTTTACCGTCATGCATTCGATTCCTTCGCCAACAACTGCGTTTCCGGGGATTATTTTGAGTTCGGCTGCCATCGCGCGCGAACGTTTCGCATCGCAATGACCGAGGCCCGTCGCCAAAATCTTTCCCAGATGCGATTCGTCGCTTTCGACAGCTTCGAGGGCATGCCCGCCCCTTCCGCGAACGTCGGCATTCCGGTTTTCAAGGCCGGCGCGTTATGCACGACCGAGCAGGAGTTTCGGAGGTTAATAAGCACCCTCGGTCATTCCATGGATCGAGTGACGACCATCAAAGGTTTCTTTCAAGATTCCTTGAATGACGTCGCCCGCGATAAGCTGCTCGCCCAAGGGTACCACATAGCTATGGCGACCATCGACTGCGATACCTATGAATCCTATCGGCCCGTGCTGAAGTTCATCGAACCGTTTCTTCAAACCGGCAGCATCATTTATATGCGGAACCTGTTCTGCGGCCACAAGGGGTCTCCCGTTCACACGGCACGGCGCGCCTTGGTGGAATTCAAGGAAAAATCCCGGTTTGCTCTCGAGGACTTCATCAGCATCGGCTACCACGGGAAAGCATTTCTCGCTTACGAATTCGAAAAGTGATTTCGAATTTATCGGTATCCGCCCCGCCCCCCCTTAGCGCTGTGAGAGTCCCGATGGGTCCATGTGAATGATCTCGGTTAGGCGCTGTCCGCTATGCGGAGAAGCCCATTCCGCCTCCATCCTGCGCGACCGGCTGCCGCTGTATCGTGTTCTGGAGTCTACTGCCGAGCTTGATGATTCACTATTTGCCGAACTTGATATCGCCCGGTGCCCGCGGTGCTTTCACCTGTTCAATGCCGCCGCGGATGACGACCTTCTGAGCAGGCTCTATCGCGACAGCGCCATGACCAATGTTCCGGTCAACCCGTCCATGTTTGCCCGTTTTTCGGAAATTGCGACTTGGCTGGACAGCGGAATCTTCGAGAGAAAAAATGTGATCGAAATCGGCGCCGGCGGGGGATATCTGGCGCGAATTCTGGCGCAAAAGGCGGACATGGTGACGGTGTTCGAGCCCAACCGCCGCCTCGATCCGCACACGCTGGCCGAGAAAAACATCCGGCTCGTCCCTTCCGTCTTTCCCGCGCCCCGCGAACATTGGCCCGAGGCCGGTTTGGCCGACCTCGTTGTTTGCCGCCATGTCGTCGAGCATGTCCTGGACCCCGTTGCTTTCTTGCAAAGCATCGCCCATGCGATGAGATCCGGAGGGTGGGCATATATTGAAGTGCCGGATCTTCATTACACGATCAATAACAGTGTCTTGAGCAATTTTTACCTGCAGCACGTCCATTATTTCACGATGAGTTCTCTCCGAGCTGTCGCCCTGCGCGCGGGACTTGTCGCCCAAAAAGAGATTCGACTGATGGACGGCCACGACTTCGGCATTTTGTTTTTCAAGCCTGAAACGCCCGCCCCCAAGGCTTCGCTCGAATCGGACCCCTTGCCTTCCGCCAAGGCCTTATGGCGTCTTTTCGCCGATTCCCGTCGTCGGGCACGGGAATCCGTCGCAGCGTTGGCGGAGCCTTTGGCTCTTTATGGCGCTAATTTACACGCGCAAACGTTTCTTTGCGCGGTTTCGGATATTCGGCCGTTCAGCGTGGTGCTTGACGACAATCCCGCAAATGCCGGGAAAATGTTTCTTGACCGATCAACCCTGATTCCGATTGTTGCGCCGTCCGCCGAATTATTGGCCTCAATGAAAACGGTTGTGATAGGAGCTTTTCTCCACGATAAGGCCATCCGAAACCGCTTAAAGGAATTGGGTTTCTCGGGCGACGTCGTCTCCATCCATAGTTGTTCTTCTTCGCACTGAATTTTCCGTATGACATCCGGTTTTTAGTGCTTATCAATGTCTAAACTCCACCCCAATAGCCTTGTTCCGATCCTTGAATCGATCGGCTATGGACTAGACGATTTACTGCCCGCCTATCCCGGCAAGGATGTCGCCTATGTCGATCAGGTTCTGCGCGATAACGCCTATGCATTGAGCCGGCCGGTCATTCCCTATGGAATGTTGGGGATTCATCCCACTCAAACGCAATACTTCAATATAACCGGGAACGGTTATCGCTGGATCGGCGAAGACCAGCCTTGGCCGCCGGACCCTCGCGTTCGTAATATTTTCTTCTTCGGCGGCTCGACGGCGCTCGGCTACAACATCGAGGACCGTCATACGATTTCCTTTTTTCTGCAGCGCAGCCTGACTAAGGCGGGGGCGGCGGTGCAAGTCTACAACTTCGGCAGCGGCAATTATTCAAGCCGGCACGCGGCTTTATCCTTCTTGAACCTGCTTGATCGCGGGATATCTCCCGATATTGCGGTTTTCCTCGATGGCTTTAATGACAGTTATTACGCCTTTGGCTACCATGCCCTCGTCAACGCCCTCGATCATCTCTATCAGTCCGAAAAGCGCCGACGGCGATCGTCTTATGCCGGCGCCGTTCTTGGCTATGCCCTCGATGCGTTCCGTCAGCGCCATCGCCCCTTGCCCAATGCCGCAAGCGAGCGCCCTAATACCGACGATCCGGATATCGTGAATTTGGCTTCTTCCGCGGGCATTTCCGCCGCGCTGGCCGATACCCGCCCGCTTTCCGACATCGGCGCCTTGCCGGCGGGGCTTAGAAACATGGCTGAAATGGTTTGGCGGCGCTGGCTTGACTCCAACACAATAATTCAAGCGTTGGCCCGGAAGCACGCCGTCAGAACCCTGTTCGTTTGGCAACCGGTTCCTCTGTTCGCCACGCCCCCGTCGGCCCGGATCGTCGAGCGAGTATTCCAGGCGTTTCCCAATTCGGTTTTGTGTTCGGCCGTATACAAATGGCTTCACGCTTCCGGATTTCCGGATCTGCCCTCGGATATCGATTTCCTGGACTTATCGCGGATGGGCGATGATCGCCGTGACGTCGGCTACATAGACATGTGCCATTACAGCGTTAATTTTACGGAAATCATCGCCACAAACCTGGCGTCGGCTTTGATGCCTATTTTATCGCGGTCAAATTGAGCGCGCGTTCCGATCCGCATCGAGCGTCTACAGCGCGCACGACGTGACCGATTTTTATCGATCTTCGCAGCTTGCTCGCTTAAAGCCGCCCGACGCGATCAAGCTGGGGAACTGGTTCCGCACGGAAGGGTTTCGCCGGGAAGGGCGCCAAGCCGTCTCCCTTGGGCTCAAGCCACGGCCACGGAGACAGGCCATGACGGGCGCGCGTTTCATCAATGAGTTGCTGCAAAAACTTCAGTTTAAAAAGCACGACATTGCGCGGTATCCGGTGAAATACGTTCCATTTCTCGACTTCACGACTGACGAAGGCGTCGGCCTCATGATGGTAGCGCATCTGCACTTCGCGCGTGAGCGGATCGCGGGCCAGAATAAATCCGTCTTTTCGCAAAAAGTGCTTGGTTTTTCCAAGCCGCACGACTTGAGAGAAATAGTCGCAATACATCTCTGCGAATTCGGTGCCCTTAAGGGGTTTGATCGATGGAACGATGCTCGAGTTGTAGAACGGATCCGAGGCGTACCAGAGAGCGTTTTCGACCGTCACAGCGACGTCTTCGATGCTGCTTTCGGGAGTGGAAGCGATAATATTGAAAAACGGTTTGACGCCATGGCGCTTGGCGGACTGAAGAGCGCGATGGTTGTCCTCGACATCGCAACGCTTGCCCATTTCCTCCAGCACCTTCTGGGAGAACGATTCAATTCCGATGTTGAGGCGCCGGAAATGCGCCTTATGCATGGCTTCGAGGACTTCATCGGTCAAATCCGTGGCGCGGGCAAAGCACATGAAACTGATCTGGCTGGAGAACTTTCGAGCGATGACCCGCTCGCAAAACCGAATCACCGCGCGTTTGTTGATGCAGAAATCATCGTCCGTAAAGTAAATGGTCCGGACGCGGGGGTGCGAATCGACGATCCGCTGGACCACGGCCAACAGACTTTCTTCATCCGCTCCGATAACCGGAACGGCAACTCCCGATGCGAGCGTAAGCTGAAACGTCGAGGAGCAGAATTTGCAGCCGATCGGGCAACGATTGCGGGAGAATACGCGAACAGTATGGATTTCCTGCTCGTTCTCGGCCGTCATTCTCTCCCCGTACATCTTGACGTAATAGTCCCAGTACAACTCGTAGGGGATGCCTTCCCAGGGAATCGCGGCTGTCGCTTCGATGAACTGCTCCTGATCAAGGGGCTTGGCCGTATTCTTGACCACGATGCCGGGAATTTCATTCAACGGCTTTCCTTCCGCCAGCATGAGCATGGGGATTTCGCCTTCCCCAAGAATCACGATGGAGCACGGACTCTTGTCCATAATTTGCTGGTAATTGAATTGCGCCTCGATCCCCCCCGCGATCAACCGCGCCTGCGGCTGAAGTCGGTGGGCCAAATGAAAATTCAAAAGATCGGCGGCCAGCGTTTCTTCAAGCACGGAAATGCCGATGATGTCCCAAGGCTTTTCCCCGAGTTTTTCCTCAAGGGTCGGCCCGTGCCCGGTGACGGTGCGGAGATTGGAATCAAAAAATTCGGCGTCGAATCCGCGCGCTTTAAGAAAGCTGGCAAGTCGCAGCGGTCCCAGCGCAAAACTCAACAAAGTCCGCTCCGACGTCGTCTTGTCAAAATCGGAGCACGGCGAAATCAAAAGTATATTCATCAATGGTTTTCCAAAAAGGAAAGTGCGAGAGGCTGCGGGCTTGAGGGAGTTTGTGTTGGTCACCAAACTATCCCTTTCCCCCTTAAGTTTCAATTACTAAACCCCCATGCGCCGGAGATCAACACTCCGAACCTTGGGGGAAACTCTCTTCCGCGACGACCGCGGGTCCGATTCCCGGTGGCGCGCCGGGAATCCCATAAGTTTTCTAAGGATTCACGGCGTCATTTTTTGGAATCCGCATGACTGTCCTCAAAAAATTTATTCCTCTGATGGCGCGAACTCTCGGCTTTTTTCTGATTGCGGCGCTTTATCTACTCGAGCCCTTTTGGCGCATTCGGATCACGCATTTTTCCGTCGACAGGCTCGGCCATATCGCTCTCGCACCGCATATTTATCTGGCCCTTCGGAAGCTGCACGGCCTACCGCGGCGAACGACGGAGATCCTCCTGGCAGGCAACCCCGCCAACCATCAACTCCTTCGGATGTGGAAACGGGTGTTGCCGTTGATCGACAACAGAGCCCTCTCCGCTCTGTGGCACCATAACAAGCCCCTGCTCACCCGAACCCGTTTTCACGTCGTGCACGACCATAACCTCGAAAATCATACGGAGGTTAGCGCCTTCGGAACATTTCTCTCCTTCACGCCCGACGAGCGGGAGCAAGGCCGCGCACTGCTTCGATCCATGGGCATTGGGGAAACCGATTGGTGGGTTTGCATGATGGTTCGGGACTCTTCTTATTCCTGGGCGCGGCTGCCGGAAAGCGACAAGAAGAAATGGACATATGAGAAATACGCGGCCCATACACGCCACTATCATCCCGACATCGACGATTTTATCCCGGCGGCCATGGAAGTGGTCGAGCGCGGCGGTTTTGTTCTGCGCATGGGGGCGAAAGTCGAAAAACCTCTGCGCTCTCTTCATCCCCGGATCATCGATTATGCAACCCGGCATCGAAGCGATTTCGGGGACATTTTTCTGGCGGCTAACGCAAAATTTTATCTAGGGGGCACTACCGGCTTTCCGCTCGTCTGCATGATCTTCGACGTTCCCACGTGCATCGTAAGCCTTGTCCCCATCTATCCCCCCGATTTAAGGCGGCGCGATTACGTGGCCCCAGCCCTAATTCGCGACCTTCACACCGGCCAATTGTTGAACTATCGGCAATGCCATGAGAAAGGCATGTTCGAGATCGCTCCGGGCCGAGTGATGGTGACGATATCCCATTACCTGAACGTCGGGGTCGAGCCCGTCTTTCTGCCGCCCGAGGACATTCGCGCGATCTGCCGCGATATGTTCGATCTGTGCGCAGGAACTCCTCCGTCCGCCGAGGCCGCGGCCGTGCAGAATTACTTCCGGCATGCGTACACTCAGCATATCTCTTCCTGGCGGGACGCGCCCTCCATCGCGCCCAGCTTTGCGCTCAAATATCGCCACCTGGTCGAAGCATAAACCTTGACTGCCCGGCACCATATCCGGTCAACGGCAAAGTTCGGCCGTTTACTCCTGCCTTTTCGCACTATCGCGCTTCTCTCGCGTGTACTTACTCCGCGGGCGCGGGTTCAGGCCATCATGCTGATTGGCCTGATGCTCGCCACGAGCGCGTTGGAAGGGTTGAGCCTTGGGGCGTTGCTTCCGTTGCTGACGTTGATAACCTCGCCGGAAACTTTCGCCAGCGGGCCTTTCGGTGCTTTGGCTGAAATGCTGCAAAAATACGATCAACGTACGGCGATCACTTGGATTCTCGTCTCAATTTTCATTCTTTTTCTGATTAAAAACGCGTTTCAGGCGTTGGCCATTTATATGCGCGCACGATTTGTCCTGCGCCATCAGGCGGAAGCTTCCAATCGCTTATTCATCAAAACCCTTAAGCGGCCATTGGTCGACCACTTGCAAACGACGTCCGCGACCGCCTTGCGCAATTGCACCCAGTCCGTCGGGCAACTGTTTAACGGCATTCTTATGCCGATTTTGACGTTACTGTCCGAGACGTTGACTCTCATAGCGATCCTGTTTGTTCTGCTCTCCGCCGCGCCATTGATGACCCTCGCGACCGCGGCTTTGCTGGTGGCGCCCAGCGTCCTGGTTACCACCGCCCTGCGCAATCCATTGCGCCGATGGGGAAAGTTAAGCCATGACCTTTATGAACGGATTTTACATACGCTCCAGCAGTCGCTTGCCCTCGTGCGTGAAATAAAAGTTATCCAGGCGGAGAATCACTTCGCGCGCGCTCACCTTGCATTGGCCGAGGGCCACGCCCACAACGCCGAGCGGCAGGTGTTCGCGCAGGAAATTCCGCGACTGTCGATCGAGATGTCCGCGATCACCGCCATGTTGGTTCTTGCCGGCTTCACGGTTGTCAATGAGGGCTCCCTCGTTCGCGCCTTGCCGATCCTGGGGCTTTTTGCCGCCGCCAGTTTCCGCCTCTTACCTTCGGCCAATCGTATCGCCGGCCAAATCAACTCTCTTTCCTTGAACAAGGCCGCTTTTGATGAGGTCATCGGCACTTTGGCCGAGGGGATGGAAACCGAAGCTTCAGCCCGCGATTATTTCCAGCGTGAACGGAGTTTTTCCTCCGAGGTCCGGCTTCAACACGTGACCTTTCGCTATCCGGGGCAGACGCACGCCGTTCTGGATAACGTCAGCTTAAGTCTGCGCAAAGGCACCGCGATCGGAATCAAAGGAGCGTCCGGGGGCGGCAAAACGACGCTCGTCAACGTGCTTCTTGGTCTCCTCCGTCCCGAAGCGGGGGATTTCATAATCGATGATCATCCCGTTTCCTTTGAGGCATTCCAACTCCTGCGGGTCGGCTACGTCGCCCAAGATGTCGTCCTGCTCGACGATACCATCCGCAATAATGTCGCGTTCGGGATATCCTCGGGCGAGATCGATGAGGCCCGTCTCTGGAAAACGCTGGATCAAGCCCATCTTTCTGATTTTGTGCGCAGCCTTCCGCTGGGACTGGATACTGTTCTCGGCGAAAGAGGCAGCCGCCTGTCGGGCGGCCAAAAGCAACGCCTGTCGATCGCCCGGGCGCTTTATCATAACCCGGAGCTTCTGGTGTTCGATGAGGCAACATCCGCCTTGGACGCGGACACCGAGAAAGTCGTCACCGAAGCCTTCCGCGAACTGCGAATCAACAAGTCCCTTGTCATAATCGCTCATCGCGAGGCGACCCTGCGCTATTGTGATAAAATACTGGTCATGAGGGATGGCCGCCTGGATGTGTCGCCGAACTCCGCGTAATGTGTGATGTCCCGACGTCGCTCGACACTTTTTAGATATTTTATCTCATGGCCATGAAAATTCTCGTTACCGGCGCGGATGGATTTATCGGCAGCCATCTGACCGAAGCACTCGTGCGGGCGGGTCATGATGTCCGCGCGTTTGTTCTCTACAATTCCTTTAACTCCTGGGGTTGGCTGGATTCGTCTCCGCCCGAGATTCGCAATAATATCGATGTCTTTTCCGGCGATATCCGCGATCCGCACGGCGTGCGCGCGGCGATGAAAGACCGCGATGTCGTCTTGCACCTGGCCGCGCTGATTGCAATCCCCTATTCCTACCATTCGCCCGCGGCCTATGTGGAAACCAACATTCAAGGAACCCTGAATGTCCTGATGGCGGCGCGCGACCTGAACGTAAGACATGTCGTCCACACGTCAACCAGCGAAGTCTATGGCACGGCCCGCTTTGTCCCGATCACGGAAGATCATCCCTTGCAGGGGCAATCGCCCTATTCCGCGACCAAAATCGGGGCCGATCAGATCGCGCTTTCTTTTTACCGTTCCTTCGGTTTGCCGGTTTCCGTAATAAGGCCCTTCAATACTTACGGTCCGCGCCAATCGGCTCGCGCCGTCATTCCAACGATCATCTCCCAAATTCTTGCGGGGTCGCGCCATGTGCGCCTGGGAGCGCTTGCGCCGACACGGGACTTCAGTTTTGTCAGCGATACCGTGACAGCCTTCATCGGCATGATGGGAAACGACGCCACGGTCGGCCGCATCGTCAATGTCGGTTCCGGATTCGAGATTTCGATCGGTGAAACCGCCCAAATGGTCGCCGACATCATCGGCACCCCCATAAACATCGAAAACGACGAACGGCGCCTTCGTCCACCCGACAGCGAGGTTGAACGCCTGCTTGCCGATATATCCCTTGCCCGTGAACTGATGGGGTGGCGCCCCGCCTATGGCGGGCGTGAAGGGTTTCGCCGCGGCTTGGCCGAAACTATTGAATGGTTCCGCAATCCCGACAACCTTTCCCGCTATAAAGCCGATCATTACGCCCTCTGATGCGCGACATCATTCCCAAAATCACCATTGGACCCGATTTGCCTATCCGGGACGCGGTTCAAATATTGAACTGCGGCGGGTATCAAATCGCCTTGGTCGCCGATCCATCGAGCGGGCGCTTACTCGGCATCGTTACTGATTATGACGTTCGTCAAGCGATTTTGCGTCATATCGATTTTGGAGGCCGGATCGACAGGATCATGCACACAAATCCCGTCGTCGGCCGTGCCGGCATGAGTTCCGCTGAAATTCTGGACATCTTGAAGGGATCGAACATCGCGCAATTGCCGCTGCTGGACGATGCTGGCCGAGTCGTGGACATTGCGTTCGATGAAACCTTTAAAAACTTGAATGCCCTGACGGCCGAAACGATCGCCGTGGTGATGGCCGGGGGACTGGGCGCCCGCTTGCGGCCCCTAACATCGACCACGCCCAAACCGCTGCTGCCTGTTGGCGACCAGCCGATCTTGTTTTCCCTGCTCGACCAGATCCTATTCGAGGGATTCGGCCGCGTTTATATCGCCGTCAATTACAAAAGCGATATGATCGTGGACGCTATTTCCACCAGAAAGGAATACCGGGATCGCGTCCATTTCATTACTGAGAAAAAGCCCCTCGGCACCGCCGGCGCGTTGGGACTCTTGCCCGAACGGCCCGCGCACCCTTTTGTCGTCCTCAACGCGGATTTGTTGACCAATTTGTCCTTTAAGGCTCTCCTTCGCCACCATGGCCTTGATAAAAACTCGATCACAATGGCCATCAAGCGGGAAACCACGGTCATTCCCTACGGCGTCACCGAACTGGATGGGTCGCGCATCGTCGCCATTCGGGAAAAGCCCAACCACAGTTACTTCATCAACACGGGGGTTTATGTCCTTACTCCCGAGGCTCTTGATGTCATTCCGCCGGATGCCTTCATGGATATGCCGGATGTGGTCGAGCGTATGATTACCAAAGGGTATCGTGTCGGCAGTTTTCCGGTTCACGAATACTGGCTCGATATCGGCAATCACGAGCATTATGTCCGCGCCCAAAAAGATCATGAATTGATCTTCAGCAGCGATTCCCCCAAGTGAGTTCTCTCGCCGACCAACTTGAGGGTTTTCTTCGCCGAACCCTGAATCGCTCGGGCCCGATTCCGTTGCATGAGCCGTGGATACGCGGAAATGCCTGGGTTTATGTCAAGGAATGCCTCGATTCCGGCTGGGTTTCCTCGGCGGGAAGTTATGTCGGCCGGTTCGAGAAGCTTTGCTCCGATGCCTGCGGGGCCAAGCATGCGGTCGCCACCGTTAACGGAACATCCGCTTTGCACGCGGCGCTTTTGGCGGCGGGCGTTGGCCCGGGCGACGCCGTTCTGTGCCCGGCGCTGTCTTTTGTCGCAACCGCCAATGCCATCGCCTACGCCGGGGCAACTCCTTTATTTGTGGACAGTTCCTCGATGACCCTCGGCATGGACTTCCGCGATGCCGAGCGGGCTTTTGGCGCCGCGGGCGGACGACGGATCGCCGCCTGTGTGCCCATGCATGTTTTCGGCAACCCCGTCGATATGGATCCGCTGCTCGCCCTATGCGTCGAGAAACGCATTCCCGTCATCGAGGATGCGGCCGAGGCCTTAGGCAGCCGCTACAAAAACCGCCCCTGTGGTAGCCTTGGCCTTGCCGGCATCCTCAGCTTCAACGGAAACAAGATCGTCACCACCGGCGGCGGCGGCATGATTTTGACCAACGATGATACGTTCGCTGCCCGGGTACGCCACCTGATTACCACCGCACGATCGGGAAAGGATTGGACCTTCGATCACGACGAGGTCGGTTATAATTATCGACTCCCCAGCCTAAACGCCGCATTAGGGTGCGCCCAGATGGAGGACCTTCCCGATTTTCTTGCGCGCAAGCGCGCCCTTGCGCGCCACTATGCCGACCTGTTCGGCCGTCGGCTGATGACCGGAGGGGGCGACGGGTTCTTGTCCAACCACTGGCTCAACGCCTTGTTGTTCAACGACAACGCCGAGCGCGACAGTTTCCTGGCTGAAACCAACGTCCGCGGGATAGAGACCCGCCCGCCTTGGCGGCTTCTTGCCGATCTTCCCATGTTCGCCGCCGCGCCGCGCACGGGCGGCCTGCCTATCGCCCGTGATCTGGCGGCGCGCATCGCCAATATTCCCTCCAGCGCCAATTTGATCGACGCGTCGTGACATTTTTGCCCGACACCCGCGTGTTTGTGATCGCCGAGGCCGGCGTCAATCACAACGGCGACCTGGATCTCGCGCGACAACTGGTGGATGCCGCCGCTGCCGCCGGAGCGGATGCCGTCAAGTTCCAATCCTTCCGCGCCGAAACGTTGGCCAGCCGATCGGCGCCCAAAGCCAATTACCAGATTGCCGCCACCGGCGGCGACGAAAGCCAGTTCGAGATGCTGAAACGACTGGAGCTTTCGAACGAGGCTCATCGAGACCTTAGGGCCTATTGCGCAGCCAGGAGCATTTTGTTCCTTTCAACGCCATTCGACGAAGAGCGCGCCGACTTTCTCGAATCCCTTGGCATGCCGGCTTTCAAGATCCCTTCTGGAGAAATCACCAACCTGCCGTTTCTGGCTCATATCGCCGCAAAAAGAAAACCCATCCTGCTTTCCACAGGCATGAGCGATTTGACCGAAGTCGGCGCCGCGGTCGAGACCATACGCAGCGCCGGCGGCGGGGAACTGGCCCTGCTCCATTGCCTGACGAACTACCCCGCCGACCCAGCCGAAGCGAACCTGAGGGCGATGCGGACCATGGCCGAAGCGTTCACACTGCCGGTCGGCTATTCCGACCATACTCCGGGGATCGAGGTTGCACTTGCGGCGGTCGCGCTTGGCGCACGTATCATTGAAAAGCACTTCACCACGAGCCGAGTCCTGCCCGGCCCCGACCACGCCGCCTCGCTTGAACCGCCTGAACTTGCGATCATGGTTCGAGGCATCCGAACCGTCGAATCGGCGCTGGGGAACGGCATCAAGCGTCCGGCACCGAGCGAGGAACCCGTTCGCCGCGTCGTGCGCAAGAGCGTGGTCGCCGTCAAGGACATTCCCGCCGGCGCAATCATTGGCGCGAACGATATCGCCGCGTTACGCCCCGGCACCGGCCTGGCACCCTCGCACCGCCCCAAAGTTATCGGCTGCCGCGCGCGAACGGCCATCGCCGCCGGCACCCCGATCACCCAAGAGATGCTGATATGAGAAAAATCGCTGTTGTTACCGGAACCCGGGCCGATTTCGGCATTTACCGGCCGGTGCTCCGGGCCATCCGGTCGAGCCCGGCGCTCAATCTCAGGCTGATGGTCTGCGGCGCGCACCTTTCGGCGCGGTTCGGCAACACCGTCGACGAGATTGTCACCGACGGCTTCGAGCCAGCGGAGCGCCTCGACACCCTCGAAGACGACGACAGCCCGGCCAGCATCGCGCGCTCCATGGCCAACGGTCTCCGGTTATTCGGCGAAGCTTACGCACGGGCGTTGCCCGACATACTCCTCGTGCTCGGTGACCGCTATGAAATGTTCGCCGCCGCGGCCGCCGCGCTGCCGTTCAACATCCCGATTGCCCACATCCACGGTGGCGAAACCACCCAGGGAGCCATGGACGACTCCTTGCGTCATGCCATTACCATGATGAGCACATTCCATTTTACCGCCACCGAGGCGTACGCCGAGCGCATCCGCCGGATGGGCCAGCCGGCCGATCGTGTGTTCGTATCCGGTGCGCCGGGGTTGCAGAATATCACCACAGGCGAGGATATGTCCGAGCACGACCTTGAAGCTCTGCTCGGCTTGCCGCTCAAACCGGCACCGCTGCTGGTTACCTTCCACCCGGTCACCCGCGAGGTTGAGGATACCGCCTGGCACATCGACGAATTGCTGGCCGCGCTCGCCGGTGCCGATCGGCCGGTCATCATCACCTACCCGAACGCCGATACGGCGCATAACACCATCATCGAACAAATCCATACCTTCGCCCAGTCCCGCTCCGACGTCGCGCTGGTACGCAATCTCGGTACACGCGCCTATCTGTCGCTGATGCGCCGTGCCGCCGCCATGGTCGGCAATTCGTCGAGCGGCATCATCGAGGCGGCCAGCTTCAAACTACCGGTCGTCAATATCGGCTCGCGCCAGCGCGGACGGACACGCGGTGTCAATGTGATCGATTGCGGGCATGGCCGTAGCGACATTGCTGCGGCGCTCGTCAAGGCCCTGTCGCCGACGTTTCGCGACGGCCTCAAGTCCCTGGTCAATCCCTATGCCGATGGCGATGCCGCCGGTCTGATTGCTGAAAAGCTCGCGACGCTGCCGCTCGAGCGCGACCGCTACGGCGAAATCCCGTCCCGCGCGGCCGAGAGGGTGTCGCGGTGAAGCCGGTCGTACTTGTCGGTGGTGGCGGTCACGCCCGGGTGATCCGTGACACGCTTGAGGCCGCCGGGCGGACCTTGATCGGCGTCGTTGACCGCGATCCGGCCGCCATTCAGGTCTCAGGCGTCAACGTGCTGGGCGACGATTCCGCTGCCCTGGCGCTTGCCCCTGAATCGGTGGAAATGGCTAACGGCGTCGGCGGTATCGGGGACACCTTGTTGCGCCGACAGGTTTTCGAAAAATTCAAGGCGCACGGTTTCACCTTTGCAACCGTGATCCACCCATCGGCCGTGGTGGCGTTGGACGTGCAATTGGGCGAAGGGTGCCAAGTCATGGCCGGCGCGGTTGTGCAGACGGGCGTTGTCATTGGCCGCAACGCAATTGTCAACACGCGCACGTGCATCGACCATGATTCGCGCATCGGCGATCATTGCCACATCGCACCGGGCGTCATACTGTGTGGCAACGTGTGCGTCGGCGCTGGCAGTCACATCGGCGCCGGGGCGGTGATCGTCCAGGGCGCTGAGATCGGGCCGGATTCCTTCGTCAAGGCGGGAGCGCTGGTGTCTCAGCGACGGAACTAAGATGACCATACCAAAAACATTTTCCGAATTGTTTGTCCAGTCGACCATGGCGCACGCTGATAGGCCGTTTCTGGCGCTCGTCGACGGTCACAAGACCCTCACCTATGCGGAATTCGCCGCGGAAACGAATGCTCTGGCCGCAAGTATCCGCGCCAGTCACCGCGATCGGGAGCGACTCGGTCTGTGCATCAATAATTCGATCGAGTTTGTCAAAGCGTTCTTCGCTGCGATCCTGGGCGGCTGTGAGCCGGTGCTGCTGAATCCCACGAGCCCCGACGGCGAAGTCGCCAGCTTATGCGAACGCGCGGGCGTCAAATCGATCATCTTCGGTCCGAACCAGACGTCAAAAAAGCGTTCCATTAAGAACATCGCGACCGCCGACATCGGGTGGTCCAATGGGGGCTCGAAAGCCACGTCGAACTTTCACGCCACCGAGCGTGTTCCCGGCGACACCGCCTTCGTGATTTTCTCGGGCGGCACGACCGGCCGGCCTACCGGCTGTCTCGTCACGCATGAAAACCTGTTGTCCGAACTTCTTGCCATGCGCGATGCGCACGCATTGCCTGACGACAGCGTGCATCTGTGCATCCTGCCCATGTTCCATGCATCGGCGCTGTTTCGGAACCTGCTAATTCCGTTCGCGCAAGGGAGCAAGGTAGTCATCGCGCCGCAATTCGAACCGCGCGCGTTTTGGGATTGGATGGACCGATACCGAGTCAGTTATGTGCAGGCGGTTCCCTCCATCATTCGGATTCTTCTGGATCAGGACTTGGAACCGTCGGCGGCGGTTAAGAAGCAGGCCCTATTCGTCGGCAGCGCTTCGGGACATCTGGACGGGAAAGTCGCGGAGACGTTTGAAACCCGGTTCGGCATCCCGATCGCGCCGGCCTACGGCGCCACGGAAACCACCTGCGGCATTTGCTTCAACCATCCGCGTGACCCCAATCGGCGCCTAGACTCGCCCGGGCGGCCTATCTCCAACATGAAGCTGGAAATCCGCGACGAAGCCGGCAACGTGCTGCCGCCGAATACCATCGGCGAGATCGTGGTTTCCGGTCCTGCCATCTGCCAGGATTATGTTTACGACGAAGTGTCGCAACGCAAGCGGGTCGTCGGTAACACTCTTTACACGGAAGATATCGGCTATCTCGACGAAAACGGATATCTCATCGTCGAAGGGCGGTTAACGGATATCATCCACCGCGCCGGTTTCAAAATCTCGCCCAAGGAGATCGAAAACAACTTAATTGCCCTCGATGACGTTACCGCGGCGATCGTCTTCGGCGTACCCCATCCGACGCTTGGCGAAGATATCATAGCCGAGATATCGGTTCGCGAAGGGGTCGAACTGAACGAACGCAAGATTCGCCAAGCTCTGAAACAGCGGTTGTCGCCTTACAAGATCCCGACCCGCATTCTGCCGCTTCCTTCGGGGTTTACGGCCGGAGATTTCAAGCAGTCGCGCAACACCCGCCGCCGGCAATACATCGCCGACCGCGGCTCGCTTTTCTCGACGCCGGAATCGGAGGGGCCGCCCAAGCCGGCACGCCCGGCCGGAACCAAGGCGTTCCTGTGGGGCGAGAACGTCTATCTTCGGCCGCTGCTGGAAGACGACCTCGCCAACGAGACCTATCTCGAAAACCTGATGGATCCGGAGGTCCACTATCTCACGCACTCCGGTCGGTTTCCGCAGAACGAGCGGTCGATCCATGCCTTTTGGCAAGGATATCAACCGCCATCGGGAATGATCTTCGCCGTGTGCGACCGCAAGACCAACGTGCACGTGGGCAATGCCGTCCTGCGCATCGACTGGATCGGGCGCAGCGCCGAATTTGGCCGATTTATCTTCAAGGAATACCAGGGCCAAGTGTACTCGGAAGAACCACTGACTTTGCTGATGGAGTATGTGTTCGAGCGTCTCAGACTGGATCGCCTATGGGGCGGAGGCGCCAATCCGGCGTCCGTGCCGTCGTTGATCCGCCGGGGATTCACCCTGGAGGGTCGCTTGCGCAAGCACGACATCCTCGACGGACAACGGCGCGACAAGTTCTTCGTCGGCATGCTCAGCGACGATTACTGGAAGATAAAGCGGGGCGAATTCACAGCGCCGGCCATCACCGGAATCTCCATTCCGGACCACATACTGGCTGGCATCCGCGAGGCCTTCGAGGGCGCGTTCCAAATCGACCCCGCCGCCTTGACGCCCGCCACATCACCGCGAGACGTTCCCGAATGGGATTCTCTCGGCTACGTGTTGCTGTGGAATATCCTCGAGGAGAAGTTCCGGGTTCCAATCTCTTCGAGCGATATTATCGCTATCCGCAACGTCGAAGACTTAGCCATCATGCTGATGGAAAAAACGGGGCTGAAGAATTGATACGAGTGCTCGCCATCATTTGACCCGACTTTGTCAGAGGAGCGAAAGATATGATTTCTCCGCCACGGATTCTCGGGATCGCCGCCAGTCTCCGGAACGCTCGGTCGCAGTCTGGTGTCGGGTTGCTGCTCGACGAGATCGGAAAGATCTCGGATCGCCACCAGCTGCTTAACTTCCTCGCCGATCAGGCACGCGTCCATCTCGAGCAGTTCGTCGCCGCCGGCCGCGCTGACGGCGTGCCATTCGATACACTTTACCGGCGGCTGCGGAAAATCGGCGGCCTGCGTGGGCTTTCCAACAGCGAGGTATGTCTCGTCGCCGCGCTCTGGGCGGCACGGAACGAAGGCGCAGAGATCGACGCCATCACCCTCATCGATCATTTCCCGGCCGATGGGTCGACGCAGAACATCGATCTACTGAAAGCCAAGCTTGCCCAAGCTGACGGCATCATCGTTTCAACGCCCGTTTACTTTGGTGACCGCAGCTCTCTGAGCCAGAGGCTGATCGAGACCATTCGCGCCGACAACGCACTCAAAGAGAAACTCAAGGGCAAGGTGTACGGCGGATTGGCTACCGGCGCCAAACGAAATGGCGGCCAGGAAACAACGTTGATCTACCAGATGGTCGACATGGTGCACATGGGACTTCTCGCCGTCGGCAACAATGCCGAAACGACCTCGCAATACGGCGGTACCGGCCTCGCCGGGGATATCGGGACCATGGCCGACGATGAATACGGCATCAAGACCTCGATTGGTACCGGCCAACGGATCGCCCACGTCTGTGCGACTCTCGCCGCCGGCCTCCGATATCAGCTTCGCGATCAGCCGCGTGTTGGTCTATGGACGCTCCAGGATAAGGCGCAGACCGCGACGGACATGATATCCGGATTCCTCGACGAGGTGGAGCCGCGGCCAACGATTGAGCGAATCAATTTTCTCGATACCAGCATTCGCCCGTGCATCGCTTGCGACATATGCCCGACACACGTCGGCCCCGACGAGGAGTATCGTTGCATTATTGGCATCAAGGAAGATGGATTGAAGAAGTTTCACCGAGAACTCGTTGCCGGTGAAATCATGATGCCGGTGGCTTACTCACCGAAGAACCGCTACGGCCTGGAGTCGGTCTACCAACAGTTCATGGAGCGGACCCGCTATCTGCGCCGTAGCGAGTACGTGTTCGCCGATCGTCTGGTCGCTCCCGTGGTCATTAGCGAGGTCGGATCCTGCGAAAACCTGAATATCCGCATGATGACCTCGTTCATCCGCCACCATACGGTCGTCCACAAACCAATTATCGGTTGGATTCACAATGGATACCTGCTCAACCCCGATGAAGTCCGCGAAAACATCGAAAGCGTACTGCACTACGGGCGGCAACTGCTGACCGGGCATCTTGGCTTGACGTCGATGCGCGACGATATCCGCCACTACAATCCGGTCGGTTACGTTCTCTCGCGTGAAAAGAGCAGCGAGGAATCCGCCGTCCAAGCGCGCCGACACCTGGACAAGTCGCGCCGGCGCAGGAAGCTCGACGAAAGCGAAGGTCGGTTGACCGGCGTATCCTCGGCGAAATGATCGTCATCGTCGACACCGGTGTCGCTAACCGATATTCGATTCGCAATGCGCTCGAATATATCGGCTGCGAAACGGAAGTCTCCGCCGATCCGCGGAGGATCCGTGACGCCTCGAAACTGGTGTTTCCGGGCGTCGGCGCCTTTGCCGCCGGCATGAAGAGCCTGCGCGAGCGCGGCCTGATCGGCGTGCTGACCGACGAGATCAAGACCAAGGGCAAGCCGGTGCTCGGCATATGCCTGGGCATGCAGATGATGGTAACGAAAAGCCTGGAGGACGGCGAGCACGAGGGACTCGATCTGATACCCGGCATGGTCCGGCCGCTGACGCCTGACAACCTCGCTTGCAAGGTGCCTCATATCGGCTTCAACACGGTGACGATACGAGAAAACGAAGCGATCTTCCGCAATTTGCCGCTCCAGGTCGACTTCTATTTCGTGCACAGCTATTACGTCGATTGCGCCCCCAGCTGCGTTGCCGCCACTTTCGAACACGGCGGCACCTTCACCGCCGCCATAGCGCACGACAATATCGTCGCCACCCAGTTCCACGTCGAAAAGAGCCAGGCGGCCGGCCTCCAGGTACTGCGCAATTTCGTCGAAATGGAGTGAGCGGCATTGCTGAAGAAACGGATGATCCTTTGTCTGCTCCTGCGCAATGACGGCATCTTCGTCAATAGTCGCAACTTTTCGCTGCAACCGGTCGGCGAGCTTGAATGGATCATGCGCTACCTCAATTTCGACGCTATCGATGAACTAGTGCTGCTCAATGTCGACAGAGCGCCGAAAGAGGTCGACTGCTTCTGCGAGCACATGCGCAACCTCGCGCGCTATTGTTTCGTGCCGATCAGCGCCGGCGGCGGTGTCAATACCCTCGAGGATTTTGCCGCCTTGCTGGACTCCGGTTCCGACAAGGTCGTGATCAACAGCGCTGCCATCGAGCGCCCCGAGTTTGTCTCCGAGGCCGCACGGCGTTACGGCAGCCAATGCGTGGTAGTCTCGATCGACTACAAGAAGACGCCGAACGGTCAACGCACGGTATTTTCCCGCAACGGCGGACAGAATACTGGGATTGCCGCCGAAGACTGGGCGCGCGAAGTCGAGAGCCTTGGCGCCGGGGAAATCTTTCTAACCTCGATCGACCACGACGGCATCGGCAAAGGTTACGATCTCGAATTCATCGAGATCATTTGCCGGCAATTGGCCATCCCGGTGATTGCGTCAGGCGGTGTCGGTGAGTTCGAGCACTTGGTCGAGGGCATCCAGAAGACCGGCGCCTCCGCCGTGTCGGCGGCCAACATTTTCCACTATATCGGAGAAGGCCTGACTAAGGCTAAAAAGCATATTGTCGGCCAGGGGCTCGATTTCCCGCTCTGGAATTTCGACTGATCGCGACCCGGCCCGACATCCCACCTACGCCCGCTAGTACCCCGCTGAAACGAAGGAAAAAATGATCCCTGAAGTCGTCTACTGCAAGGCCTGTACCCACCCCAATACGCGCCCGCGAATCCAATTCAACGCTGAGGGCATCTGTAACGGATGCAGCCGAACGCTGGCGAAGAAGGACGAGGTCGACTGGCGCGAGAAGGAGCAGGAACTGGCATCCATCATAAAGTCCGCCTGCGACGGCATGCCGGACCGCACCTACGACGCGATTGTGCCCGTCAGCGGCGGCAAGGACAGCACGTTCCAGTCCTGGTACGCGACCGAGAAGCTTGGACTGAAGGTGCTATGCGTGAACAACTTTCCGTTCCTGCCGACGCCAACGGGTATCCACAACCTCCACAATCTCGCCGACAAACTGCCGGTCGACCTGATGAGCCTAACGCCCAATCAGCAGGTCTATGCCAAATTGTCGCGGACTTTCTTCGAGCGCTACGGCGATCCGTTGATGCAGAACATCTATCTGCTGTTCTCCGGCGTCGCCCGCGTCGCGCTCGAGAAGCGCATCCCCATCATCTTATTCGGTGAAAACGGCGACCGCGAGTACGGCGGATCGGAACACGACGAATTCACCAAGATTAATAACGCCGGCGTGCATGCCCGCATCCGCAGCGACAAACAGGACTACCGGACCCCCGATCAGTGGCATGCATTCGGGATCGACGAGCGCGACCTGCGGCCCTACATGGAACCGCCCGACGAAGAACTCCGTGCGGCCGGGGTTCACCGGATCTTCCTCAGCGACTATCTGCCCTGGAATAACAACTACCACCTGCACGTGGCGCTTAATGTGGTCGGCGGATTTCAGATGCGTGAAGGACGATCGCCGGGCACCTACACCTTCGGCTACAGCACTGACAACGATCTATTCGACGTCTACCTCTGGATGTTGTGGCCAAAGTTCGGATTCTGCCGCGCCACCAAGTACACGTCGAAGGACATCCAGGAGGGCAAGATCAGCCGTGAGAAAGCGATTGCGTTGGTGCGCGATTACGACGGGGAGTTGCCGTGGGACGCTATCGACCGTTATTGCGCCAAGACCGGGCTTTCCGAAACCGAGTTCTGGAACGTGGTCGAGCGCTTCGTCGGTGACGAAGGCAACTTACGAGCTGAGGCGGAAAAGTTCGGTACTCCGATGAAGATTCCTGCCTGGGAAAAGATTGGCGAACGCAAGTGGCGGCTGCGTAAGACACTGCATGGTGTCGAGAAGATTCTGCAGCTGCCCATGCCGCGGCCAGTAGTCAACCGTTGAACTTGCCCCGCCTCCGTTTGGGGTAATGCGCACCTGTATATTTCGAGGTTCCCGTGTGCTTTCGATACCACATGGCCAACACCGACCGGAGAAGTTTTCGCCATGAAACCTAAAAATGCTATCAACGATGCCGCCGTGTCGGCGCCGTACGAATTCGATGCCAACGAGACCTACAACGAAGTCACCTACAACGACGCCTGGAAGCGGCACCGTTCGGAGGCCTATGCCGATTACCGCCGGCGGTGGGACGAGGTGCCACGCAATAAGGTCGAGCTCGATTTTCCCATTCACCTGGATATCGAGACCACCAATGTCTGTAACCTGAAATGTCCCATGTGCCCGCGCACGGTAATGATCGAGAAGAAGCAGTTTTCGGAACTCGGCCGCATGACGCGCGAGCAGTACGCTTCGATCATCGACCAAGGCGCCGAGCATGGCGCCAAAAGCGTCAAGCTCAACTACCTGGGCGAACCGATGGTACATGAAGATGTGGTCTGGCAGGTCGGCTACGCCAAGGAGAAGGGCTTCATCGACGTGATGATGAACTCCAACGCCACCGCCCTGACCAAGAAGATGGGCAAGGCGCTGCTGGACGCCGGACTTGATAATCTGTTCGTTTCCTTTGACGCCGTCTCGCCGGATTTGTTCGAACTGCAGCGTGTCGGCGCTTCCATCGGGAAAGTCATCGACAACGTCTACAACTTTATCAAACTACGCAACGCGGATTACCCGCACGTTCAGGTGCGAGTCTCCATGGTCATGTACAAAGACGAGAAATGGCTTAAGCAGTTCGAGGGCCTCAAGATCATGTGGCAGGGGCTGGTCGACGGCGTCGGGTACGGATTCTACACCGAACGCGATCCCGACGCGCGCGGCGAATACCCCGAGGTGCCGGGCTTCTGGTGCGCCCAGCCCTACCAGCGCATGTTCCTGAAATACAACGGCAACGTCACTATCTGCTGCGTCGACGATAAGGATGAGGTGATCGTCGGCAACTGGCATCGCGAGAAACTGCATGACATCTGGAACGGCCCGATCTACCGCAAGATCCGGGAGTTGCATTCAACCGGCCGCTATTACGAGATGCCGCTCTGCCGTAAATGCTACCTGCCGGCCGGCAGCGTCGAGGGTTAGGTTGCCGCATTGAAAATTTTGGTTCTCATTCTGGCGCGCCTTGACTCGATCGATGCCAAACGCAGCGGCTGACCCCTTTTGCGTCCACACCAAGATCGTTGGCCAGCCGGTGGGCCGGCGCCCGCGGGTGGACTCCTTTAATGACGGCGGTCTCCCAGTACCGTCGAACCAATCTTTTCGATCTGCCGCAGTGGCGGCACTTGACGTGGCCACGACTCGGCATCTTCGCGTGCGTGCCGATTCAGATAGTTAAACCGGCCATGCGCAATCCCTTACGTCCCTTTTCCAGATATTCATATCCGCCCGGGCAATGGTTCTCACCATTGGATGCTAAAGCCGAAGCCGCCGGCGTTCCCGTGGTTGAGAAAGCTTTTACCGAGACTCCCGCGCTTTCCGATTTGTCGCTTGCGCTGGGACGGTTGCTGAATCATGACTCCGAACGAAGCCAGCTTGCTCTTAAAAAATCCCTGCACAGCATATTTGAAAGCCGTTTGCGTACCGTTGCGCTCAAAGCCGACCCTCCAGAGAATCACGGGCTGAGCCCCATTTCGATCCCGGCTGACAAGCATCCCTTGGATTCCTGGCTAGCGAAAGGGATTGGCCTGACCGTCTCCGATGTTGGACGTTCCGAAAGGCTTTGGCACTTAATCGAGCTTTTTTCGCTGTGCATATCACTGGTCGCCCGCGCCACATGGATAGGACTTAAGTTCGGGCGAACGAATATTATTCCTCGCATCTGCCGTCTGTTTGTTGCCAACGATTCCGATGAAGTTCGTTGGACGGCCATCAACGATTCACTTGTGAAGATGGCTGGGTTTAAACACAGCGACTTGTTGATGGGATCGCTTTCATCCATGAGCCCGCGGTATGAAACTTTATCTTCCATACGGATCGATGATTGTTCTATTCCCATATGGCCATGGTTAAAAAGCGCTATCTGGGGGTCGGTTCGTCTTGTCGTCGCTGTCGTCACGATTACACTAAAAAACAGGAACTCCGTTATCGCCGTTGAGGGGGCAATTCAAACGACGCGCCTCTCCAACCAAATCATGAATTTGCGGAGATTAACGGGTGGCGTACAAATCGAATCCTATATTGATAACATCGAGTATGACCCTCGTCATATTTTGATCAAAGCGCTGGCTCCGAACATAAAGACCTTCCGTCTCCCCCATTCGGAAATGGATACGCCAGGCGTCGGGCTCAGCTATCTCAACTATGATACCTTCATCTCCAGTGGGGGCTATCAGACAGAAGCTTATGGAAACACCTGGTTTAAAGGAACTCGATCTGTATCTGTTGGTCCCTTGAATAATGATTGGCGTATTTGCCAATCTTCATCGGTGTATCCGGAGTACAGAGAGGTCATAGAGAGCGCGGTGAACTCCGGACAGCGCATTATTGTCGCATTCGGTCCCAGTAGTAGCGGCATCAACTCTTGGCATCCTTTTCTGCGTCTTCTCGATATCGCACTTGAAGCCGTAACGGCCCATGAAGGTTGGCTCCTGGTCGTTAAACCGAAAAGGAAGAATGATCTTTACGTAGAGGCCGACAAAACTCCCGGCATGACATCCCGCCTTATGGACAGGCGTGTTCTTTGCCTACGCTATCGTAATCCGGGCCAGGAAGTGTGCTCAGCCGGGTACCTGATAGATAAAATGACCTTGGGGCTAACTCCAATGGGTAGTGTCGTAACCGAGTCTTTATGCAAGAACCGTATGTCCATGGTGTTCTCTCCCGTACGGGGGGAGACCCCCCTGCAACAAAAACTGATTGATTCCGGTCTATTTCATTTAACGGAGACATCTTTCCGTAACGCGCTGAACGCGTTTATGACCAACCCCGTAAATAAACCGGAGTTTTTTAAGTGGTTCAGAGACAGATTCGATCCTTTCGGCGACGATCAGGCGATTAATCGCTTGGTTTGCACCCTTTACCCCGCACCCATCGGCGAATAATGGATTTTCTCGGCGTTATCCCTGCCCGCTCCGGATCGACGGGCGTCCCCGGAAAGAACATTCGTTTGCTGGGCGGAAAGCCATTGCTGGTCCATACCGTGACGGCGGCGCGATCATCCCGATTGACGCGCGTTATTCTTTCGACTGACAGCGCGGATTATGCGGAAATCGGCCGCAAGAGCGGGGCTGAAACACCTTTTCTCCGTCCCGCTGAACTGGCTCGCACGGAAACGCCCGCGATTAAAGTCGTGGAACACTGCCTTGACTTCTTCGAACGTGAAGACAACTGGGTTCCCGACGCGGTCTTCTATCTTCAACCCACATCCCCCTTCCGCCAAGGCGGTCATATCGACCTGGGCATTGAGAAGTTAAAGACCGAAAACGTCGATTCCGTGGTTGCCGTGTCGACGCCTCGGTCCCATCCTTACTATATGTTTGCCCCGGATGACTTGGGGCGTCTTTCTTACCTAATCAAAACCAAAACCAGGCCGGAGAGACGTCAGGACCTCCCTCCCGTATATTCGCTCAACGATGCCATCATTGGTTCGCGCACTAAATACCTTCGTGCCGCGGCGCCCCTTGGCGGACTCGTGGTGAATCTCGATAATTTCGATTCTTTACCCGTCGATTTTCCGGCGACAATAGATATTAATACCGAACAAGATTTTTTATTCGCCGAATTTATCGCGGCACGCCAACCGGCGCTTTTACCCTAAGCCATCGAAAGGCTGCGTCACATGCCTAACATCACCATCATCGCCGAAATGGCCTACTCCCACGACGGCTCGTCCGATCTCGCCAAGACCATCATCGACGGCGCGGTCGATGCCGGCGCGGACGCTATTTCCCTGCATTTCACCCACATGCCCGACTACATGGTCCGCCACTACGGCTCCGGGCCGGGCCGGGTGTCCGCGGGCAAGGACTCCAAGCCGATCTACGATTATCTGGTCGAAATATCGCCCTCCTTCGATGCCTGGGCGGGCATCGTCGCGCATGCCCGGAAGAGAAATATCGACGTCGTCGTCATGCCCAACGATCCGACCAGCTTGAAATTCGCGGAAACTCAGAAGCCCGATGCCTATGTTCTGTCCGCGGCTTGTTTCGAGGAATACGACTTCATTCGCGCCGTCGCGCGAACCGGACGTCCAATATATCTGCGTGTCGGCGGGGCGACGCTGGGCGAGATGGAAACGGTGATCAATCTGATCCGTGCCGAAAAGAACGAGTCCATAACCCTTCTGTACGGCCACCAGAACTACCCGACCGGAATCGACGACACCAACCTCAGCCTTCTCTCCTGCCTCAAGTCCACATTCGGGCTGCCGGTCGGCATCGCCGACCATGTGGACGCCAACGACGATTTCGCCGGCATCGTGCCCCTGCTCGCCATTCCCCTGGGAATCAGCTGCATCGAGAAACACATCACCCACGACCGCGCGAAAAAAGGCGAGGATTTCGAATCCGCCCTGAACCCGGGCGAGTTGAAGCGGCTGGTGGAACGGGTCCGCAAGGCGGAACGCGCGCTCGGCCGCGCGCACGCGACGGGGCTGGACGCGTCCTCGGCCCTCTATCGCAAGAACGTGCGCAAGCGGCTGGTGGCCGCCCGCCTGATCAGAGCGGGCGAAGTCATCGCCGAGGACGCCGTCGCCGCCAAGCGCGGCGACGAGGGCCTGACCGCGTCCTACAAGGAACATGTCGTCGGCCGGGTCGCGGCCCGGGACATCGCCTTCGACCAGGCGATCACCTTCGACATCATCGGCGCCAAGGGCTGAGGCACCGATGAAATCGGGCGTTCTGCTCTCCGTTCGCGAAAAGGCGACGCGCTTTCCCGGCAAGGTCCTGAAACCCTTGGGCGCGGGCACCAACGTCACTCAGTTCTTGCTGCGCCGCCTCAAAACTTCCCGGTGGGCGGACGCGGTGGTGCTGGCAACGTCGAACGATCCCCGCGACGCGGTCCTATGCGACATCGCCGCCGGCGAGGGCGTCGCCTGCTTCCGGGGCAGCGCCGACGACAAACTGCGCCGCTACCGCGATGCCGCGCGAAAATACGGGTTGGATTTCGTTGTTATCGTCGACGGCGACGATCCGTTCGCGTCGGTCGACCACATCGACCGGATCATCGCTCACGCCGGAACGAAGGGCGGCGATCTGGTGATGTTCGCCAACCTGCCGCTGGGCGCGACCGGATTCGGCCTGCGCGCGGACGCGCTGGAGCGCATGTGCGCCACCCGCCCCGAATCCGACACCGAGGTGTGGGGCCGGTTGTTCCGCGACGATCCCTCTTACGCGTGCGTCGATCTGCGCGAAGACGACCCCGTGGTGGCGCGACCTGAGGTGCGCATGACCCTCGATTACCCGGAAGATTACGAATTCTTCAGCGCCGTCGTCGGCGCGCAGCGGGCCGAGGACGTAACGCTGGAATCGGTCATGCGGTTCCTCGCCGGCCGGCCCGAGATCGTCGCCATTAACCGGGGCGTCCAGGCGGCCTATGAAACCCACCTGGAAAAGACATAAGAATCGATCCCATGAAATTCCTCGTCGTCGGTCTCGGCTCCATGGGCAAGCGCCGCGTGCGGAATCTCAAGCATCTGGGATTTACCGATATAACCGGCTTCGATCCGCGCCAGGATCGCCGGACCGAAGCCGCGGACAAATACGGCGTCGGAACGATCGGCGACTGGGCCCAGGCGGAGGCCCTGGCGGCGGACGCCTGGATCATTTCGACGCCGCCCGACACGCATCTCGATTACGGATTCAAGGCGGTGGCGCGCGGCGCCCACTTTTTCTCCGAGGCCAACGTCACCGACCCGCGCGCGCGGGACATGATCGCGGCCTTGAAAAAGTCGGGCACCGTCGGAGCACCTTCCTGCACCATGCGTTATTATCGGGGGCCGAAAAAAATCGCCGAACTGCTCGCCCGCAAGGCCATCGGAAAACCGCTGATGTTCACCTACCACACCGGCCAATACCTGCCCGATTGGCATCCGTGGGAAAGCTATAAGGATTTCTACGTTTCCAAGCGCGACACCGGCGCCTGCCGCGAGATCGTTCCCTTCGAATTGTCGTGGCTGGTTGACCTGTTCGGCGAGGTGAAAACCCTGACCGCCTTGCGCGATAAGGTCGGCGGCCTTGATTGCGACATCGACGACGTCTACCAACTGCTTATGCGCTTCAAAAGCGGACTCTCCGCCCATCTGGTGGTGGACGTCGTTTCGCGTCCCGCCTTCCGTGTCTTCCGCTTGTGCGGTGAAAGCGGGTCCATCGAATGGGATCACGCCGCCAACGCCGTCAGGCTGTGGACGCCGTCGGACAAGGCCAATGCCTACGCGCTCGAAACGTTCGACCTCGGCGGCGGAACGGTTGAAGCGGGATACATTCATGCCGAGGAGCCTTACGTCGAGGAAATCGCCGATTTCGTCGCCGCGTGCCGGGGCGAGAAGCCCTGGCCTTATTCCTACGCCGACGACGAAGCCGTCCTCGATCTGCTGTTGCAGGCTGAAAAGAGCAGCGACACGGGAAGACACCAGCCATGAGCCGCGATCTCCCCCGCACCCGCACCCACGATCTGATCCCGGGCGGCGCCCACACCTACTCCAAGGGCGACGACCAGTTTCCCGCCAACGCCCCCCGTTATCTCGAGCGCGGCGAGGGCGCCTACGTCTGGGACGACAGGAATAATAAGTATCTCGACTGGACCATGGGCCTGCGCACCATGACCCTCGGATACGGCCACCCCGGCATCAACGAAGCCGCCATCGAACAGATCAAGAAGGGCAACAATTTCGGCCGCCCGTCCTTCATCGAAACCGAGGCCGCGCAGGATTTGATCGACCTGATTCCCTCGGCGCGGATGGTGAAGTTCGCCAAGAACGGTTCCACCGTCACCACCGCGGCGGTCAAGCTGGCGCGCGCCTATACCGGCCGGGACAGGGTCCTGTTCTGCCGCGAGCATCCTTTCTTCTCGTACGACAACTGGTTCATCGGCACGACTCCCTGCGACGGCGGCATTCCCGAGGCCGGGCGGGAAATGTCGGTCGCCTTTCGCTACAACGACATCGGCA
Organism: uncultured Hyphomicrobiales bacterium; assembly: GCA_964412955.1. GTDB lineage: Bacteria > Pseudomonadota > Alphaproteobacteria > Rhodospirillales > 2-12-FULL-67-15 > 2-12-FULL-67-15. Next base: position 107,212 of record CAYPQV010000004.1, read on the forward strand.
GCGTCGAACGGGCGTTCGCGGAAAACCCCGGACGGATCGCCTGCTTGATCATGGAAGCCGCCTCCCACGAGGAGCCCCGCGACGGATTCCTCGGCAAGGTCCAGGCGCTCTGTCGCGCCAACGGCGCCGTCTTCATCCTGGACGAAATGATCACCGGCTTCCGCTGGCATCTGAAGGGCGCCCAGGCCTATTTCGGGCTGGAGCCCGATCTCGCCACCTTCGGCAAGGGCATCGCCAACGGCTTTTCCGTTTCCGCCCTGGTCGGACGGCGCGAGATCATGGAACTGGGCGGCCTGTTCCACGACAAGAAGCGCGTGTTCCTGATCTCCACCACCCACGGGGCGGAAAACTGCGGCCTCGCGGCCATGCGCGCGGCCTTGCGCGTCTATCGCTCCGAACCGGTGATCGAACATCTCTGGGACGTCGGCCGCCGACTGGTCGACGGCCTCAACGAGGCCGCCGGAAAGGCCGGCGTCGGCGAGCACTTCCACGCCTACGGCTATCCTTGCGCACCCTATTTCGTTTGCAAGGACGCGGCGGGCGGCGCCTCTGTGGGATTTCGCACGCTGTTCCTGCAGGAAATGGTCCGCAACGGCGTCCTGGCTCCCTATTTCGCGCCGAGCTACGCGCACCGCGCCGCCGAAGTCGACCGGACGGTCGACGCGGCGCGCAAGGCTTTCGCCGTCTACGCCCGAGCGCTCGCCGACGGCTGGGAGAAATACGTCGAGGGCCCCGTCGTCAAGCCGGTGTTCCGACCCTACAACTGAACGGCCCCGCCGTATCCGGCGCATGAAAGAATCCGACATCCGCCCCCAATCGTTGCTGGATGAATATCTCAGGCTGTCCGCCGCGGACGCCGAACGATTCTTCTCCGACCGGAAACGCCGCGTTCACCGCCCCTGCCCGGGCTGCGGCGAGGCGCGGACGATTGGCGCGTTCGAGAAAAACGGCTTTACCGTCGCCCGGTGCCCGTCGTGCGCGACGCTATACGTGACCCACGTTCCCGAACCTGACCGGCTGGCCGAGTTCTACCGCGACAGCCCGTCGCAGAAATATTGGGCCGAGGTGTTTTTTCCGTCCGTCGCCGAGGCCCGGCGAATCAAAATCTTCCGTCCCCGGGTCGAACGGGTCCGCGCCCTGCTCGCCGATTCCGGCGCGACTCCCGCGACGATCGTCGACGTCGGCGCCGGGGCCGGTATGTTCCTGGAGGAATGCCGCACGGCCGGCCTGGGCGGAACCTGGCGCGCGGTCGAACCGAACGCGATCCTGGCGCGGACCTGCCGCGACAAGGGCTTCGAGACCTTCGCCGGGTTCGCCGCCGACGCCGCGTCTTCCTGGAAGGGCGCCGCCGACCTGGTGACCGCGTTCGAGGTGGTCGAGCACCTGACCGATCCGGCGGCGTTCCTCCGCGACATCGCCGCGCTCGCCCGTCCGGGCGGCTTCCTGCTGCTGAGCGGGATTTGCGGAACCGGATTCGACGTTTTGACCCTGGGCGCGCGGGCCAACGCGGTGTTTCCGCCGCACCACCTGACGTTTTTCAGCCGTCGCGGCGTTTCGACGCTGCTCGGCCGCTGCGGTCTCGCGGAAGTGGCGTTCCTGACCCCCGGACAATTGGACGTCGATATCGTGCGCAATGCGTGCGCCGACGATCCGTCCGCCGTCGCCGATCCTTTCCTGCGCCACCTGTTGTTCGCGGCCGACGACGCGCAGCGCGATAAGTTCCAGAACTTCCTCGCCGCGGCCGGCTTGTCGTCGCACATGTGGATCGTGGCCCGCGTGTCCGCCGCATGAGCGTCCTGCTCCGGCGATCACGCGACCTGCCCGGACCAACGGCGTACTCAACCTGGGCGGCCATCGGGGAACCGCGCGCGGCGCCGGACCCGGCGCGGTGCGTGCCGCGTCTCGGCGCCCGGCTCGAAGGCGCGTTCGAGGCCGTCGCCGACGAATGGTGGGCGCTGGCCCGCGACCTCGGCTCGGAGCCCTCGGCCCGAGCGGCCCATGCCCCGGCCGCCGCGCCGAACGCATCCGATCTCGGCCTGATGCTGGCTTGGACGCGCCTGGTGGACGAATGGGCCGCGAACGGCACGGAGTCGATTCTTGTGCTCTGCGACGATCCTTGGATGTTTCGTCATCTGACCGGAAGGCCCGGAGTCACCGCCGGGGCCGCGCCCGGCCTGTTCGGCGCCGAGCTGCACCTGTTCCTGCGCGGTTTGGCCAGCCGAGCGCGGGTCGCGGCACGCACGGCGTATGCGGCCCTCGTCTGTCGCGGGCAAAGACGAACTGCCGGACGGGCCGCCCCCGCGCTCCTCGTTTACGGCCATCCCGCCAGCACCGCCGACGGGATCGACGCCTATTTCGGCACCCTGATGCGGGACCTTCCGTCGCTGGCGCGCGTGCTGCACACCGATTGCCCGCCCGCGCGGGCGAAAGCCCTGGCCAAGGACGGGCGGACCGCCGCGCTGCACGCCTGGGGCAGTCCTTGGGCCGCCTTGGCCGCGCTCGGCGCGCGCTGGACTCCGTCCCCCGCGCATCGGACCGGCCCGCACGGCTGGCTGGTGCGCCGTGCCGCCGCCATCGAGAACGGGCACGGCAATATCGCCATGACCCATTGGCAAAATCACTGCCAGCGCCGCTGGCTGACCGCCTGCCGCCCGCGCGCGGTCGCCTGGCCGTGGGAGAACCACCCGTGGGAGCGCGCCTTCGTCCGCGCGGCGCACGCATTGAACGTGCGCACGGTCGGTTATCAGCATTCGGTGGTCGGGCGGCACATGCTCAATTACGCGGCCCGATCCAACCCCGACGGCGCGGCCAGCCTGCCCGAGCGCGTGATTTGCACCGGACGATCGACCCTCGCGCATCTGGCGCGCTGGGGCATTCCCGAGGACCGCCTGGCGGTCGGCGGCGCTTGGCGCTTTCCCGCCGCCCTCCGGACCCGATTCGATCCCGCCGCCCCGGTGTTCGTCGCCCTCCCCTTCGGCGGCGCCATCGCCGCCGAAATGACGGCGGCCGCCCGCGATCTCGCCTCTGCGGGCCGGACCGTGGCGGTCAAGGATCACCCCATGACGCCGTTCACGTTTGCCGAAACGCCGAACCTGCGGCGCACCAACAGGCCGCTGTCGGAACAGGACGCCGTCTCCGCCGTGGTCTACGCGGCGACCACCGTCGGCCTGGAGGCCTGTCTGGCCGGACTGCCGTCGATTCGTTTCCGGTCGCGGAACGCCATCGCCCTCGATATCCTGCCCGACGGCGTGACTGTGCCGACCACCGAGCGCGAATCGATCGTTTCCGATCTCGCCCGCCTGATCGCCGCCGCTCCCCATCGGGCCGCCGCACGCGAGGATATTTTCGCGCCGGCGGATAAGGCGCTATGGTCCCAACTGCTGTAAAAACCGAGGCCCGCCCATGACCCGCAACGCACTGAAGCAACGCATCGCTGCCGGCGATCTGACCATCGGCGCCTGGCTCGGCGTTGCCGACTCCGTGATTGCCGAGGCCATGGCCGGCTGCGGCTTCGACTGGATGGTCGCCGACATGGAACACGGCGCCATCGACGTCGCCGACCTGCCGGCGGTGTTCGCCGCCGCCGAACGGCGCGGTGTCGCCCCGCTGGCCCGTCTGCCGGCCATGGACCCGATCGCGGCCCGGCGCGCGCTGGATGCCGGTGCCCTGGGGCTTCTGGTTCCGGTGGTCGAGGACGCGTCCCGGTTCGCCGAGTTCGCGCGCCACTGCCACTATCCGCCCCAAGGCCGGCGCGGCGTCGGGCTTTCCCGCGCCAATCTGTGGGGTGACGATTTTGCCGGTTATCTCGCCGACTTCCGGCCGATCCTGGTTCCCCAGATCGAAACCCGCCGCGGCGCCGAGGCTGCCGACGCCCTGGCCGCGCTCGCCGAAACCGACGCGCTGTTCGTCGGGCCCTACGATCTCTCCGCCGACCTGGGACATCCCGGCGATTTCGCGCGGCCCGCGTTCACCCAGGCGATCACCGCCATCAAGGCCGCGTGCGCCGAGCACGGCAAGGCCTTCGGCGGACATCAGGTCGCCCCCGACATGGCCCAATTGCGCGCCCGGATCGCGGAGGGGTACCGCTTTCTCGCCTTCGGCACCGACGTGCTCGCCCTGCGCCACGCGTTCGCGAGCCTCAAGGACCTCGCCCGCCGTCCATGAGCCGGACGCTCTGCATCATTCCCGCCCGGATGGCGTCGAGCCGGTTTCCGGGCAAGCCGCTGAAGCCGTTGCTCGGCCTGCCGCTGGTCCTGCACGTCTACGAGCGTTGCCGTCTCGGCGCGAAACCCATGCGCGTCGTCGTCGCCACCTGCGACGAAGACATTCGCGCCGCCGTCGTCGCCCGGGGCGGCGAGGCGGTGATGACCGCCGCCACGCATCCCGGCTGCGTCGACCGGACCGACGAAGCCGTGCGCCTGCTGGCCGCGGACGCGCCCGACGACGCGTTCATCCTCATGGTCCAGGGCGACGAGGTCCTGGTCGCGCCCGACATGATCGACGCCGTGGTCGCCGACTACGCCGCCCGCGGGGCCCCGGTCGTCAATCTCGCCTCGCCGCTCCGGCGCGCCGAGGACCACGACGATCCCAACACGGTCAAGGTCGTCGCCGATCTCGACGGCAACGCGCTCTTCTTCTCGCGCGCGCCGATCCCGTCCCGGTCCCGCGCGGCCGCCGTGCCCATGTACCAGCAGACCGGCGTGATAGGATTCGCCAAGGGTTTCCTGCACCGGTTCGGCGCGCTGCCGCGCACGCCGATGGAAACGGCCGAAGGCATCGACATGCTGCGCGTGCTCGAACACGGCCTGAAGGTTCGCGTCGTCTTCACCGACCGCGAGACCATCGGGGTCGACACCCCCGCCGATCTCGCCCGGGCCGAGACCATCCTGAAATCCGATCCGGTGACGCGAACCTACCTCCGGGCGCCGCCGTGACCCGCCATCCCCTTCGCGTCGGCATCGCCGGCTACGGCGTCGTCGGCAAGCGGCGTCGCCACTTCATCGACCGGCGGCCTGACATGCGCACCGTGGCCGTGTGCGACCAGACCCTCCCGGCGGACGGCCCCTTGCCCGACGGGGTTCGCGGTTATCGCCATTATTCGGGCCTTCTCGGCGAAGACCTGGACGTCCTGTTCGTCTGCCTGACCAACGACGTCGCCGCCGAAGTCACCCTCGCCGGTCTGGAAAAGGGCCTGCACGTCTTTTGCGAGAAGCCGCCGGGCCGGGATGTTTCCGACATCGCGCGCGTCATCGAATGCGCGGGCCGGCATCCGAACCTGAAGCTCAAATACGGATTCAACCACCGTTACCACGATTCGGTCCGCGACGCGCTCGCCATCGTTCGCTCGGGCGCGCTTGGCCGCGTCGTCAACTTGCGCGGCGTTTACGGGAAGTCGGCGATCATCGATTTCCGATCGCCGACCCATTGGCGGACCAGGCGAGCGGTGGCGGGCGGGGGCATTTTGCTCGACCAGGGCATCCATATGGTCGACCTGATGCGCCTGTTCGCGGGCGAATTCGTCGATATTCGAAGTTTCATCTCCAACGGGTTTTGGAAGCACGACGTCGAGGACAATGCCTACGCCCTCATGCGCACCCGGGACGGCGTGGTTGCCATGCTGCATTCCTCGGCGACCCTGTGGCGCCACCACTTCGAGCTGGACATCACGTTGGAGAAGGGGACCGTGGTCCTTTCGGGTATTTTGTCGGGGTCGAAAAGCTACGGCGAGGAAACGCTGACCATCGCCCGGGCGACGCCCGACGACGCGGGCGACCCCAAGGAAGACGTCACGCGCTACGCCAACGATCCGTCCTGGGCCGACGAAATCACCGATTTCGCCGATGCCATCGCCAAGGACCGCCCCATCGTGGACGGCTCGGCGGACGAGGCGCTGGCCACCATGCAACTCGTCTACCGCATCTATTGCGCCGACGCCCGATGGAAGGCACTCTGGGCGTTGGACGACGGCCATTCACCTCCATGACACCTCCCCGGCAAAGCGAGAGAACGTTCGGCGTGATGTTCGCGGTCGTTTTCGTCCTGATCGCGGCGGCGGGATATTTTATTTTCGACGCGCGGCCCGCATGGGCCTTGGCCCTCGCCGGCGTTTTTTTGGCGGCGGCGCTGTTTGCGCCTTGGGTTCTGCTCCCGCTCAACCGAATGTGGATGAAGCTGGCCGTAAAACTTGGTCATGCGAACAATTTTATTCTGCTCGGCGCTTTTTTTTATCTTTTCGTACTGCCCGCCGGATTGATCATGCGGCAGATCACCGATCCCATGCGCCGGAAGGTCGACCCTGCCGCGGCGACCTACTGGTCTCCGGTCGAGCGTAAGGCGAATCCGGAAACGTACCGCGATCTTTTCTGAAGAGGATAACCCGCATGCTCTCGGTTTTCGGACAGATCTTCAAGTTCATGCGGGTTTACCGCAAGTTTTGGATGGCCCCGATCATTTTCGGCCTATTGATGCTGGGCGGCCTGTTGATCGCGGCGCAGAGCACGGCCATCGCGCCCTTCATCTACGCCATATTTTAGCGAGAACCGGACAAGTCCGGCACGATGATCGTTCTCGGCATTTCCGGTTTCTACCACGATAGCGCGGCGGCGCTGGTCCGCGACGGCGAGATCGTCGCCGCCGCGCAGGAAGAGCGCTTCACCCGCGTCAAGCACGATGCCGGATTTCCCGCCCGGGCCGTCGACTATTGTCTGGCCGAAGCCGGGGTTTCGCTCGAACAGATCGAGTTCGCCGCATTCTACGACAAGCCGCTGCTGACCTTCGATCGTCTGCTCGAAACCTACTTATCCTTCGCGCCGCGCGGGTTACCGTCCTTCGTCAAGGCAATTCCGGTTTGGGTCAAGGAAAAGATCCTGCAAAAAGATCTTCTCCTGAAAGGCCTCAACGGCCTCGGGCGGGGAACGCTCGCCGAAGACAAGATGCTGTTCGGATTCCACCACCATTCCCATGCCGCCAGCGCATTCTACCCGTCTCCGTTCGCGCGCGCCGCCATCCTGGTGATGGACGGCGTGGGCGAGTGGGCGACCACCACCTTCGGCCGCGGCGCCGGCGAGGATATCGATCTTTTCAAGGAGATCCGTTTTCCCCATTCCCTCGGCATGCTCTATTCGGCGTTTACCTATTATCTTGGCTTCAAGGTGAACGAAGGCGAATACAAGGTCATGGGCCTGGCCCCCTATGGCGAGCCCAAATACGTCAAAACGATTCTCGATTATCTGATCGATCTCAAACCCGACGGTTCTTATCGTCTCAATATGGATTTCTTCAATTATTGTACCGGGCTGACCATGACCAATGCCCGGTTTGACGCCTTGTTCGGCGGCCCGCCGCGCAAACCGGATACGGCGCTGACCAAACGCGACATGGATCTTGCCCGATCCATTCAAGACGTCACTGACGCGGCCGTGATGCGCCTCGCGCGCGCATTGCACGCCGAAACCGGCGAGCGCAACTTATGCCTGGCGGGCGGCGTCGCGCTCAACTGCGTCGCCAATGGCCGGTTGTTGCGCGAAGGCCCGTTCGAGCGACTCTGGATTCAGCCGGCCGCCGGCGACGCCGGCGCGGCGGTGGGAGTCGCGCTGTCCGTCACTCATACCATGCCCGACGCTGCCGGCCGGCGCGTCCCCCGGTGCGTTAATGGTTTTGACGCCATGAAGGGCGGCTATCTCGGACCCGCGTTTTCCGCCGAGCGCGTTCGAACCGATCTCGACCGGCTCGGCGCGGTTTACGCCGAATGCTCCGAAGCCGAGGTATTGGCGCAAACCGCCGCGGCCCTGGCCGACGAAAAAGTCGTCGGCTGGTTCCAAGGACGCATGGAATTCGGCCCGCGCGCTCTGGGTAACCGCTCGATCCTGGGCGATCCGCGCTCGCCCGCCATGCAACGGGTGCTGAACCTGAAGATCAAATATCGGGAATCGTTTCGTCCCTTCGCGCCCGCCGTGTTGCGCGCGGATATCGCCGAGCATTTCGAGTTGGATTCCGATAGTCCCTACATGCTGCTCGTCGCGCCGGTTCGAAAGGAGAAGAGAAAAGAGCCGCCCCCCGGCGACGAGCCCCGTTACGGTTTGGACAGGCTTAATGAAATCCGCTCCGACATTCCCGCCGTAACGCACGTGGATTACTCCGCCCGCATCCAGACGGTGCATCCCGAGACCAATCCGCTGTTTTACCGTTTGATCGAGGCGTTCAAGGCGCGGACGGGATACGGTGTCCTGGTCAACACCAGCTTCAATATCCGCGACGAACCCATTGTCTGCTCGCCCGAGGATGCCTACCGCTGCTTCATGGGCACCGAAATGGACATGCTCGTGATCGGCAACGCCGTCTTGCGCAAGGAAAGCCAGTGGTGAACCGCGCCAATACCGTTCCGTTGCTTTCCGATAAAATCCTGTCCTGCCTCAAGGCCCCCGGCCGGGGCGACGATACGGATGTCGAGCTTTGCGCCGACGGCCTGCGTTGCCGCCAGACGGGCGAGGTCTATCCTTTGCTGCACGGCGTGCCTTCCCTCTATCACCCGACCGAAGGCGAAGGCGCGGACGTCGCTCATCGCGTCCGGTCCTTCTACGAGAAGAACCCCTTTCCCGGCTACGAAGGACTGGAGGAGTTCGGAGATCTGGTCAACAAGGGAAACAAAAACCCTTTTTCGGTTCGCTTGCTCGATGCCGTCGGCTGTAACAAAAAGATACTTGAGTGCGGCTGTGGTACCGGTCAGCTCAGCCATTTTCTCCAGCTCAACAACAATCATGTGCTCGGCATCGACATGAGCTTGGGCAGCCTCGGTCTCGCCCTCGAGCACAAGAAACGCAATCAATTAATGCGTGCCGGCTTCTGCCAGATGAATATTTTTGATCTCGCCGTCAAGGACGCAAGCTTTGACGTGGTAATCTCGCATGGGGTTCTCCATCACACTCATGACGCTCGCGCGGCGTTCGCCCGGATCTTGCGCAAAGTAAAGCCGGGCGGGATCGTCATGATCGGGCTTTACAATCGGCCGGCGCGCCTGCCGACGTGGTTGAGGTCCAAGCTAATCCGCGCATTCGGACCGAAGATCGATTATGTCGTCCGTACGCGCATCCGCGATGTCCGCAAGGCCGACACCTGGATTCAAGACCAGTATTTCAATCCCCATGAAACCTGGCATTCGATCGACGAAGTGCTGCGCTGGTTCGCAGAAAACGGCATCGAGTACCTGAACTGTTCGCCCGAGATTCTCGGCACCGACGGGGAAACCGCTTCCAGCCTGTTCGAACGGACAAGCCCGGGCACGGCTTACCAGCGCGCCGTCACGCAATTGTCCTGGCTGTTTACCATCGCCCGCGAGGGCGCCTTGTTCGACGTGATCGGAAGGCGCATATGACCGATGCGGAAATAAAAATGACATGGCGCGGACGAATTCTCGCGATCGTCATCGGCTTCGTCGCGCTGATTGTCTGCTCGGAACTCCTGCTGCGTATCGTGATGCCCCATTGGCGGGAATATTACTCCGGATGGTTCATAACTTCGGCGTCCGTCCCCGGTCACGGTTCCGTCGCCCTCGGCCGAGCCGGTTTCCAGGGGCACTTTGCCCAAAATAACGGCGATTTTCGGGTGCATATCGCCATTAACGCTTTCGGCTTGCGAAACAACGATCCGGTCGCCGCCGCCCAAGGTCGAATTTGGGTGGTCGGCGATTCCATGACTTTCGGGTGGGGAGTCGAACAGCCCGAAATGTATTCCACGGTCGCCGCCGACATATCCGGCCTGCCGACCTACAATATCGCCAGCCCGGGAACCAATGTCTGCGGCTATCAAGCGCTGCTCGCGCGCATGCCACGGGACATGCGTCCGCGCGCGGTGGTGATCGGTCTCGTTCTCGAGAATGACATCGCCGATTACGACTGCGCAGCGAACGCCCGATCCCGGGAAGAAGCCGTCACCGCGGAGACGCGCCTGATTGAATGGAGCTTGGTCGACTTCAAGTATTTTCTCACCGGCAAATCCGCCCTTTATAATTTCTTCGCCGTCAGCTTGAAGCGAATTGATCTTATCAATCGCTCCCTGATCGCGATTGGTCTGGCCGCGCAACCGCATATTTCCCCGCACGCCATGCCGCCCGACATCCTTGATCGGCAGACCGTGAAAACCGCGATGGAACTCAAAACCTTGCGAGACCAATTGCCGCCTGGCACGCCTTATGCCGTCCTCGTCATGCCGACCAGATTTGAAATTCGCGACAATGACTCCGCCCATCGCAGCCTTCGCCTCAAAATGATCGCGGCCCTTTCTGCTAGAGGCATCGAGACCATCGACCTGTTCGCCGGTTTTGCCGCCGCCGGTTTTGCCCCGACCCATTTCCGTCACGACGGCCATTGGAGTCCCGAAGGGCATCGCATTGCCGGCGCCGCCCTGGCCCGATGGTTCGCCGCGTTGACCCCGTCGGCCCGCCCATCGGCAAACTGACGGTTGTCTTTTTTCCGCTGATGGACAAGCACGATCCGGTTTCGCGTCTTCGCTGTCCCGCATGCCGGGCGGAAACTCTGTGCGTTCGTGACGACGAAGCGGGCAAGGTCGCCTGCCGGTCCTGCGACGCGATCTTTCCCGTCGATCGCGAAACCGGTGTCATCGCCTTTTCCGCTCACCACGCCGATGGCGCGGTCAAAAGCGACATCCAAAAATGGTGGGGCGATCTCTACGCCCAGATTTATCAGGACTACGATCGAGCCATAACCTCCGACGCACTCGATTCCGATCTCGATGACCTGGAGGCCATGTTCCGTCGCCGACGCCACATGGCCGTGATCGAAATGGGCTCACTCGATCTTGCCGGCAAGCAAGTTCTGGAAATAGGTTCGGGCGCCGGCGCTCATTCATGCTTGTTCAAGCGACGCGGCGCCAACGTCACGGCCGTCGATTTGACCCCGGCGCGGGCGCTCTCGACGGCCAGAAAGCTCGCCCTCACCCGCGGCGAAAATCCCGGGCGTGCCTACCAGGCTGACGCTGAGAATCTGCCTTTTCCGAACGAATCCTTCGATATTGTGTATTCCAACGGGGTTCTGCACCATTCCGAAAATACCGCCGCCTGCGTCGCCGAAGTTTATCGCGTCCTGAAGCCTGGGGGACGCGCCGTGATCATGCTTTATTCCCGGCATTCGGCAAACTACTGGCTGAGCATTGTGCCGCGCGGAATATTGTTTGGGGGAGTTTTTCGTTGGCCCGAAGCCGAGTGGGTCGGACGCGTGACCGAGGGCACGCCTAAGTTCGGCGCGACGCGCAATCCCATCACCCGTGTTTATTCCGCCCGCGCCATGCGCGCGCTTTTTGCGGATTTTACGATTGAAAGTCTTCGCAAATTGAGCTTTCAATTCGACCACTTCGCGATCCCGCGATTAACTCAACTCCGGGATCTGTTTCTGAGGGCGCTCGGCCACCGGCTCTATCGCGGCGGCGGTTTGCTGGTCTATGGCAAGCCGTTCTACGCCGAGACCGATCTTGAGATGACGCTCGCCCCCTACCTCGGCTGGGGATGGGCCATCGTCGCCCGCAAGGAGCCTCCTCGGTGACGCCGACCTTGGTTTTCGATCTTGACGGCACCTTGATCGACAGCATTCCCCAAGTGGCGGCCGCCGTGAACGCGACTCTGACCGAGGCCGGGCGGCCGGTTCTTTCGGTGGCCGCCGTTCGCGAAATCATCGGCGAAGGAGCCCGGGTTACCGTCACGCGTGCTTTTGCCGAAACCGGCGGACTTGACGGCATCGACGTAGGCGCAATGATGGAACAGTATCTGGCTCACTATTTGGCGGATCCCGCCTCGCACACCGTCGTTTTTCCCGGCGTTATGGAGGTTCTGGAGCGGTTCCGGGCGGACGGAATTTCCATGGGCATCTGCACCAACAAGCCCGGCGCGACGACGCGGCCCGTTCTCGATGCGCTTGGCCTGAGCCGTTATTTTGCCGCCGTCGTGACCGCGGACGATACGCGCCATCGCAAGCCCGACGGTCGCCATATTCTGGAAACTCTAGCCGCCATGAACAAAGACCGGGCCACGGCGGTGTTTATCGGCGACTCCGAGCCTGACCTTGCTGCCGCCCATGATGCCGGCATCCCCGCCGTTGCCGTCGCCTACGGCTATGGACGGGCCGACGTCGCCACCCTGCCATCGGCGGCACGGATCGAACGTTTTACGGACCTGCCGGCGGCCATTGCGGTAATCACCGCGATGCGGCGGGAGGGAGAGCTCTGATGCGCATCGCGGTGACATCGCGCTCGTTCTCCCGTCATCCGGTCTTGCGCGCCGAGTTGCTGGCAAAATATCCGAACGGCACTTTCAACGACAAGGGGTTGTCGCTTTCCGGCGAATCATTGGTTGCCTTCCTCAAGGGACACGATCGGGCGATCATCGCGCTGGAGAAGCTGGACGATTCTGTTTTTGCCGCCCTGCCCGAACTCAAAGTTGTCAGCAAATACGGCGTCGGACTCGACATGATCGATTTGGATGCCATGACCCGCCGCGGCGTGAAACTGGGCTGGACCGGCGGAGTCAATCGCCGCTCCGTTTCGGAACTGGTTATTGCCTTTGCGATCATGATGTTGCGCCACCTGGATGGCGCCAATCGCGAGGTGCGCAACGGTCTATGGCGCCAACCGATCGGTCGCCAATTATCCGACCGCACGGTCGGCATCGTCGGCTGCGGCCATGTCGGCAAGGATCTGGCCGTCCTGCTCCGCGCCTTCGGCTGCCGGGTCCTGGCCCATGACATCCGCGATTTTTCCGATTTCTACGCCCGCCATGGCATCCGGGCAACTTCCCTGGAGAGTCTTCTGAGCGAAGCCGAAGTCGTCTCGCTGCACCTGCCGCTCGATTCTTCGACGCGCGGCATGTTGTCGGTGGATAGACTTTCGCTCATGCGCCGCGATGCGGTGTTGATCAACACCGCCCGCGGCGAAATCGTTGACGAGGTCGCGCTCAAAGCCATGCTCAAGGACGGCCGTCTAGCGGCCGCCGCGTTCGACGTTTTTGCCGTCGAACCGCCGCAGGACGCGGAACTTCTGAGGCTTCCCAATTTCTTCGCCTCCCCGCACATCGGCGGTTCGGCCGAAGAAGCGATTCTGGCCATGGGCCGCGCCGCCATCGCCGGGCTGGAGTCTTTCGGCGATCCGCTGACCGTGGCCAAATCCTGATCGGGTCCCTTGATCGGCAAACTCAGGCAACTGGCCGCCGATCCGACGCTGCGCCGCTGGCTGGCGGCGCGGATACTGGGGCGCGCATCCCCGCCGCCCGCCTTCCGGCCGCACCGTCCTCCGTACCTGTACGATGTTCCGTCGGGCGCGCGGCCCGCCGGTGCGGTGACGACGCGAACCTTTCCCAAACCCTTACAGCCGATCGAACTGCCGCTGCCGGGCAAAACCGCGACCGTCATCCCCGGCGCAGCGGCCGCCTTTTATTCTCGCGCCTTTCGCGATACGGAAACCCTGCTGGCCGTTCATCGCTTCGCCTGGGTGCCCGTTTTGGCAGATGCCGAGCCCGCCTGGGTCGTCGCTCTGTGGGATGCATGGCGGGAAAGATTCGCAACGCCCGATGAATCCTGGGCGTGGCACCCGTATACGGCGGCCGAAAGAGCCGTAAATCTCCTTGGGTTCTTCCGCCGGCACGGCTGGCCCGGGTCGGCCGACGAAACCCGCGCCCTGCTCGCCGCCCATGCCCCCGTCGTCGCCGCGCGGCTGGAATATTTCGGCGAACGCAATACCGGCAATCACCTCGCGAACAATGGGCGCGGCTTGTTCGTGCTGGGATCGGAGCTTGGGATGCCGGGCTTTGCCGATCTGGGGGCAAGAATCCTGATCGAGGAGGCGCGGCGTATTTTTGCGCCATCCGGAATCCTGCGCGAAGGCTCCAGCCATTATCACCTTCTCTATGCCCGCAATTACGTCGAGGCATGGCTGTGCGCCCGTCGCCATGGCCACGGCGCGGCCACGTCCTTGGAAGCGATCGCCAAGCGGGCGATTGCCGTCATTCCACGTCTGTGTTTGAAGGGGGGCTTGCCGCTGATCGGAGACATCTCCCCGGATTGCCCCCCCGAGCATCTGGCGGCGTTTCTGCCTGAAAACTCCGCGAAGAAAGGATGGGCCGCGCGGCTGGACACGGACGAATTACGGGCATTTATTTCCCTAAGAGATTCCACGGCCCCCGTTGAGTCCGATTCCCTGGCTGCCGATGGATGGCTTCGTGCCGATTTTGGTGATTGGAGCGGATTATGGCACATGGCGCCGGGCGGCTGGTCCACGATGCCCGGCCACGGCCATCAGGACGGAGGGTCCTTCGAACTTCATTGGCGCGATACGCCGTTGTTCGTCGATCTCGGACGCGGCGCCTATGGCGAAACCGGCGAGGCGGCGCTTTATCGATCCTCCCGCGTTCATAACGGTCTTGCCGTCGACGATGCCGATCCTTATCCGCCCAATAAGCCCTATTACGACGACGCCTTCCGCCGTCGTGAGGGCGGTCCGCCGCCCTCATTCGTCCGCGACCCGGCGGGAGTTTCGCTGACCTTCGGCGGCTACGCGCGCCTGGGTGTACCGATCGTACGGCGACGTTGGGGGTTTTCCCGTGATCATCTCACAATCGCGGATTCGGTCGAGGGTCGCGGGACACACACGGTTATTCGCCGGCTTCACACTCCCTGGCCATGCGAGATTGCCGGAGACGCCGTGCTGGTTCGCGGTCCAACCGGCACTTTTCGTGTGGCCGCCGAAAATACCCAACCGATGCTGGCCGCAACAACCCGTTGGACCGCTTATGGGGTCGGCACGGCCGCATACGCCATCTCATTCGTAAATCGTGCGCGGCTGGGCTGGTCCGGCGCCTTGCATGTGGAGCATGCCTGACATGCCCGCCGGCTTCGCCGACGTCAGCGTGATCACGCCGGCCTACAATGCCGGCAACACCATCGCCCGCACGCTCGCCAGCATTGCGGCGCAAACCTTGCGGCCGTCCGAGGTCATCGTCGTCGACGACGGTTCGACGGATGGAACCGCGGCTATCGCCGAATCCTTTGCTCCCGGAATGACCGGCATCCGCTTGAAGATCATCCGCCAAGAAACGAGGGGCGCCGCAGCCGCGCGCAATACGGCCATCAAGGCCGCCGGCGGGAAATGGCTCGCGTTTCTCGATGCCGACGACGAATGGCTTCCCGCCAAGATCGAACGGTGCATGACCGAACTGTCCCGCCGCGATGGGAATATCGCGTCCCATGATTACATTCGCGTCGAAAATGGTCGCGAACGAATAATCGATTGCGCCCGTCATTGCGGACCCGGTGTCGATCCCTTCGTGGCCCAGTTCCTATACGGGTTCATTTCCAGCACCACTATCGTCGTGCATCGGGATCTGATTCTACGCAGCGGGGGATTTGACCCCGGCTTGCGTTCCGGCCATGACTATGAACTTTGGCTCGCTCTGTTGTCCATGCCGGAAACCCGCTTTTGCATGATTCCCGAACCTTTGTCGCGTTATCACATTACCCCCGGGGGCATCACCAGCAACGTCGATTTACGTCGGGCTTCCGCCCTGACCGCCTTGGTTCGGCACTGGCGATCTCTCAAGGGACGGTCGAGACTTTCAACTCTTGTCGCCGTCCTGCGCGCCGGCATCATCCATGCTCAGGCTGCCGGTATGCATTTGGGGGAGAAAAAATACGGCGCGGCTTTTAATGTCATTTTTTCGGCGCCGCTATCCATAGCGCGCTCCCTCGCCAATCCGCCCCCGGGTCCCCGCCCGGATTTCTTAAACGACCTTCACCAGACGCGCTCATGAAGAAAAACGGAACGACGCCTGGGGAGGATGGGCTCCATAAAAGTCCCTCGCGAAAGAAAAGCAAGAGAAGATAGGAACACCATGGATCAAGCCCAATCGACCGCCGGCTTCGCGCCCAGTCCGCGTCTCATCGTGACGCTGGCTTTGGCGGCGACGGGCGCCAGCGCCGTTCTCGCTTTCTTACGCCTCTATTACAACATTTCCTTCGTCGAGCCGCTGCAGTACTTCAGCAGCGGCGACGAGCAGTCGTCCCTGTTGGCCATCTGGCGGGCGGCGATGGGGCTGTCGCCCTATACCGATCGCTATTCTCCGCCCTTCGCGCTGGCCAGCTACAACTGGCTCTACTATCAGGCCTACGCGATTGTCTTCAGGATGGCTTCGGCCGCCTTTTCCTTCGGCGATCCCTGGCTGCCGACGGTCGGACGTCTGGTGACGGTCGGAGGGGCGCTGGTCGCTGGAATTTTTTCGTGGTTGCTCCTCTCCGCCGCGGCGGGCGCCGGGCGGACGGCCAGGATGCTCGCCGCCTGCTTTGCGGTCCTGATCGCCGTCGGGCCGCTGGTCGGCTTCTGGCTGATTACGGTCCGCCCGGATATCTGGGCTTTTGCCCTGGAGATCGTCGGCCTCTGGATTTTCGCAAGGTTCTATCCGGAGAAGAGACTGTCCGCCGTCGGGGCTTTCGCCATTCTTTTCTACGCCGCCTGGGCCTTCAAGCAGACGGCGGTTCTGGTCGGCGGCGGCGTCGGCTTATTCCTTCTCTTCCGCCACGACTGGCGGATGGCATTTCTGTTGGCGGGGACAATGCTTGTCCTCTGGAGCCTGACTTTCCTGCTGGCGGGCGCGGAATATCGCAACGCGCTGCTGTTTTCGAATGTTCCCCTTGAGTACGAGGCCTTCAACGGTTTGCTTAACCTCGCCAGATGGGCCGTCAAATTCGCGCCGGGAGCGGTGGCGGCGGCGGTTATGGTGTTCCTCGTCGCGGTAAACGCGGGGGCACGCCGAGTCTTTCTCAGAAACCTACACATCCAGATCGGACTGACCGGACTAGCCGTTTCCCTGGCTCTCGCTTTTCCCGCCAGCATGCAAACGGGAGCGTCGGATAACTACTTCTTTCAGGCGGCGTTGTTCTCCGCCTACCTTACGGTGTCCGGCTTCGCCGTCCTTGAGAAAGAGAAGAACGCGCTTCTCCGGCTCGGCGCCGGCGCCGGATTGGCGGCATTGACGCTCGCCGTCGGCCTCGTGCTCGGCGGCGTCATCGGGATCAAAGACATGCGACCGCTCCACCGCGCCCATATGGCCATCAAGTCATGCCTGGACGAACTGCCGCGGCCGCTGTTCGTCGGCGACGTATATCTGTCTCTGCCCTGGATGACGCCGGGCACCGAACCTTTCGTGCTGTCCTTCTTCTACAATCGGGAACGCGCTCTCGGACGGCCGTTCGAGGGTGACGGCATCGGCGGACGGATTGCCGCCGGCCGATTTGCGGCTCTCGCCTTCTGGGAAGATAAAATCTCGGTGGGCTCCGATGGTGTACGGCGGTTCGACGGCGCGTCACTGGAGGGATATCAAAGGCGCCCGGAATCGTGTATGGGCCTCGTCGTATGGCTGCGCAAATGATCGCTATTTCGAGAACAGGAACCGCGGCCACATGGCGAGTATGATGCGGATCATATTCATTCCCGTTTTCCAGGTGCCGTAAAACGAGCCGGTGATCTTGGAAGTGCCGATCCGCTGGCCGTAGGTCAGCGGGACCTCCGCGAAGCGCAGGCCTCGAAGACGGGCGGCGATCACCATGTCGGGCAGGAAATGCGACTGGCCGACCGTCAAGTCGTCCAGTATGTCTCTCGCCCGCGACGTGCGGATGAGGCGGAAGGTGCAGCCGCAGTCGGTCAGCGACGGCATCGCATAGAGAATCTGCATCATCTTCGCCACGGCGATATTGCCCCAGCGCAAGAACCAACCCATGTTGGCGCCCTTGCGCAGCAGCGAAGCGTGCGTCCGGGTGCCCAGCACCATGTCGAGATCGCCTGCCCAGGCGAGAAGCTTGATGATATCGGCGGCGGTGAAGGTGCCGTCCGGCTCGCATAGAACGGTGATGTCCTTGTTCGCTTCCCGCAGGCCGCGCTGCAGCGCGTTGCCGTAACCCTGCTTCGTTTCCAGCACCACTCGAGCGCCGGCGGCGCGCGCCAGTTCTCCGGTGCGGTCGGAAGAATTGTTATCGACCACCAGCACCTCGTCCACCAGGACTGAACCGTCGGCGCTCCGGAGACCGAGAAACTCCCTGACCGCGGCCTCGATGTTCGGCTCCTCGTTGTAGGCGGGGAAGACGACGCAGACGCTCTCGCTATTCCACATGGGTCAATCCATAAAATCCTTGCGCCACGAATCGGGCATGTTCTTGGCCACTTCGACGGCGGCGAAGCGCTTGGTCTTCTGCGGGCCGCGCCGACGGGCCCACGCGGCCATCCGTCGCAACCCGTCGTCCAAGGGAACCGGGGGCGGAAGATCGGGAAAAAATCTGCGGAGCTTGGAATGATCGGCGTAGGCGTGAACCACTTCGTTGCGCGCCTCAAGGTGGATGACCTCGACCTTGGTCTCCATCGCATTCGCGACCGCGCGGACAAGTTGATTCACCGTGAACGGCGTATCGGCGCCGACGTTGAAAACCTGCCCCGCCGTTTCCGGGATATCCAGGCAGGCGACCATAGGGGCAATCACGTCGCTGATGTAGCTGAAGGCGCGGGACTGTTCGCCGTCGCCAAAGACGGTGAGAGGCTTTCCCCGGAAGACCTGGTTCATGAAAATGCCGATAACGTTGCGGTAGCGGTCGCCGATATTCTGATGCTCGCCGTAGACGTTGTGCGGGCGGAAGATGGTGTAGTCGAGCCCGAACATCTCGTGCGCCGCCCGAAGATCCAGTTCGACCGCATACTTGGCCACGCCGTAGGGATCTTCGGGCGAGGGGTCCATGTCCTCCACCATAGGAAGCTGGCCCGCGCCATAGACGGCGATTGAGGAAGTGAAGACAAAACGCTCGACTTCGTGCAGAACCGCGAGGTTGATCAGGTTGATCGAACCGATCAGGTTGTTCTGGTAATTGAAGCGGCGGATAAAGTGGGACAGCCCTTCGGCCGCGTAGGCCGCAAGATGAAAGACGTGGCGGAAACGGTGTTCCTCGAAGAGCCGGATCAGGAGATCCGTGTCCTGCACCGAGCCCTCAATAAAAGAAGCTCCCGCCGGCACGTTGTCGATGAAGCCGCCCGAAAGGTCGTCGAGAGCGACGACGTCCCAGCCCTTCATCAAAAGTTGGGCGGCCAGGTGCGAACCCATGAAGCCCGCGGCACCGGTCACCAGAATTTTGCGGGATGGAGAACGCCCAGCAACCATGTCGACTTGCTCCGGAACGCCCCGGCGGAAAACGTCCGGGGTGCCGCAATGCTTAACAAACCGGTCCCGCGAAAGCCATAGATTTCGCCGCCGGCGTCAGCCTCATTTTCCGCAGTATGTGCCCGTCGTCGAACATGGCTCCCCGCGGATGGACCTCGACAATACTGGGCTTGCGATACCCCCGTCGAAATGCGCGCCGCCCTCGTTCTTCGGTTCCACGCCCATCCAGGACCGCAGGGAGTTGCGCCGCGCCGAGCCCCGGCACGTCCGGCGCTCGGAATAGGCAACGGTGTTTTGACATGACCAACGTGGGCGCGACGGCGCCAAGTATTGACCTCTCGAAAAATTTGTTTTCATAATCCCCGACCGCTTCCCTTATCGAATTCACCGTTAATTCTCAATGCTACGATCTGCAAAAAACATTTTCTGGTTATGGATCCTCGTTATCGGCGCCGTGTATTTCGCCCAATTTCGGCATGACGCCGAAATCGCCTTCCGTTCCGTTTCAAAACATTTTTTCTAAATATTCTGCATGTCCTCACTCATCGTCCCCTTCGCGGCAACGGTCCTTATTGCCGCCGGCGCATTAGGGCTGGGGCATGTCTTTATGCGTCTTGCCGCCCTCCACGCTTTGTGGCCGTCGCTTACACAGCATATGGCCGCTTTTGCCGTAGGCGTCGGCATCGTGGGGTGGCTGGTTTTCAGCCTCGGTTTAATCGGGTGGATCACGCTTCCGGTTTTTCTTGTCCTCGGCTTTCTGGCGTCGGCCGGGATTATGTTCCGGGTGCGCTCGAATCCTCCGCTTGTCGCGAAAAATGCGGACACGGGCCGGATCGTCGCGTTATCTGCCTTGGCTCTTTTTCTTTTCCTGCTCGACACCCTCAGGGCTTTGGCGCCTCCCACCGACGCCGATTCGCTGGCTTACCATTTCTCCCTGCCTCGGGAGTTTCTTGACGCCGGCAGGGTTTTTTTCACGCCGCGCGCCGTTGACGGCGCAATCCCCTTACTTCAGCACATGTCCTATACGTTCGCCTTGGGCGTGGGCGGTGAACGGGCCATGACCCTGTGGACCATGATCACCTCCTGGGCCTCCGCGGGGGTTCTGTTCGTGCTGGCCCGTCGGCACCTCTCTCGGGAATGGGCGTTGATCACCGTCCTGCTCTTTCTGACGACACCGGCGGTGATTTACGGTTCCGGCACCGGTCAGGTGGAAGTTCGCTGCGCCGCCTTTGTGCTTACGGCGTTTCTTGCCGCCAGCGACGCGCGCCGCCTGGACCATGTCGGACTGAGCGTGCTCGCGGGAGTGGCGGCCGGATTCTTTGCCGGCAGCAAATATACCGGCCTTATCTTCATTCCCTTGGTCGGCTTGGTTCTGGTCATCCAAAAACGCTGGTTCGTCCATGGCCTTGCTTTTTCGATCGCCGCCCTTGGGGCGGGGTCTCCGTTTTACATTTGGCACTGGTGGAACACGGGCGATCCCTTCTTTCCCGTTCTGTATGGTCTGGTGGAGTATTGGCCGGACGTTCCCTGGAATTCGGACGCAAATTCGGCCTTCAGGCACTGGACCGGCGTCACCGAAAAAGCGTATCCGGCGACCTTGCTCTGGGCCGGAATTTATCCATTCCTCGCGACCCTGTTTCCGAGCCCGACGATCGAATCCGGCCGAACGGGATTGGGCCCGGTCGCACTCCTGCTGTTGCCAACGGCGCTGACCGGAGCCTGGATTTTTCGAGAGCGCCTCCAGCGGAGCCCCTTGTTGATCGCCGCGTTTCTGTGTTGTGGTTTTTATTTTATTTGGTTCTTGTTTGGAGCGTCTCAGCGAGTTCGACATTACGTTCCCGTTTATCCTCTACTGCTTTTGTGTTTTATCACCGCTACGGTCGCAGCAACCAAGACGATCCCCTCCTTGCTCGGTCCCGTGAAGGTCGTGGCAACCGGAGTGCTCGTTTTCCAGACGGCTATCGGCGCGTTGTTTACCGTGAATCCGTCGATATATCTTCTGACAAACGAAACCCGGGAAGAATACCTTCGGCGCATGGTTCCTCTTTATGACATCGCCAGAATCGCTAATTCCAACCTTGCGCCGACTTCCCGCCTTCTGCACAATCAACGTCCGCTTAATTATTTATTGTCCGTTCCCTACTTTTTTGGCCATCATGTTACCGACGCGAGGGTTGATTATGCCGAGCACGCGAACGATCCCGCGCGCTTGTGGCGGCAGTTTATCGCCCAAGGCATTACCCATTGGCTCGTCGATCCGGACCCCGGCCAGGCTGCGGGACCGGCCTACCTCGCTTCTCGGTTGCAGGCATTGGGATGCATAAAGGAAGCCTTCAGCGGGGATGCTCGGTCGTTTTCTTCGCGGATGAGCGCAAATATCTCGGGTAATTCAATCTCGTTTAAAATATACGCCGTTGACATTGCTTCGTGCCCCTTGGCCGCGCAATAGTCCGCAATGGAAATTCCTGGGCAAATGACCCGACCCCTTCCGTCCTCATCCGTGGCCCGCAAACTTTCCGTTGTTCTCCCCTGCTTCAACGAAGCCGCGACCCTTGAATGCGTTGTCGGCCGGGTTTTGGCCGCCGACCGGATGGGATTGGATATCGAAATCCTGATTGTCGACGACGGTTCGCGGGACGGAACGGCCGAATTGGCCGAGACTCTCGCGCGCGCCCATCGCGAAGTCCGCCTTGTTCGTCACCCTGCAAACCTGGGTAAAGGCGCGGCTATCCGCACCGGATTCGCTCAAATCACGGGGGATATCGCCCTAATCCAGGACGCGGACCTTGAATACAGCCCGGCGGACTACCCGAAGCTGCTCAAGCCTATCATCGATGGCCGCGCCGATGTCGTTTTCGGGTCCCGCTTTCGCAGCTCCGAGGAGGCTCGCATCCTGTATTTTTGGCATTACGCCGCGAACAGGATACTCACCACTCTTTCCAATATCATGACCAATTTGAATCTCTCGGACATGGAAACCGGATATAAGGTTTTCCGTCGTGAAGTGATTTCCAAAGTGACGGTTTGCGAAAACCGATTCGGATTCGAGCCCGAGATTACCGCCAAGATCGCACGTCTGCGGCCGGCGCCGCGCATTTACGAGGTCGGCATCAGCTACAGCGGCCGGACCTACGAGGAAGGAAAGAAAATCGGGTTCAAGGACGGCATCCGTGCCATCTGGTGCATTTTCCGCTACAACCTGTTCCCTTAGGAGCCACCGGCGAAAAAACCGCGTGGACGCCTTGCGGGCCCTGGCGTTGCGCCGGCTTTCCCTTCGCGGGAGGACTCTCTCCCCCATCCTGACGGCCGGCCTCCGCGCCGTGATCCTCCACACACTCCGACCCCCGCCATGACCAATCCGGACAACACATTAATCTCCGCCCGCCGCAACGCGGAAAACGCGACCCGTCTCGCCCAGGAGCGCAACCGCCTGTGGTGGGAGCAGATGCCGATGACCTACGTCGATTGGGACAAAAGCGACCGGGCCCTTCGCGGCGCGGACGCCTACAAGCGCCTGCCCGAATACGTGCTGTCCCTGAGCCCGTTTCTCACCGCCTGGTTCGGCGCCCATGACTTCGGCGGCCGGCGCGTGCTCGACCTCGGGTGCGGATCGGGCGTGTTCTCGACGCTGCTGGCCCGCAAGGGCGGCCGGGTCACCGCGGCGGACCTGACCGAGGCGGGCGTGCGCATGGCAGCCCAAACCGCCAAGGAACAGGACATCGCCCTGGAGGTGGTGCGCACCGACGCGGAAAAGCTAGCGTTTCGCGACGCCGCGTTCGACTTCGTTTATTCGTGGGGCGTTCTGCATCATACCGGAAACATGGAAGCGTCCATCGGCGAGGTCGGTCGCGTGCTCAAGCCGGGCGGGCGCGGCATCATGATGGTTTATCACCGGCGCAGCATCGTTTACTACGGGCACGGCCTGTTCTGGCTGCTGGCCAAGGGCAAGATATTCCGGGGACACACCTTGCGGACGGCGACCGATTTCTACACCGACGGGTACCACCACCGCTATCTGACCGGCGGGGAACTGGTCGCCATGCTCGACCGTCACGGCCTGCGGACCACGGCCGTGCATGTGACGCAGTACACGAAATCCATTCTCCCGTTCATTCCCGACGCTCTCGACGTCTGGCTCAAGGCCCGGTTCGGCATGTGCCTGGTGGCGGAGTTCACGAAGCCCGCATCCTAGAAACCGGAAAAGTCCCCGCAATAAACAACCGCGAGGGTCGACCTCGCGGTTTTTTCATTGGCACGCCGTCCGCTAGAACTTCCGCTGCGGGATCAGCGCCGGGTCCATGTGCGCCAGGCGCAGCCATTGCGCCAGGACGTGCATCAGGGACTGGTGCGCGTCCTCGATCACGCCGTAGTTGTCGGCGGCGACGTGCAGATTGACGTCGGCGATGCGGGCCGAACGGCCGCCGTCGAATCCGGTCAGGGCGATCACCTTCATCCCGCCGCTCGCGGCCGCGTCGGCGGCGCGCACGATGTTTTCCGAATCGCCCGACGAGCTGACGGTCACCAGCACGTCTCCCGGCCGGCCCAGGTTGCGGATCTGGTGGGCGAAAACGTCGGCGTAGGACATGTCGTTGGCGATCGCCGTGATGAGTTCGACGTTGGCGCTGAGCGAATGGACGCGCGGGCGCAGCCCGGTGTCGGTCGCCACGCCCTTGCAGTGATCGCACATCAGGTGATTGGCGATCGCCGCCGAACCGCCGTTGCCGCAGGCGAAGACCGATGCGCCCCGCCGGTGCGCGTCCTCCAGGATCGCCGCCGCGGCGGCGATGCGCGCGCGATCGACCGAACCGGCGGCCTTGGCCACGTTCTGGAAATAGGCCTCGGCGAACGCCGCGATGTCGGCCGGTCGCTTGTCGGGAAAAGTCATCAATCCACGCCCTGATCAAAAAGTGGCCGGGGAATCGGGACTCAAGCCTGGGCTTGCGCAGCCGGCCGTTCGGCGACCAGGACGAAAAACTCCCGGAACGGGAAACTGACGCGGCGGCCGAGCAGGGCGCTGTCCGGTTTCAATCGGCGCAAGACGCCCCGCGCGGCGCGGGCGGCGAGACTGCCCGGCCAGCTTTTCCCGAACAAGTGAAGAAAATACCGGACCGTCCATGATTTCCGAAACTTGTGCACGGCGACGGGCTCGAATCCCGCCTTGCGGACCATACCGGAAAGCGTCGCGGGCGAAAAGTGATAGAAATGCTGGTACATCAGCATCGGGTTGCGCGCCCCGCACATCTTGGCGAATCCGGTTTCGATGTCGTGGGTGGAAATGAAAATCCGTCCGCCCGGTTTCAAGGCGTCGCGCAACGTCCGCAGATCGCCCAAGGGATCGACCAGATGCTCGATCACGTCCCACAGGGTCACGATATCGTAGGCGTCGCGCGGAAGGGCGGCCTTCCCGATCACGGCGTTCCGGATGGTCGCGATGCCGAATTGCCGCCGGGCGACGTCGCACGCCTCGGATGACGGCTCGATGCCGTCGGCGCGGGCCCCGAGCTTCGTCGCCGTATCGATGAAAACGCCCGTATTCGCGCCCGCGTCCAGAAGGCGCTTTCCCGCCAGGTCGGTATGACGGCGGATGAACCCGATCATTTGGTCGAACTGAACGGCCTTCTCGCGCAGGTTCATCTCGCCGATCGCCTCGTCCAGGTACTTCTCGCCGGCGATCAGTTCGTAGATTTTCCGGGTGTCGTGCAGGGGCGCCTGGGCCACCAGGCCGCAGTGCCGGCATCGGTGGATATCGTTGTACCAGGCGTATTGGGAAAAGCGCTCGGTGGAGCGCCCCGCGATGTTGCCCGGCCACAGCGCGACGAAATCCGTCCCCCCGCACAGATTGCAGGGCCCGGCGTACGGCTGGATGGAAATCCGGTTCATGGCGCGAGGGATACGGGCGGACGGGCTCGGGGGAACAGTAGGCGAACCGCCCGCGCCCGACAACCCGGCGACGGATCGGCCCGTTCAGCCCGCGCGCGCGGCAATGACCGATTCCAGCTGGGCGACCGTCGCCCGCAGCTGCGCCTTGATCTTCTGCGGCGGGATGTCCTCGTTCGCCGTCTCGGCGTAGTTCGAAGGCAGAATGCCGCGGATGTCGAAGCCTTCCCCCACCGAATCCAGATCGAAGTCCCGGTCGGAAATGCCCTGATATTTCAAGACCGCGTTGGTCCAGGCGAAGAACCAGAACTGAAAGTACGAAAATCCGTTCATCGCCCTGGGCTGCCTGAGCGCCAGCGCCAAACCCTTGGCCGCGTAATAGATGTTTGCCGGCCGCTTGGCGAAGCGGTAGAGCCGCTGGGTCATCTGCCGAAGCGCCGCCGGATTGCGGACGATCATTTTCAGGAACAGGCCGAGGCTGCCGAAGCCCCCGGCGTCCTGCGCCACGAAATCGCCGGAATGGAGCAGGTCGAAGTACGCGGCGAGCCGCCGGTACTGGTAGCGGCCGTCGGTGAACTTCCGCACGAACCATTGATAGCCGTCGATCATCGTCCTGGCCGGCATCAGGTATTTGATGTTGGTGCGGTACTTGTAGCCGCCCAACCCGAAGCGCACGTCGCGCAGCCGCCCCGACAGCTTCATGCGCCGGTAGAGGGGCGTGCCCGGAAGCGCGGTCAGGATCGAAGGGTCGCCCGACAGCAGCGCCGCGTCGCGCAATCCGTCCAGGGTATACTGGAACGCCCGCTCGTCGTCCGAATCGAATCCGAAGATCAATCCGGCGACGACGATGAAGCCGCGGGCCTGGATCGTCCGGATCGCCTCGATCAGGGCGGGCGCGGTGTTCTGGACCTTGGCCGTTTCCAGCAGGGAGTTCTCGTTGAAGCTCTCGATGCCGATGAACAGCATGTCGAACCCGGCCCGGCGCATCTTCGCCATCAACGTCTCCAGCTTGTAGAAATTGATGGTCAGCCACGTGTACAGGCTGGGCCGGAAACCGCTTCGCCGCTGCCAGTCCAGAATCCGGTCGATCACCTCTTCGGCCCATTGCGGGTCGCCGATGAAATTGTCGCAGGCGAACAGGACCTGCCGCACGCCCAGGCGCGACAGGCGGTCCAGTTCCGCCACGATCAGGTCGGGCGATTTGCTGTGGGGGCGGTTGTTGTCCTTGAGGATGCGGATATCGCAGAATTCGCACAGGAACGGACACCCCCGCGACACTTCCAGGACCGCGCCGTAATAGCGGCCGACGGTTTCCGCGAGCAGCCGGTCGTGCATCAGCCGCGCCTTGGCGATGTCGAAGCGCTCGGGCGCGCGAATGATCGGATCGAGCGCGCGGCCGGCATGCAGCGCCTCCAGGATAGCGACGATCATCTCCTCGCCGTCGCCGATGCAGATGTGGTCGAAGTCCTTGATCTGCTCCAGGGCCCCGGCCTGGTCGAAGGACCAGCAGATGGGGCCGCCGATCAGAAACCGGGCGCGCGCGTAGCGCGATTTCAGGGCCGCCCGCACGTCGTTCAGGCGCCCGCAATCCTGGTTGATGCCGCTGAACAGGAACGCGTCGGCTTCGGGGATCCGGTCCGGATCCTCGAAGCGGCAGTCGTGCAGGCTCAAGGAAAAACGGCCGTCGTCGGGCACGTGCGCGGCCAGGGTGTAGGCCCAGACCGGCATGAACTGGGCGCCGTAGTTCTGGGTATCCGCGTAGACGGGATCGGGCGCGTGGACGAAGGCGATGCGCATCACAAAAATCCGGTGTCGGGAGACGGAATCCAGGGGCCCCGCATGCGCCCCGGCATGTTCCGGAAAAGTACTCCATACCCCTCGCCCGATCCAGAATTTAAAGGAAAATGCGGGCCGCCGGTCGGGAATACGGGGGACGGGAAAGCCCTATAAACAATGCCGATATCCGAGTTATTGGCGCTCGTCCCCCGCCGCGGCGCGCGCCGGGGATTCCCCGTTCGCGGGGCATTCGCGCGACGCCGAAATCGGAAACGAAGAAAAGGCGCGGTCGTCGTCGATCGCGATCAGTCTGTCCGTGGGGTGGGTATCCATTTCCCGTTCTCCAGGGCGGCCCGGACGGCGCGGGCGAGTTCGTCCTTGCGATAGGGCTTGCCGAGGAGGGCGAACGGCAGCGGCCGGCCGTCGCGCTTGCGCGCCTCGACGGTGGCGCGCTCGGTGAAGCCGCTGGTGAGCAATATGCGGACGCCGGGCCGCCGGGCCGCGACCTCCTCGGCGAGCGCGATGCCGTCCATCGCGCCCGGCATGACGACGTCGGTGAACAGGAGATCGGGCTCGGGCCCCTCGTCGAGCAGCGCGAGCGCCTTGTCCGCGTTTTCCGCCTCCGCCACCCGGTAGCCGAGCTCCGCGAGCTGGCGCACCGCGATCCGGCGCATGTCGGGATTGTCCTCGACCACCAGCACGAGTTCGTGACCCGTCCCGCCGGCCTCCGCCTTCGCCGCCGGCGCCTTCGCCTGCGTCTCGCCTTCCGTCACCCGCGGCAGGTAAAGGCGGATGGAGGTGCCCTTGCCCGGCTCGGAATAGACGGTCACGTGCCCGCCCGACTGCTTGAGAAAGCCGTAGACCATGCTGAGGCCGAGCCCGGTGCCCCTGCCGACCTCCTTGGTGGTGAAGAAAGGCTCGAAGACCCGGGCGAGCACCTCGGGCGTCATCCCGGCGCCGGTGTCGGAGACCGCCAGCATCACATAGTCGCCGGGATTCGTCTCCACGTGGCGGGCGGCGTAATCGGCGTCGAGGGTGACATTCCGGGTTTCCAGCGTCAGCGTCCCGCCGTTCGGCATCGCGTCGCGGGCGTTGACCGCGAGATTGACGATCGCCGTTTCCAGTTGCGTCCGGTCGACCCGCACCGGCCAGACGCCGGCCGCGCAGTCGAGACGGATCTCGACCCGCTCGCCGAGCGAGTGCTTGAGCAACCCCGCCATCCCGGCGAGGGAGGCGTTCACGTCCACGATCTCGGGGCTGAGCGCCTGTTGCCGCGCGAACGCGAGCAGGCGCTTGTTCAGCTCCGCCCCGCGCAGGCCGGCGTCGAGCGCGGTGTCCACCAGATTGAGGGCCTCGGGGTTTCCGGCGAGCCGTTCGCGCGCGAGGTCGAGGTTGCCGATCAAAACGCCGAGCAGGTTGTTGAAGTCGTGGGCGATGCCGCCGGTGAGCTGACCGACCGCCTCCATCTTCTGGGCCTGGAGGAATTGCCGCTGAAGCTGGACGCGCTCGGTGATGTCGTTGGTTATAAAAACAGCCCCGACCGCATCGCCGGCCTCATCGGCGAGCGGCGCGGCCGAAAACTCGATCTCGATCCGCCGGCCGGATTTGGTTCGCCGGACGCCGCGAGCACCGCGCATCGCCTCGCCCCGGAGGATGCGCCCGAACAGGTTCCAGAAAGCGGAAAAATCGGATTCGGGAACGACCGGGGTGAGCTGGCCGATGACCTCCGCCGCCGAATAGCCGAAGATGCGCTCGGCCGACGGGTTCCACCATATCACCTTGGCGTCGCGGTCGAGGGCGACGATCGCGGACGGCGACGCCTGGAACAGCGCCTCGACCTCGCGCGCGCGCCGTTTCTCGCTCGCCTCCGCCTTGACCCGGGCGCTGACGTCCCGAATGGCGGCGACGAAAACCCGCGAGCCTTCGATCCAAGCCTCCGTCAGCCTCATTTCGATGGGAACAAGGGTTCCGTTTTTGTGCTGCGCCTCGGTGGGTTGACACCGTACCGGTCCCCCGATGGCCATGCGTTTTCCCCTCGCCAGAAAGGCGGCGATATATTCGGGATGCCGGCTTCGGTGCGGTTCGGGCGCCAGAATGGCGACGTTGCGGCCGATGGCTTCCTTCGCCGCGTAGCCGGTGATGCGCTCGGCCGCCGGGTTGAAGGTGAGGATCGTTCCCCGCTCGTCGGCGGTGACGATGCCCTCGGAAATGTTGTCGACCACTCCCTGAAACCGGGCTGCCGCCGCTTCGAGGTCGGCTTGGTGGCGCCCGATCGCTTCGGCCAAGTTGTCGAACGAGCGGCCGAGCAGGCCGAATTCGTTCGGCGCGTAAACCGGGCCTTCGCGCGCGGAGAGATCGCCGCCGCCGAACCGGCCGATCGTGCCCAAAAGCCGCCGGAGCGGAGCCAGGATCACGAGTTCGCTCCCCCACCAGGCGACGAGATAGGCCAGTACGGCGATGAACGCGAGAGGGACGAGATGACTGGGCAGACGGGATAGTGAATCGGCGGTCAATTTCGCGTAATCGATCCCCGCCGCGAAATACACGCTGCCGTTACCGACGGTTTTGAGGGGGCGCAGGACATAGGTCCGTTCGTTACCCGCCAGATCCTTTGCCGCGAAAGGCTCGTCCGTAGCCCGATTCAAGGCGTCGAGGAGGCGCGGGTCCTCCATTCGTAGGCCGATGGCATCGTCCCAGTCGTATGATTGCGCCAGCACCAGCCCGTCCCGGCCGAGCAGGTACGCCGAGATATACTTGAAGTCGGAAAGTTCCTGAATCGCCTGGCTGACCCAGGCGAGGCTGAGACCCGCGAACAGGACGGTTTGGATTTTCCCCTTGTCCATGACCGGATATGCAAAGAGCAACGACCGTATGCCCGTGACGCTGCCGACGAAGTAGTTGCCCTTGCTATAACCCCGCCTGGCGACGGCGTCCTGGAACCACTCGTGGCCCGCCACGTTCGCATCCACGTCCCGCGGCGAAATTTCCGTGCTCAGGCAGTAAACCGTTCCGTCGGGCCGGGCGGCGCCGATCACGGCGTAACGCGGTTCGGCGATTCGCACGGCCGCGACGACCCTGGAGCAATCCTCGGCGTCACCACCATAAACTTCGTCTTCCTGCGACAGCGCCATGAGAAGCTGCCGAACCGGAACGCCGATGCCGAAATTGTGTCCCGCCGCGCTGGTTGCCAGTCCAACGGCCCTGTGAACAATCAGGCTCTCGGTGATCTTGAAATGTTCGTAAGTTTGGTAGCCGACCATGCCGAGCGGCCCGAGCAGCGCCGCCGTGACGAACAGCATCAGCCGCGCGCGCAGGCCGACCCACCGCGCCGGAAGAGGGCCCGTCGCGATTTTCCGAGATTGGGATTCGGTATCCGGTTGCATTTTTTTCATCCGCGGCGGCGATCTGATGTGCATTTCACCCTCGTCCGGCATGCCGTTCGTCAGGCGGGGAAAGTCGAGGAAGCCCGGCGGTTTTCCCGATATCGCGAATTCGATCGCGAAGACCGGCTGGAACGGCACGCGCGCCGAAAGCCGGGATCCATCGGCTCGATTCTCCCACGCGGGGGGCCGGAAGGGATTGAGCGAGATGTAAATGTTCGTAAAATTTTGTATCATGACCGTCCGTTCATGGACCCGCTTGCGGTTTCGCGGCGGCGGGGGCTCGCCGTTCCGGGATCGGCGCCGGAGCTCGAAGTCAATGAAAAAAGGCGTCATATTGGTCGTCGACGACGATCCCGCCCTGTGCAAGATGGTCAAAAACTTTCTCGCGCGGGAAGGTTATCGGATCGACACCGCCCACAGCGCGAGCGCGGCGCGCGACCGACTGGGAACCAAGCG
Organism: uncultured Hyphomicrobiales bacterium; assembly: GCA_964412955.1. Classification (GTDB taxonomy): domain Bacteria; phylum Pseudomonadota; class Alphaproteobacteria; order Rhodospirillales; family 2-12-FULL-67-15; genus 2-12-FULL-67-15. The sequence continues at coordinate 137,890 of CAYPQV010000004.1, forward strand.
ATACGACCTTGTGATCGTCGATCTCGTGCTTCCGGACGAAGATGGCTTGTCCCTGACCCGTCACCTGCGGGCGAATTTCTCGGCCGGCGTGATCATCCTTTCCGGCAAGGGAGATCCGGTCGACCGGGTCGTGGGGATCGAAACGGGGGCGGACGATTACCTCGCGAAACCGTTTCTTCTCCAGGAGCTCGGCGCCCGCGTGCACAGCGTCTTACGGCAGCAGTCGCGGGCGACGGGAGCCGCGGATGCGGTCGGTCCGCGCCGGTTCGGCTTTGCCGATTGGATTGTCGATCGCGATGCCCGGAATCTCGTGCGCGTGGACGGCGAGATCGTTCCCACGACCACCGCGGAATTCGACCTGCTGATGGTCTTTCTCCGGCATCCGAACCGGGTCTTGAGCCGAAACCAGCTTCTCGATCTGCTGCATGGCCGCGATTGGAATCCCACCGATCGCAGCATCGACGTGATCGTGGGCCGGTTGCGAAAAAAAATCGAGGCGGCGCCGGACAAACCCGGTTTGATCAAGACCGTGCACGGGGTTGGTTACGTGTTCACGGCGCAGGTGACCTCAGGCGATTGACCGCTTTTCGGCCGTCCGCGCAAGCGCCTCGCCTATTTCGCGCGCGAGAACCTCGAAGGTATACGGCTTCTCCAAAATCGGCGGGCGAAACTCGAATTTCTCCATGTCCGCTTTGGCCCGGTCGACATAGCCCGAAACCAAGAGGATCCCGAGATCGGGGCGCGCTTTGCGTGCCTTCTGCGCCAACTGCACGCCGGTCATTCTGCCGCGCAGGAAGACATCGCTGAAGACCAGGCGGATTTCGGGATTCTTACCGAGCAGCCTCAGGGCGGATGGACCATTGTCGGTCTCGATTGTCCTATAGCCGAGGCAGCCGAGCCACCCTGCCGCGAGCGACCGCATCGCCGGATCGTCCTCGACGACGAGAATAGTTTCGGCCTTGCCCGAAAGCGGTTCGACGCGGGATGCCTGGCTTTCCCCGGCGGCGGAGACGTCCGAAGCCCGCAGATACAGCGCAACCACCGTGCCCTGGCCCTGCTTGCTCTTGATGTCGAGATAGCCTTCGGATTTCCGGACGAAATCTTCAATCATGGTGAGGCCGAGACCGGTACCCGCGCCTTCCGGCTTGGTGGTAAAGAAGGGCTCGACCGCTCGCTTCGCGACCTCCGGCGTCATGCCGATTCCGGTATCGCTGACCGCGATTCGGACGTATCGCGCGGGCGGTACGCCGGGATCTGCCGCCGAAGGCGGCGCGGCCGTGGTCAGGTTCCTGGCCTCAATGGTCACCTTGCCGCCGCGCCGCATCGCATCCCGGGCATTGAGCGTCAGGTTGATCAGGCAGATTTCCAATTGCTCCTTGTCGGCGTACACGGGCCATAGGCCGACGCCGCAAACGACCTTCACCTTGATCCCCTCTCCGAGAACCCGCGCCAGGAGCGGTTCGATTTCGCGGATCAATTCAGCGGCATCCAGCGACCGCGGCCGCACCGGCCGGCCGCTTGCCGAGATCAGGAGGCGGGTCGTCAGGGCAACGCCCTGGCGCGTCGCATCCCTCAGGGTTTTCAGAATGCCGGCGACCGGCTTGGACCGCCTCCCAAGCCCAAGTTCGAGAAGTTCGACATGGCCCTGGATCAGCGTGAGAATGTTGTTGAAATCGTGCACCATCCCGCTGGCAAGGCTGGCGACCGTCTCCCGCTTTTGTGCCAAGGCAAGCTGTTCTTCGACCCGGTTTCGTTCGGTGACGTCCTGCGCGACCCCGAGCAGGGCCGCGGCACCCCCTAACATCACGCGCGTTCCGTGAATTTCGAGATCGAGGATACTCCCGTCCTTGCGGCGCGCACGAACGTTGAAGGCGGCCGCGCGCCGTTCTCCGCCGAGCAGCGCGTCTCTGACGGCGGTTCTCCTCGACCAATCTTCGGGGACGACGAAGCTCTCCGGGAACTGGCCGACGAGTTCGTCCGGCGCGTAACCCAGGATTTCCGCGAACCGCGGATTCGCGTAGCTGATCCGGTCGTTCTGGAGAATGTAGATGCCGACCACCGACTGCTCGACGAGGCCGCGGAAGCGCTCCTCGCTCTCGCGCAGCGCTTCTTCCGCCCGGGTTCGCTCGGTGATGTCGATGCCGGACGGGATAAGATGCGTCACTTTCCCGTCGGGGCCGAACATGGGCATGATCGCGAAATCGAGGGTGATCAGGCGGCCACCGGCGACGCGCACCGTCGCGTCGTAGCGGACCGGTTTCCCCCGGGCGGCCTCGCGAACGGCCGCGCGCAGCCGCTCCTGGACCGCTTCCGAGTAAGAAAACCAATAGGTTTCGGCGACAGGCTTGCCGAGCACGTCCTCCAGCCGCAAGCCGGCGGCGGTGGTCGCCGAGCGGTTGGCCTCCAGCACAATACCCTCGGGGGATAGCACGCCGACGAACGAGAACAGATTGTCGAGCACCGCGCGCAGGTGTTGCTCGCTTGCCTGCAGCTTTTCCTCCGCCTGTTTGCGCGCGGTGATGTCCACGTGGCAACCCATCACGCGGGCGGGCTTTCCCTGAGCATCGTGCAGCATCGAGCCTTGCGAGAGAATCCAGCGATAGGAGCCGTCCTTGTGGCGCAGGCGGAACTCGACCCAGTAGCCCTTGTCCGGGTTCGCGAGAAACGCACGCAGCATCTCGATCGTGCGGTCGCGGTCGTCGGGGTGAAGCCGAGTTTCCCACTCCGAGTAGTCGCCAGGAATCTCGTGGTTCTCGTAACCGATCTGGCTCTTCCATTCGGGCGAAAAGATCACCTTGTTGGTGTCCATGTCCCAGTCCCATAAGCCAACGTTGCCGGCCTTGACCGCCACCTGAACCTGTAACGCGGATTTCTCCGACTCGGCCTCCACCCGCTTGAGTTCGGTGATGTCCTCGATGACCGAGATGAAGTAGTCGGGCTTATCCGTGGCATCGCGCACCAGCGAAACCGTCAGCCTGATCGACACGATGGCGCCGTCCTTGCGGAAATAGCGCTTTTCCATCGAATAGGTCTTGATCTCGCCGGCCAGCAGACGGCGTACGTACGCCAGGTCGGCGGCGAGATCGCCGGGGTGGGTAATGTCCTGGAGCGTCTTCGTCAGCAGTTCCTCGCGGGCATAGCCGACGATATCGCACAGCTTATGGTTCACCCGCAGCCAGCGGCCGTCGGGCGCGACGTGGGCGATGCCGACCGCGGCCTGCTCGAAGGTGGCGCGAAAATGCCGATCGAGTTCACGCTGTGTCGATTCGGCGGCCGCGCGCGCCGCCGCCGCCTCGGCCAATTTCCGGCGAACGTTTTCGATTTCGTCGATGGCGGAGCCCGGGATCGGGGCCCCGGGCGGCCCGGTCAACGCCGTCACCGCCCGCGTCAAACGACGCGCCGCGATCGACCCGCCCAGAACGCCGATAACGGTGGCCACCAGAATCGCGGCAACCAGGGCTGCGGCGTTCGCGAGGAAACTCGCGCGATAAGCGTGGCGCGGAATGTCGAGAACGACCGACCAGGGCGCAACGGTCGACCGGACGGCGAAGCGTTTCGCATCCTGTTCGGCGGCCGCGCGGATTTCGTAACCGGACGGCGCGCGCCGCGCGATTGCCTCGCCGGTGCCGTCGAGCAGGCCGATGGCCCATCTGGAAGGCAGCGATATCTCGTCGAGACGTTGCTGGAACCGGCGGGTTTCGAAGGTGGCGAGCAACAGGAATTTCGTTTGGCCGTCGCGCTTGACCGGCACCGCCACGGCGACAAGCGATTCTTTGGCGACCGGCCCGAGGACGATGTCCCCAACGGCCGGTTCTCCGGTCTCCAGCGCCATCGGCGCGGCGGTGCGGCCTCTTGATCGCGGCAGATCCGGCAAAGCTTCCCCAAGGGGACCCCGAGTGTTAAGGATCATCCGCAAGGACGGGTCGGCGAGGATCACATGCCCGCCCGATATCCGCTGAAAGTTCCGAGCTTCCCGGTAGAGTTCGTCAAGCCGCGGCGGGTCGTCGAGCCGCGACGAGGCCGCCAGCATTTGCAAGGCGGCGATCTGCGCCTCGAGGTGGTGGTCGATGGCGGCGGCAACGTTGTGGGCAAGCCTGCTCGCGGCGCTGTCGCGATTAGCCTGCCAATCGCGGGTTTGGTCGAAGATAAAATAAGCCGCCAGAGCCAACAGCGGCAGCATGCTCAGCCAGATCAGCCGTCTGAGGAATGCCCGAAGCGACATGCCGGCCCAAAATTATTATGCTTATTATTTATCGAGTTATTTTAGCATAGCTATCGGTTGGGGAATATTTCCAGTATCGACATGGTTACGAATCAAGGCGCTAACAGCCCCACATGCCCCCTGAAATGCCCTCGCTTTAAGGTGGGGTCCGTTCGAAAGGCGGCCTTATGCTCGAATACGTCCTCGTCCACGAAATAATCCATCGCATCGAACCAAAGCAGGGCGAGCACGTGCCGGCGTCGATGGCGGAACATCGCCCGGCGTGGCGGGGGAGACCCGCGCATAACTCAACGATTGGCTGGGGGACTAGGATTCGAACCTAGACCGGCGGAGTCAGAGTCCGCTGTCCTACCGTTAGACGATCCCCCAGCGAGGCTCCCGGAAAACGCGGGCCGGGGCGGGAAGGCCGGGGTTTAGCACGGCCGGGGCGCCCCGCCAACCCACGGCGCCGAATCCGCCCGCGGCGCGGCCCCGGCGGGAGCCCCGCGCATTCCCTGACGGCGCACTCTATTATAGGGATTACCGAGTTTCGCCCATGCCCCCCGCGTCGCCCCATTCCCGAACCCGCTGCCGTCCGCCGACGCGCGCGCCGCGCCCGATCGAGGCGAACGGCGGCGCCACCTACGCCGCGCTCGATCTCGGCACCAACAACTGCCGGCTCCTGATCGCGGAAGCCGACGCCGCCGACGGCTTCCGCGTGGTCGACTCGTTTTCGCGCATCGTCCGCCTGGGCGAGGGGCTCGCCGCCAACGGCGCGCTCGGCGAGGCGGCGTGCGCGCGCGCGCTCGCCGCGCTCAAGGTCTGCGCCGCCAAAATCGCGGCAAGGAAGCCCCGGCGCGCGCGCGGCGTCGCCACCGAGGCCTGCCGCCGCGCCGGCAACAGCGGCGATTTTCTCGGCCGGGTCGCCGCCGAAACCGGTCTCGCGTTCGAAACCATCTCCGCGGCCGAGGAAGCGCGGCTGACGCTGCGCGGCTGCGCGCCGCTGCTCGATCCCCGCCATCCGTTCGCGCTGGTGTTCGACATCGGCGGCGGCTCGACCGAGCTGATGTGGGTCGAGCAATCGCCGACCGAGCCGCCGCGTCTGCTCGGGGTCGAATCGCTCCCCTTGGGCGTCGTCACGCTGGCCGAGACCGAAGGTTCCGGCGCGCTCCAAGGCGCCGACTACGACGCGCTGGTCGAACGCCTCGGCCGCGGCCTCGCCCAGTTCGACGCCGCCCACGGCGTCGCCGAGCGCGCGGCGCGGGGCGAGGTGTTCGTGCTCGGCACGTCCGGCACCATGACCACCCTCGGCGGGGTCTATCTCGACCTGCCGTTCTACGACCGCGCGCGGGTCGACGGCCTGACCATGGAAGCGGCGCGCGCGTCCGCCATCGGCCGCCGCCTCGCCGCCATGACGCCCGCCGAGCGCGCGCGGCTTCCCTGCATCGGCGCCGAGCGCGCCGACCTGGTGGCGCTCGGCTGCGCCGTGCTCGAAGCCATCTGCCGCCGCTGGCCGGTCGCGCGACTGCGCGCCGCCGATCGCGGCATCCGCGAGGGCCTGCTGCTGGAAATGATCGCCGCCGACAACGCTCCGGCCGGGCAACGGTCGGCGCCATGAGTCGAAATCGATCCGGCGCCACCCGCTTCGGGGGACGCGGCGCGAAAGCGCGGGTGCGCACCGCGCGCCAACGCACGGCGTCCTCGACCCGCTGGCTGCGGCGCCAGCTCAACGACCCGTACGTCGCGGAAGCGGGACGCCGGGGCCTGCGTTCGCGCGCCGCGTTCAAGCTCGCCGAACTCGACGGGCGCTTTCGCCTGCTCAAGCCCGGCGCCCGGGTGGTCGATCTCGGCGCCGCGCCCGGCGGCTGGACCCAGGTCGCGCTCGAACGGGTCGGGCCCTCGGGCCGGGTGGTCGCGGTCGATCTTCGCCCGATGGACGCGATCGCGGGCGCCCTGATCCTCGAAGCCGACTTCACCGATCCCGCCACGCCGGCCCGCATCCGCGAAGCCCTGGGCGGGCCCGCCGACGTGGTGCTGAGCGACATGTCGCCCGCGACCACCGGGCACGGGGCGACCGATCACCTGCGCATCGTCGCGCTGGCCGAGGCCGCGCTCGAATTCGCGCGCGAAATCCTGAAGCCGGGCGGCGCGTTCGTCGCCAAGGTGTTCCAGGGCGGCGCCGAGGGCACGCTGCTCGTCGATCTGAAGCGCGCGTTTACGACCGTGCGCCACGCCAAGCCGCCGGCCAGTCGCGCCGAATCGGCGGAAACCTACGTGGTCGCGCGGGGCTTCCGGGGCGATTAAATTTTCACCGCCTCGCCGAGGTGATCGGCAAGATCGGGGATCGGCACGTGGGTCAGGTCCTTGGTGATCTCGGCCGTGACCCGCTTCAGGGTCGCCGCCTTTAACGCGGCGCGAATCCCGCCCAGGGTTTCGGGCGGCGCCACCAGCACCAGGCGCTCGAACCGGCCGCGCGCGGCCTCGGCGTCGAGTTTCTTCGCGACGGCGCGGGCGAATTCTTCCTTTTGCTGACGGTGCCAGTCGACGCGCGGCGCCAGCGCGTGGCGCGATCCGCCCACGCTTTCGCGCGACCGGCCGGGCCGGTCGCTGCCCAGCGCCCGGGTCGGCGCATGGTCGTGGCGGAGGTCGCTGCCGGGCACGACCTTGAGGCCGTCACCCGGCCGGGCGCTGGCCACCACGTGGGCGCGGGCACCGTCCGCGATCAGAATCCAGGTGCGCGGGGTCTTGGCGGGCATGGATGACTCTCCCCTGTTCGGCGAATCCCTCTCGGAACCGATATAGGCGCGCTCCGCCTCGATTGCCATTCGCCCAGATTTTCCGCGCGAATCGCCCGTTCTCGCGCCCTTGGCAAGCGGGCGCGCTCGTGTATGATACCGCGCCTACCGCGCCCCGGTATCCGCGCGCGTAACCAAAGGTAGGCCGCATGAGCGCCCCCCCAAAAAGCAACAACAACGGCATCGCCGAGGCCCTGACCTTCGACGACGTGCTGCTGGTGCCGCAGGAATCCTCGGTCCTGCCGTCGGACGCTTCGACCGCGACCCGGCTCACCCGCGAAATCCGGCTCGGCATCCCGCTGGTATCGGCGGCCATGGACACGGTGACCGAGGCCCGGCTCGCCATCGCCATGGCGCAGGCGGGCGGCATCGGCGTCATCCACAAGAACCTGGAACCCGAGGAACAGGCGGCCGAAGTCCGCAAAGTGAAGAAGTTCGAATCGGGCATGGTGGTCAATCCGCTCACCATCGCCCCCGACGCGACGCTCGCCGACGCGCTCAAGATCAAGGCCGAATATTCGTTTTCCGGCATCCCGGTGGTCGAAAAGGGCACCGGCAAGCTGGTCGGCATCCTCACCAACCGCGACGTGCGCTTCGCCACCGACACCCGCCAGCCGGTGCGCGAGCTGATGACCCGGCACACGACCGAGAAACCCCTCGTCACCGTCAAGGAAGGCGTCGCGCGCGACGAAGCCAAGCGCCTCTTGCACCAGTACCGGATCGAAAAGCTGGTGGTGGTGGACGACGCGTTCCGCTGCATCGGCCTGATCACGGTAAAGGACATCGAAAAGGCCGCGCGCCACCCCGACGCCGCCAAGGACGACAAGGGGCGGCTGCGCGCCGCCGCCGCGACCGGGGTCGGCGCCGCCGGCATCACCCGCGCCGAGGCCCTGCTCGCGGCCGAGGCCGACGTGATCGTGGTCGACACCGCCCACGGCCATTCCCAGGGCGTGATGGACGCGGTGCGCGCGATCAAGAAGCTCAGCAACCGCGCCCAGGTGATCGCCGGCAACGTGGTGACGCCCGAAGCCGCCGACGCGCTGATCAAGGCCGGCGCCGACGCGGTCAAGGTCGGCATCGGCCCCGGCACCATCTGCACCACGCGCATGGTGGCAGGCGTCGGCCTGCCGCAGCTTTCGGCGGTGCTCGAAGTCGCCGAGGCCTGCCGCAGGCACGACGTGCCGGTGATCGCCGACGGCGGCATCAAGTATTCGGGCGATCTGGCCAAGGCGATCGCCGCCGGCGCCGATTGCGTGATGATCGGCTCGCTGCTCGCCGGCACCGACGAAAGCCCGGGCGAGGTGTTCCTCTACCAGGGCCGCTCGTACAAGGCCTATCGCGGCATGGGCTCGATCGGCGCCATGGCGCGCGGCTCGGCCGACCGCTATTTCCAGCAGGAAGTGGGCGACAAGCTGAAACTGGTGCCGGAAGGAATCGAGGGCCAGGTGCCCTACAAGGGCCCGGTCGCCACCGTCATCCACCAGCTGGTCGGGGGCCTGCGCGCGGCCATGGGCTACACCGGCAACCGCACTATCCCCGAGATGCAGAAGAACTCCCGCTTCCGCCGCGTCACCTCGTCGGGCCTGCGCGAAGGGCACGTGCACGACGTCATCATCACCCGCGAAGCGCCCAACTACCGCCCGGGCGGCTAAAGTTCCCCCCCTCCCTTCCCTCCCCCACAAGGGGGGAGGGGCTCTTCTAAAGTAATTCCCCCTCCCCCTCGACGGGGGAGGGTTGGGGTGGGGGTGATGGAGCCTTCGTCATGACTCCCGGCGCGCGTCTACAGGCGGCGATCGAGGTTCTCGACCAGGTTCTGCCTGCGCCGCTTCCCCCCGACGCGATCCTCGACGCCTATTTCCGCCGCCGCCGCTACGCCGGGTCGGGCGACCGGCGCGCGGTGCGCGCGCGCGTGTTCGGCGTGCTGCGACGCAAAGCGCGGCTGACGTGGAATCTTGAAAAGGTCGGCGCATCCTTTTCCACCCGGCTGTTGGCCCTGGCCGATCTGATCGTCGGCGACGGTTTGAGCGCAGATAATGCGACCGCCCTGTTCGGCGCCTCGCTCCATGCTCCCGAGGCGCTTGCGGACGAAGAACGCCGCGCCGCCGCCGCTTTGCAGGGCCGCGCGTTGGACGATCCCGCCATGCCCGACGGGGTACGCCTCGAATACCCGCAATGGCTCGACGGCTCCTTGCGCGCCGCATTCGGCGATGGCCTCGCCCGCGCCATGGCCGCGCTCAATGAGCCCGCGCCTCTCGATCTCCGAGTCAACGCCCTCAAGACCACGCGCGAGGCAGCGCGCGCAGCGCTCGCCGCCGAAAAGATCGCCGCCACGCCGACTCCGCTTTCGCCTTGGGGCCTCCGCGTCGAGGGCCGTCCGCGCGTGCAGGAAACCCGCGCGTTCAAGCAAGGCCTGGTCGAAATCCAGGACGAAGGCTCGCAACTGGTCGCGGCGCTCACCGATGCGCGCCCGGGCATGATCGTGATCGACTATTGCGCGGGCGCGGGCGGCAAGACGCTGGCGCTCGCCGCCGCCATGTCGGAAGGGGCGCATATCCGGGGCCGCCTGATCGCCTGCGACGCCTCGGCGGAACGGCTCGCGCGCATGGATGAGCGTCTAATTCGCGCGGGCGCGGCTCAAGTCGAACGCCTGGCGCTCTCCGGCGATGCTCCGCCCGAGGGCCTTGCCGGCGCCGCCGACCGGGTTCTGGCGGACGCGCCGTGCTCGGGCTCGGGCGCGTGGCGGCGCGATCCGCTCGCCAAGTGGCGGCTGGGGGCCGACCGGCTCGCCGAGCTGGTCCGCCTCCAACGGGACATCCTGCGGAGCGCGGCTCTCCTGGTCCGGCCCGGCGGGCGGCTCGTCTACGCCACCTGTTCGGTCCTGCCCGAGGAAAACGAGGCGCAAATCGAATTTTTTCTCGGCCGCGGCCATTCGTTCCAAATCGTACCGGTCGCGGAAGCCTGGCGCGGGAACCTGGAGGGCCCGTTTCCGGGCGGCGGTTCGTTCCTGCGCCTCGACCCGGCAACCCACGGCAGCGACGGCTTTTTCGTCGCGGTGCTGGAACGCGGCCCCGCCGCGGGCTAGGCTTTCGCAAAACCGGGGGAGGACCGGAATGGCGGGTTTTCTGCAGAACCTGACCACGCTCTATCGCAAGGAAGTCGAGCGCCACCACAACCGCCCGTTTCTCGAGGCGGCGATGGCGGCCTGCGCCCTGATCGCGACCGCGCGCGGGCCCGTCACCTTCGCCCAGCGCATCCGCGTCGACCAGATCCTGGAAACCCTGGAGGCGCTCAAGGTGTTCGACCCGCACGAGGGCGTCGAGGTGTTCAACGACCACGCCGAGCGCATCCTCGAACACCCGCGCGAGGGCCGGGCCCGCGCCCTGGAGACCATCCGGCGCGCGACCAAGGGCGCGGACACGGCCCGGCTGCTGATCCAGCTCTGCCTCGCGGTCAGCGAGATGAACGACGACACCAGCCTCGCCGACCAAATCGAGATCGTCATGCTGTGCGACCAGATCGGGGTCGATTCCGCCGAGCTCGGGCTCTACGTCGACAGCGATCCCGAATCCATCCGCCGCGGCGACAAGCTGCCGTCGGTCCGGCGCATGCACTGAGCGTTCCGATGCCGCGCAAGCTCGACCGCTGGGACCGCCGGTTCCTGGAACTCGCCGAATTCATCGCCAAGTGGTCGAAGGATCCTTCGACCCGGGTCGGCGCCGTCGTCACCCACACCAAGTCGCGGCGCATCGTTTCGACCGGGTTCAACGGCTTTCCCGCCGGGGTCGCCGATCTGCCCGAGCGCCTGCTCGATCGCGAGACCAAGTACGAGATGATCGTGCACGCGGAGCAGAACGCGCTCATGTTCGCGGGGTCCAGGGCCGAAGGCTGCACGCTCTACGTGGTGCCGCTGCCGCCGTGCGCGCGCTGCGCCGCGCTCATCATCCAGGCGGGAATCGCGCGGGTGGTGTCGCCGCCGCCCGACTTCAAGCACCCGCGCTGGGGCAAGACCGCTGAGATCGCGCGCGCCATGTTCAAGGAAGCCGGCATCGCCTGGGATTGGGAGCGAGGCTGAGGCGGGATAGCCTTAATCCGCTCTGCACATTGCGACAGCCGTCGGGTACTCGTCGTAAAGCCGTCCATCAAGACGGCGGCCGGTTCGTTTTTTATTGTGGCCGCCCCACTGTTTGAAGAAAAAAGCCACACCTTGCTCCCGGCACAACCGACGGAGGGCGCGCACCCACTCCTTCGCGATTGGTCGCGCGTTCGGCCCGCTTTCCCCACCCACAATCGCCCAATGTGTCCCCGTAAGGTCCGCGCGGGTAATCGGCCCAAGCAACGGCTCGAAGGAAACAAAGCGGACGGCCGCCGGAGTCGCGCGTAGTTCATCCAGGCGACATAGGTAATCCGAATTCTCCACGGATGTGCCGAGCCAGACGTTGGGCAGAACCGGAAGGCCGTCACTCAAAACTACGCGCATTCGCTCCGGCCGTTTGGTGAGGATTTGGAACGTATGCCAGGGCGCTCGTTCCATTACGGCCCACACCTTGGCGATGAAACTGATCGGCACGCTTTCCTGGAAAAGATCGCTCATGGAGTTGACAAAAATGCGTTTCGGCCGCGACCAGGAAAGTGGTGCTTCCAGCGAAGACTCATCGAAATTAATGTTTCCGGTCCACACTTGCCGCCGGCCGCTCTTGCGCGTCGTGTCCCGGTATTTCGGATTTCCCATCGCTTCGAGCCGCGCGGCCATACGCATGGCATAGCAGTTCGTGCACCCGGGCGAGACGAGCGCGCACCCCGCAACCGGATTCCAGGTTGCTTCCGTCCATTCGATATCCGAGAGTCCGGCCATGGCCTTCTCAGGTCCTTAAAACGGCGCCAGCGAGCCGTTGCGTAAGCTTGCGCGCCTTGGGCGCCGGATTGGCGCATGCGAAAACAAGCGTATACATGGCTTTGCCTTGCGTTCCGAGCGGCAATCCATACTTCACCACCCCGCCCTTGAAAATGCCAGCCAGTCGTTCAAGAACGAGTTCCGCAATTTCGTCGATTCCACCGGCCTTAAGGCTATGGGTCTGGAGGCCGAAGAGATCGACCGTCGTTTCAGTTCTAACCAGCCGGGACCGCCATTCCGTCGTTCCAAGCATCGCGTCTATCCGTTTGCCACCCTCGGGCAAAATCCGACCATCCCTTGTGATCTGACGGTTGATCCCGATGCCCGTGGGGACAAGGTACCAAAGGTCGACGGCGCGGGTTCGCGCCAAGACTTCCACGGTTTCCCACCGAACCTCGAAACCGTAAGGGTCGAGGAATACAACCGCGCGCGATTTTCGCCAATCGGTCCGTTGGCACAATTCCTGAATTGCTTCGTTGGCGTCGTTTGTAATGACTTCCATACGCTTCGCGCGATCGGGAAATTCTTGACCGAGCCGTCGAAGAGCCGATGATTTCCGTCGGCTCTTTTCTATAAAAATATAATGATCGAACGGCGGCTCGACACGTAAGGCCCGCACCGCCGATCCTTCCTTGATGTCCTCGACATCAAGCAGAGGCAGCGATGGTCCATCCGACTGGCTTCGTCCCGTCCACGAACCCGTTCCGGCAAACGCGTCAATATAAAGCTTTTTGAAAGGCTGATTCTTAAGAGCCGTCGCGTAGCGTTCAAGATAATGCGCGACGAGACCGAGTTTCTTTTCCGTATGCGCGCTGCCGAAGCGTTGGGCCTTCACGGGCGCCTCCAACCCTATAGAGAACAAATATAGAACATCTACCAATGTTTTCAAATCCAAAGAACAAATCGAACAGGCGCGATTACAGGCGTTCGGTAGAAATTTTGCGCGCCCTTGACTTTTTACCCGAATTATGTATATATTCCTTTTATGATTTTGCGGCGGAAAACCGGGGTGGCGCGCGAACATGCCTACAAATGCCTACACGAATCGGGGTGTTTCGAGCCGGATCAAGGCGTTAGGCCGGTTTTGCCCGGTGCTGGTCCGGTGCGCTCCGGGGGTTAGCTTGTCGCCGGCCGAGTCGGTCGCACGCTTCATCGCGCGCTTGCCCCGCGCCGCGCGCGATCCTATGTCCATGCCCGATTCCGGCGCGAAATCGCGCCGGTTTGAACCCGATTTACGCGCCGCCCGGGCCCATCGCGCGTCCGATCGCGCTACAATGGTCCCAACCGCCGCGACCGCCTTCGCGCCCAACGCTGAATGTTCATGATCCGCGCCCTGACCACGCTCCTCGGCTTGATGCTCCTCGTCGCCCTCGGCGGCGGCGCGGTCGGCGTGGCCGGCTTCTACTATTTCGGCCGGGGGCTGCCCGATTACCGCCAGCTCGCGGTCTACGAGCCGCCGGTGATGACCCGCGTCCACGCGGGCGACGGGCGGCTGCTCGCCGAATACGCGACCGAGAAGCGCGTCTTCGTGCCCGTCAACGCCATGCCCAAGCGCGTGGTCCAGGCGTTCCTCTCGACCGAGGACAAGAACTTCTTCTCCCATCCCGGCGTCGATCCCGCCGGCATCGCGCGCGCGCTGATCGTGAACCTGCGCAACTGGGGCCAGAGCCGCCGCCCGGTCGGCGCTTCCACCATCACCCAGCAGGTCGCCAAGAACTTCCTGCTCACCAACGAAGTCTCGGTCGAACGCAAGATCAAGGAAGCGATCCTCGCCTTCCGCATCGAGCACGCGATCCCCAAGAACCGCATCCTCGAACTTTACCTGAACGAGATTTATCTCGGCTTCGGCTCCTACGGGGTCGCGGCCGCCGCGCTCAACTACTTCAACAAGTCGCTCGACGAACTAAGCGTGGCCGAGGCCGCCTATCTCGCCTCGCTGCCCAAGGCGCCCAACAACTATCATCCGGTCCGCTTTCCCGAAGCCGCCAAGGCGCGCCGCGACTGGGCGATCGGGCGCATGCTGGAAGACGGCGTGATCGGCGCCGAGGACGCGCGCCAGGCGCGGGCCGAGCCGCTCGCGGTGCGCAAGCGCGACGAGATCGCCTTCGTCGGCGCCGATTACTTCGCCGAGGAAATCCGCCGCGAACTGGTCGCCCGCTACGGCGAGCAGCGGCTTTACAAGGGCGGGCTCTCGGTGCGCTCGACCCTCGATCCCAATCTGCAGGAAATCGCCGACCGGGTGCTGCGCCAGGGGTTGGAAGACTACGACCGCCGCCACGGTTGGCGCGGGCCGGTCGCGCGCATCAGCCCCCCACCTTCCCTGATGGCGCCCGCGCTGCTCAGCCCCGCCTCCACGGCGTCGGTTATGTTCGATCCGCGCGC
>CAYPQV010000004.1:152258-176263 GCA_964412955.1 uncultured Hyphomicrobiales bacterium
CGCCCGCGCTGCTCAGCCCCGCCTCCACGGCGTCGGTTATGTTCGATCCGCGCGCCCAGCTCGAAACCCTGGAACCGCCCGGCGGGCTCCACGACCGCCGCCTCGCCGTGGTGGTCGCGTTGCGCGAGGACGCGGCCGAGATCGTTCTCAAGGGCGCCAAAGGCGACGAACGGCGCGGGCTGATCCCGCTCGCCGAAATGCGCTGGGCGCGCGCGGCCCTCAAGGACGCCAAGCTCGGGCCCAGGGTAGAACGCCCCGCCGACGTGCTCGGCGTCGGCGACGTGGTGACGGTCCGTCCCGCGATCAAGGACGCGCAAGGGCGCGCCTATCCGCCCGCCACTTTCGCCTTGAGCCAGATCCCGAAGGTCGAGGGCGCGCTGGTCGCGCTCGATCCCCACACCGGCCGCGTGCTCGCCATGACCGGGGGCTACGATTACAAGCGGAGCCAGTTCAACCGCGCGACCCAGGCGAGCCGCCAGCCCGGTTCCGCCTTCAAGCCGTTCGTCTACCTCGCCGCGCTCGATTCCGGCTACACGCCCGCGACCCTCATTCTCGACGCGCCGTTCGTCATCGACCAGGGCCCCGGGCTGCCCAAGTGGCGGCCCGACAACTACACCCGCGAATTCTACGGCCCCTCGACCATGCGCCTTGGACTGGAGAAGTCGCGCAACCTGATGACCGTGCGGCTGGCGCAGACCGTCGGCATCGAGAAGGTCGCCGAATACGCCGAACGCTTCGGCGTGGTCGATTCCCTTCCCCATCGCCTGTCGATGGCGCTCGGCGCGGGCGAAACCACGCCGCTCCGCCTGACCACGGCGTATGCCATGCTGGTCAACGGCGGCAAGCGCATCACGCCCAGCATCATCGACCGCATCCAGGACCGCCACGGCCGCACCGTCTTCCGCCACGACCAGCGTCCCTGCCTCGACTGCCAGGCGATGCAGTGGACCGAACAGGCGGCGCCGACCGTCCCCGACGCCCGCGCCCAGGTAACGTCGGCGGCGAGCGCCTACCAGATCGTCTCCATGCTCCAGGGCGCGGTCGAGCGCGGCACCGGCCGGCGCGTCGCCGAGGTGGGCAAGCCGCTCGCCGGCAAGACCGGCACCACCAACGACAGCCTGGACACCTGGTTCATCGGTTTTTCGCCCGACCTCGCGGTCGGGGTGTTCGTCGGCTACGACGAGCCGCAGACGCTCGGCGACAAGGAAACCGGCGGCTCGGTCGCGGCGCCGATCTTCCGCGACTTCATGATGGAGGCGCTCGGCGGGCGCGCCGCCACGCCGTTCCGCATCCCGCCCGGCATCCGCCTGGTGCGGGTCAACGCCCAGACCGGCGTGCCCGAAACCCGGCGCGGGCGCGACGTCATCATCGAAGCGTTCAAGCCGGGCAGCGAGCCGACCGGCGAGCGCGCGGTGCTGGAAGGTTTCGGCCAGAGCGAGGACGCGGGCGGCCTCCCGCGCGTCGGGCCCGAGACCGGCACCGGCGGCTTGTATTGATCTCGGCCGCCGTCTGCCTTACAAACCCGTCACGTTTTTTCGAAGGCGAATTCCATGCGCGCGGAAATGCAAACGTTGAACTCCGAGATCCAGCAGTCGCTTGAGCTGCTGAGGAGGCATCTTTGACTACGACCGCGCCCGGCTCCGGCTCGATGAACTGAACGCGCTCGCCGAGGACGGCTCGATCTGGAGCGATCCCAAGAAGGCGCAAGGCATGATGCGCGAGCGCAACCGGCTTTCCTCCGGCCTGGGCGCGATCGACGCGCTCGCGCGCGACTTGGCCGACGCCGTCGGCCTGATCGAGTTGGCCGAAAGCGAAAACGACGCCGCCGTGCTGGCCGAGGCCGAAAGCGCCCTGCGCGCGGTCAAGGCGCGCGCCGCCAAGGCCGAACTCGACACGCTGCTCTCGGGCGAGGCCGACGGCAACGACAGCTACCTCGAAATCCACGCCGGGGCGGGCGGCACCGAGGCCCAGGACTGGGCCGAGATTTTGACCCGCATGTACACCCGCTGGGCCGAGCAACACGGCTACAAGGTCGAGTGGATCGAGGAAAGCCCGGGCGAGGAAGCGGGCATCAAGTCGGCGACGCTCCGCGTCAACGGCCCCAACGCCTACGGCTGGCTCAAGACCGAAAGCGGCGTGCACCGCCTGGTGCGCATTTCGCCGTTTGATTCCAACGCGCGCCGCCACACCAGCTTCGCCTCGGTCTGGGCCTATCCGGTGGTGGACGAGACCATCGACGTCCAGGTCCTGGACAAGGACTTGAAGATCGACACCTATCGCGCGTCGGGCGCGGGCGGCCAGCACGTCAATCGCACCGACAGCGCGGTGCGCATCACGCACGTTCCCACCAACATCGTGGTGCAGTGTCAGAACGACCGCTCGCAGCACCGCAACCGGGCGACCGCGATGGCGATGCTCAAGGCGCGGCTCTACGAACTGGAACTGAAGAAGCGCGAGGCCAAGGCCCAGGCGGAATTCGAGGCCAAGACCGAAATCGGCTTCGGCCACCAGATCCGCTCCTACGTGCTGCAGCCCTACCAGATGGTCAAGGACCTGCGCACCGGGGTCGAGACTTCCAACACCGGCGCGGTGCTGGACGGCGACCTGGACGCGTTCATGACCGCGGCGCTGGCGAGCCGCATCAAGGGCGGCGACGGCGACGCGGCGGCGGAACCGGGCTAAATCAAAGCTTCCGCATCGCCCGGGCGATGGCCCGCGCGTTCGGATCATCGAGCGTTTCGAGTTGGGCGACGACGCCCCGGCGATCGGCCTCGGCGCGGTTCTGGCTCAGCTTCCACTTCCCTTCGATGCGCGCGATCGGCATTTCGAAGGCGACGATGGCTCTGGTCATCTTGTCGTAGACCTCGGCCGGCAGCTTATCCACGGTCCACGGCTTCTTGCCGGGGATGCGCGCCTCGTTGCGGGCGCTGAGATCGTCGAGCGCGCGGCGCACGTCGGCGGCGCCGTTCAGCGCCTTGGGCCGCCCCCAGGCGTGGACCGCGATGTAGTTCCAGGTCGGCACCTGATGGAGGCTCTCGTACCAGTCGGGCGAGACGTAGGTGTCGGGACCGGAAAAAACCGCGCGCGCTTCGAGCGCGCCGTCGAACGCCCGCCAGATCGGATTGGGCCGGGCGAAATGCCCGCGCAGCATCCCGTGACTTCCCGCGCCGCGATCGAGGACGAAGGGAATGTGGGCCATGTCCGGTGCGCCGTCGCGGACCACGATCAGCAACCCGAACACGCGGGCCTCGATCAGATCGTGCAGCCGGGCGAGGTCGGGTTCGGCGAAGTGTTTGGGCAGGTACATGGCGAGAGGCCACCCGCGCTCACTGCAGGACGAATTTCTTGAACAGCACGCTGTTGATGCGTTCGGGCGCGATCAGGCGGTTGATGATGTCGCGCGCTTCGTTGCGCATCCGGTCGGCGCCCTCGACCCCGACCAGCTCCTGGCGTTCCTTGCCGCGCAGGTGCTGCTGGACCGCGTCCATGATTCGCGCCTGGGCGTCGTTGACGGAGTTGGCGGCGGCGCCGCTGGTCACCTCGATGCGCATGGCGTAGCGCAGATAGGGCGAGCGGCAGGCGCCGACCTTGAGATCGACCATCACCTCCGGCATGTCGACCAGCACCGGCTGGCCGAGCGCGACCACCGCCACCTGGCGCCCCGATTTTTCCGCGGTGCCCAGCAACCCGAGCAGATGGAGAACGCCGACCGTGCCGCCGATGCCCGCGACCAGGGCGATGACGGCGACCGCGATCAGGACCACGCGTTTCGACTTGGCGGACGGCCCGCCTTTCTTCGATCCGCCCGAAGCGTCCTCTTTCTTGCCGCTCGCGGCGGGCTTGGCGGGTTTGTCGGCCATGATTCCTCCCGGATTCGCTGGGTCCGTCGCGCGCCCCGGTAGGGGCGCATCATTTAATGCGCGCGGGGAACTCTCTATGTCCGCCCGCCTACCGGCGGGACCGCGCGCCCCGATTGGGGACCGTCCGAAACGCGGAGTCAACGGCTAGAATCGTCTCCGCCCGGAACCGCCACCAACCGGCGAAAGACGTCGGCGGCGGCGCGGGCGAGTTGATCCATGCGCGCCTCGAGCCGATCGAAATCGTCCGCGCCGCCCACATGCGCGAGTCGGCGCTTGAGCGCCTCGGGGAACGAGGCGGCCTCCTCGCCTTTGGCCGGATCGAGAGTCAGCCGGAGAACCGCCTGCAGCGCCTGCCACAGGTCCAACGCGTCGCGCAGCATCGCGGCGTCGGCCGCGTCGAGGATTCCGGCGGCGGCGAGCTTGTCGAGCGCGGCGGCCGTGTTCGAATCGAGAATCTCGGGCCGGGCGTGCGCGTGGGCGAGTTGCAGGCATTGCACCGTGAACTCCACGTCGATCAGGCCGCCCCGCGCGTGCTTCACGTCCCAGCGCGAGCTGGCACCGTGCTCGGCGGCCATGCGCGCGCGCATCTCGGCGGCGTCCTTGAACAGCCGCGCCGCATCGCGCGGCCGCGTCAACACCCGGCGGATGGCCTCGGCGACGCGCGCGCGCAAGGACTCCGGCCCGGCGATGACGCGCGCGCGGGTCAGCGCCAGGTGTTCCCACGTCCACGCCTCTTGCTCCTGGTAGCGGACGAAGCCGTCGAACGCGGCGGCGAGCGGGCCCTTGTTGCCCGAGGGCCTCAAGCGCATGTCGACCTCGTACAGGCGCCCCTCGGCGGTCAGCGCGGTCAGCGCGTTGAGCAGCCGCTGGCTGAGCCGCGCGAAGTACTGGCTCGCCGGCAGGGGGCGCGGGCCGCCCGACGACTCCGCCGCGCCGTGCGTATCGTAGACGAAGATCAGATCGAGGTCCGACGTCGGGGTCATTTCCCGTCCGCCGAGCTTGCCCATGGCGACGACCGCGAGCGTGGATTCGCCGAACCGTCCGTGGCCGGCCGCGAACTCGGCCTCGATGCGCGGCAGCAGGCCGCCGATGGCGACTTCGGCGATGTCGCTGAGCGCCGCCGCCGCGACGCGCGGCGCGACCGAGCCGCGCAGCAGCTGGACGCCGACCTGGAACTGCCGGTCGTGGGCGAAACGGCGGCTGGCGTCGAGCGCGTCCTCGACGTTGCGCGCGAAATCGAACTGGCGCTCGAGTTCGGCGACCAGCCGTTCCCGGTCCGGGAGCGATTCCAGGAATCCCGGCGTCACCATGGCGTCGAGCACGGCGGGGCGCCCGCTCAAGTGCTCGGCGAGCCGGGGGGCCGCGCCCATGATCTCGGCGAGAAGATCGAGCAGGTGCGGATTGGAATGAAGCAGCGAAAAAATCTGGATTCCGGCGGGGAGCCGGCCGAGGAACGCATCGAAACGCAGGAACGCGCCGTCCGGGTCGGGACTCTTGGCCAGCGCGCCGAGCAGCGCCGGCATCAATTCGGTCAGCAGTTCGCGCGCGCGGGTCGAGCGCATGGCGCGGTACCGGCCGTGGTGCCAGCCGCGGACGGTCGCGTGCGCCGTCTCCGGTTCCTTGAAGCCCATTTCGGTCAGCGTCGCCAGCGTCGCCGGATCGGCGTCGACGCCGGTGAACACCAGGTTGCCGGCGGCGGTGCCCGGCGCGACCAACGCGGGCGAATCCTCGAACAGGCGGGCGTAGTGGCGCTCGACCGCGCCGAGCCGCGCGATCAGGTCGGCCGCGAACGCGTCCTTGCCCGGATAGCCGAGAAACGCCGCCAGCGCGTTCAGGCCTTCGTCGCCGGCCGGAAGCGTTTGGGTTTGCTCGTCGTCGATCATTTGCAGCCGGTGTTCGACGCGGCGCAGGTATTCGTAGGCTTCCGTCATTTCGGCCGCCGCCGTCCGCTCGGTCAATCCCAGCTCGGCCAGCCGGGCGAGTCCGTCCAGCGTCGACGCGGTCCGGAGCCGGGGTTCGCGGCCGCCGCGAATTAGTTGTTGGGTCTGCACGAAGAATTCGATTTCGCGAATGCCGCCGCGCCCGAGCTTGATGTCGTGGCCGGCGACCGCGATGGTGCCGCCGCCGTAATGGGCGTGGATCTGGCGCTTGATCGAATGGATGTCCTGGATCGCCGCGAAATCGAGATGGCGGCGCCAGACGAACGGGCGCAGACGATCGAGAAACGCCCGGCCGGCCTCGATGTCGCCGGCGACCGCGCGCGCCTTGATCATCGCCGCCCGCTCCCAGTTCTGGCCCAGACTCTCGTAATAGATTTCCGCGGCGTCGACCGAAAGGGCGAGCGGCGTCGCGCCCGGATCGGGCCGAAGCCGCAGGTCGGTGCGGAAGACGTAGCCGTCGGCGGTCCGCTCCTCCATCAGCCGCACCAGGCCGCGCGCGAGCCGGACGAAATGCTTTTGCAGCGACTCGGGCGCGTCGGTGCGAACGCGCTCTGCGTCGTAAAGAACGATCAGGTCGATGTCGCTCGAATAATTCAGCTCGCGCGCCCCGAGCTTGCCCATGCCGAGAACGACGAGTCCGGAGCCGCGCTGGGGATCGGCTTCGTCGGCGAGCGCGAAGGCGCCGCCCGCCGCGGCTTGGCGCAACAGAAAACCGGCCGCCGCGCCGAGCGCGGTATCGGCCAGGTCGCTGAGCGTCTCCGTCACCCGGGCGAGTCCCCAAGCGCCGGAGATGTCGGCCAGCGCGGTCGCCAGCGCGACGCGGCGCTTGGCGACGCGCAGCGCGCGCATCAGTTCGGCTTCGTCGGACGGCGGGCGCCGTATGCCCGCCAAGGCGCGCGCGGCGACCCGATCGGGACCTTGCTCCAGAATGTCGCACAGCGCGTCCGGATCGGTCGCCGCGGCCTGCGCCAAAAACGGGCTGTTGCCGAAGACCGCTTCGATCAGGCGGCGAGCGCCCGAATCCGCGGCGAGCGCGCGGGCCCGGTCGCCGATGGCGGGCGCCTCGGCCGCGGCCGCCTCGAACCATCGTTCCAACCCCAAGGACGCCAGGCTGGCACTCGACGGGCCGGGCACATATCTTTGGTTTTCGGCGAAGCCTAGGGCGGTCATTTGCGCGCACACTGGGCGATGGCGGCTTTTCGGTCAATCCGTTACGTTCTTTAGGTTTTTTAAGGAACAAACGATTACATTCCCCGGGCCGGCGGGGCCGGCCTTGCTTCCCCGCCGGCGGGAGGGGGGCCGGATTGCCGGACAAGGAGATTTCTTGCTCAAACGTACCGTGCATGGCGCACTGCATTTGGCCGGGGCTCTCGGCGCGGGCTTCGCGATTTTGATGCTCGCGCTGGCCTGGCGCCTGTCGTCGGGGCCGATCTCGCTCACGCCGCTCACGCCCCATGCCGAAAACGCGCTCAACGGCTTCCACCCCGAGTTGCGATTCCGCCTCGGCGACACGGTTCTCGCGTGGGGCGGGTGGGACCGCACGCTCGACATACGCATCCAATCGGTCCGCGTCTTCGAAAAATCCGGCGGCGTGATCGCCAACGTGCCGGAGGTGTCGTTCTCGCTCAGCGCCCAAGCCCTGCTGCGCGGCGTGATCGCGCCCCGCAGCATCGAGCTGTTCGGGCCGCGCCTGTTCTTGGCCCGCCAGGCGGACGGCGGATTCGTGATTGCGCTCGGCGACATCCCGTCCGAAGGGCAGGACTTGCTCCAGCGCCTGCTCGGCCAATTGCTGTCGCCGACCGAACGCGGAAATCCGATGAGTTATCTCGCCCGCCTCAATATTTTGGGCGCGGACCTGACCATCGCCGACATGGCGCGCAACCGGTCATGGCGCCTGCCGTCGACGCAAGTGCTTCTCGCGCGCGACGCCGAGGGCCTGAGCGGCGAGGCGACGCTCAATTTCGACACCGGCGGAGGCCGCGGCCAAATGACGGCGCAGGGCACCTATCGCGCCGCCGACGGACGTTCGCAGGCGACATTGACCTTCGCGCGGGCGCGCCCGGCGGCGTTCGCGGAATTCGTCGAAGCGTTCGCGCCGTTTTCGGCTCTCGACCTGCCGCTGGCGGGCACGGCGTCGGTGGCGCTGGAACGGAACGGACAGGTGCGGTCGTTCGCCTTCAACCTGACCGGCGGCGAGGGTCGTCTCGCGCTGCCGGAACCGGCGCCGCAGAGCCTCGCGCTCCACTCCCTCGCGCTCAAGGGTCACTATGACGGCGTCACCGACCGGCTCGACGTGGAGCGCTTCCGCGTCGATCTCGGCGCCGAAGGTTCCGCGATCATGCCGGGAGGGCACGCGATGCCCCTGCGATCGGCCGAAGGTCGCGGCATATACTCGCGCCGCGAAGGCCGCGTCGAATTGACGGAGGCCCGGTTCGACCTCGGCGGCCCCCGGTTTTCGCTCGCGGGCACGGGCGAAACCGCCGGCGCCGACATCGTGGTCAGGGCCAAGGGGCGACTCGAAAATGTTCCGGGCGCCGACCTCGACCGCTATTGGCCGGCCGGCTGGGGCCGCGACGCCCGGAACTGGGTCGTCCCCAACATCACCGACGGCTCCATGCCCCGGGCCGAAGCCAGCGTGGATTTGCGCATCGGCCCCGACGGTCGCGGAACCTTTACCGCGGTCAGCGGCGACATGGACATCCGCGAGGTCACCGTCAACTATCTCGCGCCGATGCCGAAGGCGCACAAGGTGTCGGGGCGCGCGACGTTCAACAAGACCCGCTTCGACATCGCGATCGAGAAAGGCGAGGCGGCCGGCCTTGCCGTCACCGGCGGGACCATCGCCTTTACCGGCCTCGATCAGCCCGACCAATACGCCGACATCGAGCTCGCCATCGCCGGCGGATTCCGCGAGGGGCTTTCCCTGATCGATCATGAACCGCTGCGCTTTGCCTCGACCCTCGGCCTCGGTCCGCAAGGCGCCGAGGGGAAAGTGGAAACCAATCTCAAGTTCCGCTTCATTCTCGAGCGCGCGCTGAAAGCGGAGCAGGTGGAGGTCCGGGCGGCGGCTAAGCTTGTCGACATCGGATTGCGCGGCGCGCTGCTCGGCCAGGATTTGCGTCAGGGCAGACTCGACCTGACCCTCGATCGCAAGGGCATGGATATCAAGGGCAACGCGCGGGTCGGCAACATGGCCGCCGACATCGACTGGCGTCGAAACTTCGATCCCAAGGCGACCATCGTGAGCCGCTATCGCCTGACGGGCCGGAGCGGCGAAATCCGTACGCTCGCCGATCTCGGCTTCGCGTTCGGCCCCTTGGGCGACGGCGCGATCGGGGGCACGGCCGGCGTCGACATCCGGGTAGTCGAGGGACCGGGCGGTGCGCGCAACATCGAGGCGCGCGCCGACTTGAAGGATCTTGCGGTCGAGATCAGAACCCTCGGTTGGCGCAAGGAACGCGGCCGACCGGGCACGGCCGAGGCCTCGTTGAGGCTGAAGCACGACACGGTTACCGCGATTCCCTCTTTTGCCATTACCGCCGACGATCTCACGGTCAAGGGCCGGGTCGTGTACGCCGCCGACGGCAGCGGCCTCGATCGGATCGAAGCCGATCCGGTCCGTTACGGGCGCACCGACGCCGGCCTCCTCGTCCGCCAACGCACGGACGGCGGATGGGACATGAACGTCAAGGGGGCCAGCTTCGATTTCGGCCCGCTCTGGTCGGAGGTGTTGAAGGGCGGCGCGTCCGCGCCGGAAAACGAGACCGCCGCCTCGCTCAAACTCGGCATCCTCTTCGCGCTCGACCGGGTATGGATGGGCGATGATCGTTCCCTGGACGGCGTCAAAGGGGTTTTCCGTCACGACGGCATGCGTTGGAGTTCGGCGGAGGCCGAGGGCCGCGTCGGCGCCAAGGGCGCGCCGTTCACCCTCGCCGTCCGGCCGGCCGACGACGGCGGCAAGCGTACCCTCGCCCTCAAGGCCGGCGACGCGGGCGCGATGCTCAGGGCGCTCGACTTC
The DNA here is from genome assembly GCA_964412955.1 of uncultured Hyphomicrobiales bacterium. Lineage (GTDB taxonomy): Bacteria > Pseudomonadota > Alphaproteobacteria > Rhodospirillales > 2-12-FULL-67-15 > 2-12-FULL-67-15. The sequence goes on from CAYPQV010000004.1 coordinate 162,077, forward strand.
TACGACAACATGGTGGGCGGCACGCTCGACATCGCCGGCGAGTATCTCGACCGGGATCCCGGCGAACCGCTGGTCGGGCGCGTGGTCGCGCGCGATTACCGTATCGTCAACGCACCGATACTGGCGCGGCTGCTCAGCGTCGCCGCGCTGACCGGCATCCTCGACGAACTCAGGGGCGAAGGCCTCAACTTCGCCGCGCTCGACCTGCCCTTTGTCCAGACCGAGGGCATGATGGAACTGCGCGAGGCGCGCGCCTTCGGCGCTTCGCTCGGCTTCACCGCGGCGGGCAAGATCTACACCGACACCGACATTCTCGACATGAACGGGACCATCGTGCCGGCCTACGCGGTCAACAGCCTGCTCGGAAACCTGCCGGTGGTGGGCACGCTGTTTACCGGCGGCGAAAAGGGCGGCGGCGTGTTCGCCGCCACCTTCCGCATGACCGGCCCGCGCGAGGAACCGAACATCGCCATCAACCCGGTGGCGACGCTGGCGCCCGGATTCCTGCGCAATCTGTTCGGCATTTTCGGCACCGCCGGGCGCGAGACGCCCGCGCGCGAACAGAGCCGCTGATCCCCCGCCGTTCCGTTCGCGGCGCCGGCTATTCCGCCTTGACCAGGGCGTGGCGCTTCCTGCCGGCCGACAACTTGAGGACGCCGTCGGCGTCGAGGTCGGCCAGCGTGACGATGCGGGTTTCCTGATCGACGGTTTCGTCGTTGAGGCGCGCGCCGCCGCCGCGGATCAGGCGCCGCGCCTCGCCGCCGCTCGCCGCCAATCCCGCCTTGTGGAACAGCTCGAACGCGGGAATGCCCCTGGCGAGCTGGTCGCGGGACAAAGCGATCGACGGCAGCGCCGCGCCGGACGTGCCTTCCTCGAAGGTGCGCCGGGCGGTTTCGGACGCCCTGTCCGCCGCGTCCTTGCCGTGCAGCAACTCGGTCGCCGCGCTGGCCAGGATCTTCTTCGCCTCGTTGATCTCGGCGCCGCCGAGCTTTTCGAGGCGCGCGATCTCGGCTTCGGGCAATTCGGTGAAGAGCCGGAGGAAGCGGCCGACGTCGGCGTCCTCGGTGTTGCGCCAGTACTGCCAGTAATCGTAGGGGGCGAGCATCTTCTCGCTCAGCCAGACCGCGCCGTCGGCGGTCTTGCCCATCTTCGCGCCGGACGCGGTGGTGAGCAGCGGCGTCGTCAGGCCGAACAGCTCGCGCCCGAGCACGCGCCGGCCGAGGTCGGCGCCGCCGACGATGTTGCCCCATTGGTCCGAGCCGCCCATCTGCAGCACGCAGTCGTAACGCCGCGCCAGCTCGACGAAGTCGTAGGCCTGCAGGACCATGTAGTTGAATTCGAGAAAGCTGAGCGGCTGTTCGCGTTCGAGACGCAGCTTGACGCTGTCCTGGGTCAGCATCCGGTTGACGGAGAAGTGCCGGCCGTAGTCGCGGAGGAACGCGATGTAGCCGAGCGCATCGAGCCACCCGGCATTGTCGACCATGAGCGCGTCGGCGGGCCCGTCGCCGAATTTCAGGAACCGGGCGAAGACTTCGCGGATGCCGGCCATGTTGGCGGCGATCTCGGCGTCGGTCAGAAGCCTGCGCGCCTCGTCCTTGCCGGAAGGGTCGCCGACCTTGGTGGTCCCGCCCCCCATCAGCACGATCGGCTTGTGGCCGGCCCGCTGCAGGCGGCGCAACAGCATGATCGAAACCAGGCTGCCCGCGTGCAAGGACGGCGCGGTGCAATCGAAGCCGATGTAGGCGACGATCCGCTTCGCCTGCGCGAGCGCGTCGAGCGCGCCCAGGTCGGTGCACTGGTGCAGATAGCCGCGGGCGGCGATGGTCGCCAGGAATTCGGATCGGGGCGCGGTCATGGGTCGGGGATCGCTTGCGGGACGGGGCGATACTTAGCACAATCGCGCCTGACTGACAGCCGTTTGACGGCCGTCCGGATTGGGATTCGGCATGACCGGCAGGCATTTCCGCGCGCTCGGGCTGATGAGCGGCACCTCGATGGACGGCATCGACGCCGCGCTGATCGAAACCGACGGCGAACGGGTATCGGCGCTGGGGCCGGCCCGCACCGACCCCTATGACGAACCCTTCCGCGAGCTCTTGCGCGCCGCCCTCGGCACGGACGGCAACGACGCCGACCTCGTCCGCGCGTTGACCGACCGCCACGCGGATATCGTTCGCCGGTTGATCGCCGACGCGCGCCTGTCGCCCGCAGACGTGGACGTGGTCGGCTTTCACGGCCACACCGTCCGCCACGATCCCGCGCGCGGCTTGACCCGCCAGATCGGCGACGGCGCGCGGCTTGCCCGTCTGGTCGGGATTCCGGTAGTCGCCGATTTCCGCAGCCGGGACATGGCCGAGGGCGGCCAGGGAGCGCCGCTCGCGCCCCTCTACCACGTCGCCCGCGCCGCCGATCTTGCGAAGCCGCTCGCCGTTCTCAACCTCGGCGGCGTCGGCAACGTCACCTGGATCGGTGCCCCCGACCACAATAGCGGCGGCCCGCTCGCCTTCGACACCGGCCCCGGCAACGCGCTGCTCGACGATTGGGTGCGCCGGGCGACCGGCCGGGCGATGGACGAGGACGGCCGGCTGGCGCGCGCGGGCCGCCCGGACCCGGCGCGGCTCGACGCCTGGCTCGCCGACGATTATTTCCGCAAAAGCCCGCCCAAATCCCTCGACCGGGACCACTTCGCCCGCATCCTCGCCGATGTCGGGCCGCTTACCCCCGCCGACGGAGCGGCGACTCTCGCGCGCTTCACCGCGCTCTCCGTCGCCCGCGCGTGCGACCATTTCCCCGCCCCTCCCCGGCGCTGGCTGGTCACGGGCGGGGGACGGCGCAACGGGTATCTGATGGCGCTGCTGGGCGAAGTCCTCGGCGCGGACGTGGACGCGGTCGAGGCGGTCGGCTGGCGCGGCGATTTTCTGGAAGCGGAAGCGTTCGCTTTTCTTGCCGTCCGCTCGCTGAAAGGAATGCCGCTGAGCCTGCCCGGCACCACCGGCGTGCGCGCGCCCTGCACCGGCGGCACGCTGTATCCGTCGGAAGCGAAGGGTACTTAGGCCGCCTTGGCGAGCGCCCGCATCAGATACGATTCGACGATCTGGTTCAGGTTGTCGCCGTGACTGGCGAAGAAATGGTCCGCGCCCTCGATCACCCGGTAGTCGATCTTGATGTTCTTCTGCGAGGATAGTTTTTGCGCGAGCTTGTTGACGGCCGCGAGCGGCACCAATTCGTCCTTGTCCCCGTGCACGATCAGGCCCGACGCCGGGCACGGCGCCAGGAAGGAAAAGTCGTAGATGCTCGCCGGCGGCGCGACCGAAATGAACCCGCCGATCTCGGGCCGGCGCATCATCAACTGCATGGCGATCCAGGCGCCGAAGGAAAAGCCCGCGATCCAGCACGCGGGCGCGTTCGGGTTCTGGGTCTGGAGCCAGTCGAGGGAGGACGCGGCGTCGCTGAGTTCGCCCTGGCCGTTGTCGAACTGCCCCTGGCTGCGCCCGACGCCGCGGAAATTGAAGCGCAGCACCGAGAAGCCCTTGGCGACAAAGGTCTGATAAAGCGCGTAAACCACCTTGTTGTTCATGGTCCCGCCGTACTGCGGGTGCGGGTGGAGCACGAGCGCAATGGGCGCGTTCGGGGTCTTGGCATGCTGGTAACGGCCTTCGATCCTGCCGTCCGGGCCGTTGAAGATGACTTCAGGCATAAGATTTAAACCCAGCTCCTTGATCGGTTATATTTAGGTATTTCATGCAACTTATATGTTTTATCTATTTCTTTATTTTCAATATATTGGTTCAAAAATACCCACATTTATTATAACTTATGCGTATAATCTTGACTTACTGCCTGGGCGATTTTATATCTATACCCATCAAGAAATTGTGGATACCCACACTACGGAGTGTGGTTATAGACGATAAACCGCTGAACCGTCACTAAAAAACGCAGGTCAACCCATGTTCAGGGCCATCCAGGACGATTTGGACGCCTTTCTCGCCAGAGACCCGGCCGCCCGATCGAGATTCGAGGTGGCGCTGCTCTATTCCGGATTCCACGCGGTGGCGATCCATCGCCTGACCCATGCCCTTTGGCGCCGGGAGTGGCGCTTGCTCGCTCGGCTTTTGTCGCAATTCGGCCGCTTCATCACCGGAATCGAGATCCATCCCGGCGCCACCGTCGGCCGCCGGCTGGTGATCGATCACGGCATGGGCGTGGTGATCGGCGAAACCGCCGAGATCGGCGACGACGTTACGCTCTACCAGGGCGTGACCTTGGGCGGCACTTCGCCCGCGGTCGATTCGGCGTCCCAGGTCGGCCAGAAGCGCCACCCGACCGTCCGCGACCGCGTCATCATCGGCTCGGGCGCGCAAGTGCTCGGCCCGATCGTGATCGGCGAAGGCGCGCGCGTCGGCGCGAATTCGGTCGTGACCAAGGAAGTGCCGCCGGGCGTGACCGCGATCGGCATTCCCGCGCAGGTGGTCATGCCCAAGGACAAGGCCGCGGCGCGCGCGTTTGTCGCCTACGGCACGCCCGAGGGTTGCCCGGATCCGGTCTTGATGACGGTCGAGAATTTGCGATCCCAAATCGCCGATCTCAAGGATCGGGTCGGTGACCTCGAGTCGCAACTGCGGGCGGCGCGTGAGGGCGAATCCCCGCGCGCCCGCGATCAAGCCAGTTGAAAGGAGACTAGACTATGAAACTCAGCACCAAGGGCCGCTACGCGGTCATGGCGATGGTCGATCTGGCCTCCAACAGCCGGGGCAAGCCGGTCGCGCTGGCCGACGTCGCCAGCCGCCCGGAAATTTCGCTCTCGTACCTGGAACAGCTGTTCAGCAAGCTGCGCCGCGGCGGCGTGGTCAAGAGCGTGCGCGGCCCGGGCGGCGGCTACCTGCTCGCCCGGCCCGAATCGGAAACCCGCGTTTCCGACATCATCCTCGCCGTGGACGAGCCGATCCAGGCCACCCGCTGCACCCCGGGCCAGCCGGCCGGATGCCATTCCAACAAAACGCGCTGCCTGACCCACGACCTGTGGGAGGAACTGGGCAACCAGATTTACCTTTACCTCAGTTCGGTGTCGCTCGCCGACGTGGTCGACAAGCGCGTGCTCGGCTCCAGCGGACGCGTGTTCCGCGCCGGCGACGGCGCTCCCGCGCCGGGCGCCAACGGTCGGATCGCGGCGGCCGAGTAATCCGCGACACGCATTCCCGGTTCGAGCGGATCGACGGATCATGACGCACGGCGCCGTTTATCTCGACCACAACGCGACCGCCCCGCTTCGGCCCGAGGCCGAACGGGCGGCGGTCGCCGCGCTCGCCCGCGTCGGCAACCCGTCGTCGGTCCACCGCTTCGGCCGCGCCGCGCGGCGCGCGATCGAGGACGCGCGCGAACGGGTCGCCGCCCTGGTCGGCGCGCGCGCCGAAAACGTGACATTCACCTCGGGCGGGACCGAGGCCAACGTGCTCGCCATCCGCGGGTCCGGCCGCCCGCGGGTCATCGTGTCGGCGGTCGAGCACGCCTCGGTGCTGGCCGCCGCGCCGGAAGCCGTCCGCATCCCCGTCGATTCCGACGGCGTGATCGATCTCAAGGCGCTGGAGGCGGCTCTCGCCGTCGATTCCCGTCCTGCGCTCGTCTCGCTCATGCTCGCCAACAACGAAACCGGCGTTCTCCAGCCGGTCGCCGAGGCCGCCGCCATCGCCCGGCGCCATGGCGCGGTTCTCCATTGCGACGCGGTCCAGGCGGCCGGCAAAATCCCGGTCGAGGTCGCCGAACTCGGCGCGCACTTCGTGACGCTTTCCGCCCATAAGCTCGGCGGTCCCATGGGCGTCGGCGCGCTGGTCGCCGATGGAACCGCTTCCCTCGACGCGCGGATCAAGGGCGGAGGCCAGGAACGGGGTCTGCGCGCCGGGACCGAGAATGTTTCCGGCATCGCCGGTTTCGGCGCCGCGGCCGAGGCGGCGGGCGCCGACCTCGATCGCCTCGCCGGCCTCGCCGTCTGGCGCGACACGCTCGAAGCGCGTGCCCGCGCCGCGGTGCCGTCGGCGCGGATTCCGGGCGTCGGCGCCGCGCGCCTTCCCAACACCTCCTGCCTCGCTCTTCCCGGCGTCGCGTCCGAAACCCAGGTCATCGCCCTCGATCTCGCCGGCGTCGCCGTCAGCGCGGGCTCGGCCTGCTCCTCGGGCAAGGTCGGCGCCAGTCACGTGCTCGCCGCCATGGGGTTGGACGCGGTGATCGCCGGCTCGGCGATCCGGGTCAGCCTCGGCTGGTCGAGCGCCGAGTTAGACGTGGAGCGGTTCCTGGAGGCCTGGACCGCGCTCGCCGCCCGGACCGCGTCAAACGCCGCGGCATCCGCCGCTTGAATGAATAACGAGAGGGAATCGAGTCATGCGTACCAACGAAGCCACCGCCAAGATCGAGAACGCCGTCCGCGACGTCCTGAAGAACCCGCGCGGCGACGGCGCGCCGGTTTATCTCGACTATCAGGCGACCACGCCGACGGATCCGCGCGTGATCGAGGCGATGCTGCCCCATTTCAACGCGCGCTTCGGCAACCCCCATTCGCGCAACCATGCCTACGGCTGGCGCGCCGAGGAATCGGTCGAAAAGGCGCGCGAGCAGATCGCGAGCCTGATCAAGGCCAATCCCAAGGAACTGATCTTCACCTCCGGCGCGACCGAATCGAACAATCTCGCGCTCAAGGGCGTCGCCCATTTCTACAAGGACAAGAAAGACCACATCATCACCTGCGTGACCGAGCACAAGTGCGTGCTCGACGCCTGCCGCCACCTGGAGCAGGAAGGGTTCCGGGTCACCTACCTGCCGGTCGGCTCGGACGGCCTGATCGATCTCGAACGCCTCAAGGCCGCGATCGACGACAAGACCGTCCTGGTCTCGATCATGGCGGTCAACAACGAAATCGGCGTGATCCAGCCGATCCGCGAAATCGGCCGCATCTGCCGCGAGCGCGGCGTTTTCTTCCATACCGATTGCGCCCAGGCGGTCGGCAAGATCCCGCTCGACGTCGAGGACATGAACATCGACCTGATGAGCATTTCCGGCCACAAGATCTACGGGCCGATGGGCATCGGCGCGCTCTACGTCCGCCGCCGCCCGCGCGTGCGCCTGGTGCCGCTGTTCAACGGCGGCGGCCAGGAACGCGGCATGCGCTCAGGAACGCTGCCGCTGCCGCTGTGCGTCGGCCTCGGCGCCGCCTGCGCCATCGCCGAAAAGGAAATGGGCGCGGAGGCCGAACGCCTCAAGACGATGCGCGACCGGCTCTACAACCGACTCAAGCAGCGGCTGCCGGAAATCTACCTCAACGGCGACCTCGACCACCGCATTCCCGGCAACCTCAACATCAGCTTCGCCTACGTCGAGGGCGAAGGCCTGATGATGGGGCTCAAGGACCTGGCGGTATCGTCGGGCTCGGCCTGCACCTCGGCCTCGCTCGAGCCGTCCTACGTGCTGCGCGCGCTCGGCGTCGAGGAGGAACTGGCGCACACCTCGCTCCGCCTCGGTCTCGGCCGTTTCACCACCGAAGCCGAGGTCGACTATGCCGCCGACCGCATCGCGAACGAGGTCGAACGCCTGCGCGCCATGAGCCCGCTGTGGGAAATGGCGCGCGAAGGCATCGACATCAAATCCATCAAATGGGCCGAGCATTGAGCGGCCCGGCGAGACCGTCTACATAAGGGTAAAGGAGAAGATCATGGCTTACAGCGACAAGGTGATCGACCACTACGAGAATCCCCGCAACGTCGGCGCGTTCGACAAGAACGACGCCAGCGTCGGCACCGGCCTGGTGGGCGCGCCCGCCTGCGGCGACGTGATGAAACTGCAAATCAAGGTCAACGCCCAAGGCATCATCGAGGACGCCAAGTTCAAGACCTTCGGCTGCGGCTCGGCGATCGCGTCCAGCTCGCTGGTGACCGAATGGGTCAAGGGCAAGACCTTGGACGAGGCGGCGACCCTCAAGAACACCCAGATCGCCGAACATCTCTCGCTCCCGCCGGTCAAGATCCACTGCTCGGTGCTGGCCGAGGACGCGATCAAGGCCGCCATCGGCGACTACAAGGCGAAGACGGGCAAGGGCAAGGAAGCCGCCGAATGACATCGACCGTTCCTTCGTCGCCAGCGCCCGCTTCCACCCCGCCGCGCGCGCGGCCGACGCCGATGACCGTGACGCCGGCGGCGGTTGCGAAAATCAAGGCGCTGCTCGACGGGCGCGGCAAGCCCTCGGCCGGCATCCGCATCGGCATCCGCACCAAGGGCTGCTCGGGAATGTCGTACACCCTCGAATTCGCCGACGAACGCAACGCCTTCGACGAGGTGGTCGAAACCGAGGGCGTGACCCTGTTAATCGATCCCAAGGCGACCATGTTCATCCTCGGGACCGAGATGGACTACCGCGAGGACAAGCTCGAATCGGGCTTCGTGTTCACCAATCCCAACGAAAAAGGACGCTGCGGCTGCGGCGAATCCTTCCACGTCTGAATCGCGCGCTTCGCGTGATCGCCGTTTCTTCCGGAGCGCACCGATGCCGCAGGTCCAAACCGCCGAACAACCCGCCGCGCCTTCCGGCGCGACGCAGGCCTGCTGGTCGTGCGGCGGACCGACGCCGGGGGACGCGCCCTTCTGCGTCACCTGCCGCGCCGTGCAGCCGCCGGGCGGCGCCGACCGTTTCCGGCGCCTCGGGCTCGAGCGCACCTTCGCCGTCGATCGCGCCGACCTGGAACGGCGCTATTTCGACCTTCAGCGCCGCCTTCATCCCGACCGCTTCGCCACCCGCACCGCGCGCGAAAAGACGCTGTCGCAGGCCCAGGCCGTCAGCCTGAACGAAGCCTACGAGACGCTCGCCGATCCCTTGAAGCGGGCGGTCTATCTGCTCCATCTCGCGGGCATGGACGTTCTGTCCGAGGGCTGCAACCAGATCGCCGATCCGGTCATCCTGATGGAAGCGATGGAAATGCGCGAAGCGCTCGAATCGGCGCAATCGGCCGCGCAGGTCGACCTGTTCGCCGCCAACGTCGCCGCCGACATCGAAGAATGCGTCGACGACCTGGCCACGGCCTTCGGCAAGAACGACCTCGACGAAGCCGCCAAGCTCACCACCCGGTTGCGCTATCTCCGCAAGCTGATCGACGACAGCCGCGCCCGCCGCAGCGGCAAGGGCTGAACGCATGGCCCTGCTGCAAATCCACGAGCCGGGCGCCACCCCGCTGCCGCATGCCGCCGAGCGCGCGCCGGCGGTCGGCATCGACCTCGGCACCACCAATTCGGTCGTCGCCGTCAGCCGCCAGGGCAAGCCCGAGGTGCTGCGCGACGAAAAAGGCTCGGGCCTGGTGCCGTCGGTGGTCGCTTACCCGCCCGACCGCGAGCCGGTCGTCGGACTCGCCGCCCGCGCGTTGCTGTTGGAACGCCCCGACCAGGTCGTCGGCTCGATCAAGCGTCTGATGGGGCGCGGCGCCGCCGACGTGAAGGCGCTGGCCGGCACGTTGCCCTACGAACTCGACGCCGACTCCGGCAAGGAGGGCGGCATGGTCCGGCTCAAAGTCGGCGCCCGTCGCCTGACCCCGGTCGAGGTGTCCGCCGACATCCTGCGCGCGCTGAAGTCGCGCGCCGAGACGAAACTCGGCGCCCAGGTCGGCCGCGCCGTCATTACGGTTCCCGCCTATTTCGACGATTCCGCCCGCGCCGCGACCAAGGACGCGGCGCGCCTCGCCGGAATCGAGGTGCTCCGCCTGGTCAACGAGCCGACCGCCGCCGCCCTCGCCTACGGCCTCGACAAGGAAGCGGAAGGCATCTACGCGGTCTACGACCTCGGCGGCGGCACGTTCGACATTTCCATACTCCGCCTCGAAAAAGGCGTATTCCAGGTGCTGGCGACCGGCGGCGATTCCGCCCTCGGCGGCGACGATTTCGACCATGCGCTGGCCGAAGCGTTCATCCGCGAACGCCATGCCGCGATCGGCGAAACCCGCCTTACCCCGGGCGAGGCCAAGCTCGCGCTCGCCACCGCGCGCATCGCCAAGGAATGCCTGTCGGGATCGGACGACGGCCGATGGATCCTCGACGCCGACGGCAAACCGACCCGGCACGAAATGACGCGCGAGCGCTTCGAGGCCATGATCGAGCCGCTGGTGGAGCGCACCCAGCGCATCAGCCGCGAGGTGATGGCCGACGCCGACTTGAAGCCGGCCGAGGTCAAGGGCGTGGTTCTGGTCGGCGGATCGACCCGGGTGCCGCTGGTCCGGCGCGCGGTCGCGCACGTCTTCGGCCGCGAACCGCTCGCCGACATCGACCCCGACGAGGTGGTGGCGGTCGGCGCCGCGCTGCAGGCCGAGGCGCTGACGGCGGGCCTGGACGCGCTGCTGCTCGACGTCACGCCGCTTTCGCTCGGACTCGAAACCATGGGCGGGCTGGTGGAAAAGATCATTCCCCGCAACACCCCGATCCCGGCGGCGCTGGCGCAGGAATTCACCACCTACCAGGACGGCCAGACCGGCATGATCCTGCATGTGGTCCAGGGCGAGCGGGAAATGGTCGATCAGTGCCGCTCGCTCGCCCGCTTCGAGCTCAAGGGCATCCCGCCCATGACCGCCGGGGCGGCGCGCATTCGCGTCACGTTCGCGGTCGACGCCGACGGGCTGCTGACCGTGACCGCGCGCGAGACCACCACCGGCGTCGAGCAGAAAATCGAGGTCAAGCCGTCCTACGGCCTCGGCGAGGACGAGATGGCGACCATGCTGCGCGACAGCCTGGTGCACGCGCGCGAGGACATGGAGGCGCGCCTGCTCGCCGAGGCCCGGGTCGAAGCCGGCCGCGTGCTCAACGCGGTGCGCGCGGCGCTCGCCGCCGACGGCGATCTATTGGACGCGAACGAACGCGCGGGCGTGGATCGCGCGTTCGCGGCGCTGGAAAAAACATTGCCGGGAACCGACCGGGACGCTATCAACGCCGCCGCCGGGGCGCTGGAGGCGGCCACCAAGCCGTTCGCCGAAAAGCGCATGGATCGCGGCATCCGCGCCGCGCTGGGCGGCGTCGCCGTGGAACGGTTGGACGCGCGCGTCTCCGCGGAACGCGCCGGACGGGAACAAAGCCGAGAACGGAGTTGACGTCATGGCCGAACCAAGTGCCACCTACAAGGTGACCTTCATCGATCCCCAGGGCAACAAGCGCACCGTGGACGCGCCCGAAGGCCTGTCGGTGATGGAGGTCGCCCACCGGAACGACATCGACATCGAGGGCGCCTGCGAGGGCTCGCTCGCCTGCTCCACCTGCCATGTCATCGTCGCGCCGGAATGGTTCGCCAAGCTCGAACCGGCGTCGGAGGAAGAAGAAGACATGCTCGATCTCGCGTTCGGCCTGACCCAGACGTCGCGGCTCAGCTGCCAGATCCGCATGTGCAAGGAACTGGACGGCATCACCGTCACGCTGCCGGCGGCAACCCGCAACATGATGGTCGAATCGAAATAAGGGGAACGGTCATGGCCCTCAAATGGACCGACGTGCGGGAAATCGCGATCCGGCTCGAGGACGCGCACCCCGACGCCGACGTGGTCAACCTGCGCTTCACCGACCTGTGGAAATGGGTCCAGGCGCTGCCCGAGTTCGCCGACGACCCGAACAAGTCCAACGAAAAAATCCTCGAAGCCATCCAGGCGGCATGGCTCGAAGAGCGGGACTGATCTTCCCGGCTACTGGAATTCGTCGCCGCGCAGCTTCAGGCGCCACATCAGGCCGATCAGCGCGCCCTTGACCACGGGCAGCAGCGCGAGCGTCAAAACGATCGTCAGCGCCGGCCACGTCGCCATGTGAACCCACATCGGCGGGTGAAACCCGATTTCGACCGACAAGACCAACCCGACCACCACGTGCCCGACGATGAAGATGGTGAAATAGGGCGGCGCGTCGTCGGCGCGGATATGGCCGAGCGGCTCGCGGCAGGATTCGCAGGCGTCGACCGGCTTCAGATAGGCGCGAAACAGACGGCCCCGGCCGCAGCGGGGACAACGCCGGCCGAGCCCGCGCGCCATCGCCAGCGCGTACGACAACCTCGCCGGTTCCCCGGGTTCGGGGATTCGCGACGGTTGATCCGGGGTGACGATTTCGACGCCGGGCATGGCGCGCGGAAACTAGCAGAGCCGACCCGCGCGGAAAAGAAAAAGGCGGGACCCGGAGGCCCCACCCTTATGCGTGAGTTTGTCGAGTCCGCCTAGCCGATGCGGCTTCCCGCCGGAACGAATCCCGAGGCCGCCAACTGTTCCTCCAGCCGCCGGCAGTGGGCCTCGGAGAATTCCGCGATCAGGTGGCGGTAGGCCCCCGCGAACCGCACCAGCGAGCGGCGCCGGTCGTGCGCGTCGGTCGCGGTTTCCAGCACCCCGAGTTCGCGCAGGCTCGCGATGCACCGGATCGTGGTTCCCCGGGCAAGCCCGGTGGCGAGGTAGATGTCGGATACGCTCGGGGTCTTGTCCGCGATATGGCAGCGGAACAGGAAATAAAGGATTTCCCGCGCCGTGCGCTCGACCCGGTGCGAAATCCGCTTGCCGCCGGGACGGGCCAGCGTGCCGTTGATCCGGGAGAACAGGTGGCGCGGCGCGTCGATCCCGTCCTGCATCAGCACCCGCGCCAGGGCGGCGATGGCGATGGCGTTGCCCTTCGCCGCATCCCCACCCAAATTCGCGACCGGCGGGCGAAAGGTCGTCCCGACGTTGACTGCTTGTATGGTCCTCATGGTCGTTCGCCTCCTAAAGAGCCGTGGTCCGTTGTTGTTCGTGAGCCCGATGGTAGGGGCGACCCGTTCCGATGTCTGTGACGAAACGCACATAATTTCAATGACTTAGGTGTGACGGCGCGCACAGGTTTTTCTGTGACGGCGCGCACAGGTTCCGGCCGGAATCCCCGGAAATCCGCGACATTCGTTCGGCGCCATGTTGCCGCCCGGGCGGATCGACCTATATTGCCGCCATGAATTTTTTTATCTCCGACAGGCCTCCGGCCGAGACCCGCGTCGTGGTGGCCATGTCCGGCGGCGTCGACAGTTCAACCGTCGCCGCGCTGCTCAAGGAACGGGGCTATGACGTGGTCGGCGTCACGCTCCAACTCTACGATTTCGGCGCCGCCAACTCCGCCGGCGGGAAAACCTGCTGCGCCGGGCGCGATATCCTGGACGCGCGCCGGGTGGCGGATGCGCTCGCCGTTCCGCACTACGTGCTCGATTACGAATCCCGCTTCCGCGCCGAGGTGATGGAACCGTTCGCCGATTCCTACCTCGCCGGCGAAACGCCGATTCCCTGCGTCGCCTGCAACCGCACGGTCAAGTTCCGCGACCTGCTCGCGACCGCGCGCGACCTCGGCGCCGACGCGCTCGCGACCGGCCATTACGTCCGCCGCGTCGCGGGCGAGCACGGGCCGGAACTGCACGCCGGAACCGATCCCGCGCGCGACCAGAGCTATTTCCTGTTCGGGACCACCCGCGCGCAGCTCGACTTGCTCCGCTTCCCCCTGGGCGACATGGACAAGAGCGAGACCCGCGCCTTGGCCGCCCGGCTCGGCGTGCCGGTCGCCGCCAAGCCCGACAGCCAGGACATCTGCTTCGTCCCCGGCGGCGATTACGCGCGCGTGGTCGAACGCCTGCGCCCTGGTAGGGGCGCGACCGAGGGCGAGATCGTCGATCTCGCCGGGCGGGTACTCGGACGGCACCGGGGCGTATTCCACTTTACCGTCGGCCAGCGCCGCGGGCTCGATCTCGGCAACGCGGGCGCGGGCGAGCCGCTTTACGTGGTGCGGATCGAGGCCGACGCGGCCCGGGTCGTGGTCGGCCCGCGCGCGGCGCTGCTGAAAGAGTCGCTCACCGCGCGGGACGTGAACTGGCTCGACGCGCCCCCGGAAGAACCCCGCCCGGTTACGGTCAAGGTGCGTTCCACCCAACCGGCGGCGCCGGCGAGCGTGCGCGCGCTTCCCGGCGGCCGCGCCGAGGTGGTTTTCGCCGAACCGCAAGGCGCGATCGCCCCCGGCCAGGCATGCGTCTTCTATCGGGGCAGCCGGGTGCTCGGCGGCGGCTGGATCGAGCGGGAAACCGCGCGGACGAACCTTCCTTCGCGCACAGAAGCGGGCCTAGCGAAGTCTGGGCCCCGCGCGAGTTAGAGCGTATCCCGATAATTTGGAATCGCTGCGCCGGAGGGATTTTTCGGCGCG
>CAYPQV010000005.1:0-52586 GCA_964412955.1 uncultured Hyphomicrobiales bacterium
TCGATGAGCGCGCGCAAGGCGCCGGCCCGGTCGGGGTGGGCGCGCGCGGCGGCTTCGAGATAGGGTTCCAGCCGGATCGCGCGGAAGATAGCGTCGGTGGCGAACCGGGCGGCGACGGCGGCGTCGTTCGCCGTGCCGGCGTGGATGCGGGCGAGCGTCGCGCCGACCGTGGCCGCGAACGCCGGATTGGCGCGGCCCCGGCGCAGCTCTTCCTTCCACAAGCGATGGGTCGCGGGCGAAAGGTATTCCATGGCGAACAACCCGGCGGCGCGGTCATGGCCGAGAATCCCGGGCGCCGATCCGGGCGCGAGCCGGTTGGCGGTTTCGATCCACGCCGCCTCGAACGCGTTGCGCTCGACCGGCGCGCGCCAGTCGGCCGCCACCTTCAGCTTGGCCAGCGCGCGCTTGACGCAGGCCGGACCGCTGTTCAGCTCGACGCGCCAGATGTCGGAGGAAACGCCTCCCGGCAACGGCTCCGCCGCCGGACGCTCGCCCGGGGCGAGCAGGCCGAGACCGGCGAGCGAACGGACGATATCGGGGGGAAGTGCGGGCACGAAGAACCGGGGCCTCAACCGCCGCCCACGTCTTCGCGCTGGCGGGCGATCGCCTGGCGCAGAACGTCCTCGCGAAGCGCGAGCGTCGGTTCGTTGAACATCACGTTTTTCATCCAGTCGAAACCCAGCGCCAGCAACGCTTCGTCGTCGGTCTCGATCTGTTTCACCCTCGCCGGATCGATGCGGTAGCTCCCGAGGAACCGGGTCTTGAACACGAAATCGCGGAACGCGTCGACATCGGTCGAGACCATGAAGAACATCTTCCGGGTCTGCGGCGCGATGTCCCGGCCGCCGGGACCGCCGAGGGTGCGCCACGACACCATCTTCATCAGGATATCCATCCACGCGCGGTCGGCTTGGTCGTCGTTCCCGATCCCCTGCTCGCGGCGGAATTCGGCGACCGACTGGAGCTTGTCCTCCGCGTGGCCGAGGCAATGGGCTTCCTTGACCAGGAAATGAAAATCGGCGGTGCCTTCCGCGTCTTGCCGCTTCACGGTGGCAAAGCCGAGCGGGTAATACCGGCAGGCGGCGGGCCGGTCGGCGTAGACGGTGCAGCCGTCGGCCGCGTGCATGAAGACGCACGGGGCGCGCTTTGCTCCCGGGTGCATGTTGAGCTTGGCGACCGGCAGGCCGGAAGGCTCATGGATCGCCGGATGAGCGTATCGCAGGAGAAATTCGCGCGGGCGGATTCCGAGCCGCCGGCCCAGCCGGAGGATGTCGAGCGGCGTCAAGGTGATGTCGGTGTCGTGGCAGCAAGCGTTCCAGCACGCCACGCCCTTTCCGCAGCGGAAGGCGAACATGTCCTCGGGGCCAAGGCGCACCGGCAGCACCGGCCGACCGCGATCGGTGCGGACGCCATCGAAGATTTCAAGTTCGACCGGACGGGTACGATTGCGGGCCGCCATTTCGGCCGCCGCGCCGGACTCGCTATCGGGGTCGCCGTTCCAATCGCTCATGGGGCTTTGACATAAAGGCGCGCCCGACGCCCGGCAAGAGCCGCCTCGGCGGCGACGGCTATTCCGCCGCCTTCTTCATGGTCGAATGCTCGACCAGGCCGACCCAGGGCTTCTTCATCATGGTCCATTGGCCGGTTTCGGGGTCCATGCGCGAGTTGACGAAGCAGTGCCAGTTGGCCTCGTCGAGCTTCGGGAAATCCGCCCGGTAGAAGAAGCCCGGGTAGCGGGTTTCCTCGCGGAACAGGATGTGGCGCAAATGCGCCTCGGCGGTGAGCAGGCGGTGATAGTTCTCCCAGGCGCGCAGCAGTTCGTGCAGATCCTTGGCGCGCATGTGCGCGCTGTCTTCCTTCAGCATGTGGAGCAGGTGCAACCCCTGCCCCAGCAGCTTGCCGTTGGTCTGGTAGTAGGTGGAGGTCCCGGCCACGTATTCGTCCATCGCCTTTTGCAGGCGCATCTGGAACATGCGCGGCGTGATGTAGAACGGGTTGACGTCTTCCGCCGTGGTCTTGTCCTTGTGTTCCAGGTAGTTGCGGACCGGGCGGTAAATTTCCTCGACCAGGGCTTTGATCGCCTGCTTGAACGCGGGCTTGAAGCCCTTGTGGTCGGTGGCGAACTTGACCATCGCCTTGCCGGCGATGCGCCCTTCGGTGAAGGAGCCCGATGAAAACTTGTGGCCCGAGGCGCCGACCCCGTCGCCGGCGGTGAACAGGCCCTGGACCGTGGTCATGCGGTTGTAGCCCCACTTCCATGCCTTGGGCGAGTTCAAGTCCTCGGGACCCGACACCCAGATGCCACAGCAGCCGGAGTGGCTGCCGAGCAGGTAGGGCTCGGTCGGCATCAGTTCGGACGGCGTTTCCTCGGGCCGGATGTTCATGCCCGCCCAGAACGCGGCCTGGCCGATGCACATGTCGAGGAAATCCTCCCAGGCCTCGGCTTCCAGGTGCTTGACCTGGTCGGGCGACATCTTGGCCGCCAGCGCCTTCATCGCCGAAGGCGTGTCCATCATGATCGGCCCGCGCCCTTCCTTCAGCTCCTTGAGCATGGCGTGGTTGCGCAGGCACGTCGGCACCGTCGAGGCCTTGTCGTAGGGCGCGAATTCGGCGAGCAGCGCGGCGTTTTTCTTGACGTAATCCTCGCCGAAGCCGTTGGTCGCCTTGGATTTGAACAGCAGGAACCAGGCGCCGACCGGACCGTAGCCGTCCTTGAAACGCGCCGGAACGAAGCGGTTTTCCATCATGGTCATTTCCGCGCCGGCCTCGAGCGCCATGGCGTAGGTCGAGCCCGCGTTCCACACCGGATACCAGGCGCGGCCCATGCCTTCGCCGGTCGAGCGCGGACGGAAGATGTTGACCGCGCCCCCGGCGGCGAGCAGCGCGGTCTGGCAGCGGAAGACGTAAACCTTGTATTCGCGCAGCGACACGCCGATGGCGCCGGCGACGCGGTTCGATTCCTTGGCGTCGAGCAGCAGCTTGACGATGAATACGTGTTCGAAGACGTTGCCGGCGCCGAGCGCCTTCTTGGCCGCCTCGCCGACGATGGTCTTGTAGGATTCGCCGTTGATCATCACCTGCCAGCGCCCCGAACGGACCGGCTTGCCTCCGTCCTTGAGGGGAACGCCTTCGGAGCCCTTGTCCTTCCAGATCGGCAGGCCCCATTCCTCGAACAGGTGCACGGTGTCGTCCACGTGGCGGCCGACGTCGAACACCAGATCGTCGCGGGTGATGCCCATCAGGTCGGCGTGGACCATGCGCACGTAGTCCTCGGGCGTGTTGTCCTTGCCGACATAGGTGTTGATGGCGGAAAGCCCCTGGGCGACGGCACCCGAACGCTCGACCGCCGCCTTGTCGACCAAGATCACCTTCATTTCGGGCGGCGCCCAGCGCCGGGCCTCGAACGCGGCGCCGCATGCGGCCATGCCGCCGCCGACGATCAGAATATCGGTCGTAATCTCGACGACTTCGGGATTGGCGAATGTGCGCTCGGCCATGAAACCGTCCTCACGTCTGTCGGGAAATTAGGATCAGAGAACGGGAAGCGTTCTGCCGACCTCGGTGAACAGCAGCTGATCCTTCAAGTTGCCCGCCGCCGGCTTGCCCCGGTAAGGGTCAATGCTGCCCTCGGGCGTGGTGCGCACGGGAAACGTGAAGCGTTTAACTTCCCCGTCGCGGAACTTGATGGTCCACTCGACGGTGTTATTGGCGCGCACCGGGATCGCGGCGCCGCCCATGGGCACGTAGTCGGCGCCGGGCCGGACTTCGACCGCCTGTTGGGGGCAAGCCTTGACGCAACACTGGCAATCCCAGCACTGGTCGGGCTCCTGGTTGAAGGCCTTCCCCCGCCCGGCGTCGAGCTTCATCAGGTCGTGCGGGCAGATGTACACGCACGCGGGCCCGCCGTCGGCGCCCTTACAGCCGTCGCACTTCTCGGTCCAAACGAATGTCGGCATGGTGTCCCTCGGACGCGCCGCCGCCGGCCGCGATCAGGCGTGTGAACCCGACCGTGCCCGCGGCGTCTCGCCTTGACTGGGCGGAACGAGGGCGCTTACGGCCGCTTCGGCGTCGTGTACGGGACTTCTTTCTGCCAAGACTCCCACGTGGTTTCGTAGCCGACGAAACCCTTTTCCGTGGGCGCCTTCTGCTTGGTCGAAAAAAACCGGACATGGCCTTCGGGAACTTTCGGCCGCTCTTTCGGTGCGTCGCTCATCTGTTACGATCCTCCTTGCGATGGGTATGGTGGTTGCGTGATCAGAAACTCTAAATCGGCATCAACAGCGATCGGCTGATGTCCGGCTCCACGCCGACGGGCCCGCCCGCCGCGATCTCCTCGTCGGTCGCGTCGCGAACGTTGAGAACCTCCAGCTTGAAGACGACCTCGCGGCCGCACAGCGGATGGTTGCCGTCGAGGGTCAGCGTCTTGCCGTCGTTCCGGGTGACGATGAAGCTGAGGGCCTTGCCTTTGTCGTTCTCGGCCATGATGGTGGTGCCGATTTTCCGGTATTCCTCGGGCACGTTTTCGATGTGATCGGTGAACACCAGGGACTCGTCCCTGGCGCCGTATACCTGATCGCCGTTGAACGACACCTCGAGGACATCGCCCGGAGACTTGCCTTCCAGGTCCTTGGTGACGGAAGGCATCAATATCTCGTTGGCGCCGTGGACGTAGCCGATCGGGTATTCAACCGCGACCAGGACTTCGCCCGACTTCTTGTCGATCACTCGGTACGTCAGTTCAACGTACTTGTTGTTCTGGATCGCTTCTCTCATGTCGGGTCCGTTCCGGGCGGTCAGAATATGGATGCCCCGAAAATCTTGATCTCGCCGTCTTCGTAGCCGAGGACGAGGCGTCCGAGCCATTCGCCCGTCTTCTTCTTGCTTCGCGTCCGATACAGGACCGTTACATAGTCGCCGCGACGGATCGTGCCGATAAACTCGATCGATTCGGAGAGGTTTCGCGTCAGCTCGCTGTTCGCGAATTGCTTGCCGACCTCGATCTCGTTCAGCCCCTTGAGCAGGTTGTACGAGAAATGTCTGACGAATTCCCCATACTTGCCGTCGTTCGACGCCTTGATCAAGTGGCTCCAAAGCGGGTTGGCGATGGCGAGAATCTCGTCGTCGGTCTTCTCGATAATGCTCATGGACCGCCGTTTTTATCTGTCGAGTCCCGGACGGGGGCCGGTTGGCCTCCCGTCCGGCGACCCGCTACTCGTCCTTGCCGACGAGGTGGTACACGGGAGCTTTTTCCATCGTGTACTCGCCGGTCTTCGGATCGCGGCGCGAAACCGTCAGCACGTGCCAATTCGCGTCGTCCAGCTTCATCGCGTCGCCGCGGTAGTAGTAACCGGGCCAACGGGTTTCCTTGCGGAACAGCGTGTGCTGCATGACGCATTCGGCCGTCCGCTGCCGGTGCTTCAACTCCCAGGCGCGCAGCAGTTCGTGGACGTCCGAGGCGCCCAGCTTTTCCAGATCTTCCTCGAATATCTTCATCTTCTTGAGGCCGATGCTGAGAAGCTTCTCGTTGGTCATGTAGTTGACCGTCGAGCCGCCGCAGTATTCGTCCATCATCTTCTGCAGACGGTCGAGGCCCTGCTTCGGATTGATGTAGTTGGGGTTGACGTCGCCGGCGACGATTTCGTTCCGGTAGACCTTATAGTGCTCCAGCGGCTTGTAGACCTGCTGGCGGAACTCCTCGATCTGCTTCTCGGAAACGACGATGCCTTCGCCCTTGCCGTCGTCGATGTATTTGCAGGCGGCCTTCGCGGCCAGACGCCCTTCGGTGAACGAACCGGACGAGAAGGCGTGCGGCGTGCCGCCGACCGCGTCACCCGCACCGAACAACCCTTCGATGGTCATCATGCGGTTGTAGCCCCAGAAATACTCCGGCGGCGAGACGTCCTCGGGGCCCGAGCACCAGGCGCCGCTGCCGGTCGCGTGCGAACCCATGACGTACGGTTCCGACGTGGTCAGTTCCGGGTTTTCGTTCTTCGGGTCCACGTCGGTCGCGGCCCATAGAACGGCCTGGCCGATGGTCATGCCGAGGAAGTTTTCCCAGCCCACTTCTTCGAGATGCGGGTCCTGGAAGGCTTCCATGGTCACCATGTGGATCGGCCCGCGACCCGCGTTCACTTCGCTGATGATCGCGTGGTTGCGCAGGCAGGTCGGGATCGGCCGATGGGTCCGGTGCGAAAGTTCCGGATCCAGGTATTCCTTGCCGACCATCTTCTGCAGTTCGGGGAACCACTTCGATTCGTATTCCTCGCCCAGGCAGTTCTGCGTGTAGGTCTTGAGGTGCAGGAAGTACGCGCCGACCGGGCCGTAACCGTCCTTGAAGCGGGCCAGCACGATCCGGTTTTCCATCTGCGTCATCTTCGCGCCGGCGTTGATCATCAGGCCGTACGCGGACCCCGACGACCACGGCGCGTACCAGACGCGCCCCATGCCTTCGCCGGTGGAGCGCGGCTTGAAGATGTTCGACGCGCCGCCCGCGCCGCAGATCACGGTCTTGGACTTGAACACGTGGAAGTCGCCGGTGCGGACGTTGAACCCGACGGCGCCCGCGATGCGGTTCGGCTTGGCTTCGTCCAGCAACAGGTGCGTCAGACAGATGCGGTTGAACACCTTGTCGGCCGACTTCTTCGCGGCTTCGGCGACGATCGGCTTGTACGATTCGCCGTGGATCATGATCTGCCACCGGCCTTCGCGCTGATACCGGCCCGTCTTCGGATTCCGCATCAGCGGCAGGCCCCACTCCTCGAACTGGTGGACGGTGGAGTCGACGTGGCGCGCCATGTCGAACAGCAGGTCTTCGCGCACCAGTCCCATCAGGTCGATGCGCGCGTAGCGCACGTGATCTTCCGGGTTGTTCTCGCCCCACCGCGTGCCCATGTAGCAGTTGATGGCGTAGAGACCCTGCGCGACGGCGCCGGAACGGTCGATGTTGGCCTTTTCGGCGATGACAATCCTCTTGTTCTGGCCCCAGAAGCGCGCCTCGAAGGCCGCGCCGCAGCCGCCGAGACCGGCGCCCGCGACCAGAATGTCGATATTGTCTTCTACGATCGTTTTGTATGCCATTAGTACACCACACCCTTTTTCAACTTGAGGCCATTCGATTCCAAGGTATGCAACCCGCCGTCATCGAAGCGGATGTACTTTGGCTCGTTGTACAGCAGCTGGCTGTCCCGCATTTCCTTGGACGGCCCGGAAACTTCCGAGAGCTTCGGGATGTGCTTGCCCCAAGGCTTGGTGGTGATCGGCGACAGGAAGTTCTTTTCCGTGCCGTTCCTGAACTTGATCCGCCAGGCGATCGTGCCTTTTTCCTCTTCGCGGATCACGCGGACGCTGTGGCCCAGCGGCGCGAAGTCGGCGTAGCCGCGCACGTCGATGGCGTGCTGCGGGCAGGCCTTCACGCAGGAGTAACACTCCCAGCACATGTTGGGTTCGATGTTGTAGGCACGCCGATAGGTCTTATCGATGTGCATGATGTCGGACGGGCAGATGTCGACGCAGTGTCCGCAGCCGTCGCATCGCGTCATGTAAACGAAAGTGGGCATCGTCTGGTTTCTCTCTGTTCAGAAGAGTGATGTCGATCGAAGATCAGTAGTGGCGGGGCGCTTCGCGCTTGATGCCGAGCCCCATGTTCAACGGCGCGTCCTTCAACAATCCCATGGAGTGCCGGTCCCGGTCGGCCGGATTGGTCCGGTCCGCGAGGTTGGGCAGGTTGTCCCGGGAACCGTCCGCCTTGGCGACCCGCTTCTGGAACGCCGCCGCCGGCTTGAAGAACATGTGCGAGAACTTCGACCAGGGCACGCCGCCGAACAGCACCACCGTGGCGATCAGGTAGATCGCCAGGAAGACGGTCGACCAGCCGCTGCCCGTGTGCTGCAAATAGGCCCAGATCAGGCCCGACGTGCAGCTGGCCAGCATGGACAGGATGAACAAGTCGGCCTTCATCAGGCGGAACGGCGACTGGCCCTCGGCGCTGACGTCGGCGCGGATGAAAAACCAGAACCAGTATCCGCCGACGCAGACCGACAGCGCCCCGATCCACCACAGGGGCGCCCAGAAACCGGCGTTGGCAGAGGTCGGGTAGTAAAACACCATCATGAAGGTGGCCACCGCGTAGGCGACGAAGCCGTACATGCCGAGCAGGTGGGAAAGCCGGCGCTTCTGGTTGCAGAATTCGCCGGACGTCAGCACGTCGACCAAACCGGTCTGGATGGCGATGCCGATCTTATCCCCGCCGGAAACCGGCTTCTTAGCTCCGCTTTGCGCCTTGCGCATCTTTTCGAAGAAGTACTTGGCGCTTCCCTTATGGGCCATATCGTAGAGCGTGCCGAGTACAACCAAGGCCACCATGACAATGACAAACCACTGCATGACGGTGGGAGAAATGGACGCCGAGAGTGCGGCGAATGGATTACTGGTGAACATCAAGCGACCTCTGTTAGATGGGGCCAGTTTCGCGAGAAGCGCCGGTCCAATCCCGTGGCACGGGACGTTTGTGCCGGGGCATCGGTTGCCTTCCCGCGAAGGGTTGGCGGAAACGGGATTTCTTTGTCGGTGATTCTACCGAAGTCGTGGCTGACGGACACGGACTCTTAGTGGACGAAAATTTCCGATGCAACGGCGCTTATGCGCGCTTTCTAATTTTTTTGGAAATATTATTACTCACCGAAAAACGATTTTATGCTGCGCTGCAAAATAAAAATGGGCGAGTATCCCAGGAGGGTTTTCTCTCACGCTCCGTGCTCATTCGCCCCCGCCCATCGACGTTCGCATCCCGGTTCCGGATCGGGCCTCACGCAAAAAATACCTTGTAATTCAGGCTTATTTTTCGCGCCGCCACTGGGGATTTCGCACGGCTCACCGGCGTCCGGGAAGCGCGCGGCGGCGGCGAAAGGAGAAAAAACCAGTGCCGTCGAACCGGTCGAACCCGACTACGGACGAAAACGCCGGGCGACCGCGACGGTCCCCGGCGTTCGCACCTGCACTCGCGGCGCGCGAGCGATCACTTCAAGCTTTGATAGTAGGCCTGCAGGATCTTGACCACCTCGGGGCGGCTGAATTCGGGCGGGATCGCTTCGCCCTTGGACAGCATTTCGCGCTGCTTGGTGCCGGAGATGTTGACCTGATCTTCCTTGCCGTGCGGACAAGTCTTGGCGGTCGCCATCCCGTAGCATTTCTTGCAGAAGAACGTGATGTCGATCTTGAGCGGCTTGGTCTCCAGCGCGCCTTCCCAAAGAGTGTCGAAAATGTGCTGGGCGTCGAACGGTCCGTAGTAGTCGCCGACGCCGGCGTGGTCGCGCCCCACGATCAGGTGCGAGCAGCCGAAATTCTGGCGGATCAGCGCGTGCAGCAGCGCCTCGCGCGGACCGGCGTAGCGCATCTCGATCGGATAGCCCGCCTGGATCACGGTGCCCGGAACGAAATAGTTCTGGATCATGGCCTCGATCGCCTGGGTGCGGACCTCGGCCGGAATATCGCCCGCCTTCAGCTTGCCGAGCACCTGGTGAATGAACACGCCGTCGGTGACCTCGACCGCGATCTTGGCGAGATGCTCGTGGCTGCGGTGCATCGGATTGCGGGTCTGGAACGCGGCGACGCGGGACCAACCCTTTTCGCCGAACAGGGCGCGGCTTTCGGCCGGGCGCAGATAAAGATCCTTGTACTTGGACGGGTACTCGCCCTCGCTCAGCGCCAGCACGCGCCCGGCGAGATTGACGGGGCCCTGCTCATTGACCTTCTGCACGCCCGGATGCTTGGGGTCGGTGGTGCGATAGACGTGCTGATTCTCGAAATCCTTGTCGATCGAGTATTTCTCGGCCACGTCGAGGAGCGCCATGATCTCCTTGGTTTCCGCATCGACCAAGGCGACCTCCTCGCCTTCCTTGATGGTGGCGGCCAGTTCCTGGCTCGCCGACAAGGTGATCGGGATCGGCCAGAACAGGCCGTTCTCCATCTTCATTTCGGCGCACACGCCGCGCCAATCGTCCTGGCCCATGAACCCGTCGAGCGGCGTGTAAGCCCCCATCGCCATCATGATGACGTCCGAGGTTTCCCGGCTGGTCATCGGAACTTGCTTGAGCTTTTTCGCGCGTTCGAGCTCCGCCTTCCGTTCGGCGACGGGCGCCAGCAACGGCTTCAAGGAACCCCCGCCGTGCGGATTGACGAGTTTGGACATGGATATCCCCCTGGGTTTTGAAATCCCTAATATTCAAAAGGCGGCGCCCAGATTGCGTTGAGCGCGCGCCCATGTAAAGGCAATATATATCCGCCTTCTAATTTAAAGATAAAGCAGGAATTTCGCGACCAACAAGCTTCCCGCTCGCCTTGCTATCGCCCCCCGGAAAACCGAGGCGACGGCGGGTGGGACCAATGCTCACCGTTACTTCCGGGGGACGAACGCATCCGCGCGCCGCTCGGCCGCCGCAAGGATTTGCGCCTCGAGTTGCCGACCGACCGTGGCTCGGTTTTCGGCCGCGCCGGGATAGCCCTGCTTTTCGGCAAGACGGAACCAAGTGTAGGCCTCGCCCCAGGATTCGACCGTGAGCGTCTGCGCCTTGAGCCGGCCCAGTTCGTATTGCGCCGCCGCGTCGCCGCGCGCGGCCGCGAGTTCGGCCCAGCGCTGGGCTTCGGCGGTGTCCCGCGCGATGCCGTAGCCTTCGCCGTAGACCGTCGCCAACACCGATTGCGCCGCAATATGGCCCTTGGCGGCGGCGATCTTCAGCCACTTGGTAGCCAGTTGAAGATCGGCCGGAACCGCGTCCGTGCCTTCGCCCGCGCCGCCGAGATAGAGGAAGCCGAGAGTGAATTCGGCGTCGCCGTGTCCCCGGGCCGCGGCCTTGCCGTACCACTCGACCGCCCGGCGGTAGTCACGCTTCACCGCCTTGCCGTCGCTGTAGAGCGTACCGAGGTAGTACCGCGCGTTGACGTCGCCGCCTTCGGCCAGCGCCTTGAGTTCCTTGAGCGCGGCTTCGTATCTGCCGGCCCGGTAAGCCTGCCATGCGCCGTCGGTATCGGCGAGAGCGCCCGGAGATCTGATCGCCCACAGCAAAGCCGCGATCGCGACCACCGCCGCGACCGCAATGGAAACTTTTTTCAACATGGCGAACTCCTGCTTCCCGCGCGCCCCGCTTTTCGCGCGGACATGGTTAACGCACCTCCTACTGTTCAATTAGGCACAGACTTATCCCGCGCAAGACAAGCAACGGGCCGCGTAAACCGCCCGCTTCGGCGACTCGTCTTGTAGACAATTCTTAGCGCCCCCATATTGGGACCAAGTTGTGGTAAGGTTTGACCGGTCGATATACGACTCGGTTTCATTTACTGGGAGGTTGTTATGAGCAAAACCACTCAAGCCCCGCCCGCGTCAGAGACCGGCAAAAGCGGCGGCCACTTGCCCACGTTCCCCGGCGTCAATCCCGCCGACATCGAGCGCTTTTTCGAAGCCAACCGGACCATGATGCAGAACATGCTCGACATCAATCGCAGCCTGTTCGACTTCGTCGACTCGCGCTTCAAGGCCGACGTCGCCGTATTTGACGAACTGTGCAAATGCAAGGATTGGCAGGAAGCTTCCAAGGTCCAGTCGCGCTTCATGAGCGGGTTGACGCAGCAATACTTCGATCAGACCATGAGGCTGATGGAAGCGGCGACCAAGATGCTCGCCACCCAGCGCGCCGTGACGCGCGAGTAGGACGCGATTACTTGCTGGTGGCGACGTAGACGCCGTCCCAGTCGGGCGGCGGCGGGTTTTTCTCGAACTCGGCGATCCGTTCCTCGTACAGCTCGTAGAGCCCGCCGAGATTGAGCCCGTTCATCTTGCTCTTGCAGGTGGCGATCTTCATCCGCGCCAAATCCCATTTCTGACCGCGATAGGCGGCGAGCAGATCGTTGTGCTGCTTCTTGATGGCGGCGAAATCCGGCGTTTGCGCGAACGCTTCGTCCCCGAGCGCGGTGTAGATGCGGACCGCTTCGGTCTTGCCCTTGACCTTGATCTGGTCGATTTCGAGCAGCGCCAGGTCGGGCGCCTTGCTCGCCGTGTTCTCGCCGACGACGATGTCGACCGCATAGGTCTTGCACTGGCCTTCGAGACGGGACGCCAGGTTGACGTTGTCGCCCAGCACCGAGTAGTCGAAGCGCTGGTCGGAACCCATGTTGCCGACCACCACGTCGCCGGAATTGATCCCCGTGCCGATCTTGAGCGGCACGTATTTGCGCTTCTCCTGCTCGGCTTCGGCCTTGAGCTTGTCGTTGAGCGCGATCATGGTGTTGTTCATCTCCAGCGCCGCCTTGATGGCGTGGCGGCCATGGTCGGCGTCGTCGAGCGGCGCGTTCCAGAACGCCATGATGCAGTCGCCCATGTATTTGTCGACCGTGCCCTGGTAGCGCAGGATCACGTCGGTGAGCGGCGTCAACAGCCGGTTGATCAGCTTGGTCAACCCCTGCGCGTCGAACATTTCGGAGATGGTGGTGAACCCGCGCACGTCGCAGAACAGCATGGTCATGTTGCGCATTTCGCCGCCGAGCTTGAGGTGGCTCGGATCCTCCGCCAGTTTCTCGACCATCGCCGGCGACAGGTAATGGGCGAAGGCGGAGCGGACCTGGCGGCGCTGCGCCTCTTCCTTGGCGTAACCGACGTAGGTCAACAGCATATAGAGTAGCGAAAGGGAGATGACCGCGTACCCGGCGTCGAACAACAGTCGTTCGTTGGCGAAGAAGTGCCACGACGTGTATCCGGCCCCGCCCGCGGTCCCGAGGAACAGCAGCGCCGTCCATTTCGCGCCGATGAACGGCACCAGCCAGATCAGCATCAGGCCGCCGCCCAGCAGCAGGGCCATTTCCGCGACCTCGAAATAATTGGGCCGGCTGAGATAGGCCTTGTGCGCCGCGCTTTCGATCAGCTGGGCGTGGACCTCGACTCCGGGGATCACCGGCTCGGTCGGCACCGCGCGAATGTCGAGCAGCCCGACCGCCGAAGTGCCGACCAGCGCCATCCGGTTGGCGATCCGCTTGGGATCGGCGGTGCCGGAGAGGATGTCCTTGGCCGGGATGTATTTCGATTTGTCGGTTTTGGAGAAATACGGGAACACCCGGCCGTTCCGGTCGGTCGGAATTTTCAAGTCCTTGGTGATCGCCATTTCGGTGATGCCGGCGGCGTTGGCCTTGACCAGAATGGTCGGCCGGTTGACCGCGACGCGCAGCATTTCCACCGACAGCGAGGGGTAGAACTGCTCCTTGTGCAGGAACAATGTCGGCACGCGGCGCACGATGCCGTCCGGTTCCGGCACCAGCGAAAAGATGCCGCGGCCGGTGGCGACCGGCTCGATCTCGGCGACGTTCCGGACCAGCGAACGGAATTCGGGCAAAAACCGCTTCGGGTCCACCCCTTCGCCCTGCTTGAGGAAGGCGACCGAGGACCGGACCGGCGGCGTCGGCTTGGTCTCGATGTCCTCCCAATAGCCGGCCTGGCCGAGCACGACCCGGCTTTTCTTGATGGTTTCGGCAAGCAGAACGTCGCCGCCCTTGATCTGTCCGAGACGATTGCGGGTTTCCTCGTCGAGGCCGTCAAGCGCGTCGATGATGTTGGACGGATTCATCCGGTCCGGTTCGGAAAACACGATGTCGAAGGCGACCTGCGCCGCGCCCATCTGCATCGCGTTCTGCACCAGTCGTGCCACGGTCTTGCGCGGCCACGGCCATTGCCCGACCTCGGCGAGACTGGTTTCGTCGAGGTCGATGATGACCACCGGCTGTTGTTCCGGCGGCGGAATCGGGCGCGGTTTCAGCTGCTGGTAGTAATCAAAGGTCTTGAGACGCAGATATTCCACCGGATAGGGGTTGGCGTTGTAGGCGAAAACCGACGCCGCCAGCAGCACGAATCCGAGGACGCGCTCGACGCTGAAAATGCGCTTCAGGATTTTGACCATCGCCCCCTCGACCCCCACACGCGAATCGGCCGAACGCGGCCACGCGCGCTTGAAGACCGCGCCATTGTAGCGGTTCGCGATCCCACTCGGTCAAGCCCCGCGAGGTCCGCGCGATTTGGCCTCCACGGGTGGAAAAGGCCGTCGGTTCCGCGTATATTCCGACTCCCATGGCAATGATGGACGCCACCAAGAGCGCCTGGCTGACTCCCTTCATCCGGCCGCTGCGCCCGGTATTCGCCGAAGTCCTGGCGATGTCGTTCTTCATCAACGCCATCGCGCTGGCGGTCCCGGTGTTTTCGCTCCAGGTCTACGACCGGGTGATCGGCCACCAGGGCTACAGCACCCTGCAGGGCCTGATCATCGGCATGCTGGTCGTCCTGGCGTTCGACTTCGTCCTGCGCCAGGCGCGATCACGCATCATGCAGACCGTCGCGCTTCGCATCGACGTGCAGGTCGGTCGTGAAATTTTCCGCAAGTTCATCTCGCTGCCGCTGCAAACCCTCGAATCGCGCACCTCGCACCAGTGGCAGGCCCTGTTCCGGGATGTCGACGTGGTCCGCAATACCCTCTCGGGTGCGTCGGCGGTGCTGATCTGCGACATTCCCTTCGCGGTGATGTTTCTCGGCCTGATCTTGGCCATCGCCGCGCCGGTGGCGTGGGTGCTAGCGATCGTGCTTCCCATCTTCATGTTCGTCGCCTGGCGTTCGGCCGGCGCGCTGGCCGAGGCCAACCGCAGCGAACGCGGCAGCTCCATGAACCGCGACAATCTGATCGCGGAGATGATCGCCGGACGCTCGACCATCAAGGCTCTGGCGCTGGACCGCTCGATGGGGCCGATGTGGGAAGACCTCCACGCCTCCAACATCGCCAACGCCATCGCGCGCGGCGCCAAGACCGATTTCTACCAGAACGTCGGCGCCTCGCTGACCATGATTACGACCATCACCATGACTTCGGTCGGCGCGCTGGCCATCATTACCCAGAACTTGACCATGGGCGCGTTGGTCGCCTCGAATATGTTGAGCGGTCGTCTGCTCGGCCCTCTCAATCAATTGGTCGGCCAGTGGCGCACGTTTACCGGCTTTCGCCAGTCGGTCGAGCGGCTCGGCGAAGCTTTCTCGCTCACGAGCGAGCGGCTCGAAGCCGAGGTCCGTCTCGGCCGGCCCAAGGGGGAACTTATCGCCGAACGCGTCGTCTTCAGCTACGCCCCAGACCTCGCGCCCGTCATCGATAACGTCAGCGTCGTGCTCAAGCCGGGCGGCATCCATATTTTCGTCGGCCGCAACGGCAGCGGTAAAAGCACCATCATCAAGCTCCTGATGGGTCTCTATCAGCCCCAGTCCGGCCGCGTCCTGCTCGACGGCGCCGACATCGCCCAATTTACGCGCGGCGAGTTAGCGACCTGGATCGGCTACGTGCCCCAGGATTGCGTGCTGTTCGCGGGATCGGTGCGCGACAACATCGCTTACCGGATGCCGGGCGCCACGGACGAGCAAGTCATCAAGGCCGCGACCGCCGCGGGCGTCCATCATTTCATCATCGACCTGCCCGACGGCTACGCCACCGATATCGGCGAAGCCGGAAGACGACTGTCGGGCGGCCAGCGCCAGCGCATCGCCGTGGCCCGCGCGCTGGTCGGCGATCCCGTCATCCTGGTGCTCGACGAACCCTCCAGCAGCCTGGACCGCCAGGCGGAACATGAATTGCGTACCACGCTTACCGAACTCGCCAAGAATCACACGATCATCATGGTCACCCACAGCCCGGTGCTGCTGACCGCGGCCGACGACCTGGTGGCGCTTGACCGGGGCAAGGTCGCCCTCGCCGGCCCGTCCAAGGAAATCCTGCCTCGGCTGTTCGGCCAAGCCCCGCCGCCCAAGGATGGGGCGAAAGACGCCCCACCCAAGGAACCCACGGCGAAGGCTGCGGCACCGAAAGAAGCCGCACCCGCCCCGCAGGCGGCAACGCCTCCTGGACCACCGCCACCCGCGCAGCCCGCGAAGGCTCCCATCCAACCAGCTCCACGAGCGCCCCAAGCGGTAGCCGCGGCTTCGCCGCCTCCCGCGGCGGCTGCGCCGCCCCGTGCGCCGCAACAAGCCATTCTGAAGCCGGTGCCGCTTGTGGCCAAACCCGTGATTCGTCCCGTGCCGTCCGCCGCCGCGCCGCCCACGCCCCCCGCGCCGGCCGCCAAGCCGCCGGAGCCGGCGCCACAGATGCCCCGTCCAACGGCCCGTCCCGTGGCCCGCCCAGCCGCTCCCCCCATTGTGCAGCCCGTCGCCACGGCCCCGCCCGTGCAACCGCCGCCCGCGCGGGCGCCGACTGGCGCCGTCACACAAAACCCGCGGCCCGGACCCAAACCGCCCGACGGCGCGGCGCGAAAGCCGACACCGTCGGGCGGCGATTCTTACGCGAACCTTGTCGCGCAATTGACAAGTTCCAATTTCGCGCCAACATCACCGGTGAAGCCGGCGGTGCCGGCTTCGAGGGCGATGGACGCCGCCGTGAAGGCGGGATATTCCGGCGACGGCCCGCTTGAATTAAAGCCCGCGACCGATCTGTTCTCTCCCGGCGCAAACCCCGCGCAACCGGTGCCTGCGACCAAGAAAAAGCCATGACCACCAAACTCGACGTCATGATCAGTGACAACCCCCTGCCCAGTTGGCGGGTACTGGCTTGGCCGGTCATGATCATGATGGCGGTTACGGTCGCCTGGTCGTCGGTGGCCGAACTTGACGAGGTCGCCGTCGCCAATGGTGAAATCGTGCCCCTCGGGCGCGTCAAGGTCGTCCAGCACCTGGAAGGCGGCATCATCAAGGATATCTACGTCCGCGAGGGCGACACGGTGAAGGAAAACCAGCCGCTGATGATGCTCGACCTCGCTTCGTCCGGCACCAATCGCGAGGAGTTGCGGGCCCGGCTGGATGGCCTGCTGCTGATCGCGGCGCGCCTTGAGGCCGAGGCCAACGGCAAACAGATCGAATTCCCCGCAGATATCGCCGCCCGTCAGCCGGCCGTGCTCGCCGCCCAACGGCAGACGTTCGAGGCCCGCAAGCGCGAGCTCGAGTCGACCATCGGCGTGATGCGCGAGCAGGTCCGCCAGAAGGAACTCGAAATCCGCGAGATCGATTCCAAACGGAAAGCCAGCTCGCGCAATCTCGAACTGGCGAAACAGCGCCTCAAGATGTCGAGCTCGCTGCTCGGGTCGGGCCTGACCGCGCGGGTCGAGCACCTTAAGCTGGAGGCTGAGGTCGAAAGCCTCGAGGGCGAGGTCCAGACTATGATCTCGTCTCTGCCGCGTGCGCAGGCTGCGTTGTCGGAATCGCAGCAGCGGCAACGCGAGCTCGAAATCAAGTTCCGGCGCGAAGCCCAGGACGAACTCGGCAAGACCGAGATCGAGCTTTCCCGAGTGCGCGAACTGCTCAGCAAGGCCACGGATCAAGGCGTTCGCGCCGAGGTGCGCAGCCCCAACGACGGCATCGTCAAGAACATGAAGTTCAATACCCTCGGCGGCGTGATCCGGCCGGGCGATCCGATCATGGAAATCGTGCCGACCGGCGACAACCTAGTGGTCGAATCCAAGCTCAACCCGACCGACCGAGGCTATGTCGAGCGCGGCCAGCGCGCTCTGATCAAGGTTTCCACCTACGACTTCGCCCGCTACGGCGGGATCGAGGGCGAGGTGATCCTGGTCGCGCCCGATTCGACCACCGACCAGCAGGGCAACGTCTATTTCCGGGTCGTGGTCCACCCCGACAAGACGTATCTCGGCCGCCGCGCCGGCGAACTGCCGATCTCGCCCGGCATGCAGGCCTCCGTCGAGATCCATACCGGCACCAAATCGGTGATGGAGTATATGGTCCAGCCGGTACTCAAGCTCCGCCACGAGGCTTTCCGCGAGCGTTGATCGCGAATCGCCGCTGTTTTTTCATCTTCCCCCAAAGCGACAACCGATTGATTTCCGGCCTTTTTCGTCTATAAATGGCCTGGATCGTACATAATTGCGAACAACCCGGTCCGCGGGTGCCGGCTATCCGTCCGTGAATACAGCCTTGAACGAGGGGCTTCGATGTCACTGCCGACGGTATTGGGGCTGATTCTGTCGCTGGCTCTGTTCGCGTGGGCCATTGCCACCGGCACGGACAATTATCGCGTTTTCTGGGATGTCCCGAGCCTGATCATCGTGCTCGGCGGGACCATGGCGGGCGCCTTCATCTCCTACGAGGCGCGCTACGTCATTCTCTCCCTCAAGCTGATCGGCCGGATCATCGTGGCGCCCCGGATCGGGCGCAATCTTCTTCAGGCCGAAGTCGGCCGCATCATCAAGTGGGCCTACATCGTGCAAAAGTCCGGCTTGCCGGCCCTGGAGGCGGAAGCGTCCAAGACGGTGAAGGGCGACAAGGTCCTTCGTTTCGGGATCGACCTCGTCGTCAGCGGCTACACCGGCGAGGAAGTGCGCGCGATCATGCAAAACATGATCGACACGTCCTTCGGCCGCAACACGGTCCTGGTGTCGATCCTGAAGGCGATGGGCGGCGCCTCGCCCGCCTTCGGCATGGTCGGCACGCTGGTCGGGCTGATCATCATGCTCGACAACATGAGCGACCCGTCGGCGCTCGGACCAGCGCTCGCGATCGCGTTGATCACCACCCTCTACGGCATCCTGTTCGCCCGTTGGGTTTTCCTGCCGACCGCCTCCAAGGTATTGCAGCGCGAAGAAATCGTGCGTTTCCGAAATTATCTGGTCGCCGAGGGCCTGGTGCTGCTGGCCGACCGCAAGAGCCCCCGCTTCATTCAGGACAAGATGAACAGTTATCTCGATCCGTCGCTCCACTTCAATATCGATAAGATGATGAAAAAATAGCGTGAATGAGGAACGGGCCCGGTCATGGCACTTCCGCAATACCAGGAAGAACCCGAAGACGAATCGTGGATGACCACGTATTCCGACTCCGTTACGCTCTTGTTGGCTTTTTTTGTTATGCTTCTCTCCATGTCGAGCTTCGATGTCGCCAAGTTCGAAAAAGCCGCCGAGGAGATTCGCGGCGATTTCAGCGGCCGCAAGGCGCAAGGCCCGATCTCGCTGATGAAGCAGGAAGTGCAGGATCTCGTCTACGAGGTCCAGGCCGACCAGGCGGTAAACGTCGAAACCAGCGGGCGCGGCCTCTCGATCGAGCTGGCAAGCGGCGCCTTCTACAAATCGGCATCGTCTGAAATCCGTGAAGAGGCGGTGCCGGTCCTGACCAAGATCGCCGAGACCCTCGGTGCGCCGCGATACGCCTATTACATGTTCTCGGTCGAAGGACACACCGACGACGTGCCGATCAACACGCCGCGTTACCCGTCCAACTGGGAGCTGTCGACCGCGCGGGCAACCTCCGTGGTTCGTTTCTTCATCGAGCGCGGGCTCGACCCGGAAAAACTAAGGGCGGTCGGATTCGCCGAAACCCGGCCCAAGGCGATCAATCGCGACGCGACCGGCGCGCCGATTCCGGCCAATCAGGCTCTTAACCGCCGGGTCACGATCGAAGTGAGCGCCATGTCGATCGAGGAAAAGAAGATGTTCCAGATGAAGGCCGCCGCCCAGGCCCAACAGGCTCCGCGCGCCAGCGTCGACCTCGCCCCGGGCAGCCATCGGCCGAATGAGGACCGCCCGGCCGGAAGCGGAACCGAGACCCCGCCCCGACAGTGAATGCCCCTGCGACGGGGGATCAGGAAAAATCGATTTCTGTGCCCTCGCGGCAGACGAACGCGCCGTCCCATGCGCGCGAGGCTTCTTCGGACAATCGGTCCATAAAATCGTCGTTGTGGTCGGGATCGTGGTGAAAGATCGCCAGCTGTTTTGCTCCCGCGATCCGGCAAAGGCGCAGTCCTTCGTTCCAAGTCGAATGGCCCCAACCGATCCGGTTCGGGAATTCGGATTCGGTATAGGTGCTGTCATAAATGACGAGATCGGCCTTATCGATCAGCATGAGCACGTTGGCGTCGTCCTGACCGGGAACGTGTTCGGTATCGGTGATATAGACGACGACACGCCCTCCGTGTTCGATGCGATAGCCGGTCGCGCCGTTGGGATGGTTGAGGGGCGCGGTTCGGATGATGACACCGGGATACAATTCGAACGTCTCCCCAGCGTGAAAATCTTCGAAGGAGATCTTGGCGCGCATCGCCTCCAGCGGCACCGGGAACATCGGGCTGTGCATCTGCTGGGCCAGCACGCCGCGGATGTTGGTTCCCATCTTGAGCAGGTGGCCGGCGCGGATGCGAATCGTGCGTGAGGGATCGTAAGCGGGCCCGAAAAAAGGAAACCCGTTGATGTGGTCCCAATGGGTATGGGTCAATAATAGGTCGATATCGCGCACGCCGTCGCGCACAAATGTTTGGCCGAGCTGGCGAATGCCGGTGCCGGCGTCAAGCACGAAGCGGCGCTCGCCGGCGGCGATCTCGATGCAGCTGGTGTTGCCGCCGTAACGAACGTGCTCGGGCGAGGAACAGGCGATACTGCCACGCACGCCCCAAAACTTGACCTTCAATCCCATGGTCCCACCAACGCGACTGGCTTACGTCTGAACGGTGATGGGGGAGCCGACGGACAAACCCAACGCGATATCCGCCCGCCCGCAATTCATGGCGATTTCGGCCAACCCATTGGCGTTTTCATACCAGAACGCCTCCCCCTTGGAAACGTCTGAAAACGTGCGGGCGCGCGCCATGGTCGTTCCATTGGCCAGAATGAGCACGGCCTTCGAGGGCAGCAATTTCGCTCGGATTCCGGTCATGGCATTGCCGAAATGGTCGACGTAAATGATTTCCTCGAGGTCGTCCGGCCAATCCCGGCCGACCACGTCGGTGCCTGGAATCGGGGCAAGCCCGTCCGGCTCCGCCTCCGGCGAGGCCGCGGCAATCCGCGCCGCCATGGGCGCGAAAAGGTCCCGGCCGTGAAAACTGGTCGATAGGCGATCCGGCCGCCAGTCGATGCGCCGCCACGCCGCGGTCCGGGCCCGGCGCGCCGCGATCGCGAGCAGGCCGTTGTCGGGACCGACGAACCAGCGGCCGTCGGCCGACAGCGCCAGCGCCCGACGTGTCCCGCCGACCTCCGGATCGACGACGCAGACAAACGTCGCGGATGGGGGAAATTCTTCGGCATAGGCGGCGAGCAGGTAGGCGGAACGTCGCGGATCGTGGGCGGGAGCGTCGGCAAATAAATCGACGATCCGCGCGGTCGGCAATTCCTTGAATATCGCTCCGTGCATCTGTCCGACGTAGGGTCCGGCGAGGCCGAAATCGGTGAACAGGACGATCATAGGAGTGCGCATGGGGTCATGATCACCGGCAACCGCCCCGGCGCACAAACGAAAAGAGCGTCCCCGACAGCGGGGACGCTCCAATCCTCAAACCGGATCACGGCCGAAGCCGACCCCCGTGCGCTACGGCGCGTGGGCGGCGAACGACGGCGACAAGTCGAGCATCTCCTTCCTCAGCTTGCCCAGGGCCCGGGCCTCGAGCTGACGCACACGCTCGCGGCTGACGCCGTAAACCCGTCCCAAGTCCTCAAGGGTGGCCGGATTTTCCTTCAGGCACCGTTCGATCAGGATTTCGCGCTCCCGCCGGGGCAGCTTGGCCAACGCGGCGTGGAGAGCTTTCTTGCGCTGTCCGTATTCCTCGTACTCGGCGTACTCGGCTTCAGGATTGGCGCGCTCGTCGACCAGGGAATCCTGGAACTGGGCGCCATCCTCGTCGCCGATCGGCGTGCTCAGCGACATGTCGCGGGCCATCAGGCGTCGGTTCATGGCGACGAGATCGCCTTCCGGCACGCCGAGTTCGCGCGACAACCGCTTGGCGACTTCCGGCGACAGATCGGCGTTATCGGCGACCTTGAGCTTGTTCTTGATCCCGCGCAGGCTGAAGAACAGCTTTTTCTGCGCCGATACCGTGCCCATCTTGACCATCGACCACGACTTCAGGATGTATTCGGTGATTGCCGCTCTGATCCACCAGATCGCATACGTCGAGAGTCGGAAGCCGCGCTCGGGCTCGAACTTCTTAACGGCCTTCATCAGGCCGATATTGCCCTCCGACATCAAATCGGCGAGCGGCAGCCCATAGCCGCGATAGCCCATGGCGATCTTCGCGACCAGACGCAGGTGGCTGGTGACCAGCCGGTGCGCGGCATCGACATCGCCGCGCGCGCGGTAACGGCGCGCGAGCATATATTCCTCCCGCGGCTCAAGGATCGGGAATTTCCAGATTTCGCGCAGATAGCCCTGCAATCCGCTGTCAGGCGGAACCACGGGCAAGGTCAAGGCGGTAACAGGCATTGAATGTCTCCCTCATGATCCGGTTTCAGCGCGCCCCGCCCCACCGGCGGATGGCGACGAATCACCCTCCGGAACACACTCCGGATGGGCAATTCCCAATGAAAGCGTCGCTAGGGATTACACGTCGTTTGGGTTGATGCGATCATTGGCTATCCTCCTTCGGAAGCGATAAGCCGGAGCGGCCCACCCTAGGGTCGGGCCTCAAGGCGATCGGTCCCATCAGGGCCCCGATCCGCGAGCACTTTAGACCAAGTGTTTATTAGAGTCAATAAATCAATTAATTATACAAGCAAAATCAATCGCTTAACATAATCGCAGCCATCTGCCGAAGCGCACGAATCCGAGCGCCCGGGTAGGCTTTTAATCGCGGGGAGAATCAGGGTTGGTGACCTGATCCGGGTGGACCAACCGATACGAAATCTGGTCCGAGCCGCCGGCCTCGCGCGGCAGTTCGGGCTTGGCCGGCGTGGTTGCCGTCTCCGGCGGGGCGATATCCGGCTCGATCAAGCCGAGGTCCGGGATCGGCGGCAGCTTGAGGTCGCGGCCATTGGAAATTTCGGTGGCGCGCTTCTGCCGATAGAGGCTGCGGATCGCGGCGTAATAATCGATCGAGGTCTTCTTGACCTGCTCAAGGTCGCCGCGAACATTCGAATATTCGTCGATGCCCTTGACGGCGGTGCGGGTCCATTTTTCGACGTCGCGATCGGTGTTGGCGAAATAGAGGCCGAGCGGATCGAAGTAACCGTCAACCAGAAGCTTGCCCACCGCATCGCGCGGATTGGAGGGGCCGAGAACGGGCAGCACCACATAGAACATCTCTCCAACACCCCACACACCCAGGGTCTGGCCGAAATCCTCGCTGTGGCGCTTGACGCCGAGCTCTCCCGCGACGTCGATCAGACCGCCCATGCCGACGGTGGAATTGACCACGGCGCGACCGAGCGTTTCCAAGGCGCGCTGCGGTTCACCCTGCAAGACGTCATTGGCAAGCACGACCGGGGTCGCGAGATTGTTGAGGATATTGCGAAGGCCTTCGCGCACCACGGCTGGCAGGACTTCCTCGTAAACCTGGCTGATCGGCCCGAGCAGATAGTCGAGAAACACCTCGTTGAACGCGAAGATGGCCCGGTTTACCGGCTCGAGCGGATCGTTGACGTCGTCGTCGACGGGTTTGGCGCCCGAGCCCTGGGAAGCCTGTGCGACCTCCGGGATCGACAGGGTGGCGGCTGCGGCGATGCCGTCCGGCGTGATCTCGCCGGCGCGCGCCGGTGCGTGCAGGCCGGCGATGCCGAAAACGACGGCGGCGGCGAAAAGACCGAACCTGATGACGGCGCACGCAGAGGCCAGCAACGAATTGATGGGGGTCACGGAAGTTAAGTCCTTGCTCTTAAGTTGTTTTTTGTCCTGGGCATCGTCGCGCGCGAAACTCGCCGCCGGCGAACCGGCGTCTCTGTCACATCGATCCGATATCGTTGTTTTTACGTAAACTTCGAAGATGTCGCAACGGGGGCGCACCACTATGGGGAAGCCCTGTTGCATTTTTCCCACACTCATCGAACTCGTTGAGTTTGCTTGCAATTCAAGCTAGGAATGCCGAATCGGCATGGGAATTCAGCGATGTTTCCACGGTTCACGTTGAAGGGTGCGGTCTGGGCCGCGTTTTTGGGCCTGGCTTGGATTGCTCCGACTCCCGCTATTTCCGGGGATTCGCCGCAGGCCGTGGTCGCCCAATTTCAAGGCGCCCTGGTCGAGGTGATGAAGGAGGCCAAAGCCCTCGGCGTGCGAGGCCGCTTCGAGCGCCTGAACCCGATCGTCGATCGCGCGTTCCATATCCCGCTTATGACCCAGATCGCGACCGCCGCCGCCTGGGCCGAGACCGGCGACGACAAGCGCCACGACATGGTCAATGCCTTCCGGCGCATGAATATCAGCACGCTCGCGACCCTCTTCGATGGCTACAGCGGAGAAACCTTCAAGGTCGTCGGGGAGCGGGAAGGACCGCAAAATACGCGCATCGTCGAAACGTTGCTGACCAAACCGGACAAATCGACCAATGAAATCGCTTATGTCGCGCGGCAGTTCTCGTCGCGCTGGTATCTGATCGACGTCGTGGTCGACCGGGGGATCAGCGAGATTTCGGTCCGCCGTTCCGAATATGCCCGCATCCTCAAGGACCAGGGCGTCGATGGGCTGATCAAGACTCTCAACAGCAAGGCCGACGAACTGCTGTCCACCCCGAAAACCTCTAACTAACGCATGACGGACGTGTGGGTCGCGACTTCAATCGCGCGCCGGGTTCTGCCGGTCCTGGTCGTACTGTGCGCCCTGGCGCCCGCGCCGGGCTCGGCCCAAGCGAATACGCCACGCGGCGTGGTGGAGGACTTTCACGCCCAACTCATCGCCGTCATGAAGGAAGGCCCCGCCCTCGGCCATGCCGGCCGTGCCCGTCGCCTGGAACCGGTTGTGACGCGCGCCTTTCACCTGCCGGTCATGATCCAGGTCGCGACCGGCGCCCATTGGCGTCAGGCGACGCCGGCCCAGCACGAGGCCCTTGCCGCCGCCTTCACCCGCTTCAGCGTCGCGACCTACGCCAAGAACTTCAAGAAATTCGCCGGCGAAAAATTTGAAACCCTGGACGAACGTCCTGGCCCGCAAAACACCACCCTGGTCGATACGCGCCTGGTCGAATCCGACGGCCATAAGGTCGAAATCACCTATGTCATGAAAAAGGGGACCGACGCCTGGAAAGTGGTTGACGTGATTGTCGACAAGGGCATCTCGGAACTGGCCCTGCGCCGCTCGGAATTCTCCCGCGAGTTGAGGGACGCGGGCGTCGATTCACTGGTCGCGACTTTGAACCGTAAAGCCAGCGAGCTCGGCGCGGATCCCGCGTAATTCACCGCGCCCGCCGCGCCGCGTAAACCGCGCCGAACGCCGCGCCCAGCGCCAGCCACACCAGCTCGCGCGCCCGCCGCACCAGCGCCATGGCGACGCCGAGCGCCGGCCCGCCAGTCATCACCGAAAACACCAGCAGGAACGCGCCTTCCTGGGCGCCGACCGCGGCCGGAATGAAAAACGCCGCCGACCGGACCAATTGCGCGACCGATTCGATGATCCAGGCATCGACGAACGATACCGGGTGGCCGAGGTAGATCATCGCGACGTAGATTTCGACCGCCCCTACCGCCCAATTCAGGAACGCGAGCGCGATCGCCGCCATGAACCGGCCGCGATTCCGGGTGTAAAAATGGATCAAGCGCTCATCCATGTCCCGGATGTGATGGAGCACGTCGTTGATCCGCTCCAGCAGTCGCCAGCGCCCGAGCCACGTTCCGGTCAATGAAGCGATCCGCAGGCGCTGCGCATAGAAGAAGATCGCCGTCGCGGCAACGAAAGCCAGCAGCCCGGCAACGGCGAGCCCCTTGAAATGCACCGGCAGATCGGACACCCATACCGCGGCGAAACCGACCGCCAGAAACAACAACTGCGAGACCATGTTGATGGTCCGTCCCAGGATGATCGAGGCGGTGCCCTCGCGGTAGCCAAGGCCGTAGTGCTTGTTGAGCAGCATCGCCTTGACCGGCTCGCCGCCCATGCCGGCCGCAGGCATGACGTTGTTGAACACCTCGCCCACCATCCGCACCTTGAACGCGCGCCACAGCCAGCGCGCGTTCAGCGGCACGCCCGCCATCGCCATCTGCCAGGTGAACGAATCGATCAGGAATCCGAAGGCATAAAGCGCGATCAGGATGACCATGCCGCCCGCCCCGACCAGGACCGCGCGCGACCAGACCTCGGAAAACTCGACCTCGGCGAACACGACGGCCAACAACGCGACCCCGACCGCAACATAGAGGAATTTCAATGCGCGCACGTT
Organism: uncultured Hyphomicrobiales bacterium; assembly: GCA_964412955.1. GTDB lineage: Bacteria > Pseudomonadota > Alphaproteobacteria > Rhodospirillales > 2-12-FULL-67-15 > 2-12-FULL-67-15. Next base: position 26,127 of record CAYPQV010000005.1, read on the forward strand.
GGAAATCTCCGGCAACGCCGTTTCCCGCTCATACGTGATATTCCCGCGATCGCTTGAACAGGGCGGTTACCCAATAGACCTGCGCCCCGATCGCGCCCGCCGGCAGAAGCACCCACAACACGTCGAAAACCGCGAGCGCCAGCACGATGAAGCAGAAGTCGGCCCGCGTCAGTTCGCGGAACGCGAACAGGAGCCACTCCCCGATCGTCGCGGGGCGGCGGGAGTGTTCCGGCGCCTGATCGGGCGCGTCGAACATGAAGCCGAGCGCATAGTTAAACGTACCACCCGCGCCCGCCGCCAGACCGAGCCACAGCCAGATCGCCTCATCGGTCGCCGCTTCCACCCCGACACCCAAGCCCACGAAAAAAGCCGTATGCACGGCCCAATCGACGAAGCTGTCGAAATACATGCCGAAACGGGAACATTGGTTTTTAAGCCGCGCGATATCGCCGTCGCAATTATCCAGGACATAGGCGACGAACAAGCACGCCCCGGCGGCGAGATCCGATTCCCACCAACCCAGTGTCAACGCCCAGGCCGCGCCCAGACCGAAGAGAAGCGAAACCGCGGTCACCTGGTTGGCGCTGACCGGAAGCCGCACCAACACGTCGGTTACCGGGCGCGAGACTCGGCGAATTAACGGGAAAACCGGGCTGGCGGACATAAAGCGATCCTAACTCACACGGGCGGCGTTTCGTAGCGATCCCTGAAGGCCGCCATCACTATCGGCAAGGCGACGAGGGCGGAGGCAAGCGTCAGGACCATCGCCGCCGTCAGCAGAATACCCAGGCTCGCCATGCCCCAATGCTCGGCCAGAGCGATGCTGGCAAAGGAGGCGATCGTCGTCGCCGCCGACAGGACCATGGCCCGCGGCGTCGAACTGGCCAATGCCGCCGCCAAGTTCTCGGCCTCGCGCGCGCGCAGCACCAGATGGATTCCGTACACCACGCTCATCCCGAACAACAGCGGAAGAACGATGACGTTGGCGTAGTTGAGGGGAACGGCGGCCAATACCGAGAACGCGCCGGTCAGGATCGTCGCCAGCGCCGCCGGTATCAGGGCGAGCAAAACGTGGCGGAACCGCCGCAAGGTCGCATACAGCAACGCGACGATGGCCGCCAGGGCGAGAAGGGTCGCGTCCTCGAACGCACCGACGATCGCCCGGCCGCTTTCGTACAACACGACCGGCGAGCCGGTGACCTCGGGCGTCACGACGCGGATCGCGGCAACGAAGCGGCGGAGCGCGTCCTGATCGCGAAGATCGTCGCGCGGCACGATTTCGAGGCGCGCACGGCCGTCCGGCGCCACGTATTGGCGCCTCAGCTCCTCGGGAACGTCGGCGAGCGCGACCGGCCCCGCGGCGAGCGCCTGTTTAAGGACTTCGAGCCGGCCCGGCAGGGCGGCAAGCAAGCGGACCTCGAGGTCGCGCCAGCGTTCCGCCCCGCCGCCCGAAGATGCCAACACATGACCGCGCACCAAGCCGGCGAGGCGACCTGCGCCCGCCGCCGCCGCGCTGTTCGGAATCGCGGCCAAGCGCTCGAGGCGGTCGCCAAGTCCGAGAAATGCCTTGCGCAGCTCGGGTTCCGAGGGCGGGTCGGCGCGTTTTTCCCCTTCCAAGGCGGGCATCAAAAACAACGCCATGTCGGCAATCAGGTCGAGTTTTTCCTGCTGGCGCTTAGGCACGAAATCCAGGATCGAACGCGTCTCGTCGACTTCGGGCAACTCGGCGAACCGCCGCGCCAGCGCCTCGGCTTCGGCCAAATTCCTCGCCAGCACGGTCGCCGCGTAGCGCCCGGCCTGTTCGTCGTCCTGCAAGGCGCGCAGGACACGGACCGATTCCGCCTTCGGGGCCTTGAGATTGAGCGGATCGAAGTCGAACGTCGTCCGGCTCGCCGCCGCGCCGCCCGCCGCCGCCACGACCGCGAGCGCGACCGCCAGCCCCCGGTGATGGCGGATCAAGCCGTTCCAGAAGGGGCGGCTTTTCCCGCCGGCATCGGGAACCCCGGGCACGACCGAAAACCGCCGGGCGAGGCGCGCGCCGGTGCCGAACAGCGCGATCAAGGCCGGCACCACGGTCAGGTTCGTGACCAGGGCGACGAACATGCCGACCCCGGCGATCACCCCCAATTGGGCGAGGCCGCGGTAATCGGTCGGCGCAAAGGCGAAAAAACCGATCGCGGTCGCGAGCGCGCTCAAGGCCAGGGCAACGCCGACGTCGCCGCCGCCGTCGGCGAGCGCGGTTACCAGCGGTTCCCCCCGGGCCCGGCGCTCGACGAAGCGCAGGCAGAAATGAATGCCGAAATCCACGCTCAGGCCCACGAACAAGACCACGAACGTGACCGACAGCAGATTCAATTCGCCGAACAGGGCAATGCCGGCGGCGGCGGTCCACACCAGCCCCATCGCCAGGGCGACGACGATCGCGATGCCCATCCGAAACGATCGCAGGCCGCCGAAGACGATGGCCGCGACCACGGCGAACGAAAGCAACGACGCCAAGCCCACGCTCGATTCGACCGCCTTCAATTCCTCGTGGTTCAAGGCGGCGGAACCGGTCAACCGCACGCTCACGCCGCGTTCGGGAACCAGCCCCGCTTCCCGGGCGATGCGGCGCAACTCGCCCATTGCCTTGCCCGCGGGCGCGAGCGAAGCGTGGTCGAGGGCGGGCTGGATCAGCAGGAAGCGGCGGCGGTCCTTCGGCGCCGAGACCTCGCCCGACATGACGTCTTGCCATGACACCTGCTTGAAGCGCCCGTCCCGCTGCGCCTCGATCACGTCGGCGATCGCGTTGAGCGCGGATCCGATGTCGATCGGCGCGGCCGCGGGGTCCTTCAGAATTTCTTCGGCCGCGAGATCGAGCATGGCGACGAGCCCGCGCAACGTGTGGTCCCGCCACAGGGCGCCGAGAAACGGTTGCGCCCGCGCCAGGCGGTCGCCGAGGTCGCCCAGGTCCTCGATCGACTTGTAGAGCAGCCCATGACGGCGCAAAAACGGATCGCCCGCCTGATCCATGACGCGGCCGAACAACTCGGGCCGCCCGCGCAGACGCGCCGCGAGCGCCAGCGCGGCGGCGTCGGCGAGGTCCGGGGTATCGCCTTCCACCACCACCAGGATGTTGTCGGAGAACTGCGGGAAGGCGCGGCTCACCTCCCCGCTCAGTTTCCGGAACGGAAGCTCCGGGTTGAGCATGTCGGTGGTATCGGTATTGACGCGGAAATTAACCGCGAAATACGTACCGCCGACGGCCGTCAGCAACAGCGCGGCCGCGAGCACGCTCTTGGCGCGGCGGCCGCAAAAAAGCACCAAGGCCCGGATGGCCCGGTGGGAAAATTCGGCCAGGGGGATGCTCATGAAGTCGTCATTTCAGGAACGAGGTCCGCACGGATATAAAGCCCCCGTCTCCACCCCGGCAAGGGGTCTACCTCGCGGGGGGCGATGATTCCAGCGTTTGACAGGAGGGCCGGAACGGCCGAGTGTTCGAACCGAAATGAAAAACCCGCCCTGGGACCAACGTATCGCCCGCGTGCTCGTACGACCGCTCGCGCGCACGCCGCTCACGCCCAATCAACTCACCGTCTTCACCCTGATCGTCGCGCTGGCGGGCGCGGGCCTGCTGGCGGCGGGCGATACCGCGTCCGCCAACTGGGGCGCGGGCTTGTTCGTGCTCGCGCGCTTTCTCGACCACTTCGACGGCGAACTCGCGCGTCAGAAGAACATGAAATCCCGGCTCGGTTACTATCTCGACTACGTTTCCGGCGCGGTCAGTTACGCGGCGCTTTTTTTCGGGATCGGTTGGGGGCTGCAATCGGGCGCGCTCGGCATTTGGGCCGTCGTGCTGGGCGCCATCGGCGCGACCGTCGCCGTCGCCGCCATGTTTCTCAATCTCGGCATCGACAAGGCGGCCAAACTCGTGAACGGCGACGCGACTGGTTATCCCGGTTTCGCCGGCTTCGAGCTGGAGGACGGCATCTACCTGATTGCGCCCATCACCTGGCTCGGCTGGCTCGAACCGTTCTTCCTGCTGTGCGGCGCCGGCGCCGGAATCTACGGGTTATGGACGTTGGTGACGCTGATCCGATTGCGCCAACGCGCGACCTGACTCACCGCCCGAACAATTGAGCGCGGAATTTCCACGCGAACAGAATCGCGAACAGCGGCGCGCCGACCGCCGCGGCGGCGAGCAAAATCGACGCGCCGCCGAGCCAGACCGCGATCGGCACCACCAGCATCGCGTCGTCCGGATCGAATTTGGCGATACCGCCGAGTTCGGCGGCGCGCGCGCCTTCCGATTTCTCGATTCGCACCACCATGCCCAGAATTGCCGCGACCGCGAGACCGGCCGCGGCCCCCATCGGGATCGCCCAGTAACCGTACACGCCGTCGCGCAAGGCCACCCCGAGCGCGACGAAGATCAACGCGTTGCAGAGCGCATCGGCGGCGAGATCGTATGTATGCCCGAACGGGCTCGTCTTGCCGGTCAAACGCGCGAGTTCGCCGTCGGCGCGGTCGAGCACCATCGCCAGCATGAACACTCCCGCCCCCACGTCCGGCCACGGATCGCGACCGACGGCCAGAATTCCGGCGGCGGCGATCCCCGTCGCCAGGCGGACCGTGGTCAACTGGTTCGGCGTGACGGCGGTCCTGGCGAGCGGGCGAACAACGACCCGCGCCACGTGGTGAATCCAGGTGTCGTGACTCATGGGCGATGGTTTCCGGCCGCGAGGAACGCCTTGAACCTCAGCGCGACCTCGGGCGGCGCCACGGTCGGGCGACCGAGCGGCTCGTGCGAGCCGGGTGCGATACGAAGATGGATCAGGTGCGGCCCCGACCCCGCGAACGCGTCCTTAAGCGCGGCGGCAAACCCGTCGAGGTCATCGGCGGCGTGGGCGTGGGCATAACCGCACGCCTGCGCCACCGCCGCGAAATCCACCATCGGCGAGACGGTCGGCTGGCCGCCGGTCGAATCGTGGGTCGCGTTGTCGAGCACTACGTGAATCAGGTTGGCCGGGGCGTAAGCGCCGATGGTCGCCAGCGTCCCCAGCTTCATCAGCGCGGCGCCGTCGCCGTCGAGCACCACCACCGGGCGGCGCGCGTTGAGCGCGATCCCCAGCCCGACGCCCGACGCGCAGCCCATCGAGCCGACCAGATACAGATGCTGCGGCCGGTCGGCGAGCGTGAACAATTCGCGGCCGCACTTGCCCGTGGTCGCGACCACCGCCGCCGCGTCGGGAATCTCGCCGAGCAGACGCTCGAGGGCAGCAAAGCGGGTCGGTCGTGTTCCGTTCGCGCGGCGGTCGTGCCGCGCGCCCGGGGACTTGGGCACGGGCGGCCGGGCGGCGAGTTTTTCGTCGGCGACGTCGCCCTTTTCCATCACGAACGCGAACGGAAGCCGGGTCGATTGCATCGTTTCCCGGGCTTCGGCCAGCGCGGCGGCGATGCCGGATTCTTCGTGGGGAAACGGGCGGTGCGGTATCCGGATCGTATGCAGCAGCGCCGCCGTGATGCGGCCCATCAGCTCATGCTGCGGCTCGTCCTTGAGGCCGGGCGCGCCGCGGCGCGTGCAGATCAGCAGCGTCGGGATGTGGAAAGGATGGTTGAGCGACGTCAGCGGGTTGACCGCGTTGCCGAGGCCGGAATTCTGGAACATCACCGCAGTGCCCCGCCCCGCGAGCCAGGCCCCGGCGGCAACGGCGATCGCCTCGCCTTCGCTCGCGGCGCCGATATAGGTCAGGCGCGCGTCGTCGATAGTGCGGTTGATGATCGGGGTCAGAAACGAGCACGGCACGCCGCTGTAGAAGTCGATGCCGGCCGCCAGCGATTCGGTCAGAAACGATTCAGCGCGGATCACAGGAACTTACCCGCCTCGGCCAAATCGGCGGCGTCGTCCACGTCCAGCCACTGCCCGGTCACATAGAGCGCATGGATGGTCGCGCCTTCTTCGGCCATGCGGGTGAACAGGTCGGGGAGCCCGGCTCGACCCAGGGTGCCGTCCCGGCGCATGGCGTGGAGGGTTTCGCGCACCCGCTCCGCGCCCCGGGCGCTCAGCTTGGCAAGTCCCATCCATTCCCCCGCGATCCTGTCGGCCGGAACGTCGGCGGCGATGCGGCGAAGGTGGACGGGCTCGTCGTCGAGGTAGGTGGAACGGAACGGGCGCGAGCATTCGGCGAAATCGCGCACCCAGTCCTTGGCGTTCGAGGCGCGCTCGCGCCATAGGGCGTCGACGGTGACGACGATGTCGCCGGGATGCGCGAACAACTGATCGAGGATATGATGCCGGAACAGGATGTCGCCGTAGGCGACCAGGCATTCGCCGCCGAGCCGGTCGACGGCGCAGGCGAGGCTCGCCGCTTCCCCGGTGGTCATGTAGAGGTCGTTGTCCGCCGTGGACACCGAGGGGAAGTTGATCTTTTCCTTCTTGTAGCCGCGCACCACCGTGATGTCGCGGATACCGGCTTCGCGCACGGTGCCGATCAACCGGCTGAGCAGCGGCTGGCCGCGCACCTCGATCATGCACTTGGGACGGTCCTCGGTGAGCTTCCCGAGCGCCGCGCCCCGGCTGGCGGCGAGCAGCACGGCGCGGCGTTCGCCCCCCTTGGCCGGCAGATAGCGTTTTTCGGCCTCGGCCAGTTCTTCGTTGCCGGCCAGCTCGAAAACCTCCTGCACGCTGACGACGGCCTTCTCCACGCCGGCGATGGATTCCTCGCGCCGGATGCGGCGGCTGGTTTCGCGCATGGCCGCGATCGACGCGCGCAGGTTATGGTTGGCCCAGATCGCGACCGAAATGCCCGCCCGGCGGTATTCGTCGGTCGGCGTCGCGTAATACTTGGTCGGCACGATCACGACCGAGCAACGGTTGTTCCACTCGCGGGCGAAGGCGAGAATTTCGTCGGCGGTGGACTTTTTGGAATGAATCAGGATCGCGTCCGCCCCGGCGGCGCGGTAGGCATCGGCGCGCCGGAGCGCCTCGTCCAGGCCCCAACCGGCGATCAGCGCCTCGACGCGCGCGACGATCTGGAAGTCGGAATCGGTCTGGCTGTCCTTGCCGGCCTTGATCTTGCCGCAGAATTCCTCGACGTCGGCGAGCGGCTGACCTTCGCCGATGAACGAATTGGTCTTGGGAAACAGCTTGTCCTCGACGCAGATGCCCGCGACGCCGCGCTCGCAGAGCTTCCGCACCGCACGGCGCATGTTGTTGAAGTTGCCCCAGCCGGTGTCGCCGTCGACCAGGATTGGAATCGAGGTCGCGTCGGCCATGAACTCGAGCACTTCCAGCACCTGCGTCCACGACGCCTCGTTGCTGTCGCGCACGCCGAGGGCCGCCGACATGGAAAGCCCCGAGGCCCAGATGCCCTTGAAGCCCGCCTCTTCGACGATCTTGGCCGACAAGCCGTCGTGGGCTTCCATCAGGAATTCGAGGGCGGGCGACGCGATCAGTTCCCGCAATTGGCGGAATTTGGAGGGGTGGCCCGGAAGGGCGGATTTGGTCTGGGTTTGCATGCCGGGGTTTTTAGTCAATCGCGAGGCTATCTTCAATGCGCAGGCGCGATTGTTAGCTATTTTCATGTAATTCGAGCGCCGGGCCGGCGCCGGACCGGTTGAATAACCGGCGGCGCGTCCTTATGATCCGCGCCGATTTCCACCCACGGAGCCCTTTCATGTTGCGCGCGCCCAAGCTCACCCAGGCTCAGATCGACCATTTCCACAACGCCGGCTCGCTCGTCGTCCACGGAGCCTTCCCGGCCGCGGACGCGCAACTGTTCCAGAAATGGACCGACGAACTGGCGACCATGCCGGAAGTATCCGGCAAGCAGTGGGTCTATCACGAGAAAAGCCTCAAGGATCCGTCGCAAAGGCTCGTCAGCCGGATCGAGAATATCCGCCCCTTTCACCCCGGGTTCAAGGAACTGGGCGACGCGCTGCTGGCACCGGTCGGGCAATTGCTGGGCGAACCCGCCGTCATGTTCAAGGAAAAGGTCAACTTCAAGATGCCGGGCGGCGACGGCTTCAAGCCGCATCAGGACTCCCAGGCCGGTTGGGACAAATACGCGGATTTTTTCATCAGCGTCATGGTCGGCATCGACGAAGCGACGGTCGAGAACGGCTGCCTGGAAGTCGTCGAGGGCCACCATAAGCGCGGCCTGTTCCGCTCGTGGGAGCCGATGACCGAAGCCGACATGGCGGGGATGAAGTTCATCCACGTGCCGACCAGGCCGGGCGACATGATTTTCTTCGACTGCTATGCGCCGCACCAGTCGCAGCCGAATATGAGCGACAAAATCCGCCGCCTCTATTACGCCACCTACAACAAGCTCTCCGCCGGCGACCACATGGCGCAATACTACGCCGACAAGCACAAGAGCTATCCGCCCGACATCGACCGCGAGAAGGGCAAGGAATACGTCTTCCGGGTGTGATCAGCGCCGGGCGGAAGTCCGCGCGCCTTTCGTCGCTTGAAGTTCCTCGATCGGTTTCCCGATCAAGGGCAGCACGTGGTGCTCGGCGCGGATCAGGTCGCTCGGAAAATCGATTTCGATCCAGGGAATCCCGGTCACGTCCTCGGCGCCGAAAGTGCCGGCCGGTTCGGCCAGCAGCACGTCGCGCATGGCGGGTTCATAGGCCGCCGCCATGTCGGCCCGGTCGATGTAGGTTTGGACCGCGTCGGCGAGCTTGGCGGCGATGGCGGCCGATAGACGCAGGAATCCGGGCCACTCGCCGCGGGTTTCGAACGCCCCCGAAATCTTCTTGCCGAACTCGACCGGACGGCCGCCTTCGAGGCACAGGTTGACCGGCTCGTCGCCCGCCTCAAAATCGCGGTCGTAGATGAAACAGTTTTCGTGGGGCGAGCGCAGCAGCCGACCGAGCAGTTCCGGGTGGTAGAGCACGTCGGCGTCCATGAACAGAACGTCCGAGCCGGAACGCAGCAATTCGCGCGCGGTCCAGAGCGAAATCACCGGCCCGCCGCGATAGCGCGGGTTGTGGAGCCAGCGCACGAAACCGGGCGCGCTCGCCGCGTCGGCTTCGGCGAGGATTTCTTCCTTGCGGTGCCCGAGCACCAGCACCAGTTCCTCGACGCCGAACGCCTTGAGGTTTTCGATGTGACGGCGGAGCAGGGTTTTGCCGCCGAATTCCAATACCGCCTTGGGCGGTTGCGCGCGGTCGTCGCCGTAGAGACGGCGGCCGATCCCGGCGGCGAGCATCAGGGCTTTCATGAGGTGCGCGATGTTCCTTTGCGTGACCCGCGGGCGGGACAATATCCGCCCGCGACCCGCCCGACAAGATTCACCCGAGATAGCCGTGGGCGCGAAACCAAGCGACCGCGTCGGACAGCGCCCGAGCCGCCGGCCGGGCGGCATAGCCCAGTTCGCGGGCGGCCTTGGCGCTCGAAAAGAACATCTTCTTGCGCGCCATCTTGAGGCCGTCGACGGTGACGAACGGTTCCCCCGCCGAGGGGATCAGGCGGGCCCAGGCCTCCGCCAGCACCGCGACCGGGTATATAGCCCCGTGCGGAATGCGGACCGTCGGCGGCCGCCGGCCGCATTGGCGGGCGATCTCGGCGAGAATCTCGCCCAACCCCATGTTCTCGCCGCCGAGCACGTAACGCTCCCCCACCCGCCCCCGCCGCAGCGCGAGCAGGTGGCCCGCCGCCACGTCGTCCACGTGAACCACGTTGAGTCCGGTATCGACGAAAGCCGGCATGCGCCCGCTTGCGGCCTCGACGATCATGCGGCCCGTCGGCGTCGGCTTCACGTCGCCCGGGCCGATCGGGGTCGACGGATTGACGATCACCACCGGCGCGCCCTCCTCGGCGATCAGGCGGCGCACCGCTTCCTCCGCCTTGAACTTGGATTGCTTGTAGGGACCGATCATGTCGGCGAACGCGACCGGCGTCGTTTCGTCACCGGACTTCCCGCCGCCCGGAATGCCCAGGGTGGCGACGCTGGAAGTGTAGACGATGCGCGCTGCGCCCGCCGCCGTTGCCGCGCGCACCAGCGCGACCGATCCTTCCACGTTCACGCGGAACATCGCCGCCGGATCGCGCGTCCACAGGCGATAGTCGGCGGCGACGTGAAACACGGCCGAACAATCTTCCGCCGCGCGCTTGAGCGACGCCGGATCGGTCAGGTCGCCTTCCGCCACTTCGACCGCGAGGCCTTCCAGATTCGCGCGCGGGCTCGCCTTGCGCGCCAGGACTCGGACCGCGAATCCTTCCGCAAGCAGCCGGCGGGCGACGGCCGCGCCCACGAACCCGGTCGCCCCCGTTACCAGCGCTTTTTCGACCATGCGAGTCCCTCAGGTCCGCCAAATCCCCGCGCCAAGTCGGGAAATGCCGCCAAACGGCCCTTTCCCCACCGGCTCGAAATGCCTATCTTACCGCCGACCATGACCTCGTCCGAATCTTTCCGCGATCTCGACATATATCTCGCTCGCCCGCGCGGTTTTTGCGCCGGGGTCGAACGTGCCATCGAGATTGTCGAACGCGCGCTCAAGCAATACGGCCCACCCGTGTACGTACGCCACGAAATCGTCCACAACAAGCACGTGGTGGAATCGCTCCGTGCCAAGGGCGCGGTCTTCGTCGAGGAACTGCACCAGATCCCGGAGGGCGGCGTCACCATTTTCAGCGCCCACGGCGTCGCCGAGGCGGTCGAGAACGAAGCCAACCGCCGCGACCTGCCGGTGATCGACGCCACCTGCCCGCTGGTCTCCAAGGTCCACAAGGAAGGCCAGAACCACGCCGCCAAGGGCCGCCAGGTGATCCTGATCGGTCACGCCGGCCATCCGGAGGTCGAAGGCACCCAGGGCCGTATCCCGGGCGGCGTCCTGCTGGTCACCAACGCCGACGACGTCGCCCGCCTCGAGGTGCGCGATCCGGAGCGCCTTGCCTACGTCACCCAGACCACCCTCAGCGTGGACGAGACCCGCGACGTGATCGCCGCCCTTAAGCGGCGCTTTCCCAAGATCGTCGGCCCCGACGTGAAGGACATCTGCTACGCCACCCAGAATCGCCAGCAGGCGGCGCGCGATCTCGCGGCCATGGTCGATCTGCTGCTCGTGGTCGGCGCCAAGAACAGTTCCAACTCCAACCGCCTGCGCGAAATCGGCACCGAAACGGGCATTCCCAGCTACCTGATCGCGGACGCCGGCGCGCTCGATCCCGCGTGGCTCGAGAACGTCCGTACGGTCGGCATCACCGCCGGGGCGTCGGCGCCGGAAGAACTGGTGCAGGCGCTGATCCGCCGTCTCGGCGATTTCGGCCGCACCCACGTCCACGAACTCGACGGCGCCGCCGAAAACATCGTCTTCAAGCTGCCGGCGGCGCTGACCGAAAACGCCGCTCGGCCCGCGCATCGGATCTGATACGCATCCCGTCATGGCCGTTCCATTGATCCAGCAAATCCGGGTCGGCGCCTACATCCTGGGCAAAAAGCTCAAGGGCGAGGCGCGCTATCCCCTGGTGCTGATGCTGGAACCGTTGTTCCGCTGCAACCTCGCCTGTCCGGGCTGCGGCAAAATCGACTACGAGGACGAAATCCTCAACCGGCGCTTGAGCGTCGACGAATGCCTGCGGGCGGTCGACGAATGCGGCGCGCCGGTGGTCTCGATCCCCGGCGGCGAACCGCTGCTGCACCGAGAAATCGACCAGATCGTCGCCGGCATCGTCGCGCGCAAGAAATTCGTTTATCTCTGCACTAACGGGCTGCTGCTGGAAAAGAAACTCGACCTGTTCACGCCGTCGCCCTATCTCACCTTCTCCGTCCATCTCGACGGCCTGGAAGCGGAACACGACCGCGCTGTCGATCAGCCGGGCACGTTCAAGCGCGCGGTCGCCGCTATCCGCCTCGCCAAGTCCAAGGGCTTCCGCGTCAACGTCAACTGCACGCTGTTCGACCACGTCACCGCGGAACAGGCGGCGGACTTCTTCGATTTCGCCATCAACGAAATCGACGTCGAGGGCATCACCATTTCGCCCGGCTTCGCCTACGAGCGCGCGCCGGACCAGGAGCATTTCCTCGGCCGCGCGCGCACCAAGAACCTGTTCCGCGAAATCTTCCGCGTCGGCAGGAAGCGCGGCAGCCGCTGGCGCTTCAGCCAATCGACCTTGTTCATGGATTTCCTCGCCGGCAACCAGTCGTACCGCTGCACGCCCTGGGGCAATCCGACCCGCAATGTGTTCGGCTGGCAGAAGCCGTGCTACCTGCTCGGCGAAGGCTACGCCCGGAGTTTCCGCGAGCTGATGGACACGACCGATTGGGACTCCTACGGCACCGGCAATTACGAAAAATGCGCCGACTGCATGGTCCACTGCGGCTACGAACCGACCGCCGTCACCGACACCGTCTCGCACCCGTTGAAGGCGCTCGCCGTGTTCCTCAAGGGCTTCCGGACCGAGGGGCCGCTTGCCCCGGAAATCCCGCTCGACCGCCAGCGTCCGGCCGAATTCGTGTTTGAAAACCTGGTCGAGCGGCTAAAGCGCGAGTCCAAATCCGGGGCCGAGACGCGAAGCGACGCGGCCTAAGGCGCCGAGCGCGCGACCCTGGTCGCGCGCGAGCCCGATCAGTCCCCACACCGTCCACGGCCTCGGCAGCAGCGCGCGCAGGACCACGCCCGGCGCCAGGCCGCCGTCCGGCAAGATGGCATCCATGACCCAAGGCGGGATGGTCCGCGAAGCATCGTCGGCGATGGCGCGGATGGCGAGGAACGGAACGCCGCGCGCGGCGGCGGCCTCGGCCGCGCCCAGGCTTTCCATGTCGACCGCGACCGCGCCGGTGCGCGCGGCGCATTCCCGTTTCGCCTCCACGGTCAGCAGCGGCGCGTCCGACCCGTAGATCGCCCCTTCGGCCACGGCGCCGGAACCGGCGAGCGCCGCCATGACCGCTTTCCGCCACCCGGCGTCGGTCGCGTAACGCCGTGCGCCGACGAGCGCGTCGGCGACGATCATCGTTCCCGGCTGAAGCGCCGGGTTGAGCCCACCCGCGACCCCGAAGCTCAGGATCGCCCCGCAACCCTGGTCGATCAGACGAAGCGCGGCTTTTTCCGCGCGCGCGGCGGAAGCCCCGGCAACGGCGATGCGGGAGGCACTCTCGGGCGCGTGTTCCGAGACGATGTCGGCTTCGGCGGCAAGGCCGGTTATGACCCCGACACGCATAACTTCGACATGGAGCGCTTACAGCCCGTAGGCCGGGCGGCGGGCGTTGGCCGCCGCCAGGTTGCGGTAGCGCGCCAGCGCCCACAGCGGGAAATAGGCGCTATAGCCGTGATAGCGGAGGAAAAAGACGCGCGGAAACCCGACCGCGTTGTAAAGCTTCTCCGACCACTTGCCGCCTTCGCGTTCGGCCGCGAGCAGATAGCGGATGCCGCGCGCGACGTGCGGGCAATCGACCTCGCCCACCGCCATCAGGCCGAGCACCGCCCAGGCGGTATGCGACGGCGTGCTCGCCTTGACCTCCGTCTTGCGCTCGGTCCAATAGGTCGCGCAGTCTTCGCCCCAGCCGCCGTCGGCGCGCTGGCGCGATTTGAGCCATTCGACCGCCTTTTGGATGTGCGGCGCGGTCATATCCTCGCCCGCCGCGTTGAAGGCGGCGAGCGCCGACCAGGTGCCGTAGATGTAATTGGTGCCCCAGCGGCCGAACCAGGACCCGTCCGGCTCCTGCTCGCGGCGGAGGTATTCGAGCCCGCGCGCCATCGCCGGGTGATCGCGGCCGTAGCCGATCTGGGCGAGAAAGCCGACGCAGCGCGCGCTCACGTCGGCGGTCGGCGGGTCGAGCAGCGCGCCGTGATCGGCGAACGGAATGTGGTTGAGGACGTAGTGGGTGTTGTCGGCGTCGAACGCGCCCCAGCCACCGTTGACGCTCTGCATGCCGACGATCCATTCGGCGGCGCGCGCGATGCGCTCGCGGTACTTGTGCGGATCGGCCCGATGCAGCGCCATCGCCACCACCGCGGTGTCGTCCACGTCGGGATAATGGTCGTTGCGGTATTGGAACGCCCAGCCGCCCGGGCGCACGTCCGGCCGCGCCGCCGCCCAGTCGCCCTTGACGTCGAGGATTTGGCGTTCGGCCAGCCAGTCGGCGGCGCGCGCCACCGTTCCGGAATCGGCGTGCCGACCGGCTTCCATCGCCGCGTGCAGCGCGAGCCCGGTATCCCAGATCGGCGACAGGCACGGCTGGCAATAGCTTTCATCCTTGCCGTGCGCCAGCAGCTTGGCGATCGACTCGCGCGCGATCGCCGCGTCGGGATGGTCCTTGGCATAACCGAGCGCGTCGTAGGCCATCACCGTATTCGCCATCGCCGGAAAGATGCCGCCGAGACCGTCCTCACCGTTGAGGCGTTCCTTGACGAACGCCATCGCGCGTTCGATTCCCTTCCGTTCGAGGAACTTCGGAAACAGCGGTTCCAGGAACCGCCCGATCCGGTCGAGGACCAGCAGGACGTCGCCGATCCGGCTGCCGGTCGGATTGGTCATGTAATTGCGTTCATGTTCCGGCGGCACGACGAACAATTCGCGGATATCGACCCGGCGCGGGTTGCGGGCCCTGGTCTTGAGGGTGGCGAGCACGAACAGCGGCACCATCACGGTGCGCGACCAATAGGACACCTTGTCGACGTGGAACGGGAACCACTTGGGCAGCAGCATCGCCTCGACCCGGATCAGGGGCGTCGCGCGCCACGGGACCTGCCCGAACATCGCCAGCGCGATGCGGGTAAAGACATTCGCCTTGGCCGCGCCGCCGTGGGCGAGGATCGCCTCGCGCGCGCGGCGCATGTACGGCGCATCGACGGAATCGCCGACCAGTTTCAACGCATAGTACGCCTTGACCGAGGCGGAGATGTTGAAATCGCCGTCGTGAAAGAGCGGCCAGCCGCCGTGCGCGCCCTGGATGCGGCGCAGGTAGACCGCGAGCCTTTGTTCGAGCGCGTCGTCGATCTCGTCGAGGTAATGGTGGAGCAGGATCAGCTCCGCCGGAATGGTGGCGTCGGCTTCCAGCTCGAACAGCCAATGCCCGTCGCCCGCCTGGCGGCTCGCGAGCCAGGCGCGGGATTCGCCGAGCGTGCGTTCCACCTCGTCGCGCGCGGGCGGAATCGCTTGAGCGGCATCCTCGGGCGCGGAGGCGGGCAGCGTCCCGTGCATAACGTCCATGTTTGTCAAAGAGTTATCTCGGTTCCGGGGACCGAACCCCGCTCCCGTCGGCACGGCTTTGTGTCAAATACCGCCCGGTTTTTCAAGGGGCGCCCGATCGAAGCGCGGCCCGGGCGGCCGCGACGCCTGAGCGGATGGCCCCCTCCAGCGTCGCGGGCAGGCCGGTGTCGGTCCAATCCCCGGCAAGAAACAGGTTGCGCCAGGGCGTCCGGGTCTTGGCGCGGCGTGCGAGATTGGCGGGCGTCTGGGCGAAAGTGGCGCGCTTTTCCTTGACGATCCGGTGCGCGGGTATGGCGGCCGCCCCGAGATCGAGCGCCCGGCGCACATCGTCCCACACCTTGGCCGCGATCGTTTCGGTGTCTTCCTCGGCCAACCGGTCGGCGGCGCTGACGGTGACCGAAGCAATGCCGTCCCGCGCGAATATCCATTGCGCCGTGCCGCCGACCAGGCCGAGCAAGCGCGGCGCTCCTTCGCGCATTGGAACGCGGAAATGGGCGTTGACGATGGCGCGGGCTCCCTCCGGCGTCGGAATGCCGGGCAGGAATTCGCCGATCAAGCCGTGCGGCAGGGCGACGATGACGGAATCGCCTTCACCGAGGGCGACGTCGCCATCGGCGAAGCGGATCGCGCGCGCGCGATCATCCACCAGATCGACGGTACGGAGCCGCGCGTTGAAACGCACGCGCGCGCCGTGCATGGCGAGATACGCGAGCGCGGGTTCGATCAGGCTCGGCCCCAATCCGCGCCGCGCGATCAACGGCCGGCATGCCCGCGCGCCCCGCCCGACCGTTTCGCGCAGCACCGCCCACAGCAGCGTCGCCGCGACTTCGTCCGCCTCGGCGTTCAGCACCGCGATGACGAGCGGGTCCCAGAACATCTCGCGCCCCGGTGATCCCTTGGGCAGGCCGAGCGCCTCGGCCACGGTCAGTTTTTGCCCGGCGAAGGCGAGCCCGAGCCCGCGCAGGTAATCCAGCGCCGAAGTCCCCGGCGCGCGGGTCGCGGCCGAAAACGCCCAGCGCGGAAACGGCCCCGGCGACAGCCGGATGTCCCAGCGCGCGCCGCTGCGCACGTCGAGGAAGGGGAAAACGGCGTCCGCTTCGTGCATCGAGGTGCGCGCGCCGATCCGTTCCAGGTAGGCGACGGCGGCGCGGTTGCCGCTGAGGAGCAGATGGTTGCCGTTGTCGATCAGCCCGCCGAGCGTATCGTCGTGGAACGAACGGCAGCGCCCGCCCGCGTGACCGGCGCCTTCGTGCACGACGACCGACGTGCCCGATCCGGTCAATTCCACCGCCGCCGAAAGCCCCGCGATCCCGGCACCGACGATATGGATGGTCCCGGCCATCGCTCACCCCAATCCGTGACGCAGCACGATCCACGCCTTTTCCCAGCGCGACGGCGAAACGGCGGGACGCGGCGGCGTGAACCCGCGCGCGACGAGACGGCGAAAGGTGCTCCAATACGCCTCCATCATCAGCACCGCGGGCTTGCGCTCGCGCGCGCCGATCCGGGCGAGAAGGCCGCGCGCCTCCGCGAACCGCGCGCGGGCGAGGTCCGCGATTTCGGCGCAGGCCGCCGAGATCGCCGGATGCGCCAGCGCGGCGGCCGTGTCGGCGCCCGGGATTCCGTGGCGCGCGAGCAAATCGGCGGGGAGATAGAGCCGGTCGCGTTCCGCGTCTTCGTCCAAATCGCGCAGGATGTTGGTCAGCTGCAACGCCTCGCCCAGCGCCTTCGCCAGCGGATCGCCCAGCGTCCGTTCGATTCCGAACACCGGGTTGGAGAGCCGTCCGACCGCGCAGGCGACGCAATCGCAGTAACGGAGCAGCGCGGACCAGTCGGCGAAGCGGAGCCGATCGGCCGCGTCCATGCGCATGCCCTCGATCACCGCGAGAAAATCGCGCTCCGCGAGGCCGAACGAGGCGACGGGCGCGGCGAGCGCGCGCGCAATGGGTTCGGTCGGGCGGCTCCGATACAGGCGCCCGATTTCGTCCGCCCAGTCGTCGAGCCGGGCGGCCTTGGACGCCGCCGGCAGATCGCCGTCGGCGATGTCGTCCACCTCGCGGCAAAAGGCGTAGACGGCGTACATGGCGCGCCGCCGCTCCGGCGACAGCACGCGCATGCCCCAATAGAACGAAGTGCCCGAACGGCGGACCACCGATTCCACCAGGCGGTCCAGCGCGGCCTTGTCCGTCGGTTCCGTCATGAATAGGACCGCCCCTTCCAGCCGCCGCCCTTGCCCGCCCAATGACGCCTTGCCGAATCGAGCGTCATCAGCGCGTACAGCACGCCTGCGAGCGGCAATGTCAAAGTATACGCCGGCGCGAGCCCGTACAGCCGCACCGTGGGCGCGTAGGCCGCCGCCATCAGGCCCCAGGCGCCGACGCCGAAAAGCGCGGCAAACCCGTCCCCCGCCGCCACTCCATAAACCGCCGCCACCGGCGGCACAACATAGAGCACGACCATGCCGACCAGCGTGCCAGCCAAGGCAAGGACGGATCGGTTCAACTGTTCGAAGGCCGAGCGCGCGACCATCCGCCACACCTCGCCGAGCCGGTCATAGGGACGGAGGCTCAAGGTACGCTCGGCGAGGCCGAGCCAGATCGGCCCCCGGGCCTTGATCTCGCGCGCGAGCGCGCAGTCGTCGATCAGGCGATTGCGAATGCGTTCGACCCCGCCGATATCCGAAAGCGTGTCCCTTCGCACCAGCATGCAGCCTCCGGCCGCCGCCGCCGTCGGCCGGTTCGGATCGTTTACCCACGAAAACGGATAGAGCTTCTGGAAGAAGAACACGAACGCCGGTATCAGCAGCTTTTCCCAACCCGCCTCGCAGCGGAGCTTGACCATGAGCGAAACGAGACGGCGCCGTTCCGTTTCCGCCTTGGCGACCAGGCGGCGGAGACCGGCGGGCTCGTGCACGATGTCGGCGTCGGTCAGCAACACATAGGCCGCGTTCGGGGCAAACCGCGCGGCCTCGGCCAGGCCCTGATGCACGGCCCACAGCTTGCCGGTCCAGCCGGGCGCGAGCGGCGCGCCCGCCACCACCCGCAGGCGTTCGGCCGCCTTCGCGCCCGCCGCCGCCGTGCGGGCCGCGTCGGCGGTGCCGTCCCGGCTGTTGTCGTCGACCAGCACGACCGTCAAGCGACCCGGGTAATCCTGGCGCAGCAGCGACTCGACCGCGCGGCCGACGGATGCCGCCTCGTCGCGCGCCGGAATCACCGCGACCGTCTCGGGCCAGGCCGCAGGCTCCGAACCGGCGTCGCCCAAGCGCTGATCGGCGCGCCAGAATCCGCCGCGCGCGACGAGCAGCCACGCCCAGGCCGCGAGCGCGAGTCCGCCCGCGACGTCGAGCGCGCTCACAACAGTAGACCGGCGACGGCACCCCTGAAGCAGCAAACGAGGAACGCGGGCTTGCCGAGTTGCACCCGTCGCGCCAGGGGATCCTCGCGCCCGAGGCGCGCGACCAGGGCCTCGGCGATGGCGACGATGGCTCCCGATTCCATCGCCAGCCGGCGGCTGGCGAGTCCAGCCGGCAAGCGTCGCGCCTCGACCATCAGGCCATTAGTCGCGTCCAGGGCCCGGTCGATCACCCGGCGCAACGCGGGCGAAGCGGCGGATGCGTTCAAATCCTCGACCCGCGCCCCTTCCGCCGCCAGCCAATCGCCCGGCAGATACACCCGATCGAGGGCGCGGTAGTCGGCTTGGCAATCCTGCAGATGGTTGATCACCTGCAACGCCATGCACAACGCGTCCGAAGGACCGTAGCCGTCGCGCGAGCCGCCGTGCAGATCGAGCAGATAGCGCCCGACCGGGGCCGCCGACAGGATGCAATAGCCCATCAGGTCGTCCCAATCCTTGTACCGCAGCTTGGTCGCGTCCTGCTTGAAGGCGGCGATCAGGTCGAGGCAATGGCGGAGCGGCACGCCGGTTGCGTCCAGACTCGCGCGCATGCGGTGCGCGGTCGCGAACGCCGGGTCCCGCTCGCGCCCGGCAAGCGCTTCCGCGAAGCCGTTCAGGCGGCGGACTTTTTCCTCCGCGGCCAAGTCGGGATTGTCGGCGATGTCGTCGATGGCGCGGGCGAAGGCGTAGAACACCGCCACGTGCGGGCGCAAGCGCGCCGGCAGCAGGATCGAGCCGACCGGAAAATTCTCGTACGCCGCGTCCTTGCCCGACGGCGTTTCGACGGCGGATGCGGGCATGGAGACGTTCACGGCGCGATGGGCATGGCGCGGATCGCGCGGAGATCGCGCGTCAGGCGCCTTTCCTGACGCGTTCGCGCAGCTCGGCGAGGAAGGCGGCCATGCTGTTGTTGTTGCGGTTGAAGACGGACGCGAATTCCTGGCGCTGGGTCACGCCCATGCTGATGCCCTTGACCATCACATCCACGATCTTGAATTTTCCATCGCGCGTCCGCACCCGCCAATCCACCTCGACGGGCTCGGGCTGGTTGCCGCGCACGATGGACGAATACACCATGGTGTCGCCGCCGTCGATCGTGACGGTACGCGCGATTTCCAGCTTTTCGCCCGCATATTCGGTGAAACGATCGACGTAGCTGTAGACGATCAAATCCTCGAACAGGCGAAGATACTCGGCGCGTTCGTCGGAACTCGCCGTGGCCCACGGACGGCCGAGCACCCAGCGGGCGATAATTTCCACCGCGAAATGGTCGTTGAGCAGCACGCGAAAGCGGCGAACGCGCTCCTCGCGCGAAATGTTCTTGTCGGTCAAGGCGGCGACCGCCTTGTCGGCGAGGGATTCGATGAATCGGCCGGGCCCGGGCGCGGTCTCCGCGCGGGCGAACGCGGATATGTTTAAGGACCCGGCTGACGCCAGGCCCGCGATCAAAAACCACCGACGCTCGATTCCAGTTGGCATCCCGCTCATCCCAGGGCTCCGTTCAGACGGCCTCGGACGGAAAAGACTGCCCCAAAGAGCGGGAAAATCAAGCCCCTGACCCTGCGTCGAAAAGCCCGCCCTAATGCGCCATCAGGAGCGGCACGGTCGCGTTGTCGAGGGCGTAGCGGGTCACGCCGCCCAGGATCATCTGGCGGAGCCGGTTCCGGGTATAAGCCCCCATCACCACCATGTTGGCGCCGATCTGGAGGCAATCCTTGAACAGGACCTCGCCCTCGATCCGCCCGGTGAGCGGCAGATTGTGGGTCGAGGCCTGGACGCCGAACCAGCCGAGATAGGTGAGCATTTCCGGCACTTCCGGGGCGGCGGGCGTTTCGCCGGTCGCCGTCACCACCGTCACTTCCTTGGCGCGCTCGATGAATACGTTGGCCCCGGCGATGGCACGCGCGGCTTCCTTGCTGCCGTTCCAGGAAATGGCGATCTTGGTGCCGATCGGCCCGCCGTCGTAATTGGGCGGAATTACCAGGACCGGACGGCCGGTTTCGAACAGGGTCGCGTTCAGCGTCATGGTCGTGCCGACGTCGCTTTCGGGCGTCGGACGGGACAGCACGATCAATCCGGTCAGGCGCCCGCGTCGGGCGACGATTTCCTCTTCGCGCCCGGTATCCTCGATCCACCCGACCGATGCCCGGCCCGGGGCCGGACGCTCGACCACCGGCAAATCGTATTTCTTGCCGACATCGTCGTAGATGGCCCGCGCGCGAGCGGCGCGTTCGCGCGACTCCTTTTCCGCGACGTCCATGATCTCCTCGACCAGGGTGCCGGACACGCCCTCGCCCAGGATCGGCACCGCGTCGCGCGGATCGCCGCGCACATGCAGCACGTCGAGGTGGGCGGACAAATCGCGCGCCACCACGAACGCCGCGTCGAGCGCCGGATGCGACAACTCGGTGCCGTTGACGACGGCAAGAATGGATCTGATGGCCATGGGTTACCCCCTTATTCGTCCCCCGCCCTGCTTGATCGGAATATAAGCCGACCGCCGGAAGTTTCAAAGCGCATTGCCGACGCGATCGGACAATCCCAGGGCGGCGAAGGCCTTGCGCAAGGTCTCTTCCAGCGTGCCGCCGCTGTCGATCCGGGTCCAGGTCACATCGCCGAGATCGTAGGTCATTTGCCGCCGAAGCACGTCCGCCGTGGCGTCCGATACGTTGGCCGTCCGTTCGGTCACGCGCCGTTCCATGATCGCCGGATCGGCCGATAGCCAGAGCCCGTCGAACGGCACCCCGCGGGCCCGCGCGACGGAAGCGATGCGTTCCCGTTCCGAAGGCGCCGCGAACACCGCATCTGCGACCGCCGAGCGGCCGCCGCGCAACGCCGCCTCGACGCGGTTGGTCATCTCGGCGTAGGTGCGCGCGGTCATGTCCGCCGTGTAACCCTCGGGGCCGAGCCGGTCGTGCAAGTCCACGCCCGCCAACTGCTTGCGGATCACGTCGGTGCGCACCACCCGCGCCCCCGGCGCCGCCCCGAGCCAAGGGGCGAGCGCGCTCGCGAGCCGCGACTTGCCGCTGCCGGAAAGCCCGCCGACGGCGATCAGGCGGGGTTCCTCGGGCGCGAGGTACGCGAAGGCTTCACGCAAATAGAGGCGCGCTTCCCCCAGGCGCGCGCGAGCCTGGTCGGCGTTCGTCATCGCGCGCGATGCCGTCGCACCCACGTGGGCGCGGATCGCGGCGCGGAGCGACAGGAACAGAGGCAGCGCCGCCACGCCCTCCTCGTCGCCGGTCGCGTCGAGGTAGCGGTTGAGGAACTGCCCGGCCAACACCCGTTGGCCGAGATGGTCGAGGTCCATCACCAGAAAGGCGGCGTCGTAGAGCGTGTCGATGACGGCGAAGGTTTCATTGAACTCGATCGCGTCGAACAGCACCGGGTGACCGTCGATCAGGCAGATGTTGCCGAGGTGGAGATCGCCGTGGCAGCGGCGCACCTTGCCCCCGTCGCGGCGGCGCTCCAGCGGGCCCCGCAGCGTCGCCAGGCGCGCCTCCGACCATTGCCGCAGGCGTTCGATTTCGGCCGCGTCGAACGCGCCGGCGGCGGGACCGGACATGCTCGCGGCATTGCCGGCGATGGTTTGCGCGAAACCGGCGATCGAATCCGCCTCCCGGTGAACCTCGGCGTCGCGGTGGAAGCGGGCGACCGTTTCCGCCAGCTCCTCGATCCGGCCGCGATCGAGCGCGCCCGCGCGCGCCAGGCGGTCAAACAGCGTCGCTTCGTCGAAGCGCGCCATTTCCACCAGCCATTCGACCGGCTCACCCTCTTTGCAAGCCGTTGGGCCGCCGAGCGTGAGCCCTCCCCCCGGCGCGCGCGTCAACGGCACCACGCCCCGGTAGATCGCCGGCGCGGCGCGGCGGTTGACGGCGATTTCCGCCTCGCACGCGGCACGGCGCTTCGCCAGAGTCGAAAAGTCGAGATAGGGGTAGCGCACGGCTTTTTTCAGCTTGAAGGCGCGCGCGCCGGCGAGAAAGATGACCGAGATGTGGGTCTCGATCCGGCGCACCTCGGCGACGCCCGCGCCGTAGGATGACGGCTCGGACAGGAAGGCGATCGCCTCGGACTGATTTTCCGCGTTCATCGCGCGCCGCCCATCGGCCGGCCGTCGTCGCGCAGCCAGACATAGAGCGCGGGGATCGTCAGCATGGTCAGCGCGGTCGACGAGGCGAGCCCGAACACGAGGGAAATGGCGAGCCCCTGGAAAATCGGGTCGAGCAGGATGAAGGCGGCGCCGGTCATCGCCGCGGCCGCCGTCAGCACGATCGGCTTGATGCGGATCGAGCCCGCCTCCAGAAGCACGTCGCGCAAGGCGGCGCCCTTCCCCTGGCGGCTGCGGATGAAATCGACCAGCAGGATCGAATTGCGGACGATGATGCCGGCAAGCGCGATGAAGCCGATCATGGAAGTGGCGGTGAACGGCGCCGAAAACAGCCAATGGCCGAAGACGATGCCGATCAAGGTCAGCGGCACCGGCGTGAGAATGACCAGCGGCAGCAAAAAGCTGCCGAACTGGGCGACGACCAGGATGTAAATCCCGAACAGGGCGAAGGCAAACGCGAGTCCCATGTCGCGGAAGGTGACGTAGGTGATTTCCCATTCCCCGTCCCACAGCAGCGTGACCTTGGATTCGTCCACCGGCTGGCCGTGCAACCGGATATCTCCCGTCCGGCCCGCACCCGCCCACTCGGCGCGGGCGAGCCGGTCGCCGACCGCGAGCATGCCGTAGATCGGGGCCTCGAACCGCCCCGCCAGTTCCGCCGTCACGTAATCGGCGAACCGCCCGTCGCGGCGGTAGAGGGGATAGGAGGCCCGTTCGCGCCGCAAGCGCACCACGTCGCCGATCTCGACGTTGGCGCCGGTGTCGGCGGCCTCGCCCGGCGCGGCGATCGGGGTGGAAAGCAGCCGTTCCGTCGGCACCAGCGCTTCCTTGGGCAGGCGCACCGCGATCTCGACCGGGTTGATGCCGGGCCCGCGATGGGAATAGCCGACCCGCACGCCGCCGAGCAGCGCTTCCAGGGTGTCGTACAGCGCCTGCTCCTGAACGCCGTGGTATTCGAGATTCTCCTGCTCGATCTCGATGCGCAAACGCTCGGGCGGCGTACCGAAGGAATCGTCCACGTCGACGATGAAATCGACCGCCTCGAATGCCCGGCGCACCCGCCGCGCGGCCTCGCGCCGGGTTTCCGCGTCGGGGCCGTAGATTTCCGCCATCAGCGTGCCGATCACCGGCGGCCCCGGCGGCACCTCCGCGACCTTGAACTCGACTCCGGCGAGTTCCGGCAGCGCCGCGAGGCGTTGACGGATGTCGAGGGCGATGGCGTGGCTTTGCCGCGCCCGCTCGCCCTTGGGTTTCAGGTTGACCTGAATGTCGCCCTGCCACGGCTGGCGGCGCAGGTAATAGTGCCGGACCAGGCCGTTGAAGTTGAACGGCGCGGCGGTGCCGGCGTACAGCTGGAGATGCGTGATTTCGGGAACGGCGCGCACGGCGTCGGCGGCGGCCATCAGGGCGCGCTCGGTCGCCTCGATGGCGCTGCCTTCCGGCAGGTCGAAAATCACCTGGACCTCGGATTTGTTGTCGAACGGCAGCAGCTTCACGGTCACGTGCCGGGTGGCGAACGGCACGCATGCGATGACGGTCCCGATCGCCACCGCCGCCAGGAACCGCTTCGTCCGTTGCCGTTCGGCGAGCAGCGGCGCGGCGATACGGCGGTAAAGCGCGCCGAGCCGCCCGGCGTGTTCCTGGCCGTGTCCGCCTTCCCGTTCCGGCGCGAAGCGCCTGAGCAACAGGGCCAGCCACGGCGTGATCGTCACCGCGACAAAGAACGAGAACAGCATGGCGGCGGACGCGTTGGCGGGAATCGGGCTCATGTAGGGCCCCATCAGCCCCGAAACGAACATCATCGGCAGCAGCGCGACGACGATGGTGAGCGTGGCGACGATGGTCGGGTTGCCGACCTCGGCGACCGCCTCGATCGCGGCGCGGACGCGGTCGCGGCCGTCGTTCATGGCCCAATGGCGGGCGATGTTTTCCACCACCACGATCGCGTCGTCGACCAGGATGCCGATCGAAAAGATCAGCGCGAACAGGCTGACGCGGTTGATGGTGAACCCCATCAGCCACGATGCGAACAGGGTGAGCAGGATGGTCGACGGCACCACCATCAGGACGACGACGCCTTCGCGCCAGCCGAGCGCGACGCCGACCAGAACGACGATCGACACGGTGGCGAGCGCGAGGTGGAACAGCAACTCGTTCGACTTCTCGGTCGCGGTCGCGCCGTAGTCGCGCGTGACCGTCACATCGACTTCCGGCGGGATCAGCGAGCCGCGCACCGTTTCCAACTGGCGCAACACCGCGTCGGCGACGGCGACCGCGTTGGCGCCCTTGCGCTTGGCGACCGCGAGGGTCACGGCGGGACGGCGCTCGAAGATTCCGTCGGCCATCTTGACCAGATGCCACACCCGGCTTTCCTCCGGCTTGGCGCCGATCACGACCCGGGCGACGTCCTTGACGTAGACCGGGCGTCCGTCGCGGCTGGTGATCAGAAGCTGGCCGATGTCGGGCTGGCCGTCGAGCGTCTGGCCGGCGAGCACCGGCAGCGCCCGGCCGCGCTCGCGCATCTGGCCGATGATCATGCGGCGGTTGGCGTGGCGCACCTTGTCGACGAGCTGGGCGAGCGTGACGCCGTAGAGCGCGAGCCGTTCCGGGTCGGGCTCGACGCGGATCTGGTCCACTCGCCCGCCGACGACGAACACCAGGCCGACGTCCGGCGCCTTGGTCAGGTGATGGATCAGGTCGTCCGCGACCTTGCGCAATCCGTTGTCGTCCCAGCGACGCTCGGTATCGCCCTTGGGCGAGAGCGTCAAGGTCACGATCGGCACGTCGTTGATTCCGCGCCCGACGATCAGCGGTTCGGGTACGCCGATCGGGATGCGCCAGATGTTGGCGCGGATTTCGTCGTGCACGCGGATCAGGGCCGCATCCTCGCTGGTCCCGACCTGGAAGCGGACGGTGACGACGGCCTGATCGTCCTCGCTCAGGGAATAAACGTGCTCGACGCCGTTGATCCCCTTGACGATGTCCTCGAGCGGTTCGGTCACCAGCTTGACCACGTCGGACGCCTTGTGGCCGTTGGCCGCGACCTGGATATCGACGATCGGCACCACGATCTGCGGTTCCTCCTCGCGCGGCAGGGCGGCGAGCGCGAGCAGGCCGAGCCCGAATGCCACCAGGAGAGCGAGCGGCGTGAGCGGCGAGCGGATCGAGGCGCGGGTGATGGTGCCGGAGAGGCCCAGCTTCACGGCCGCGCCCCCGGCTTGACGAGCGCGTCGCCTTCGGCGAGGCCGGACAGCACCTCGACCCCGCCGTCGGTGGACAAGCCGGGCTGCACCACGACCTCGCGCCCGTTGGCGAGCTTGGCGAAGGTCAGTCCGTGGCGGCGGAACAGGTATTCGGGCGGCACCACGAACGTGCGCCGCTTGCCGGTGGCGACATGGACCGCGACCCGCTCGCCGACGAAATAATCGCCGAGGCCCTCGACCTCCACGTCCGCGACCACGCGCCCCTGGTGAAGCTCGGGATAGACCTGGAAAATACGGCCGGTCCGCAGTTTCCCGTCGCGCGCGGGGTCGGTGCGCTCGGCCGGATCGAGCGCGGACGAACCGACCCGCACCTCGTCGCCGACGCGCAGGAAACGCGCGTGCCGTTCGGGCAGGTGCAGGCGCAGGATGTAGGCGTTGGCGGCGATGGTGGCGATGGTTTCGCCCGGCAACACCACCGCGCCCCCGGTCACCGGCACCGCAAGCACGCGGCCGTCGGTCGGGGCATGGACCGCCCCTTCGGCCTGCTGCTCCATGACGACCTTGCGCTCGGCGATCATCGCCGCCAGGTCGCGGTCGACGACCCGGAGGCCGGTGGTCGC
>CAYPQV010000005.1:52686-57561 GCA_964412955.1 uncultured Hyphomicrobiales bacterium
GCTCGGCGATCATCGCCGCCAGGTCGCGGTCGACGACCCGGAGGCCGGTGGTCGCTTCGTCGAGGCGCGATTGCGCCGCCGCGCCGGTTTCGCGCAGCTTGGTGACGCGCTCGAGCACCGTTTGCGCTAGCTTCTTCTGCGATTCGAGCGCCTGGATTCGCGCCTCGACCGCCTGGCGCCGGGAAGCGAGCTTGGGATCGACCACTTCCGCGAGCACGTCGCCCTGGCGCACCGACATGCCCTCGTCCGCCGTCAGCTTGGCGATGGTTCCGCCGATACGGGCGCGCGCTGCGATGCGATCCACGCTTTCGACCGTGGCGACGACCGCCTTGCGATCCTCGATCTCGACCTCGCGCACCGTGAATTCGCTCGCGCCGGCCGCTTCCGCGCATGCGAGCAGCGCGACGGCGAAGATGAACCGTTCGAGACCGGATTGATTTCCGCCAATCATCAACGCCCTCCGTTCAGTTGTAAACGGCGCGCTGTTCGACTATCCCCTCGGGGTCCTCGTGCACGATAACCTCGGCGTTGGGATAAACCGCCATGATCCGCTTCATAACGTTCTCCGAGATCACGTGAACGTCGTGCAGGGTCATGTTGCCGTCCAATTCAAGGTGTAGCTGAATGAACACGTGCGAGCCCGAGGACCGGGTCTTGAGATCGTGAACGCCGCGCACCGCCGGATCGGACTTGGCGATGGCCTTGATCTTGTCGCGGTCGGCATCGGGCAGTTCGCGATCCATCAGGATGTGCAGCGCGCGGGCCCCGATCGACCACGCGCCCCAGATGATATAGGCGACGATGGCGATGGCGACCAACGGATCGGCCACCACCCAGCCGAACTGGGATATCAACACCAATGACACGATGACGCCGGCGTTGGCGAGCACGTCGGTTTCGTAGTGGAGCGAGTCGGCGCCGATGGCGAGCGACTTTGTCCGCCGCGCGACATATTTTTGGAAAATGACCAACCCCAGCGTGACGACGATCGAGAACACCATCACCGCGATGCCGATGTCGATATTGGCAAGATCCCGCGGCCGAAACAGGCGTTCGCCCGCCTGCACCAGCAGGAACGCGGCCGAGCCGGCGACGAAGGCCGCCTGCCCGAGACCGGCGAGCGCTTCCGCCTTGCCGTGGCCGAAACGGTGCTCCTCGTCGGCCGGGGTCAGGGCGTGGCGGATCGCGATCAGGTTGACCAGCGAGGCACCGACATCGAGCAGCGAATCGATCAGCGTCGACAACAGGCCGACGGAGTCGGTCAATGTCCACGCCACCAGCTTGGCCGCGATCAGGAGCGACGCGACCGCCACCGAGGCGCGCGCCGCGAGCCGGATCAAGCGCATGTTTTCCGCGTTCCCGAACACTGGTGATGGCGTGGGTTTCATTGTCATCGGCTAAGGATACAGCTTGATCGTCGTCCAGGCGTCGCCTTGGCGATGATACACCGTCCGATCGTGCAGCCGAAACGGACGTTCCTGCCAGAATTCGATCGCTTCGGGCGCCAAGCGGAATCCCGACCAGAACTCCGGCCGGGGCACGTTGCCGACATGAAACTTGGCGGTGAATTCGGCGACTCGCCTTTCGAGCGCGAAGCGGCTTTCCAACGGCTGCGACTGGCGCGAGGCCCAGGCGCCGATCCGGCTCGAACGGTCGCGGCTGGCGAAATACGCGTCGGCTTCCGCATCCGCAACCGGCGCGATCGAGCCTTCGACCCGGACTTGGCGAGCGAGCGATTTCCAGTGGAAGCACAACGCGGCGCGCGGATTGGCGCGCAACTCCCGCCCCTTGCGGCTGTCGAGGTTGGTGTAGAACACGAATCCGCGGGCATCGACGTCCTTCAGCAGCACCATGCGCACCGAGGGCTTGCCGTCCGCGTCGGCGGTGGCGAGCGCGACCGCGGTCGGGTCCGAAGGCTCCGATTGGGTGGCCTCCCGGAGCCAGGCGCGGAACAGCTCGATGGGATTTTCGGGTTTGGACTCGTTCATCTTGGAACTCGTTTACAGCGCCTGGCTTAACGCGTTGACTTGTTTTGTCTTTTCACGCCCTTGTGACTCGCGCCGGGACCCATAAATTTGCCACATTCGACGCTCAACCTATATCTAATCCAAGCCCGACCCAATCCCTTTTCCCGTTCCCGGCGAGCCGAAAATCAGGAGATGCCTTCGATGCGAACGACTGGAATTGCCTTGGCGACCGCGGCGGCGATGCTACTCGCCGGTTGCCAGAACATGCAGGACAACCCCAAGCAGACGATGGGCACGATCCTCGGCGCCGGCACCGGCGCCCTGATCGGCTCGCAGATCGGCAGCGGCCGCGGCCAGATGGTCGGAATCGCGGTCGGCACGCTGGCCGGCGCCATGCTCGGCAGCGAAATCGGCAAGTCCCTCGACAACGCCGACAAGGCCATGTCCCAGCGCACCGCGCAAACGTCGCTCGAAAACAACCGCACCGGACAGACCTCGTCCTGGCGCAATCCTGATTCGGGCAACACGGGCACCTACACGCCGACCAGCACCTACCGGTCGGCGTCCGGTCAGGATTGCCGCGAGTTCGAGCAGACCATCACCGTCGAGGGCCGCACCGAACGGGCCATGGGCCGCGCCTGCCGCCAACCGAACGGGTCCTGGCAAATCGTCCCCTGATCCGTCCGCGCGCGGCGTAATCGAGCCGGCCGAATGTTTCGGCCGGCTCTTTCGTTCGCGCTCGCCATTATTTGATGCTCCGCCCGGACGGTTGTTGCTAAAGTAGCCGCATGAAAGACCCTTATGCGGTGCTCGGCGTACAGCGCGGTGCGAGCGCCGAGGAAATCAAAACCTCCTACCGCCGTCTCGCGCGCGAACTCCATCCCGACAGCCGGCCCGGCGACGCCCGCGCCGAGGAAAAGTTCAAGCACGTCAGCGCGGCCTACGCGCTGCTGTCCAACGCCGAAATGCGCGAACGCTACGACCGCGGCGAGATCGACGCCTCGGGCACCCCCAAGAGACGCAAGCCTTCGCCCGGGGCGGGCGGCCACGCGCGGCGCAATCCCTTCGACCGCTTCTTCCGCGACCGCAACGCGCACGCGGGCATCAAGGTCAACGGCGCCAACGTCGATTACACCTTGAAAGTCGACTTCCTCGATGCCGCCCGGGGCACGGTCAAGAACGTCGGCATGACCAACGGCAAGCGCCTGAAGGTCACCATTCCGCCGGGCACCCGTTCCGGCCAGATTCTTCGCCTGCGCGGCCAGGGCATGCCCGGCCTCGGCGGCGGCGAAGCGGGCGATGCCTTGGTCGAAATCACAGTCGATCCGCATCCCCTCTTCCGCGCCGACGGCGACGACATCCACGCCGAGCTTCCCGTGACTCTGGCCGAAGCGGTCCTCGGCGGCCGGATCCAGGCCGAAACCGTCGACGGCCCGGTCATGGTGACCGTCCCCGAGGGATCCAACACCGGCACCACGCTTCGCCTGCGCGGCAAGGGCCTCGCCAAGGGCGACGACCGGCGTGGCGATCACTTCGCCGTTCTCAAGGTGGTGCTGCCCGCCCAATCCGATCCCGAACTGGTGGAATTCGTCCGCGCCTGGAATGCCCGGCATCCCTACCGGGTGCGCGACGAAGCGGCCAAGGCCGATTCCGACGATTCGAAGTGACCGGGCCCGAGTACCGGGGCCCGGGTGACGCGGGGTCGCCCGCGCCGGGTTCGTTTTGCGCGCGTCGGCCTTTCGTGTACCATCGCCCTCCCGGTTTTCACCATTTCAGGGGCTTCCATGACGACTGCGACTTCCGGCCTGATGCGCGGCAAGCGCGGCCTGATCATGGGTGTCGCCAACGACCGTTCCATCGCCTGGGGCATCGCCAAGGCGGTCCATGCCCAGGGCGCCGAACTGGCCTTCACCTTCCAGGGCGAAGCGTTGGAAAAGCGCGTGCGCCCGCTCGCCGCGGGGATCGGTTCCGACGCGGTGCTGCCGTGCGACGTCACCGATACCGCGTCGCTCGATGCGGTCTTTCGCGCGCTGGCGGAACGTTGGGGACGGCTCGATTTTCTCGTTCATGCCGTCGCCTATTCCGACAAGGACCAGCTCAAGGGCCGCTACATCGACACCACGCCCGACAACTTCGCGCGCACGATGAACGTTTCGTGCTTTTCCTTCACCGACGTTTGCCGCCGGGCGGAGGCGCTGATGACGGACGGCGGCAGTCTTTTGACCCTCAGCTATTTCGGCGCCGAACGGGTCATGCCCCACTACAACGTCATGGGCGTCGCCAAGGCGGCGCTGGAAGCGAGCGTGCGCTATCTGGCCGAAGACCTCGGCAAGCGGCGCATCCGGGTCAACGCGCTGTCGGCCGGGCCGATGAAGACGCTGGCGTCCTCGGCCATCGGCGATTTCCGCTACATCCTCAAGTGGAACGAATACAATTCGCCGCTGCGGCGCAACGTCACCCTCGACGACATCGGCGGCGCCGGGCTCTACCTGCTGTCCGACCTCTCCAGCGGCGTCACCGGCGAAATCCATCACGTCGATTGCGGCTACAACGTCGTCGGCATGAAGGCGGTGGACGCGCCGGACATTTCGGTGGTGTGAAGCGATGAGCGGCAACACTTTCGGCCATCTGTTCCGCGTCACCACCTTCGGCGAAAGCCACGGTCCCGCCATCGGCGGCGTCGTCGACGGGGTGCCGCCCGGAATCGCGCTGGCCGAATCCGACATCCAGCCCTATCTCGATCGCCGCCGCCCCGGCCAGTCGCGCTTCACCACCCAGCGGCGCGAGCGCGACAAGGTTCACATCTTCTCCGGCGTGTTCGAGGGCAAGACCACCGGCGCGCCGATCGGCCTAGCGATCTTCAACGAAGACGCGCGCTCGAAGGACTACGACGCGATCAAGGACGTCT
>CAYPQV010000005.1:57661-148512 GCA_964412955.1 uncultured Hyphomicrobiales bacterium
GCGATCTTCAACGAAGACGCGCGCTCGAAGGACTACGACGCGATCAAGGACGTCTTCCGCCCCGGCCACGCCGATTACACCTACTTGATGAAATACGGCATCCGCGATCATCGCGGCAGCGGCCGCGCCAGCGCGCGCGAAACCGCGGTGCGCGTCGCCGCCGGCGCCATCGCGCGCAAAGTTTTGAAGGGTGTGGTCATTCGCGGCGCGCTGGTCCAGATGGGCGCCAAGCGGATCGAGCGCAAGCGCTGGAACTGGAGCGAGGTCGGGCGCAATCCGTTCTTCTGCCCCGACGCGACCGCCGCGCGCGCCTGGGAATCCTACCTCGACGGCATCCGCAAGAAGGGCTCTTCGATCGGCGCGGTGATCGAGGTGGTGGCCGAAGGGGTGCCCGCCGGCCTGGGCGAGCCGGTGTTCGACCGGCTGGACGCCGACATCGCCAAGGCGATGATGAGCATTCCCGCGGTCAAGGGAGTCGAGATCGGCGCGGGCTTCGCGGCCGCCGCCCTCACCGGCCCCGAAAACGCGGATCACATGCGCGCGGGCGCCAAGGGTCGGCCCAAGTTTCTGTCCAACAACGCGGGCGGGATTCTCGGCGGCATTTCCACCGGCCAGGACGTGGTCGTGCGCTTCGCGGTCAAGCCGACCAGTTCGATCCTGCTGTCGCAGCCGACCGTCACCGTCCAGGGCAAGAACACCACGGTTTCGACCAAGGGCCGCCACGACCCCTGCGTCGGCATCCGCGCCGTGCCCATCGGCGAAGCGATGCTGGCGCTCGTGCTCGCCGACCATTGGCTCCGCCAGCGCGGCCAGTGCGGGCGTTGATCGGCCCGTATTGCCCGCCTCCGGCGGGAGTGACATAGTGGACGCCAATACAAAAAATCCGCGCGGCGTCGGCCGCGATCCAGGTACAAACAGGGGAGAAGTCGCATGACCTTTTTTCTCCGCCGCCTCGCGCGGGCGGCTGCGCTGGCCGCCGGATTTTCACTGACCGTCGCGGGCTCTGACGCCGCCGAAACCCTGCCCAAGGTCAAGCTCGCCATCGGCGGCGCGAGCTGCATCTGCTACCTCCCGACCGTTCTCGCCCATCAACTCGGCTTCTACAAGAAAGCGGGCGTCGAGGTGGAAATGATCGCGCTCAAGGGCGGATCGGAAGCGCTGACCGCCGTTCTCGGCGGCAGCGCCGATATCGTTTCCGGCTACTACGAGCACACCGTGCGCCTCGCCGCCAAGAACAAGGCGCTGCAATCGATCGTCGTCTACGACCAGTTCCCCGGCATGGTCCTCGTCGTCTCGCCAAAACACACGGACGCGATCAAGTCGGTGGCCGATCTCGTCGGCAAGACCGTGGGTATCAGCGCGCCGGGCTCCGCGACCGATTATTTCCTCAAGTATGCGCTGTTCAAGGCCGGCAAGGATCCCAAGAGCGCGGCCGTGACCGGCGTCGGACTCGGCTCGGCCTCGGTCGCGGCCATGGAACAAGGCCAGGTCCAGGCCGCCGTCATGCTTGATCCGGCGGTCACTCTCCTCCAGGGCAAGCACAAGAATCTCCGCATCCTCGCCGACACCCGCAGCGCCCAGGACACGCGCGCGACGTTCGGCGGTGATTACCCCGGCGGTTCGTTCTACGCTCCGGTCGATTGGGTAAAAAAGAATCCGAAGAGCGCCCAGGCGTTGGCCGAAGCGATGGTAATGACGCTCCAGTGGATCCACGGCCACTCGGCCGAGGAGATCGCCGCCAAGATGCCCGAGGACTACAAGGGCGGCGACGCGGCCCTCTACCTTGCCGCGGTCAAGAACTCGATTCCGATGTTCTCCAAGACCGGATTGATGGATGCCAAGGGCGCCGTCGCGGTGCACGACGTTTTCGCCCAATTCGATGCCGGCGTCGCCCAGGCCAAGATCGACGTGACCCAGACCTACACCAATGCGTTCGTCGAGGCGGCGATGAAAAAGCTCGGGGTCAAACCGTAATCCGCGCCGTGCGGCCGTTTTCGGCATGACGTCCGCTTCGCGCGCGATTTCCTTTCGCGACGTCGCGATCCAATTCGTCGCGCCGTCCAAGGAACCGCACCTCGCGGTCACCGACATCGACCTCGACATTCCCGAGGGACGCTTCGTCGCCCTGGTCGGCCCGAGTGGCTGCGGCAAATCGACCCTGCTCAACGCGGCCGCTGGGCTGCTCGAACCCAACCGGGGACGGGTCGAGATTTTCGGCGCGCCGCTCGGCGGCATTAACCTCCACGCCACTTACCTGTTCCAGCAGGACGCGCTGCTGCCGTGGCGCACGGTGCTCGACAACGTGATGCTCGGTCCGATCTTCCAAGGCACCGGCCGCGACGAAGCCGAACGCCGCGCGCG
The DNA here is from genome assembly GCA_964412955.1 of uncultured Hyphomicrobiales bacterium. GTDB lineage: Bacteria > Pseudomonadota > Alphaproteobacteria > Rhodospirillales > 2-12-FULL-67-15 > 2-12-FULL-67-15. The sequence continues at coordinate 60,023 of CAYPQV010000005.1, forward strand.
CGATTGGCTGCAGCGGGTCGGTCTCGCCGCGTTCGCCGACCGTTTTCCCCACCAGCTTTCCGGCGGCATGCGCAAGCGCGTCGCCATTGCCCAGACCTGGATCGTCGATCCGCGCATCCTGCTGATGGACGAGCCGTTCTCCTCGCTCGACGTGCAGGTCCGCCAGATGATGGAAACCGAGCTTCTCGGCTTGTGGCAGGGCTCGAACAAAACTGTCCTGTTCGTGACCCACGACCTGGAAGAAGCGATCGCGCTCGCCGACGAGGTAGTCGTGCTCTCGGCCGGCCCGGCGCGAGTCAAAGGGGTCTATCCCGTGCTTCTGGAACGGCCGCGCGACGTCGCCGAAATCCGGCTGGACCCGCGCTTCGACGATTTATATCGCCGCATCTGGAGCGATTTGCGCGAGGAAGTCAGGCGCCAGCACGAACGGCAGGAACGCGATGGCTGACGACACGACACGACCGATAACCCCCGCCCCGCCTCAATCGGCGCCCGCCGCGCCGCGGCGCCGCGGCCATCACTGGGCCCTGGTGCTGTCGCTCCAGATCGGCTTTTTCCTCTTCGTCGTGGGATTGTGGCAGCTCCTGGTCGACACTGGCGTCCTTGACATTTTTTTCTTCAGCCGCCCGTCCGATATCGCCCGTCGCCTCGCCGACTGGCTGACCCGGGCCGTGATCTACCGCCATCTGGCGGTGACGCTGACCGAGGCGCTGCTGGCGTTCGTCATCGGCACGCTCGGCGGCGTGATCGCCGGCTTTGCGCTGGCGCGGGTCGATCTTCTGGCCGCGGTGTTCGATCCCTACATCCGCATCCTCAACGCGCTGCCGCGCGTCATCCTCGCCCCGATCTTCATCCTCTGGTTCGGCCTCGGCATCGCTTCCAAGGTTGCACTCGGCGTGACGTTGGTGTTCTTCATCGTGTTCTTCAACACGTTCCAAGGCGTGCGCGAAGTCGATCCGGTGATCCTCAAGAACGCGCGTATGCTGCGGGCGTCCGAGGCCCATCTGTTGCGCCACGTCTACATCCCCTCGGCGCTTTCCTGGATCTTTTCGAGCCTCCACACCAGCATCGGCTTCGCCCTGGTTGGCGCGGTGGTCGGCGAGTACATCGGCTCGTCCCAGGGCATCGGTTATCTGGTCGCCCAGGCGCAAGGGACGTTCGACACCACCGGAGTGTTCGCAGGCCTGCTGCTGACGTCAGTCGTCGTCCTGCTGATCGACATGGGCATCAACCGGGTCGAAGCCTATCTGCTCCGCTGGAAGCCGCAGAAGGACGTGCACTGATCCTTGCGTCTTGCGCGTGAATCCGGGCGGGAAAGGCCATAGAGTAGCCTTCCGTCGCCCGCTTCCCCTTTCGGAGATGCCCCCATGCCCCAGCCCAAGCACATCGTCAAACTGCCGCCGCTGCCCGACCCGGCGACGCTCGAAGACGACATCAAGAAATACTTCGCCAAGTGCCAGGAGAAGCTCGGGTTGATTCCCTACGTGCTGCGCGCCTACACCGCGAACCCGGACAAGTTCCGCGCGTTCTCGCGCTTCTACAACACCCTAATGCTCGACGAAGAGCGCTGCAAACTCACCAAGCTCGAGCGCGAGATGATCGCGGTGGTCGTTTCCTCTGCCAACCATTGCTATTACTGCCTGGTCGCCCACGGCCAGGCGGTGCGCGAGCTGTCGGGCGATCCGCAACTGGGCGAGATGATGGTGATGAACTACCGCGTCGCCGAGCTGACGCCCCGCCAGCGCGCCATGCTCGATTTCGCGTGGAAACTGACGAAGGACCCCCACGACGTTGGCGACGCCGACCGCGACGCGCTGCGCAAGGCGGGGTTCACGGAGCAGGATATTTTTGACATCGCCGACACGGCGGCGTTTTTCAACTACACCAACCGGGTCGCGCACGCCCTCGATATGATGCCGAACCCGGAATACCACGCCAAAAACCGATAGGTCCGCGCGCTCACCCGGCGGCGTGCGGTTTCTGGCACCAAAACACGTAGCCGCCGATCAGGCCCGGATGATCGGCCTCGAACCGGTCCCATGACGACAGATCGTTCTTGTCGGCGTCCTCGGGCGCACAGCGGGCGTAAAGATCGAGAATCGCGCCGCCCAACTCGAAACCGAGAAACCGCAGCCCTTCCCCTTCGATCATCGTTTTGATCCCGATCGGCGTGAAGCGGTGCTCCTGCGCGTGAAACAGGAGGTCGCGGCACGAACTGACCGAATAGAAATCGGGTTCCGTCAACACCTGGGCGAATTCGCCCTCCTCGCCGGCGGCGAGCACCGACGCGCGAAACGCGCGGATACCCTCCAGATCGGCCGGAATCGACGCGGCGGCGGTATGATCCCGCACGCGCGCCACCACATGGCGCGAACGTTCGCTGTACAAGCCGAGCTTGACGACGCCTCCCGGCCTCAGCAATCCGACCAGGACTTTCAACCCGGCCCGCGGGTCTTTCATGTGATGCAGAACGCCGACCGATTCGATCGCATCGAAGGTCTCGCTCAACTCTCCCAAATCCAGAATATCGGCCTGTAGAAAATCGATATTGTCGATTCCCATTTCCCGGGCCTTGCGCAGGCCGTAGGCGATGGAGCTTCGCGACAGGTCGACCGCGAGAATCCGCGAGCCCGGTTGGCGCAGCGCGGCGTGGATGGGATGGCGGCCGGTGCCGCATCCGGCGATCAGGGTTCGCGGGTTTTCGCCGAGAAACTCGGGCAGGGCCGCGAACGGAAACAGGGCCTTGAGCCGGACGGGCAACGACATCGGCGGGCGTTTCGGCACGTGAATCCAGCGCGGGTACGGATTGTCCTCGTACTGGCCCCGGACCTTTTGCGACACGTCGTCGGCGATCGGCTTCAGGGTCTTGATTTCCGATTTCAGGCGGTTTTCCTCCCGATAATCCCGCAGGGCGCGCTTGAGGACGGGGTCGAGGATCGGGTCCTCCGTACCGGCGAATTCGGCGGCGACCGCGTCGGCGCACGGCAATCGATACAGCGGTTCGTACATGGCGTAGACCAACAGCGCGACCGGATCGATTTGCCCGCGTCCTTTCGCCGCATACCGCTCGATTTCACGTCCGAGAGCAGCAACCGATTCCGCCTCCCGGGGATCGACCGCGAAAGCGTACTCGTTGTTGAAGGCTTGCCGGGCGATGGCGCCGATCAGGGCTTTCGGCGCGTCGGCGCGGTTCCGACCGGCGCCGAACAGGGAGAACAATCGCTCCCGCAGCCGCACGAGGCACCGTTCTATTTCCGGGTCGCGATTGATCGTCAGCGCGAGGTAATCGAGCAATAATGCGTTGTCGGAAAGCTCTTTGGCGACGTCGAGAACCGATTCGCGTTCGCCGAACCGTGCGGTCAGGGCGGCAAAATCGTGCCGGTGGCGGATTTGCTGGCGGGCGGGTTCCGTAAGCTGGTCGAAATCGCTGAGCGGCGATTGAAAAAAACCGCGCAATTGCGATTCCAGACCCGGATCGTATCGGTCCGCCTCGACGTCCTGCAATGCACCGATCAACCCCTGCTGCGCTTCCGGGTAATCGGGACGCAGCCGCAGGGCTTCCTGGAACGCCCACACCGCGCCCGCCTTGTCGCCGCGCCGATCCAGCGCGAGCCCCAGGTTCTTGCGGGTGAGCGCGTCGGCGGGATCGAGCCGGGCGGCGCGGGCGAAGGCGTCGATCGCTTCGTCGAGCCGGCCGGCATGATCGAGGGCGACGCCGAGATTGTGATGAACCGCCGCTGAATCCGCGACCGCGGCGACTCGGGACAACAGGTCGACCGCCTCCCCGGCACGGCCCTGCCCCGCGCGCGCAAGACCCAGCAGATAAGTGGCGTGAATGTTGCCGGGTTCTTCGGCCAGCACGGATTCCAAAAGCCGCGCGCTTTGCAAAAACTGGCGTCGTTCCAGTAAGACGGCCGCGTCCTTGATTGCCGATTCCGGCGAAGAGTTTTTCCTCGTCATCCGCGATGATGACTTTGGACGGATTCCGTTTCAACCCGGAATACCACGCCAAAAACCGGTGAAAATTTGAGCTTTCGGATTCAATGAGTTAGAAAGGTCTATATTAACATCTATATACTGTTATTTTATATATTTGACATTTTTTATTGTGTAAATTATCGATTGATCCATGTCGATCGCCCTCGCCCCTGCCGTATCGGAGATCCAAGTGCCGGTGGCCGCCGAAGCTCCTTCGCCGGTGCCCGAGGTCGATCCCTTGAGCGTCGAGCAATGGCGCCGGGCCGGAACCGCCGTCGTCATCGACGTGCGCGAGAAGGATGAATTCGAGGAAGAGCGCATCCCGGGCGCCCTTTTGTTCCCCAAATCCGAATTCAATCCGGCGACGTTCCCCTCCTTCGGCCCGCTCAAGCTGGTTCTCGTCTGCCTCGCCGGCAAGCGGTCCCTCGCCGTCGGCGAGGCCTTACGCGCCGCCGGCCGGCCCGAAGCGGTCTCGCTCCGGGGCGGCATGCTCGGCTGGATGGCCGCGGGCCTGCCGGTGGAAACCGGCGGGCGATAAGCCCCTCGACTTCGCATATTGGTCCGGGCGCGATCTCTTCCGGTTGCGACCGATCCCGATTTCGCGTACTGACCGGCCATGCCATCGGACAGCCAGCTTGCCGCGCGATTGACCGAGGCGGTTCAGCATCATCGGGCCGGCCGCTTGACCGAAGCGGAAACCATCTACCGTGCCGTCCTCGACATCGCCCCCACCCAGCCCGACGCCCTTCATCTGCTCGGGATGGCGGCCCACCAAAAAGGACAAAACGATCTCGCGGCGGATTTGATCGCCCGATCCATCGCGGTCAGGCCGGATGCGGCCGACAGTCACGGCCACCTGGGGCTGGTGCTGCGACGCCTCGGACGGCTGGACGAGGCCGTCGCGGCGTGCCGCAAGGCTCTCGCGCTCGATTCGACGCTCGTCGAGGTTCACAACACCCTGGGCAACGCCCTGATGGACCTCGGGCGCACCGAGGACGCCGTCGCCAGTTACCGCGCCGCCATCGCGTCGCAACCCGATTACGCCGAGGCGCATTACAACCACGGCAACGCGCTGCAGAAACTGGGGCGATGGGCGGATGCCGCCGACAGCCTGCGCACGGCCATCACCCGCAAACCGGCGTTTCCCGAAGCCCACAACAATCTCGGCCTCGTGCTGCACGATCTGGGGCGGCTGGAAGATGCGCTTGCTTGCTACCGACAGGCGATCTCCCTCCGGCCTAATTTTCCGGAAGCGCACAACAATCTCGGGCGCGCGCTCAAAGACCTCGGACGATTGGACGACGCCGTCGCCAGCTATCGCCAGGCGCTCGCCCTCAAGCCGGATTATCCGGAAGCGCACGGCAATTTGGGCACCGCGCTCGCGTCCCTCGGCGCGTTCGACGACGCGCGCGCCCACCATGAACAAGCCTCCCGCCTCGCGCCGGAAGACTTGTCGCATGCCATACACGTCGAATTGCAGTTGCCCGCCATTCTCGAATCCGCCGACAGCATCGATTCCTGGCGAAGCCGGTATCGCGCGGGACTCGCGGCTCTGCGGACGCGGCCGGGTTCGCTCGGCGACGCCGGATTAAACCTCGTCAACACTTCCTCCTTTTATCTCGCCTATCATGATCGCGACGACCGGCCGATCATGGAGGAGCTGCGCGACCTGTTCCGCGCCCGTGTGCCGGCGCTGACCTTCACCTCTCCTCACCTTGCCGATTGGCGGGTGCCTTCGACATCCGAACGGCGCATTCGCGTCGGCTTCCTGTCGGAATTCCTGACCGAACATACGATCGGAAAACTCTATCGCGGATTTATCCGGCATTTGGACCGCCGTCGGTTCGAGGTGATCGTCATCCACGCGCCCAGGTCCAAGCACGACGATCTCCGGCGGCAGATCGACGCCGACGCCGACCGCGCGTTCTCGTTGCCCTCCGGCCTTGCCGCCCAGCATCGGGCCGTCGCCGACGAAAACCTGGACGTGCTGTTCTATCCGGACATCGGCATGAACCGGTCGACCTATTTCCTCGCCTTCGCGCGCCTGGCGCCGGTGCAGGCCGTAGCCTGGGGGCACCCGGACACCACCGGCCTCGATACCGTGGATTATTTCGTGTCGGCGGCCTCGATCGAGCCGGACGGCGCCGACGCGCTGTATTCCGAAAGATTGGTCTGCTTGAACCGGCTGCCGTGTTGCTTCGAGCCTTTGGTCGCCCCCGCCGAATTGCCCGGCCGCGCCGCGCTGGGCTTGCCCGAAACCGGAACCCTCTACGGTTGTCCGCAAAGCCTTTTCAAATTCCACCCGGATTTCGATCCGGTCTTGGCCGCCATCGCCGCGGGCGATCCGGGGGGGCGGATCGTGCTGTTGGAAGGTTCCAACCCGGCGTGGTCGGGCCAGTTGAAAAAACGCTGGGCCGCCCGTTATCCGATATTGGCCGATCGCGTGATGTTCCTGCCGCGCATGCCGATGGGTCGATTCATGACGTTGATGGCGGAAATGGACGTTCTGCTCGACCCGCCGCACTTCGGCAGCGGCAACACCCTTTACGAAGCCTTGGTCTACGGCATCCCCGTGGTCACTTGGCCGGGACGATTCATGCGCGCCCGCATCGTCGCGGGCGCGTATCGGCAGATGGCCGTGTCGGATGCGCCGGTGGCCGACGATCTTGAAGGCTACGCTCCTCTGACGCTGACCTTGGGGCGCGATCCGGAACGTCGGCGCGAAATGCGCCGCCGATTCCACGCGGCGGCGAATCGCGCGCTTTTTTCCGATCTCGGCGCCGTGCGGGAATTCGAGGCGTTCCTGACCGCCGCCGTCGAGGCCGCCGGACGCGGTGAAAAGCTGGCCGCCGGCTGGCGACCGGCGGAATCCGCCGTTCAATAAGGCCTTTCCCGCCTTGCGTTCCGGGCGCGGCCCGAGCATCTTTGGCCCGCCGGACAGCATCCCCCCGCCCTGAAAAACCCATGCACGCCCCCCATCCCGTCGTCGCCGAAGTCGATGCCGTCACCGCCAAGGCCTGGCTCGACGCCGGCGAAGCGGTCCTGATCGACGTGCGCGAGATGCCCGAATACCAGCGCGCCCACATCGCGGGCGCGATGCTGGTGCCGCTTTCCGCGTTCGATCCCCGGCGCATTCCGCAGGACGGCACCAAGGTCGTGCTTCAATGCGCGGTCGGCGCGCGATCGGCGAATGCCTGCGCCTATCTGCAGGCCCAAGGGTTCAAAAACCTCTATAACCTCGCCGGCGGAATCAACGCCTGGTCCGCGATGGGCCTGCCCGTGGAATTCGGCTGACGATGCTCCCCTTGCGCGCGGACGACCCCGTAAAATCGCGCGCGGGTTTTTTCGCCGATCGCGCCCGGCGCATCCGGTTCATGGATCGCGCTACCATCTTCGTCACCGGCGCGGCGATCCTCGCCCTGCAGTTGATCGCGTCCCGCGTGCTCGCGCCGTTCTTCGGCGTCAGCCTTTATATCTGGAGCGGGATTTTGTCGGTCACGCTGCTCTGTCTCGCCGTCGGCTACGACGCGGGCGGGCGCGTCACCCGCCGGGTTCGCGCTGAAACCCTTGCGCCCCTCTTTTACCTCATGCCGGCGATTTCGGCGGTCGCGACGGCCGCCGCGTGCTTCGCCTATCCCGCCCTGTTCGGCCCGCTCGCTCGTTTCGACTTGCTGGCGGGCAGCTTCGCCGCCGCGACCTTGCTGCTGGCGGTCCCGCTGGTGGCGCTCTCGGCCTTGAACCCGCTTCTGGTCGCCATCGAACGTGCGGGCGAAGGATCGTCCGGCGACGCGGGCGCGGGCCGGGTCTTCTTCATCAGCACCATCGGCTCGGTCGCGGGCGTCTCGGTCGCGGCGTTCGCCCTGATCCCGCACCTCGGCAACCGTTTGGGCATCGCATTGATCGCGCTCTTCCTGGCCGCCCTCGCGCTTGCCGGCATCGCGGCGCGCGGCTTGCGCGCGACGCGCGTCGGCGCGCTCGCGGGCGCGTGCGCATTGATCGGCGCGGCGCTCGGACTCGTCATTGTCGCCGCGGAATTGCGCGACGAAAGCAAAACGCCCCTCGCCGACGGCTTCGGGCGAACCCTTACGCCGGTTGCCGCCTACCCCTCGTTCTTCGGCGCGATCAAGGTCGTGGACGCGGACGAGAACGGCGAGCAATACCGGATCTTGTTCAACGACGGCATTTTCCAAAATTCGGTCTATCCGGACGGCCGCTCGGCCTCGGCCTTCACCTATCTGCTCGACGCGGCGACCCGGACCGTCAAGCCCGACGCCACCCGCGCCCTCGTTCTCGGCCTCGGCGCCGGCACGGTGTCGCAGGTGATGGCGAAGCGGAGACTCGCGGTCGTCGCGGTCGAGCTGAATCCGCGCATGACCGAAGCCGCTCGCGTTCATTTCGGCCTCAAGGACGCGTCGAATCTCGCGGTGGTCGCGGCCGACGCCCGTACCGTCGTGCAGCGCTGCCCGGAGACGTTCGACATCGCCATCGTCGATCTGTTCGCGGGCGACGGCAGCCCCGAACACCTGGTGACGCGGGAATTCTTCCAAGACGTGCGCGCGTGCCTGAGCGGTTCCGGCGTCATGGGCCTCAACGCCTTCCTCGATCCCGATCACCCCGAGCCGTTCGAAGCCCTGGTCGCCACCTGCGTCGCCGTGTTTTCGGCCTGCGGCACGCTGGAAACGGAGTCGAACGGGATCGTGGTCGCGGCGCGCGAGCCGCGCGCCCTGCGCGCGCTGTGGGACATCCGGTTCGATGCGTCCGCGGTGCCGCCCGCGCTCGGCGCGCGTCTCGACGGAAGCCTCGCCGGCATCGAAATTCACGCTGCCGATTCGCCTCTGATCCGCGGCCGTCCCGTGCTCACCGACGACGACAACCGCTATGCCGCCCTCGCCGCCCCGATGCAGGCCGCCTACCGGCGCTGGGTGCTGGACCGAATTCCCGACCGGCTGCTGGTGAATTGACGGGAATCAATCCCGCTCGGCCGCGATCAGGAATTCCTTGTTGCCCTCGGGCCCCTCGATCGGGCTTTCGTCGATCCCGAGCACGCGCCAACGCTGCGCGGTTAACCAGGCCTCGATGCGCGCGCAGACCTCCCGGTGCAGCGCCGGATCGCGCACCACGCCCTTCTTGCCGACGCGCGCCTTGCCCACCTCGAACTGGGGCTTGATTAGCGCGATCAGGCGGGCATCCGGCGCCGCGAGGACCAGCGCCGCCGGCAGAACGGTTTCCAGGCCGATGAAGCTCGCGTCGCACACGATCAGCCGCGGCGGCTCGGGGATTAGGCGGGCGTCGAGATTGCGCGCGTTGGTCTTTTCGAGAAGCACCACGCGCGGATCGTTGCGCAGCTTCCAATCGAACTGGCCGTGACCGACGTCGACCGCATAGACGCGGCTTGCCCCGCGCGCGAGCAGCACGTCGGTGAAGCCGCCGGTCGAGGCGCCGATGTCGAGGCAGACGAGGCCCTCGGGCGAAATTCGGAAACGGTCGAGGCCATGGGCGAGCTTGACGCCGCCGCGCGAAACCCACGGGTGGTCCTTGCCGCGTACCTCGATCGGCGTATCGGCGGCGATTAGGGCGCCGGGCTTTTCCAGCCGACGTTCACCGGCGAACACCAGGCCGGCCATGATCAGCGCCTGGGCGCGGGTTCGCGAGTCCGCCAATCTCCGCTCGATCAGCAGAACATCGGCGCGGCGCTTACCGGACGGTGTTTGGGCAACGGGGCGCTTCATGGCGGCGAGCTTAGCATGAGGCGCCTTCACGCCGGCGCGCGCGCGATGTCCGGCAGATATCCCTGCTGCGTGAGCCGGGCAAAACGAATAATCAGCAGAAGCCCGACGATGCCAAGGCCGAGGGCAAGACCGATCCAAATCCCGACCGCACCGAGCCCCATCGTAAACCCGAGCAGGTAGCTGGCCCCAAAACCGACGCCCCAATAGCCGAGTCCGGCGATCAGCATCGGCACGGTCGTGTCGTTGAGCCCGCGCAAGGACTGAATGGCGATGGTTTGCGCCCCATCCGCCATCTGGAACGCCGCCGCGACCGCGAGCAACAGCGCGGCGAGCGCGACGACCGGGGCTCCGTCCGGGGTCGCGGAATCGATGAACAAGCCGGCCAGGAATTCGGGCGCCGCGAGCAGGACGATGCTCATCGCCGCCATGAACGTCACGCCGAGCGCGAACGCGGTCCAGCCGGCGCGGCGTGCGCCGTCCGGGTCGCGCCGGCCGACCGCGTGGCCGACGCGCACCGTCGCCGCCTGCCCGATGCCGTAAGGCACCATGAACGAGACCGAGGCGATTTGCAGCGCGATCTGGTGGGCGGCGATCGATACCGTGCCGATCCAACCCATAAGCAGCGCCGCCACCGCGAATACGCCATATTCCATCAGTATGGCGCCAGCGATCGGCGTGCCGAGGACGAATATACGACGAAAGACGGCCCAATCCGGCCGCCAAAAGTGCCCGAGAACGTAGTAGCGCCGGAACGGCCGGAGTCCGAGAACGATCGCCAGCATGGCGGCGAACATGGCAAGGTTGACGAGCGCGCTTGCCAACCCGGCGCCGACCAATTCGAGCCGAGGCAAACCGAACGCGCCGAAGATCAAGACATAGGCCAATACGGCGTTGATCGGCACGCCCGCCAGCATGACCCATAGCGCCGGCTCCGGGCGGTTCACGGCGGCGGCGAAGTTGCGCAAGACCACGAACCCGACGGCGGTCGGTAAGCACCACAACAATGTGCTCAAGTATGCGTGCGCGGCGGCGGCGACCTCGGCCGGTTGCCCAAGGGCCAGCAAAAGCGATTCGGATGCGGGAACGGCGGCCAGGCAAAACGGTACTGTCAACAGGATCGTGATCCAGAGCCCTTGGCGCACCACGCACCGGACGGCGCGCGGTTGGCGCGCACCGAACGCCTGAGCGGCCAACGGCGCGGTGGCCATCACAGTGCCCATGCCGACGACGAATGCCGTAAAAAAGACGACATACCCGAGCGTCGCGGCGGCGAGCGCGTTGGCGCCGAGCCGGCCGATTAGGACCACGTCGGTCGTAAGAATGGCGATTTGCCCAAGACTCGTCAGCACGAGCGGGCCGGTCAAAACCAGCGTCGCCCGCGCTTCATCGCGCCAAGCGTCGAGCGCACGCGCACGCGGCGACAATTCGGTCGAGGAAGTGAAAATGTCGTTCATGGCGGCGCGTCACTACCGCACACGACAACCCCAAACAACCCTCCAGGTCGAAGGCCTTTTTACGGACGCCAAATTACGTGGGAGGTGGACATAAGGGAAAGATATTGTCCCGGCGCCGCAGGGACCGGTAACAATCTTGCGGCTCTACGATCAGTCGCGCCGGACCGGTATCGCGTCGTCGCCGCGAAGTTTACGCCAGCGCCGCTTGCGCCGCTTCCTCGGCCCGCCCGAGCGCCGCGAGCACGGTCGCGGCGATATGCTTGGCGTTGAGTCGCGCCATGTCGTACTGCTTCTCGGGCTTGTCCTGGTCGAAGAACTCGTCGGGCATGGTCATCGCCCGCACCTTCAGGCCGTGATCGGTCAGCCCCTCGTTGGCGAGGAATTGGAGAACCTGCGCGGCGAACCCGCCCGACGAACCTTCCTCGACGGTGATCAGGACTTCGTGGGTCTTGGCCAGCGACCGGATCATCTCTTCGTCGATCGGCTTGGCGAAACGGGCGTCGGCGATGGTCGGCGACAGGCCGCGCGCGGCCAACAGTTCGACCGCCTTCAGGGCTTCCGCCAGGCGGGGACCGAGACTCAGAATCGCGACCGTGGAGCCTTCGCGCACGATCCGGCCCTTGCCGATCGGCAGCGCCGTGCCCCGTTCCGGCAACGTGACGCCGACGCCTTCGCCGCGCGGATAGCGCACGGCCGAGGGCCTATCGTCGATGGTCGCCGCCGTCGCGACCATGTGCATGAGTTCCGCTTCGTCGGCGGGCGCCATGACCACGAACCCGGGCAGGCAGCAGAGATAGGCCATATCGAATGCGCCGCAGTGGGTCGAGCCGTCGGCGCCGACATAGCCCGCGCGGTCGAGGGCGAAACGGACCGGCAGGCTCTGAATGGCGACGTCGTGCACCACCTGGTCGTAAGCGCGCTGGAGGAACGTGGAGTAGATCACCGCGAACGGCTTGTAGCCCTCCGACGCCAGGCCGGCGGCGAAAGTGACGCCGTGCTGTTCGGCGATGCCGACGTCGTAGGTGCGCTTCGGGAACGCCTCGCCGAACCTGTCGAGACCGGTGCCCGACGGCATCGCCGCGGTGATGGCGACGATCTTGTCGTCGGCCTTGGCTTCCTCGATCAGGGCCTTGGCGAACACGTTGGTATAGCTCGGCGCGTTGCTCTTAGCCTTGACCTGGACGCCGGTGACGACGTCGAACTTGGTGACGCCGTGGTACTTGTCGGGCGATTTCTCGGCCGGGGCGTAGCCGTGCCCCTTCTGCGTCACCACGTGGAGCAGGATCGGCCCCGCCTCCCGATCCTCGCGCAGATTCTTGAGCACCGGCAACAGGTGGTCGAGGTTATGCCCGTCGATCGGCCCGACGTAATAGAAGCCGAGTTCCTCGAACAGCGTGCCGCCGGTGACCATGCCGCGGGCGTATTCCTCGGCCTTGCGGGCGGCTTCCTTGAGCGGGCGCGGGAACTTGGCGGCCACGTCCTTGGCGAAGTGGCGGACCGAGCGGTAAGGCTTGGACGAGATCAGGCGCGACAGGTACGCGCTCATGGCGCCCACCGGCGGCGCGATCGACATGTCGTTGTCGTTGAGGACGACGATCAGGCGCTCGTCCATGGCGCCGGCGTTGTTCATCGCCTCGTAAGCCATGCCGGCGCTCATGGCGCCGTCGCCGATAACGCAGATGATGTGATTGTCGCCGTTCTTGAGATCACGCGCCACCGCCATGCCGAGCCCGGCCGAGATCGAGGTCGAGCTGTGCGCCGCGCCGAACGGGTCGTATTCGCTTTCCGAGCGTTTGGTGAAGCCGGAAAGCCCGCCGCCCTGGCGCAGGGTGTGCATGCGCGAACGCCGGCCGGTGAGAATCTTGTGCGGATAGCACTGGTGACCGACGTCCCAGATCAACCGGTCGCGCGGCGTGTCGAACACGTGATGCAGCGCGACGGTCAGTTCGACCACGCCGAGGCTGGCGCCGAGGTGGCCGCCGGTGATGGATACCGACCGTACGGTGTCGCGGCGCAATTCGTCGGCGAGCTGCTTCAACTGCTCGACGGTGAAACCGCGAATGTCGGCGGGGGTATTGACGGTGTCGAGCAACGGGGTCCCGCTGGGGTTGGGCTGTCCGCTCACGGTGGTGGTTCCCTTGGACTTGAATCGTTCTTTCGGGCCGAAACCCGTGGCGTCCCGCTCAGGCCCGCCGGTTGACCACGAAACGGGCCAATTCGCGGAGATAATCGGCTTTTTCGTCGAACATTTCAAGGTGTCGGCCGGCCTGTTCGGCCAGCATCTGGGCCTGGGCCTTGGCCCGATCGACCCCGAGCAGCGAAACGAAGGTGGCCTTGCCAGCGGCCGCGTCCTTGCCGGTTTTCTTGCCGACTTCGGCCGCCGTGCCCTCCACGTCGAGGAGATCGTCGGCGATCTGGAAGGCAAGCCCCAGGTCGTGGGCATAGGCCCTGAGCGCGTGGCGGGCGGGCTCGGCCGCCTTGCCGAGGATCGCGCCCGCCTCGCACGCGAAGGCGATCAAGGCGCCCGTCTTCATGCGTTGCAGGCGGGTGATCTCGGGCATGTCGAGACGCGCGTTCTCGGCGAGCAGGTCCAGCATCTGGCCGCCGACCATGCCGTCGGCGCCGGAGGCCCTGGCCAGCGCCAGCACCAACTGACTGCGCACCTGCGGATCGGGATGGGTAGGCACGTCGGCCAGCACCTCGAACGCGCGCGTCAGCAGCGCGTCGCCGGCCAGGATCGCGGTCGCCTCGTCGAAGCGGACATGGCAGGTCGGCTGCCCGCGACGAAGATCGTCGTCGTCCATGGCCGGCAAGTCGTCGTGCACCAGGGAATAGCAATGCACCATTTCGACCGCGGCGGCCGCGCGCAGCGCGCAGCTTTCGGCGACCGCGAACAGGCGCGCCCCGGCGGTGACCATGAAGGGGCGGATGCGCTTGCCGCCGCCGAGGGAAGAATAGCGCATGGCTTCCATCAGCCGCGCCTCGCGACCGTCGCCGACCTTGAGCAGGCGGTCGAGCGTCTCGCTGACGGCGCGGGCGCTTTCGGCCATCGCTTTTTGCAGATCGGCCATAGCCCGTCAGTCCGCGTCGACCGGCTTCGCCGTCGGCGTGCCGTCGGAGGCGAGCACGATCTTATCGATCCGCGCGCGCGCTTCCTTGAGCTTCTTTTCGCAATGACTCTTGAGCGCCGCGCCGCGCTCGTAGGCCTTGATCGAGGCATCGAGGCCGCCTTTTCCCTCCTCGAGCTGACGGACGATCTTCTCCAGCTCGGCGAGTGCCTCCTCGAAGCTCAATGGGGAAACGTCGGCGGCGGCAGGGGTTTTGGTCATGGGGTCTCCCGAAGGCGCGGCAGTCTAGCGGCGCAACTGCGCCCCTCGCAAGGCTAGGCGCTCATCATTTCGCGCACATGCGCGGCGCTCGATTCGGCCAAGGCCTCGAGGTCATAGCCGCCCTCCAGGCAGGATATGGCGCGGCCCTTGGCGCTCGTTTCGGTGGCCGCGAGCAATTCCTTGGTAACCCACGCATAATCGTCGGCGCCGAGGCGCAACTGGGCGAGCGGATCGCGCGCGTGCGCGTCGAATCCCGCCGATATGATCAGGAATTCGGGCGCGAAGCGCTTGAGCGCGGGCAAAATCGTCCGCCGGTATCCCTCGCGGAATTCCGCCGATCCCGAGCCCGGCGGCAGCGGCACGTTCGAGATGTTGTCGGCGATTCCGGTTTCGTCGGTATCGCCGGTTCCGGGATACGCGGGCCACTGGTGGCTGGAGCCGTAGAACAAATCGGCGTCGCGCTCGAACGAATGCTGGGTGCCGTTGCCGTGATGGACGTCGAAGTCGATGACCGCGACGCGCTTGAGTCCGTGAACGGCGCGGGCCTGAAGCGCGGCGACGGCAACGTTGTTGAACAGGCAAAATCCCATGGCTTGGCCGCTCTCGGCGTGATGGCCGGGCGGGCGGACCGCGCAAAAGGCGTTCCTGGCCTCGCCCGCCATCACCGCATCCACGGCCGCGCACGCCGCGCCCGCCGCGCGCAGGGCCGCTTCGCCGGAAGCCGGCGACATGGCCGTGTCCGGGTCAAGGTGAATGTGCCCTCGCTTCGGCACGCTCGCCAGGATCTGGTCGATATAATCGCCGTCGTGCACGCGCGCGATCTGTTCGCGCCCGGCCTTGGGCGCCTCGCGCCAGGTCAGCGCCTTGAATCCCTCGCCTTTGAGGGCTGCCAGCACGGCGCGCAGCCGGTCGGGACGTTCCGGGTGGTAGTCGCCGGGGTCGTGATCGACGCAGGCCGGATGGGTAAACACGATCGTGGTCATCGGAGGGCGCGCCTTGGTCTGTGAATCCCGGGCATAATCTCATAAACTCATTGAAAATAAAAGAATTTTTGAACTTTCGATGCCTCGGGAATTAACGAATTCGGCCCCAATTTCGCCATAATCGTCGGTCACCTTCAACGGCGATTGGAATGTTCCAACACTCTAACCCACTCGGAGAGACCTACCCATGAAGAAGATGATCGCGGCCCTCGTGGCCCTGACCTTCGTTCTCGGCGCCGTGGCCGTGACCTATTACCCGGTCGATGTGTTCGCCGCGGAAAAGAAGAAGGACGAGAAGAAGAAGAAAGACAAGAAGTAAGTCTTCTTCCTTTTTCGAAGTTTGGCGCAGGCCGTGGGTTTCACCTACGGCCTGTCGCTTTTGGGGCCCATCGGAATGCCGCGCGCGCGACCGATTGAGGCGCCAGGCGGCCGTCGCCCGCGATGGGCTCGACGCGAAAGCCGATAAACAGATTGTGATCGCGCCGAAGTATCCATCCGACCCCGCGACTTATTGGTTTAACGGCGTGAAATTGCTTGAAAAATAGGACCTTGCCGTTTTCCGGCTTGCCCCGGCATTAATAAATTTATCCTCTTTTCCGCCACAATCCTCACTAAACTTCGATGGCGATTGGAATGTTCCAACACTCTAACCCACTCGGAGAGACCTACCCATGAAGAAGTTGATCTCGGCCCTCGTGGCCCTGACGTTCGTGCTCGGCGCCGTGGCCGTAACCTATTACCCGGCCGATGTCTTCGCCGCCGCCCACGAAAAGAAGATGAAGGACAAGAAGGACATGAAAGACAAGAAGGACATGAAGAAGAAGTAATTCTTCTTCCCTTTTCGACTTTCACACAGGCCGTGGGCTCCGCCCGCGGCCTGTCGCTTTTTGGGCCGACCGATAAGGACGGGAACGCCGCAATTAAGCCCCTCATGCCATAATGCCGACCGCAATCGAGCCATAATGGTAGGCTACGTTTCTCCTCAAGGCAGACATCGACTGCCGATCATGAATCAGAACGGAGAAAAACCCATGAATCGCATACTCGCCGCCGCCACCGCGCTGTCCCTGATCGTCGGAGCCGGCGGCCTCGCCGCCCCGGCCGCGTTCGCCCAGGCGACTCCCGCCACTCCGGCGCAGAAAGCCGAACCCGCGAAAAAGGCGGAGCCCGCCAAGAAGAAAAAGTCCGATGCCAAGAAGTCCGAACGGGCGAAGGAAAAAGCGAAGTCCGGTTACGGCAAGACCGAACCCAAGAAGTAAGCGGATTTCCTCGATGGCCGAGCCGCGGGAAACGCTTTCCCGCGGCTCGATCATTTTCAACGGGGCACGGTCGACTTTTTCAGATAGTCGATCAGCTGGCGCAGCTGTTCCGCGTTGGTGATCCGCTGGACCGGCATCTTGGTGCCCGGCAACATCACGTCGGGCCCTTCGTCGAACAAGCGGAACAGGGTCGCATCGTCCCACACGAAGGCTTTGTTTTCGAGCGCGGCGGAATAGCGGTAATCGCCGACCGAGCCTACTTTCCGGCCGAACAGTCCGGCGAGATGCGGCCCCGACTTGTTGGCGCCGTCCGCGGTCAAGGAATGGCAGCGGGCGCATTTGGGAAACAGCTTGGCGCCCGGATGCGGATCGGCGAGCCACGGCTGCGCTTCGTCCGGGGTTTCAACGGCCAACCCGATCCGGTCGCCGGTCTCCAGGTGCCAGACGCGGGCGCTGCCGTCGGAAGCCGCGGTGACGACGAAGCGACCGTCGGGGGACGGGGCCACCCCCCAGACCTGCACCTCGTGCGCCTTGATCTCGCGTTCCACTTTTCCGTCCGTGAGCGACCAGACGGTCATAATGCCGTCGCGTCCCGCCGAAACCGCCCGCCGCCGGTCGGGCAGAAACGCAGCCGCGTATACCTGCGCTTCGTGATGGCGGAACACGGCGAGTTGGGCACCCTGACTCGCGTCCCACAAGCGCACCGTCCGGTCGATTCCGGCCGACAACAGCCGCGTTCCGTCGGGCGAAACCGCGAGGTGGGTTACCCCTCGTTCGTGGCCGGAAAACTTGCCCTTGAGTTCTCCACTGGCCCGGTCCCAGAGCCACAGGAAGCCGTCATGGCCGACGGCGGCGACGCGCGTATCGCCGGCGGCGAAGACGACCGCGTTCATCGGCTCCGTGGTTTCGAGAACGGCTCGCGCGCGGCCGTCGCGGGCATCCCAAAGCCGCACCGTGCGATCCCAGCCGGCGGTGGCGATCCAGCGCCCGTTGCGCGAAACGGCGACACTCATGGTTTTGTGGCGATGGCCCTCGAGCCGGAACGCCGGTTTGCCGGTGGCGAGATTCCAAACGATCGCGCCATCGTCGCTCGCGCTCACCGCGCGCGCGTCATCGACGAAGGCGACGGCGTTGACCGGACCGGCGTGCCCTTCGAGCACGAGCAATTCCGACTGCTCGCCGAAATCCCAGAGCCGCGCCGAATAATCGAAGCTGCCGGTGACGACCCGCCCGCCGTCGGGCGATACCGCGACCGCGCGCACGATTCCGCCGTGACCGACCAGATCGGCGCGGACTGTGGGCGCCGGCGCGGCCAATGCGAACAAGACCACCGCGCCCGCGAGCGCGCCCGCGGCGGGGCGTGACGGTTTCGCCGCCGTTGGGAAATTGTCGTCCATGACCGGAATATCGCCGCTTCCTCCTTTTCTGCACAGGTCAATTTCCAAGCCGGAATCGGGCACGGATCACCCTCTCCAGTCACATCCAAGACCGGGATGATTCGGCCAAATTTTATATTGCGATGCAGCACGAATACGGCAACGCAGTAATGTACGATGCTTTATTGTATTTTTATTGTTGCCTTTGCCCTCATGATAAAAATGGGACACGGTCTCAAAAAACGATTGGTTTTTAGCTCATTTCAATATGTTTCGGATTGGATTATCCCCAGTTTAAATTTCCCATAAGGAAAAACAGGATACATTCGAAGCGAATGAATACCGCAATGCACACCAACAAAGAGATTTTGTTATGGTATATGACCTTCGTGTTTATTAGTTTGAGTTGATGAAATGCCGTGTGCTCCCCGCCCGGCGGGAACACACCGAGTTGCATCAACGAAATAGACCGGATCCGAAGGGGTCTCCATGGATACCACGCCGACCGCTCCCGCCAAGCTGCAGGCCATCCAATCCAATGCGCGCCGCGCCAGCGAACTGCTCAAGGCGATGAGCAACCAACACCGCTTGATGATTCTGTGCCAACTCGTTCCGGGCGAAAAAAGCGTCGGCGAACTCGAACGCATCATCGGGCTCAGCCAGTCGGCCCTGTCGCAGCACCTCGCGCGACTGCGCCGCGACAACATGGTCAAGACCCGACGCGTCGCGCAGACGATTTATTATTCGCTCAACGGCGAAGAAGCGAGCGCGGTGATCGAAACCCTCTATGGGTTGTACTGCGGCTCGGCCGCCACCCTGACGATCGAGAATCCGAACGGGGCGCCGCGCACCGTCACGATGCGCTGATCAGAAGGGGTTGCCGGCCTGGCGGAACAGGCGGACACCGTCGGCGCGCGTTTCGCGCGTCAGCGCTCCTTCTTTCGCCAGCCAATGGATATGCGCCAGCGCTTCGCCGATGGCGAACATCAGTTGGTGCGAGTCGAGCTCCCGCGCGAACAGATTCCGCAGAACATCGGTCCCGCTCGCGGGTACGGCGCAAGCGTCCCAGGTGCGCTTGAGACGCGACCGATGGTGGTCCGCCAATTCCTCCAACCGCCAAGCCAGACCCCGGAACGGCCGGTCGTGGCTCGGCAGCACCAGAATGTCATCGGGAAGCCCGCGAAAATTTCCGAGCGATTCGAGATAGAGCGCGAGCGGATTGGCGTCCGGCTCGTGCGGCCACACCGCGATGTTGGGGCTGATCCGCGGCAAAATCTGGTCGCCGGAAATCAGCACCTTGAGTTCGCCGCACCATAGGCACGCGTGCTCGGGCGAATGACCGAGGCCGACGATCACGCGCCAATCGCGCCCGTTGACGGCAATGGTCTCGCCCTCGCGGTAACGGCGGATCGCGAGCGGTATCGGGGAGACCGATTGGGCGTAACGGCCTCGGCGGCCATCCGCCGCCGCGAGTTGCGCGGAATCGAAACCCGCGACCCGGTAAAATTCGACCGCGGCGGCGTGCGTCGCCTCGCTCTGGTCGAGGGTGAGCATGCGCGCGAAGGCCCACTCCGCCAGCGGCATCCACACCTCGGCCCCGGTGCGTTCCCTGAGCCATCCCGCCAAGCCGACGTGATCGGGATGGAAATGCGTGACGATCACCCGCTTGAGCGGCTTACCGGCCAGCCGCGTCGCGAAGAGGCGCTCCCAGGCGTCCCGGACCTCGGGCCGGTCAATGCCGGTATCCACCGCCGTCCAGCCGTCGCCGTCTTCCAGCAGCCAAAGATTGATGTGGTCGAGCTTGAAGGGCAGCGGCATCCGGTGCCAATGAACGCCCGGCGCGACCTCGCGCGTTTCCGCGGTCGCGGGAACGCCTTCGAACGCATAACGGCTCAGGTGGGTGTCTGGCATGGGCGGAATGCGCGCCAAAGCGACGCGCGGGCCACCATAGAAAAGCCCGACCTGGGGAACAACCCCAAAGAAAATCAGTTCGCCTTGCCGCCCGGCGAAATCGGACGTTCCTGGGTCACGATCCACCGCAGCTCTTCCTTGATCATGTCGAGGTGCCGCGACGGCTCGGCCTTGAGCACCGCGCCGATGATCCCGATCCGGACCGTGTTCGGCATGCGCTGGAAGTTCTCGAGCAGCAGGAACTTGATGCTCGGGCGGATGTTGGGCGACAGCAGCAGGCTCAGCACCAGCTTCTTGCGGATTTCGTTGCGCAGGTTGCCGGCCTCGGTCAGGTCGAAGAACTCGCGCACGAACTGGCGCGGAGCGATCGATCCTTCGAGCAGCGACTGGAGGTTCTGGCGCAGCGCCAGCGTGAATTCCTCGCGGGTGTTGACGATGACGCGGGATGTCTGCCGGCGCACCTCGGCAATCATTTCCGGGCTGAAGGCGTTGACGGTGATCATCTGCACGCATCGGCGCACGATATCGTGGCGGGTCGATTCGCCCATCACCTGGAACAGCCCGCCCACCAGCTTGTTTTGGGACCCGAGCGGGCTCATCCGCGCCGCCGCGGCGAGCGCCATCGGCGCTTCCGGATCGCGCGCGGCGACCATCGCCAACGGCAACGGGTCCTCGAAATCGCGCAGGTCGAGATTGTGATTCATCAGATATTCGGGCAGCAAAATGCGCGCGCGTTCGCCGGGGACGCACAGCGGCTCGCCCTTGCGGTAGTCGTCCTTGATGCGCAGCGCGGCCTTGAGGCCGTCCTGAGTGATGCCGAGCGAAGACGCCATGGTCTGGTTCCCTTGCGCTTGTTCCGCCGAGCTTCGATCGGCGGGGCGTGTTGCGCGCGTCATGGTCTTCGTTACCCTCGCAATGGGTTGCGTGTGAACGACCCGACGCTTTCAGGCGTATTAGGGCTGAAACGTCGTTAACAATGATTTAATGATGGGCCGGACGCAGGTAAACTAGATTTTGCGGGCAAAGCAGGCCCGGGCACAATATCCTGTTGAAATCATGACCCTTCGCATCGGAATCGACCTCGGCGGCACTAAAATCGAAGGAATCGCCCTCGATCCGGCGGGCCGGGAACTGGCCCGTCGCCGAGTCCCGACTCCGGCGGGCGATTACGCCGCCACCGTTCGCGCCATCGCCGCGATGGTCCAAGACCTCGAACGCGAATCCGGCGGCGGTCCGTCGTCCGTCGGCATCGGCATCCCGGGCGCCGTGTCGCCCGTCACCGGACTGATCAAGAACGCGAATTCCACGTGCCTGATCGGCCATGCCCTCGACCGCGACATCGCCCACGCCACCGGCCGTCCGGTGCGGCTCACCAACGACGCCAACTGCTTCATTGTCTCGGAAGCCGCCGACGGCGCCGCGGCGGGCGCGCGGGTCGCTTTCGGCGTGATCCTCGGCACCGGAGTCGGCGGCGGCATCGCCATCGACGGTCGTGCCTGGGACGGACCCAACGCCATCGCGGGCGAATGGGGGCACAACCCGCTGCCCTGGCCCGAACCCGAGGAGTTGCCCGGGCCGCAGTGTTATTGCGGCAAGCACGGCTGCATCGAGACGTTTCTCTCGGGCCCGGCGCTGCCCCGCGATCACGCCACGCACGAAGGCGAGACCTTGGGCGCCGAGGACATCGTCGCGCGCGCCGCCGCCGGCGACGCCCGCGCCGAGGCCACCCTCGCGCGCCATGAACAACGGCTCGCCCGGGCGCTCGCGACCGTCATCAACCTGCTCGATCCCGAGGTGATCGTGCTCGGCGGTGGCCTGTCATCCCTGGCCCATCTCTACCAAAGCGTGCCGCGCCTTTGGCAACGGTGGGTGTTCTCCGACCGCGCCGACACCCCGCTCCGCCCAAGCCGCCACGGCCCCGCCAGCGGCGTGCGCGGCGCCGCGTGGTTGTGGCCGGTTTAGAAATTATTAGAAAATATTTTCACCGATTATTAGAAATTTCCGAACCCGTTAACGCATTGGGCGAGCGGAAAAATTTTCCCCGATGGGCAATTTTTGCCGGGAACCGGAGGGCATCGTTCCCGAAAACGTTAGGGTTTCATTAACCTAACGTTGGCACGCTCGTTGCTGATCCTGAAGGCGGGTCCGCCCGCCCATCCCGGAGGAACAGCCGCCATGAACGCACCCCTGCCACGCTCGGCGCCCGTATCGCCTCCCGGCCCCACCACCGACAACACCGAAAGCCTGTACCGGGCGGTCAGCGCGCTCCGCGCCGACCCGCGCATGGAGGGCGTTTCCTTATCGCCCGAGTTCTACCTGGCCGCCGTCGACCAAGCCGACCTTGATCAGCGGGAGCCGAGGTCATGACGGTACTTCCCCTCCGCCCGACTCCCGGCCCGGCCGCCAACGACTCGGCGTCGAGCGAAGATCGGTCTTCCCTCGCCGCGAGCGTCGAGCGCATCGCCGACGCTCTGCGCGCCGACCCGCGGGGCGCCGCGGCATCGCGTTCGCCCGCGCTCCGCGCCGCGCTCGACGGTGCGCTGACCGCCGCCCGGTCCGCGGACCGGCGCTTCGACGACCTGGCTCGCCGCCTCGAGCAACTCGAATCGCTCGCCGTCACGGATCCCCTGACCGGCCTCTTCAACCGGCGCGGCTTCGAGCGCGAGATGGAACGGGCGCTCGCCACCGCCCGCCGCCACCGCGACGTCGGCGTGCTCGTCTACATCGACCTCGACGGCTTCAAGCCGATCAACGACACCCTCGGCCACGCCGCCGGCGACGAAGTCCTCAAGCGCGTCGCCCAAATCCTGGTCGAGAACGTCCGCGAATCCGACCGCGTCGCCCGCGTCGGCGGCGACGAATTCGTGGTGCTGCTCACCCGCACCGAGCGCGACGGCGGACTTGCCCGCGCCGAGACGCTGAACGACCTGGTCAACTGCGCGCTGGTCGCGTGGCAGGGCCGCCTGATTCCGATCCGCGCCAGCTTCGGCTTCCAGGCCTACGGCGGCGAAGACGCCGCCGACGCCCTGCTCGCCCGCGCCGACGAGGCGATGTACACCGTCAAGAAAGTGCGCGGCGAGGCGTGCGGGCGCGACCGCCGCCGCGTGTAGTTTCCGGACGCCGGCCGCGCGATGCTCCAGGCCGTCGCACCCGCCGCGATCCTATCCGACTCCGACTCCGTCCTCGCGCCGTCCCCGGCGCGCCGCGACCTGATTCCGCTGGCCGCGGCGCCGCTCCCGGTCCCGACCGAACCGCGGGCCGAACCCGCCGCGCCCGAACCGTCGAAGGACGGGCGCGCGTTCGACCCCCGCGCCGCCACCCCGCGCGAAGTGGCGAAGCGCAGCCTCGATCTCTACGCCGACGGCCTGCTGGAATGGGACGACCAGGCCGCCCTCGCCTTCCAGCCGGAACTGCATCCCGACTACAACCGCACGGTCGGCGCGTTGCTGCAAACCGCCGCCGCGCCCGACCAGCCCCGCGACTTCGTCGCCGAATGGGAGCGCCGCCTGGTCTTCGAGTTGCGCTACAATCCCGAGAACGACGCTGCGGTCGCCCGCGCCCGGCGCATCCTGCGCGCGCTCCGCCGCGCCGCCGGCGAAGCGGACGACGTCTCCGCCTAGCGCCTAGCTTTCGCGCGTCCAGCCGCCCCGCTCGGTCTGGCGCCAGTAGGCGAGGGCAAAGCCCTGCTCCTTGTACGCGGTCCAGCGCGCCCGCGCCTTCTCGACCGCGTCCGGATCGTTGCCGTCGAACAGCTCGAAGCAGCGCTCGTAGTCCGCCACCCGCGCCGAGGTCGCGCCATCGGCGAGGAACAGGAACTGCGCTCCGTTCGGGTTCTCGTCCGATCCGGTCAGCCACACCGGCTGATCGGCGGCGTTGCCGTCGGCGGCGCTGCCGTGCGGCAGCCAGGATTCCGGATCAAACGTCCACAGCACCGAATTGAGCGCCTCGACCCGCTCCGGCGCGCCCACCATCACCACCGCCCGCTTGCCCGCCGCGAGCGTCTTGGCCAGCAGCGCGGGCAGCGCCGCTTCCAGCGTGGAGCGTTGCAGGTGATAGAAGGCGACGTCGGTCATTCGTAGAAATCCGCCACCAGGCGATCCAGCAGCCGCACGCCGTAGCCGGTGCCGCCCTTCGGCACCGTCGGCTTCTCCTTGTTGGTCCAGGCCGTGCCGGCGATGTCGAGATGCGCCCACGGCGTCTTGTCGACGAAGCGTTGCAGGAACTGCGCCGCCGTGATGCTGCCGGCGTCGCGCGAGCCCGAGATGTTCTTTATGTCGGCGACGTCCGAATCCATCATTTTGTTGTAAGCCTCATCCAACGGCATCCGCCACAGGCGCTCGCCGACCTTGCCGCCGGCTTCGATCAGGCGCGCGGCCAGTTCCTCGTCGTTGGCGTAGAGCCCCGCGTACTCGTGGCCAAGGGCGATCACGATCGCACCGGTGAGCGTCGCGAGGTCGATCATCAGGCGCGGCTTGAAGCGGGTCTTGCCGTACCACAGCACGTCGGACAGCACGAGCCGCCCTTCCGCGTCGGTGTTCTGGATTTCGATGGTCTGCCCGGACATGGACTTGACGATGTCGCCCGGACGCTGGGCGTTGCCGTCGGGCATGTTTTCGACCAGCCCGACCAGGCCGACCACGTGCGCCTTGGATTTGCGCCCGGCGATCGCCTTCATGGCCCCGATCACCGCGCCCGCGCCGCCCATGTCCCACTTCATCTCCTCCATCCCGGCGCCGGGCTTCAGGGAAATGCCGCCGGTGTCGAACGTCACGCCCTTGCCGACGAAAGCAACCGGACCGGACTCTTTGCTGCTCTTGGCCTTGCCCGAGGCTTTCGTTTGTCCGGGACCCTGCCATTCCATCACCACCAGCTTCGATTCCCTGGCGCTGCCCTGGCCGACGCCGAGCAGCGCATTCATGCCGAGCTTCTTCATTTCGGCGACGCCGAACACCTCGACCTTGACCCCGAGCTTGGAGAGCGTGCGCGCTTCCTGCGCCAGCGTTTCGGGATAAAGAACGTTGGGCGGCTCCGACACCAGATCGCGGGTGAAGAAGACCCCGTCGGCGATTCGCTCGAGCACGCCGTAGCGGGCGCGCGCCTTGTCCGGTTCGGTGACCAGGATCGTCGCCGCCTTGAGCGCGGGCTTGTCCTCGGGCTTTTCCTTGGTCCGGTACTTGTCGAACCGGTAGGAGCGGAGCTTGATTCCGAACGCCAGTTCGGCGGCGAGCTCGGCCGCCCGCATCTGGTTCCCGTCCGGCGCGTCGACCGCGATCGCGACCGAAGCCACGCCGTTCTTGGCCAGCGCCGCGTAGGCCGTGCCGCCCGCTTCCTGCATCGCCATCGCGTCGATTTTCTTCGCCTCGCCGAGCCCGATCAGCAAAATGACGTCGAGGCCCGAGCGCGCCGGCGCCAGCACCTGCAGGGTCTGATTTTTCTTGCCCTTGAAGCGGCTCGCGGCCAACGCGCGGGCGACGGTGCCGCGGGTCGCCTTGTCGAGCGCCTTGGCGCTGGGAGAGAGCTTGCGCTCGGCGTAGACGCCGACCACATAGGCGCCCCGGCGCGGCGGGGCGGACTTAGCGAACGAAATCTTCATGGCCGTTGTCCTTCATTGGGATCGAAAACTATACGGTGATCGTGGTCGAGCAGCCAGAGGACGCCGCCCGGCAGGGCCACCGCGATTCCGACCAGTCCGGCCAGGATCGAAAGCGCCCCGGCGTCGTTTTCCGCCACCCCGATCAGGCCGAGGGAGAGAATCATGGCGCCTTCGCGCACGCCCCAGCCGCCGATGGAGATCGGCAGGGTGGCGGCGAGGATCACCGGCGGAATCAGGGCGAGGCATTCGATCCATGTCACCGGCACCGCGAGCCCTTGCGCGAGTATATAGACCACGACCGTGAGGTTGAGATGGGTCAGAACACCCCAAACCAGGAGCCGCATGAGCGGCCCGGGTTGGAGAAACACCCGGCGCGTGTCGGCGGCAACGGCGCGCAAGCCGCGAACCGCCCGAAACCGCTCGAAGGCCGGCGGCAGCCGGTCGACCTGGAGCAGCAGCGCGATTCCGACCAGGCCTCCCGCCAGCGCCAGCAGCGCAGCGAACAGAAGCGTGCGCGCCATGCCCGCCTCGATCCGCCCGAACAGGATCGGGCTGGTGGCGGCGACCACCAGCAGAAGAGCGAGGATGGTTCCCGCGCGTTCCAGGAACACGCCGTTGAAGGCCGGCGCCAGGCCGAGGCCCGCGCGATACGCCTTGTAGACGCGCATCGCGTCGCCCCCGACCGTAAACACCTGGCCGAAGAACACGCCGATGAAGAAGAAGCGCAACGCCGAACCGTACGGCAGGCGCGGCCCGACCGTGTCCGCCACCACCTTCCAGCGCATGGCCCCGATCAGCATCTGCACCACGAACATGACCAGCCCGGCCGCGAGCCAGAAAGGCGCCACTTGCCGGAGCCGGTCGCCGATCGCGCCCACGTCCATCTTCGCCTCGAACAACCAAACGATCAGGCCGATCGAAACCAGGACCTTGAACGCGAGGGCGAGGGCTTGCTTGCGGGACATGGACGGGGAATCCGGTAAGGAACCCCTGTCTAACAGGTCCGCCCCGGAATGTCAGCGTCAGCGAGGGTTGCCGATGCGCACCGGAACGCGCTTGCGGCCCCAGTTCCCCGGCGGCCCGTCGAACACGCCCGGCAACGGCTCGCCGCAGAATTTGCAATCGCCCTTGTGATTGCCCTCGAACGTCAGGTTGCAGGCGGTCAGGTCGTACCAATCGCGCTCGATCAGGAGCCCGCCGCACTTGGCGCACCAGGTGCTGCCGCCCTTCGGGTCGTGGACGTTGCCGGTGTAGACGTAGCGGAGCCCGTTGCGCATGGCGATGGCCCGCGCGCGCGTCAGCGTCGCGGGCGGCGTACGCGGCGTTTCCGTCATCTTCCAGTCGGGATGGAAGGCGGAAAAGTGCAGCGGCACGTCCGGCCCCAGCTCCGCCTTGACCCAGCGGCTGAGCGCGTCCAGCTCCTCGTCCGAATCGTTCTCGCCCGGAATCAGCAGCGTGGTGATTTCGAGCCAGGTTCGGGTTTCGCGCTTGATGTAGCGGAGCGTATCCAGTACCGCTTCCAGGTGCCCGGTGCAGAGGTCGCGATAGAAGCGTTCGCTGAATCCCTTGAGATCGACGTTGGCCGCGTCCATGTGCCGGTAGAATTCGGCGCGCGGTTCCGGGCAGATGTAGCCCGCCGTCACCGCGACCGTCTTGATGCCCTTCGCGTGGCAGGCCTCGGCCACGTCGACCGCGTATTCGAGGAAGATCACCGGATCGTTGTAGGTGAAGGCGACGCTGCGGCAGCCGGTCTTTTCGGCGGCGCGCGCGATGGCTTCGGGCGAGGCCCGGTCGGCGAGCTTGTCGAATTCGCGCGCCTTGCTGATCGACCAGTTCTGGCAGAACTTGCAGGTCAGGTTGCAGCCGGCGGTGCCGAACGACAGGATCGGCGTGCCGGGCAGGAAATGATTGAGCGGCTTCTTCTCCACCGGATCGATGCAGAAGCCCGACGAACGGCCGTAGGTGGTGAGCACGATGCCGCCCTGGTAACAGGCCCGCACGAAGCACAGGCCCCGCTGCCCCTCGCGCAGCTTGCAGTACCGCGGACAGACGTCGCACTGCACGCGACCGTCCGGCAGCGCGTGCCAGTAGCGCCCGGGGAAGGTTTCGCCGAGGTCGGCGTCGTTGACGAAGGTGTCCATCGTGCCTATGTCCACGGGACGGGACTTGCCTATAATATAGCCCGGTAACGCCGAACCCCAATCCATGAACGCGATCAGGCCCGCCGCCGTCGCCGGCCAGTTCTACCCGGGAAACCCGAGGGAACTGGAGGCTTCCGTGCGCCGTTACCTGGCCGAGGCCGCGGCCGAAGGACGGGGGCCCGTTCCCAAGGCGATCATCGCGCCGCACGCGGGCTACGTCTATTCCGGGCCGGTGGCGGCCACCGCCTACGCCCGCCTTGTGCCTGCGCGCGGAACCATCGCCCGCGTGGTGCTGCTCGGGCCCTGCCATCGGGTGCCGGTGCGCGGCCTCGCGCTTTCCGAAGCGGACGCCTTCGCCACGCCCTTGGGCGACGTGCCGATCGACCGGGAGATGTGCGCCAAGCTCGCGGAACTGCCCCAGGTCCAGGTGTTCGACGCGAGCCACGCCCAGGAACACAGCCTGGAAGTGCATCTGCCGTTCCTGCAGGTGGCGCTCGGAAAATTCGCCCTGGTGCCGCTCGCGGTCGGCGACGCGACCGAAGCGGAAGTGGCCGAGGTCCTGGAGCGCGCCTGGGGCGGACCCGAAACCCTGATCGTGATCAGTTCCGACCTCAGCCACTATCTTTCCTATGACGACGCGCGCGCGATCGACTCCGCCACGGCGCATGCGATCGTGCGCCTCGACGGCGCCGCCATCGGCCGCGACCAGGCGTGCGGGCGGGTGCCGGTCAAGGGCCTGCTCGCGCTCGCGCGCAAGAAGGGCCTCGCCGTCCAACAAGTCGATTTGCGCAATTCCGGCGATACCGCGGGCCCGCGCAACCAGGTGGTCGGTTACGGATCGTGGTTGTTCTTCGAGGACGCCGCCGCCCCCGCCAAGGGCGAGGGCGGGAGTTCGGCCCTTTCCGGGGCGCGCGCCATGCTCAAGCGCCACGGTGCTTCGCTGCTCGGCATCGCCGCGCGCTCCATCGCCCACGGCCTCGCCCACGACCGGCCGGTTCCGGTCGCGCTCGAAGCGGTGCCCGAGGAATTGCGCGCGCGCGGCGCCGCGTTCGTCACCTTGAAGCGCAACGGCCATTTGCGCGGCTGCATCGGCTCGCCCGAGGCCCATCGGCCGCTCGCCGCCGACGTGGCCGAGAACGCCTACCGCGCCGCGTTCAAGGACCCGCGCTTTCCCCGGCTCGGTCCGGACGAGCGCGACGGGCTCGATCTTTCGGTTTCGGTGCTGACGGCGCCGGAGCCGATGCGTTTTAGCGACCAGAACGACCTGCTCGCCCAGCTCCGCCCCGGCGAGGACGGGCTGATCATCGCCGACGGACCGGCGCGCGCGCTGTTTCTGCCCTCGGTGTGGGAACAGCTGCCGCGGGCGGAAATGTTCCTCGCGCACTTGAAGCGCAAGGCGGGCTTGGCCACCGATCACTGGTCGGCCGCGTTCCGCGCGCAGCGCTTCGCCGCCGCCGAGGTCAAGGGTGCGCTCAAGGTCGAGGATCGGCCCGCCAAGAGCTAGGCGAACGCCGCTTTCAGACCGCTTCCGTACGGGTAAAACGGGTTTAAGCCCTTGTTCGGGCGCGAAACCCTTCGCCGGGAGACTGTTTTTATGAGCATTTATTATCATTTGTGGCCCTAAGTCGTTGAAAGTCCGAGTCTCCGAGGATCGGCGGTTGAGAGCGGCCGGTTTAGGTTATATATCCTATTTCACAAGCCGCGCCACACGCGCCGCGCACACGGGCCGAACCCATGACCGAACCCACCGCCATTCCCGGCCTCGATCGCTTTCCCCGCGTGGCACTCGGGCATCTGCCGACGCCGATCGAGGAGGCACCCAACCTGACGGCGGCGCTGGGCGGCCCGCGCATCCTGGTCAAGCGCGACGATTGCACCGGCCTCGGGTTCGGCGGCAACAAGGTCCGGCAGCTGGAATTCTACATGGGCGAGGCCCGCGCGCAGGGCGCCGACACGGTGCTGATCACCGGCGCGGTGCAATCCAATTTCGTCCGCACCTGCGCCGCCTTCGCCGCGCGCCTCGGGATGCAATGCCACATCCAGCTGGAGGAACGGGTCGCCGGTACGGACGAGCTTTACCGCAATTCGGGCAACGTGCTGCTCAATCGGCTGATGGGCGCGACGCTCCATTCTTTTCCCGCCGGCGAGGACGAAGCCGGCGCCGACGCCAACCTGGAATCCATCGCCGACGAATTGCGTTCGCGCGGAAGGCGGCCCTACGTGATTCATCTCGGCGCCGGCCATCCGCCGCTCGGCGCGCTCGGCTACGCGCTGGCCGCCGCCGAGATCGCCGCCCAGGACCGCGACGCCGGTTGGGGGGTCGGCCGCGTCGTGGTCGCGTCCGGCAGCGGGGCGACCCACGCCGGGCTTCTCTACGGGTTCCGCGCGCTCGGTGACGCACGCAAGGTGACCGGCATCTGCGTCCGCCGCCCGGCCGCCCCGCAATCGGCCCGGATCGCCGAACGGGTCGCCGAGATCGGACGCCTGACCGGGCGCACCATCGATCTCGCGGCTTCCGACGTGGAGACCGCCGACGACGCGCTCGCGCCCGGCTACGGCAAGTTCGACGCCGCGGTCACGGATGCCATCCTGCTTGCCGCCCGGAGCGAAGGCCTGTTCCTCGATCCCGTCTACACCGGCAAGGCCATGGCCGGCATGATCCGCATGATCGCGGAAGGCCGGATCGCGCGGAACGAAACCGTGCTCTTCGTCCACACCGGCGGCACGCCCGCCATCTTCGCCTACGAACCGGCGCTGCGCGCGGCCGCCGTCTGTTGACAACCCGCGCACCGGTATCGGAATTTCGCATCTGCCATGACCGTCAACCTGACCCACGGCCTGATCGACTCCTTGCGCGCAATCGCGCGCCGCGCGGGCGGCGAAATCCTCAAGGTCTATCGCACCGATTTCGCGGTGGATAAAAAAGTCGACGCCTCGCCGGTGACCGCCGCCGACCGCGCCGCCGAGGCCCTGATCGCCGCCGCGATCAAGAGCGAGATTACCGACGCCTTTCCCATCGTCGCCGAGGAAGCCTTCGCCCAGGGCGCGGCGCCCGCCGTTACCGCCCCCGAGAGCATTGGACGCCCGTTCTGGCTGGTGGATCCCCTGGACGGCACCAAGGAATTCGTCGAGCGCAACGGCGAATTCACCGTCAACATCGCGCTGATCGAGGCGGGCCGCCCGGTGGTCGGGATCGTCTACGCCCCCGTGCTCGATCTCGCCTACTGGGGCTGGCCGGGCGGCGCGTTCCGCGCCAAGGATGATTCCAAGCCCGAGCCCATCGCCTGCCGCCCGGCTCCGGCCGGAAGCCTCGTCGCCACCGTCAGCCGCCACCATTCGACGCCGGAAGTCGACGCCTGGCTCGATCGTCTCGGCGCGCGCACCCGTGTGGTCGCCGGCAGCGCGCTCAAGTTCGGCCGCGTCGCCGAAGGCGCCGCCGACGTTTATCCGCGCTTCGCGCCGACCATGGAATGGGACACTGCCGCCGGCCACGCCGTCCTTCGTTTCGCCGGCGGAAGCGTCGTCGACCGCGACGGCGCCGAACTGACCTACGGCAAGCCGGGATTTCTCAATCCGCATTTCATCGCGCACGGGCCCGGCGTGCCGAACGCGGACGCCGCGAAACCGCGCGCATGAAATTCCGTGTCAACAAAACAATTCCGCGCGCGAAATTTTCGTGCGCCGTTTTGCGTTGAAAATTTTCGCGGGTTTTGCTATATATAAACCGTGCCCAATAGGGCTACAAAAGCAGGGATACCCGTTCCCCCGGCTCGCTTTCACAGGGAACGGCCCTTGTAGCGGCCCGGATCGGGGCCGTGAACCAGATGTTCCACTCCTGTGGAACACCTTCCGATGCCGGGCCACTTCATGAGTGACCCGACCGGATAGTCCCGAGAGGACCAGAGCCGTCGCTCTACGCGACGGCTCTTTAATTTTGATAATCGGTCTTATCCCGCGCACAATCCCCCGCCGTGAGCCTCCCCGTGCCCTCATCGCCCCGCATCCTGCCCGCGACCGAGGCATCCGTCGCCGAAGCCGCGCGCGTCGTCCGCGCGGGCGGACTGGTCGCCTTTCCGACCGAGACCGTCTACGGCCTCGGCGCCGACGCGACCTCCGAGCGCGCCGTCGCCCGCGTGTTCGAGGCCAAGGGTCGCCCCCGCTTCAACCCGCTGATCGTGCACGTGACCGGCGCGGACGAGGCCCGCAAACTCACGCGCTTCGATGCGCGCGCCGAAACCCTCGCCGCCGCGTTCTGGCCGGGGCCGCTGACCCTGGTGCTGCCGCGCGCGGAAAATTCCCCCGTTGCGCGTCTCGCCTCGGCCGGACTCGACACGCTCGCCGTGCGCGCGCCGGATCACGCGGTCGCGCGCGCGCTGCTCGCCGCCTGCCAACGCCCCCTCGCCGCCCCGAGCGCCAACCCGAGCGGGCGTACGAGCCCGACCACGGCGGCGCACGTCGCGAACGGATTGGGCGCGCGGGTCGACTTGATCCTCGACGGCGGGCCTTGCCGGGTGGGATTGGAATCGACCGTGCTCGATCTTTCCGGCGCGCGCCCGCGCCTGCTGCGCCTGGGCGCGATCGGGCCCGAGGATATCGCGCGCCGTCTCGGCCAGCCGGTCGCCGACGCGAGCGGGGAAACGGCGGCCGACGATCAGGAACGCCTTTCGCCCGGCATGTCGCGCCGCCACTACGCGCCGGCGATTCCCCTTCGTCTCGACGCGACCGAGGTCCGCGCCGGCGAGGCGCTGCTCGCGTTCGGACCCGACGCGCCGAAAACCTCGGGCCCGGTGCGCAACCTGAGTCCGGCGGGCGATCCGGTGGAAGCGGCGGCGAATTTGTTCGCCATGCTGCACGATTTGGACCGATCGGGCGCCGTCGCCATCGCCGTCATGCCGATCCCCGACGACGGTTTGGGGCGCGCGATCAACGATCGCCTGCGAAGGGCGGCCGAGCCTACTTGATCCCGAACATCGGCAGCGCGCCGTCGTGGATCAGCTTCGCGCCCGCCAGCACCAGCATCGCGTAGCAGACGTTGTAGAAGAGCTGCTCGTTGACCCGCCGCTGGCCCCAGATGCCGATCCACATGCCGACCGGCACCAGCGGCAGCAGCGCCGCCGACGTCCACAGGTTTTCCGCCGTGAACTGGCCGAGCCAGTAATAAGGCGGGATCTTGACCAGGTTGACGATGGCGAAGAACATGACGCTGGTGCCGATGAGGATTTCCTTCTCCAGGCGCAGCGGCAGCAGGTAGATGTTGAGCGGCGGCCCGCCTGCGTGGGCGACGAAGCTGGTGAATCCGGCGAGCGCGCCCCAGAAGCCGCCCTTCGCGACGCTCGGCCGCGCCGGCGGACGCGGGCGCTTGCGGTTCAGCCACCAGTTGAGCGAAAAGACCAGCGCCAGCACCCCGATCATCAGGCGGATGGCGTCGGCGTTGAGATACTTGAACAGCAGCGCGCCGACGATGATCCCGGCCGTCGCCGCCGGAATCAGGATGCGCATGTTGAGGACGCTCCAGTTTTTCCGGTAGACCCAGATGCCCATGGCGTCCATGGCGCACAGCACCGGCAGCATGATCGCGGCCGCCTGCGGGACCGGCACGAACAGCGACATCAGCGGCACCGACAGGATGGTGAGCCCGCCGCCGCCGAGCCCGCCCTTGGAAATGCCCGCGATCAGCACCGCCGCCGCGGCGGCGACCAGAAATCCGGGATCGGTGATCAGGGGAGAGTCTCCGCGAAAGCCTCAGGCGAGGTCGAACAGCAGGAACTCTCCGCCGTCGCGGCTCCGGATGTCAATCTCGTCCTCGTCGCTGACGGCGGCGCCGTCGCCGGCCCCGAGCGCGACGCCGTTGACCTCGATCGCGCCGCGCGCCACCTGGAACCAGCCGTGACGGCCGGGCGCGAACGAGGTTCGGACTGCGCCGTTCGGCGACAACCGGCTGGCGTAGATGTCGGCGTCCTGATGGATGGTGACCGAACCGAGCCGGGCGTCGCGGCTGGCGATCAGGTGCAGGTGGTCGGCGTGCCGGTCGATCGGAAACGTCTTCTGCTCGTAACCGGGCGCGATCCCCTGCCGCTCCGGCAGGAGCCAGATTTGCAGCAGGTGGACTTCGTTTTCCGCCGAGGGGTTGAATTCGCTGTGGCGGATGCCGGTGCCGGCGCTCATGCGCTGCACTTCGCCGGGACGGATGATCGAGCCGTTGCCGAGGCTGTCCTTGTGCTCGAGCGCGCCCTCGAGAATGTAGGTGACGATCTCCATGTCGCGGTGGCCGTGGGTGCCGAAGCCCTGGCCCGGGCGCACCCGATCCTCGTTGATGACCCGTAGGCTGCGGAAGCCCATGTGGGCGGGATCGTGGTAATCGGCGAAGGAAAACGTGTGCTTGGCGACGAGCCAGCCGTGGTCGGCGCTGCCGCGTTTGTTCGAGGGACGGATGGTGATCATGGACCTCTCCTCTTGGCGATTCCGGGCGGAAGCTCTAGGTTGGCCGCCGCCATGACCGCCCCGGCGCCCTTGCCCGAGCGTTTCCTCGATGCCGTCCGCGCCGCGCTCGGCCCGCACGCCTGGGCTACCGACGAGGCGACGCTCGCGCCCCATCTCGCCGAGGAGCGCGGCAGCTATCGCGGCGCGTGCGCGATCCTGGCGATGCCCGCCTCGACCGACGAAGTGGCCCGCGTCGTCAAGCTGTGCGCGGACGCCAGCGTAGCCGTCACGCCCCAGGGCGGCAACACCGGCCTGGCCGGCGGCGCCGTTCCGGCTTCGGGCGTGCTGTTGTCGCTGAAGCGGATGAAGCGCGTGCGCGCCCTCGATGCCCTCAATTTCACCATGGTCGCGGAAGC
Organism: uncultured Hyphomicrobiales bacterium; assembly: GCA_964412955.1. Taxonomy (GTDB): domain Bacteria; phylum Pseudomonadota; class Alphaproteobacteria; order Rhodospirillales; family 2-12-FULL-67-15; genus 2-12-FULL-67-15. The sequence goes on from CAYPQV010000005.1 coordinate 94,612, forward strand.
GGGCTGCGTGCTCGCCGACGTCCAGCGCGCGGCCGACGACGCGGGCGCCCTGTTCCCGTTGAGCCTGGCGGCGGAAGGAAGCTGCACCGTCGGCGGCAACATCTCCACCAACGCCGGCGGCGTGCACGTGCTCCGCTACGGCAACACCCGCGATCTGGTGCTGGGGATCGAGGCGGTGCTGCCCGACGGCCGGGTCTGGAACGGTTTGCGCTCTTTACGCAAGGACAACACCGGCTACGACCTGAAGCAGCTGTTCATCGGCGCCGAAGGGACCCTCGGCGTGGTCACCGCCGCCACCCTCAAGCTGTTTCCCAAGCTGAAGGCGCGCGCGGTGGCGTTCGCCGCGTTCGCCTCCCCCGCCGCCGCGCTCGATCTGTTCGCGCGGTTGCGCGAGCGCGCCGGCGAAACGCTCACCGCGTTCGAATTCGCCAACCGCTTCGCCTTCGACTGCGTGCTGCGCCACGCGCCCGGAACTCGCGATCCGTTCGGCGCGTCGCATCCGTGGTACGTGCTGGCGGAACTGGCGAGCCCGCGCCCCGACCAGGGGTCGCTCGCGGACGCGCTTCAATCCGTCCTCGCCGACGCGGCCGAAGCCGGCACGGTCGCCGACGCGGTCCTGGCGCAGAACGAAGCCCAGGCCGCCGACCTGTGGAAGCTGCGCGAATCCATTTCCGAGGCGCAGAAGCCGGAAGGCGGCAGCCTCAAGCACGACGTTTCCGTGCCGGTCGCGCGCGTGCCCGACCTGGTGGCGCGGGGAGCCGTCCTGGCCGAGCGCCTGATTCCCGGCGTGCGCGTGTGCGCCTTCGGCCACATGGGCGACGGCAACGTGCATTTCAACCTGAGCCAGCCGGCGGGCGCCGACCGCGCGGCGTTCCTGGCGACGCGCGAACGCGTGAACCGCGCGGTCCACGACCTGGTGCAGGAACTCGGCGGCAGCTTCAGCGCCGAACACGGCGTCGGCCAACTGCGTCTCGCCGACATGGCGCGCTACAAAAGCGGCGTCGAACTCGACCTCATGCGCGCGGTCAAGGCCGCGCTCGATCCCAAGAACATCATGAATCCGGGCAAGGTGCTGCCGCCCCGCTGAAGATGTCGATCATCGAGCCCGACCCCTGGCGCCGCCAGTATTTCAAGGGCCACCGTTGCCCGAAGGGCGTGGTCATTCCCACCGACGATCCCGATTGCTGGACGCTTTATCCGCGCCACCGCTGGGTCTACGACAAGCTGATGATCGCCCAGAGCCAGGGCCTGACCGCCGGTCCGCACGGGGTGATGCCGCCCGCCTTCCCGGTCTTTTCCAAGCCGACCGTGAACCTGAAGGGCATGGGCGCGGGCAGCCGCGTCATCCGCGCCCGCAGAGAATATCTCCACTCGCTCACCCCCGGGCACATGTGGATGCCGCTGCTGAAGGGCGCTCACGTGAGTACCGACGTCGCGCTGATCGACGGGCGGGCGCGCTGGTGGCGCCACGCGGTCGGGCGGTCGAACGGCGGCGGCACCTTCGACCATTGGAAGGTGGAGGCGAAGGCGCGCCCCCGGCTCGAAGCCCGCCTCGCCGCCTGGGCGCTCCACGAGTTCCGCGGCTACACCGGCGTCGCCAACTTCGAGACCATCGGCGACACCATCATCGAGGCGCACTTGCGTTTCACCGACCAGTGGCCGGACCTCTACGGCCCGGGCTGGGTCGAGGCGCTGATCCGCCTCTACGCCGAGGGGCGCTGGCGTTTCACCGACCGCGCACGCCGTGACGGCTACAGCGTGGTCTTATTCGGCCCGCACGGGCGAAAACACGCGCACCCGCCCGCGCGCGAGATCGCCAAGATACGCGCCATGCCCGGCGTCAGCAGCGTGCAGATCACGTTCCACGCCGACAAGCCGCCCGAAGCGCACGCCATGCCCCCGGGCGGATTTCGCCTCGCGGTGGTCAACGCCTGGAGTCTCGCGGCGGGGCGCCGCGCGCGGGCGCGGCTGAAGGAACTGTTCGGTCTCTAGACTCGGAACGGCTCGACCGCCGCCTGGCCCATGCCTTCGGCCAGCAGCAGCGACTGCGCCGGCACCTCCGACCAGTTGAGCTTGTCGGAATCGAGCGGCTCCGAAACCACCAGCAGCGCGTCCTTGTCGCAACGCCAATAGAGGCTCGGCGGCATCGGATCGGTCGCGTAGCGGAGCGCGTAGAGAATCCTGCCGTCGGTCAGGATCGCGGTCATGCGGAACGGCTGCGTCACGCCGGCGCGCCTCATCGCTTCGATCACGGCCGCGACGGTCCGGCGCCACGCGCCTTCGGGATCGGATTCGAGTCCGAAGTGCAGCAGCAGGTAGAAGAACGCCTCGCTGTCGGTGGTGCCGCGCCGTTGCGCATAAAGCGAATCCGGCAGCAGCGCATCGAGCGGACGGCGCACTCGCTCGTAATCGCCGATCTGGCCGTTGTGCATGAACATCCACTTGCCGTGCACGAACGGGTGGCAGTTGACGCGCGCGGTTTCGGTTCCGGTCGAGGCGCGCACATGGGCGAAGAAGAGGCCGGAACGGATCTGCGCGGCGAGGCTGCGCAGGTTGGGATCGTTCCAGGCGGGCAGGATTTCGCGGTAGAGTCCCGGCTCATCGCGCTCGCCGTACCAGCCGACCCCGAAGCCGTCGCCGTTGGCGGTGACTAACGTGCGCTCGGGGTTGAGGCTTTGCGCGATCAATGAATGCTCGGGCTCGAACAGGTATTTTTCGAGGAGAACGGGCTGTCCGAGATAGGCGAGCCAGCGGCACATGGCTTAACCCTCAGTCGCCGGGCGGCGGCCTCCGGCCGCCTTGGCTTTCGCGCCATAAGGCGCGCCGCCGCCGTCGCGGCGGTTAAGCAAGCATACGTTAGCCCTGGGCAAGCCGTCATCAAATCCTTCACAACGAACCCAGTTTCCACACCACCCCGATCAGGCCGGCCGCCGCCAGCACGGTCAGCATGCCGATCTTGAAGCGGAGCATGGCGACGAGCGCGGCGAGCGAGAGAATCGCGACCGTCGGATCCAGGCTCGACCACGCAGGCACCGGCGCCTTGGCCGGACCGAACGCGACCTCGCGTACCTCGGCGAACATGACGTGGACCGCGAACCAGACCGCGAGATTGAGCACCACGCCGACCACCGCCGCGGTAATGGCGGCGAGCGCGGCGGACAGCGCCTTGTTCCGGCGCAAGGCCTCGATGTACGGCGCGCCGAGGAAGATGAGAAAGAACGACGGCCCGAACGTCGCCCAGGTCGCCATCAGGCCGCCGAGCATGCCGGCGGTCATTGGCGTAAGCGCGCCCGGATCGCGGAAAGCGGCGAGAAAGCCGATGAACTGCGTCACCATGATCAGCGGCCCGGGCGTGGTTTCGGCCAGGCCGAGCCCGTCCAGCATTTCGCCCGCCGTCACCCAGCCATGGGTCTCGACCGCCTGCTGCGCCATGTAGGCGAGCACCGCGTAGGCGCCGCCGAACGTCACCACCGCGAGCTTGCTGAAGAAAAATCCGATCTGGGAAAAGACGTCGGCGAACCCGTAGCGGGCGGCGACGACGAGCAACGGCCCGAGCCAGACCACCGCGAACAAGACCGAAATCCAGAGCGTACGGCGCGCGCTCGGCGCGACTTCGTGCAGGCTTTCCTCGGCGATCACCGGCGGGGGCGCGTCGGCCTTCCTGCCGTGGCCGGCGCCGGGCGAAAACTGCGCGGGCCACGCGCGCGAACCCAGGTATCCGGCGATGCCGGCGGCGACGATGATCAGCGGAAACGGCATGTCGAGGAAGAAAATGGCGACGAAGGCGAGCGCGGCGATCGCATATTGCGCCTCGGTCTTGAGCGCGCGCTTGCCGATGCGCACCATCGCCTCGATTACGATCGCGAGCACCGCCGCCTTGATGCCGTAGAATACTGCCGCCACCACCGGCACTTCGCCGTAGCCGGCGTAGATCACGCTCAAGACCATCATCACGACGACGCCGGGCAGCACGAACAGGAACCCGGCGAGGAAGCCGCCCCACGCCTTGTTCAGCAGCCAGCCGAGATAGACCGCCATCTGGGTCGCTTCCGGCCCCGGCAGCAGCATGCAGTAGTTGAGCGCGTGCAGGAATCGTTCCTCGCCGATCCAGCGCTTTTCCTCGACCACGATCCGGTGCATGACCGCGATCTGCGCCACCGGCCCGCCGAAGCTGAGCCCCGCGACCCGGAGCCAGACCTTGAGCGCGTCGGCCATCGGCACCGCGTCGGGTTTCGCCGTTTGCGTCATGTTGTTTCCCCTTCCCCGCTTCAAGCCTTCGGCGGCCAGCCGTGGGTCTCGCCGCGCGCCTTCAGGAGCCACGCGTAAAGCGCGTCGTATACCACCATGCCGTGGCCGAGCATTTCCTGGTCGTCGGCGAACATCGCCGAGAGCCCGAGCGAGACCGCGAGCAGCCCGGGCGCCACCGGCGACAATTCGGGCCGCCCGGTGTCGGCGCCGCGCACGATCAGGGCCAGGTCCTGCAACGCGGGTTCCTTCAGGTTCAGACGCCGGATCATGACGTCGAAGCTGCACAGTTCGCCGTCGTGGCTCATCTCGACCCCCGGTATGTCGTAGGGAATCGCGCCGGTTTTTTCGGCCTCGGCCAGCACGCGGTTCGCCGGCACGTAGAGAAAACGCGCGGTCGAATCGTAAAAGCGCCGCACCAGCCACGGGCACGCGATGCGGTCGATCTTCGGTTTCTCGCGCGTGATCCAGGCCGAGCCCTTGGCCGGCGGCGCCTGCTTGGCGAACGCAAAGCCGGCCTGGCGCCAGCCTTCGACGCCGCCTTCGAGAAAGCGCGCGTCGAGCCCGCGCGCCTTGAGCGCGGCGGCGGCGCCCTGGCTCACCTCATGGCCGTGGACGCAGGCGACCACCACCGTGCGGCCGCGGGGCAGATGGCCGCCCCAGGCCTCGACCTCATTGGGATCGCGCCAGGGCGCGCCGGGGACCATTTCGCCGCTTTCTTCGTAACGGGGGCGGCGGCGGACGTCGTAGAAGATCGCCGCGCCGCGATCGAGCAGCGCACGAAGTTCGGCGGGAGCGATGGACGGGGCGGCGGAAGACGCGGGGGAATTGGACGCGGACATGACTGACCCTCCTCGGTTCACGAGCAGGGCAGAGCTTGGACGATCTTCGCGGAATAAGGTTGCGGGAATTCGTCTTGGCGTCGCCGGGCGCCTGCCGTGGCCCGACCAAATCAGGCTATCATAGGAACCGCCGGATCGTCTATACAGCCCGGGAAAGGGAACATCGCCCATGAAACGCACGTTATGGATTGTCGGCGGCAGCGCGGTCGCCCTGGTCGCGGTCGCCGGGATCGCGGTAACGGTTCTGTTGTCCAACATCGGATCGCTGATCAAGACGGCGGTCGAAACCTACGGCCGCGAGGCGCTGCAGGCGAAAGTCACGCTCGCCGACGCCGACGTGTCGGTGAAGAACGGCCAGGGCCGGCTCGCCGGCCTGGTGGTCGGCAACCCGCAGGGATTCGCCACCCCCGCCGCCCTCCGGCTGGGCGAGGTCAAGGTGACCCTGGACACCGCCCGCACCACCAAGGACGTGATCGTTCTCAAGGAAATCGTCATCGCTGCGCCGCAGGTGACCTACGAGATGGCCTCCGGCGGCTCCAACTTCGACGCGCTCCAGAAAAACGCGCAGGCCTACGCCCGGAAGATGGGCGCGGGCGGCGCCAAGAAAGAGGAAAAGAAAGGCGAAGGCCCCAAGCTGATCATCGACAACCTCTACGTCCGCGACGGCAAGGTCGGCGTCAGCCACGCGCTGCTCAAGGGCAAGCAGTTGGACGCGCCGCTGCCCAACATCCACCTGAAGGACATCGGCAAGGACAAGAAGGGCGCGACCCCCGAAGAAGTGGGCGAACGGCTGATGGCCTCCATCTCCCAAGGCGCGCGCAGCGCCGCCGGCACTCTCAACGTCGATAAGCTGATCCAGGACGCGAGCGGCATGGCGAAGGGCGCGGCCGAGGGCGCCGCCAAGGCGGCGGGCGACGCGGCCAAGGGCGCCGCCAAGGCGCTCGAAGGCGCGGGCGGCGCCGCCGGCGACGCGGTCAAGAAGCTGTTCGGGAAGTAGACGCTAGGTCTTGGCGCCGGGCGCCTTCAGCCTCGGCTTCAGAAGGTCGTCGGGCGTCGCCTCGAAAAATCCCTTGGGCGGATCGCCCCAGCGCCCGGGCACGTGCTTGCGCGCCCAGATCACGAACTGCTGCAGCACCGGCAGCAACTCGGCCCCCCTCCGGGTGAGCGCGTATTCGTGTCGGACCGGGTGCGCCTGGTAGCGGCGGCGGCGGACGATCCCCCGGCTTTCGAGGGATTTCAGGCGGTCGGCCAGGATGTTGGTCGGAATGCCTTCGGGCGATTCCAGGAATTCCCGGTATTTCTTTTTGCCCAGCATCATGTCGCGCACGACCACCAGGCTCCACTTGTCGCCGACCAGATCGAGCGCGCAGGCGATCGGGCACCCGGAGCGGAAGCTTCCCTTGCGCCCCTGTTTCGCCGGCTTGCCGCTCGCCGCCTTCACCATGAACCGCATTCCGATCAGTGACTTGCAAAAAACAAGTGACTCGACGTGACCTCCCCAGTATAGTCCGCCGCCGTGCCGTTGACGACACACGGGAGGAACCCATGACCAATCCGCCGACGAACGCGACCCGCGCCGGCCGTTGCCTGTGCGGCGACATCCGCCTCGAAATCGCCGCCGATCCGATGTTCGGCGGATTCTGCCAATGCCGTGACTGTCAGCGCCAGACCGGCACCGGCCACGCCAGCGCCATGGGATTTCCGGAAAGCGCGGTCAAGATCACCGGCCGGCCGGCGTATTACGTCTCCACGGCCGGCAGCGGCGCGACCGTCCGCCGTGGATTCTGCCCGCGGTGCGGGACGCGCCTCGTCTTCGCCTCTTCGGGAATGCCGGGCGTGGTGCTGGTCTCCCCCGGCCTGTTCGATGATCCGGCCCTGTTCAAGCCGGAGATCGTGGTCTACGCGTCGCGCGGCCAAGCGTGGGACCATCTCGACCCGGCGCTCGCGCGCTTTTCTGAAATGCCGCCGCCGCGCAAGCAAGCCTGAACCCATCCGGACGACACGGGAGAAAACCATGACGCTCGAAGTCTATTGGGGCAGCGGCAGCCCGCCCGCCTGGCGCGTGCTGCTGACGCTCGAAGCCAAGAAAATTCCCTACGTTTCGCGCCTGCTCCAATTTTCGAAGGAGGAGCACAAGGCGCCCGGCTTCCTCGCCCTCAATCCGCGCGGCAAGGTGCCGACCATCAAGGACGGCGATTACGTGCTGGCCGAATCGATCGCCATCATGGCCTATCTCGACCGCAAATATCCCGACCTTCCCCTGTTCGGCCGCGACGCCGGGGAATCGGGGCGGGTGTGGAAGGCGATATCCGATTTGGTCTACTACCTGGAGCCCGCCGGCCTCCGGATCGTGGTGCCGATCCTGTTCGGAGCCGTCGAGGATAATACGGACGACATCCGCGCCGCCGTTCCCGAGCTTCACGAGGAACTCGGGTTCATGGAACGCCGCCTCGGCGCCCACGATTGGCTCGCCCTCGACCGGCTCAGCGCCGCCGATCTCGCGGTTTATCCCATCGTCGAAATCCTGCTGCGCGCCGCCGGCAAGGACGGCGCCCAGCCGCTCGGCCTCGATCTGTTGCCGTTCGCCGAACGCTATCCGGCGATCGAAAAATGGCGCGGGCGGATTCGCGCGCTGCCGGGGTACGACAAAACCTATCCGCCCCATTGGCGCTGAGGAGACGGGATTTCGTGGCTTACGATCCCGAACTCGCGGAAAAAGTCCGCCGCCTCATGGTCCGCCGCCCCAACGCGAGCGAACGCAAGATGTTCGGCGGCCTCGCCTTCATGGTCAAAGACCATATGTGCTGCGGCGTGCTCGGCGAAAAGCTCGTCGTCCGCGTGGCGCCGAACGACTATCGCAAGTGGCAGGCGCCCCCCGACGTCCGGCCGATGGATTTCACCGGCCGGCCGCTGACCGGGTTTCTCTATGTCGAGAAAAAAGCCTACGCCGCGCCGGGAGCGCTCGCGCGCTGGGTCGGCCGCGCGGTCGCGTTCGCGGAATCCCTGCCACCGAAACGCCCGGGGGCCGCGCGCAAACGCCGGTCGAATGGACCGGCGCTGCGGCGAACCCGATAGTCAGCGTTCAGACGGATGCGTGCGGCTGGCTGTTGCGATCGCGGTTGCGGCCGCCGCGATGGCGCCCCTGGCCGTGGCCTTGTCCATGACCGCGCCGGCGATGAGACCCATGGCCGTGTCTGCGGCCATGATCGCGCTCGCTGCGCTCGTGGCTTTGGTGGGCCGCGCCTGGTTGCACCGCGACCCGGCCCGCGACCGGCAGCGTCTTGCGGATCAATTTCTCGATGTCGCGCAGGAATTCGCGCTCGCTTCCGTCGCAGAACGAGATCGCCTGGCCGTCGGCGCCCGCGCGCGCGGTTCGGCCGATGCGGTGGACGTAGCTTTCCGGAATATTGGGAAGATCGAAATTGACGACGTGGCTGACGCCGTCGACGTCGATGCCGCGCGCGGCGATATCGGTCGCGACCAAAACGCGGACCCGGCCATCGCGGAACCCGTCGAGGGCGCGCACGCGCGCGCCTTGAGACTTGTTGCCGTGGATGGCATCGGACGACACGCCCGCCTTTTCCAAATGCTCGGCCACCCGGTTGGCGCCGTGCTTGGTGCGGGTAAAGACGAGCACGCGCTTCAGGCTCGCATCGGCGAGCAGGTACGTGAGTAAGCCGCGCTTGGCCGCCGTTTCGACCATGTAGACTTTCTGCTCGATGCGTTCGACTGCGACCGTTTGCGGCGTGACCTCGACGCGCGCGGGATCGCGGAGCATTTCGCCCGCGAGCTTCGCCACGTCGGCGGGCATGGTCGCGGAGAACAGCAGCGATTGGCGCGTCTTGGGAAGCTGCGCGACGATCCGGCGTACGTCGCGGATGAAGCCCATGTCGAGCATGCGGTCGGCTTCGTCGAGGACGAGGTGGGTCACCTTGTCGAGCCGGGCGTGGCGCTGGTTCAAGAGATCGAGCAAGCGCCCCGGCGTGGCGATCAGGATGTCGACCCCCGCGCCGAGCGCCTTGACCTGCGGACCTTGGCCGACGCCGCCCAAGATGACGGTGTGGCGAAGGTCGAGGTTGCGGCCGTAGGCCTGGACCCGCTCGCCGATCTGGAGCGCAAGCTCGCGCGTCGGCGCGAGAATGAGCGCGCGGAGCGGGCGAACGCCGCCCTGTGCGGGCGCTTTCGAGAGATGCTGCAGGATCGGCAGCACGAAGGCCGCGGTCTTGCCGGTGCCGGTCTGGGCGATGCCGAGCAGATCGCGGCCCGCGAACAGAAGCGGGATCGCCTGGGTCTGGATCGGGGTGGGAGAGAGGTAGTTTTCCGCGGCAAGAGCGCGGCAGATCGGTTCGGCAATGCCGAGACCGGAGAAGGTCGTGTCAGTCACTTGTAAAATATTTCCTTATGCGCCGAACGCGCGAACGATTCCGCGCGCCAACCGGCGTTTTGGCCCGCCCCACGCGCTTCCGGGGCCGGCGACGTTGCAAGGATTGCTCGGGATGAATGAAAGAGCTTCCGCCGAAGCGGGGCGCTGTCCGCGCGATCGCGAGAAATCAGTCGCGCTCTATATGGGCGCTTTGCCGGGGGGTGTCAAGCAGCAATAAGGATCAAGAAAGGGCTAAAAGCTCATTCCTTGCCCTTCGGCTTGGGCAAATCGAGCTTCAGGTGCAGCTCCTTGAGCCGCGCCGGATCCGCCGGCGCGGGCGCGCCCATGAGCAGGTCCTGGGCCTGCTGGTTCATGGGAAACACGATCACCTCGCGGATGTTGGGTTCGTCCGCCAGCATCATCACGATCCGGTCGATGCCCGGGGCCGAGCCGCCATGCGGCGGCGCGCCGAACCGGAACGCCGACAGCATGCCGCCGAAGCGCCGCTCGACTTCATCCTTGCCGTAACCGGCGATCTCGAACGCGCGCAGCATGATGTCGGGGCGGTGATTTCGGATCGCGCCGCTCGAAAGTTCGATGCCGTTGCAGACGATGTCGTACTGGAAGGCGAGGATGTCGAGCGGGTTCTTGGTGTTGAGTGCCTCCAGCCCCCCTTGCGGCATCGAAAACGGGTTGTGGCTGAATTCGATCTTCTGGCTGTCCGGGTTCAATTCGTACATCGGGAAATCGACCACCCAGCAGAAGCGGAACGCGTTCTTTTCGATCAGGTCGAGTTCCTCGGCGATGCGGGTGCGGGCGATGCCGGCGAATTTTTCCGCCTTGGCCTTTTCGCCGCAGGCGAAGAAGACCGCGTCGCCGTCCTTGGCGCCGGTCGCCGCGCGCACGCGCGCGATGCGGTCGGCGTCCAGATTCTTGCCGATCGGGCCCTTGGCGCCGCCCGCCTCGAACACCATGTAGCCGAGGCCGCCCGCGCCTTCCGCCCTGGCCCAGTCGTTGAGCTTGTCGAAGAAGCTGCGCGGCTGCGTCGCGGCGCCGGGCGCGGGAATCGCGCGCACCACGGCGCCCTTGGCGACCAGGTTGGCGAACAGGCCGAAGCCGGAGCCGCGAAAGATTTCGGTCGCGTCGCTCATCACGATCGGATTGCGGAGATCCGGCTTGTCGTTGCCGTACTTGAGCATGCTGTCGGCGTAGGCGATGCGCGGAAACGGCGGCGGGGTCACCGTCCGCCCGTACGCGAATTCCTCGAACACGCCGGCCAGCACCGGCTCGATCGCCGCGAACACGTCTTCCTGGGTAACGAACGCCATCTCGAAGTCGAGCTGGTAGAATTCGCCCGGGGAGCGGTCGGCGCGCGCGTCCTCGTCGCGGAAGCAGGGCGCGATCTGAAAGTAGCGGTCGAAGCCCGAAATCATGATCAGCTGCTTGAACTGCTGCGGCGCCTGCGGCAGCGCATAGAACTGGCCGGGGTGATTGCGCGACGGCACCAGGTAGTCGCGCGCGCCTTCGGGCGAGCTGGCGGTCAGGATCGGAGTCTGGAATTCGACGAAGCCGCGCTCGGTCATGCGGCGGCGGATGCTCGAAATCACCCGGCTGCGGAGCAGGATGTTGCGGTGCGGCTTTTCGCGGCGGAGATCGAGGAAGCGGTAGGTCAGCCGCAAGTCCTCCGGGTATTCGATCTCGCCCGCGACCTGGATCGGGAGCACCTCGGCCGGGCCTTCCACCTCGAGCGCGGCGATCGTCACTTCAACCTCGCCGGTCGGCAGGTTGGGATTCACGGTTTCCGGCGCGCGCTTGACCACCCGGCCGGTGACGATGACCACGCTTTCCGGGCGCACGCTTTCGGCGGCCTTGAAGGGCGGCGCCGAACTGTCGATCACGCACTGGGTCAGGCCGTAATGGTCGCGCACGTCGACGAACAGCAGGTTGCCGTGGTCGCGCTTGCGATGGACCCAGCCCGACAACCGGACGGTTTCGCCGACGTGGGCGGCGCGCAACTCGCCGCAGGTGTGGGTGCGATAAGGGTGCATGGGACCGGACGTTGGAAAAGGGCGGGCGAAAGCTCGACCGCCCGGCGCCGTTTGTCAAGTTGCCGCGGACCGGGAAAACGACGCGAAGACATTGACCTCGGGCCCGCGAAGCGCCACATCTTAGGTTACGAGGACGCGACGCCCATGCCCCCCGCCACCCCATTCCGGTCCGAATCCGGCGAACCTGCCGGTCCCCTCGCGCCCGGCATGGGCCCGGCCCGCTGCCCCGAATGCGGCGAGCGGCAAAACGTGGCCCAGGGCGAATTCGACCCGGCGCGCGAGCCGTTCGGCCCGCTCAACTGCATGGTGTGCGGCCATACCTTCACCCGCCGCGAGTTCGTCGCCGGCCTCGCCCACGGGGAACGGCGGAGCCATCGTTGAGTTCCCGTCCAACCCATCCCGATAGGGATGCATCATTTGATGCGCGCGGGGATTCGCCCGCGCGCCCCGCCCTGATCGCCGACGGCAAGGCCCTCGCCGACTTCTGCCGGCGCATCGCCGGCGCGCCGTTCGTTACCGTCGACACCGAATTCATGCGCGAGCGGACCTATTGGCCGATCCTGTGCGTGGTGCAGGTGGCCGGCGGCGGCATGGACGGCGACCCCGACGCGGCCGCCGCCATCGACGCGCTGGCGCCGGGAATCGACCTCGCGCCGCTCTTCGGCATCTTCGACGATCCGGGCGTGCTCAAGGTCTTTCACGCCGCGCGCCAGGATCTGGAAATCTTCTATTACCTGACCAAGAAACTGCCGGCGCCGGTGTTCGACACCCAGGTCGCGGCCATGGTCTGCGGCTTCGGCGATTCGGCCAGCTACGAAACCCTGGTCGGCTCGCTCGCGCGCGCCCGGATCGACAAGTCCTCGCGCTTCACCGACTGGTCGGCCCGGCCCTTGAGCGAGCGCCAGATCGCCTACGCCCTCGACGACGTCATTCACCTGCGCAAAGTCTACGAGGAACTGCGCCGCCGGCTCGCCGCCAACGGCCGCGAAGCGTGGCTGGCCGAGGAAATGGCGGTGCTGACCAACACCGCCACCTACGACGTCGACCCGGCGCGCGCGTGGCTGCGGCTGAAAGCGCGCGGCGGCGGACGCTTCCTCGCGGTCCTGCGCGAGGTCGCCGCCTGGCGCGAGCGCGAGGCCCAGCGCCGCGACATTCCGCGCGGGCGAATCCTGCGCGACGAATCCATGATCGAGATCGCGCACCACCGGCCGACGTCGGTCGATGCGCTCGCGCGCACCCGGGGCCTCGGCGCCAGGATGGCGGAAGGGTCCATGGGCGCCGGCCTGCTCAAGGCCATCGCCGCCGGAATCGCCGTGCCGGACAAGGAATGCCCGCAGATCGAGGACAAGCCCGACCTGCCAGGCGGAATCGGGCCGGTGACCGACCTGCTCAAGGTGCTGCTCAAGCACGCGTCCGAAAGCTCGGGCGTGGCGCCGAAGCTGCTGGCCTCCGTCGCCGACCTGGAGCGCATCGCCGCCTTCGGCGACAAGGCCGACGTCGCGGCGCTTTCCGGCTGGCGGCGCGAGGTGTTCGGCGACGACGCGCTCGGCCTGATCCGCGGCCAAATCGCCCTCTCGGCCGAAGGGCGCAAGATCAAGCTCGCCCGCGCCTAATCCTTCTCGCCGCCGCCGAGGCGCGCCAGCACCGCCGACGCGAGCGGCACGGTGATCGCGCGGCCTTCGCTCAGCGCGGCCCGGTCGAGCGCGTCGGCGAGCCGCCGCGCCGCGTCGAAGGAGCGCTCCATGCGCGCCACCAGGAACGCGATCACGGCGGGATCGACCCGCACCTGGCGGTCGGCGAACTGCTTGACCAGCACCGCGCCGATCAGCGCCTCGTCCGGCGGCGCTATGGCGACCGCCGGGGCCGCGCGCATGCGCGAGGCGAGATCGGGAAGCCCGATCGTCCAGCGCGCGGGCGGCGCGCGCGCGGTCAGCAGCAGGCGTCCCCGCGCCTCCGCGATCAGGTTGTGCAGGTGGAAGAGCGCGCGCTCGGCGGCCGCGCCGCCGATCCGGTCCGCGTCTTCCACCAGTACTCCGGGCGCGTCCGCGAGCCGAGGAGGATCGTTCGCCGCGAGTTCCCCCGCCGCGACCGCGACGCCGCCGGTGAGGCTGAGAAAAACGTGACCGAGATGAGTCTTGCCGCAGCCCGGCGGGCCGTGCAGCACCAGCGCCGGGTGGGCCCACGTCCGCCAGCGGTCGATCCAGGCGACGGCGTCCGCGTTCGGCGGCGCGACCAGGAAATCGTCGGCGCCGAGGGCGGCCCGGTGCGCGAACGCGAGCGCGAGCTGTCGTGCGGGGTCGGCGGTCACGAACGGCCCTCGCCGCGCCAATAGGCGCTGGCGCGGTAGCGCGCCAACCCGTGCCGCACCAGCACGCCGATCACCGCCGCGACCGGCACCGCGAGCAGCACCCCGGTGAAGCCGAACAACGCGCCGCCCGCGAGCAAAGCGAAGATCACCCACACCGGATGCAGCCCGACCTTGTCCCCGACCAGCTTGGGCGTGAGAACGTAGCCTTCGACCACCTGGCCGACGGCGAACACGCCCGCCACCAGGACGAACGGCGCCACGCCAGAGAACTGGGCGAAGGCGACCCCGAGCGCGACCGCGAGGCCGAGGCCCATGCCGAAATAAGGCACGAACGAGATCAGCCCGGTGAGAAAGCCGATGACCAGGCCGAATTCAAGGCCGACCAGGGTCAAGCCGAGTCCGTACCACGTCGCCAGCAGCAGGCACACGGTCGCCTGGCCGCGCACCCAGGCGGCGATGGTCCGGTCGATCTCGCCCATGACCTCGCGCACCGTCGGCGCCACGTCGCGCGGCAGCAGGCCGTCGAATTGCGCGACGATCCGGTCCCAATCGCGCAACAGATAGAACGACACCAGCGGCGTGATGACCACGAGCGAGAGAATCTGGAGGAACGCCGCGCCGCCGCTCAGCACCCGTCCGATCATCGCGCCGAGCAGCTTGGCCGCGTCGCCCGCGTAGGTTCCGGCGGCCTCGCGCAGGCGCGCGATCTGCTCCGGGGTCAACGTCGCGTAGAAATGCTCGAGCAGCGGTTCGGCCCGTTCGCGCAGAACGGCGATCACCGTGGGCGCCTTGGCGGCCAGGCCGACGACTTGCCCCTGCAGCAGCGGCGCCAGCACCGCGAGCGCCGTCGCCACCAGCACGAAGAAGGCGATGGTGATGACCGTGGTCGCGAGCGCGCGCGACAGCCCGGCGCGTTCCAGACGGTCGGCGACCGGATCGAGGAAATAGGCGACCAGCAGCCCGGCGACGAAGGGCAGCAGCACGCCGGAGAGCCCGTAGAGCAGCACGCCGATCCCGCCGATCACCGCGAGCAGTAACACGGTTCGCCCGTTCATGATTCCCGATCCTCCTCGATCGTCGCCGCCAGGCGGCCCCATTTCACCAGATACGCCAGGCCCGAGGCGAGCGTCGTCGCCGCCACCAGGTATTCGAGCCCCGTTTGCAGCGGGGCCAGATCCAGCCCGTAACCGCGAAAGGCGAGCGCCGCCGCCACCAGCACGATCTGGCACGCGGTGTTGATCTTACTCACCGCGAGCGGCGGCATCTTCGGCGGCAGGTCGAGAATATAGAACAGGATCGCGCCGCCGATGATCATCACGTCGCGGAACACGACCAGGATCACCAGCCAGTCGGGCAGAAAATCCAGAAAGCCGCCGACGACGAACAGCGCGACCAGCAACGCCTTGTCGGCGAGCGGGTCGAGATAGCGGCCGAGCGGACTCGACACGTTGTACCGCTTGGCGATATAGCCGTCGACCGCGTCGCTGACGCCGGCAGCGACGAACAGCCAGAACCCGGCGATCAGGCGGTCGTGCAGAATCAGAAACACCACCAGCGGCACCGCCAGCAGGCGCATCAGCGAGATCAGGTTGGGCAGGTGCGCGAGCACGAGATGCTCTCCGTCATCCCCGCGGCCGGGACGACGTCAGGACCCAGAGGTCGCCTTCGCGCAGCAAATGCAGATCGGCCTGGCCGAGGGCGAGCGTGAGCTGGTCGATCTCGCCGATGAAATGAAGCGCAAGCCGAACCTCGGCCTTCGACATCAGGATCATCTCGGTCCGACGCACGACCGAAACTTCGCCCAGCTTCTTGCGCACCGCCACCCAGTCGGCGAGCGAGCCGATCGGCACCGACACCGCCGCGACCGAGGCGCGGCCCAGGCTGAGCAGGTTATCGCGCTTCCAACCGTCCTCGATCAGGCGCATGGTCTCGGCCGCGGCGCGCTGGAGAAGACGGCCGGTGTTTTCGCCGGCCTGCGCGGCGATCTCGATTTCCGTCCGCCCCTTCGAGGTCGCGGGGCCATGGCGCGACACGAAGACCCGGACGTAAGGAGCCGATTGCTGCGGCTGAAAGCCCATGGTGGCGACGGCGACCACCGTGTCGGTGGTGCCGTAGCGGCCCGCGATCGCCGCGAGCCGCGCCTCGTCGGCGGCGGCCGCCTGTTCGGCGCCGATCGCCGCCACGTCCTGGAGATCGCCCGCGGCCAGCACCAGCGGAACCAACCCTTCGCGCGCCGTGGTCTGGCTCCAGGCCGCCCGCCACGGATTCGGGTCGTCCCACAACAACAGCGCGCCGGCCGACTGGTAGACCGGCAGCACCAGGACCGGCTTGCTCATGGTTTCGGCGAACGGAATCCCGACCTGGTCGAGCAATCGGCGGATTTCTTCGGCCTTGAAGCGGAACGTGAGCTTGGCGAGATAGCGGACCGGCGACGTTTTCTCGTCGGCGACGGAAAAATCCTGAAGGTAGCTGCCGAGTTCGGCGCGCGGCGGGTCCGGCAGGCGCGAATGATCGGACCGCAGCGTCAACCGCTCGAGCAGGCGGCGAAAGGCGGCGCGCTCGCCCTCGGCCAGGGCCCGTTCGCGGGCCTGGGCGGCGGTGTCGGCGGTCACGTCCACCGCGACGCCCGCCACGTCGAAGACCGACGCCGCCCGAACCGGCGCGAGTCCAAGGGCGAGAAGCGCGCCCGCGAGCGCGATCCGCAGCATCGTCCGGCCGATCATCTCGCGCATTGAAAACCTTCGCAAAAGGTCTATCTTCGGCTCGCCCGAGGGGCGCTCAATGTACCACAGGTCGCCCGCGTGCAAAGCCGACGCGCGCCGACATTCCGGGGGATTTTCGAGCATGGCGAAGACGCGCCAGGATCCGCGAGCCGACCTCCCGCACATCAACTCGGGCCTTACCTATCGCGATTCGGGCGTCGACATCGATTCCGGCGACGCCCTGGTCGAAGCGATCAAGCCGCTCGCCCGTTCCACCGACCGGCAAGGGACGATGGGCGGGCTCGGCGGCTTCGGTGCCTTGTTCGACCTCAAGGCCGCGGGCTATCGCGATCCGATCCTGGTTTCCGGCACCGACGGGGTCGGCACCAAGCTCAAGATCGCCATCGCCGCGCGCCGGCACGACGGCATCGGCGTCGATCTGGTCGCCATGTGCGTCAACGATCTGCTCGTCCAGGGCGCCGAGCCGTTGTTCTTTCTCGACTACTTCGCCACCGGCAAGCTCGACGTCGCCGTCGGCCGCGCGGTCATCGCCGGCATCGCCGAGGGCTGCCGTCAGGCGGGCTGCGCGCTGGTCGGCGGCGAGACCGCCGAAATGCCCGGCATGTACGCGGGCGAGGATTACGACCTCGCCGGGTTCGCCGTCGGCGCGGTCGAGCGCGACCGGGTGCTGACCGGCACGCGCGTCGAGGCCGGCGACGTCATCCTCGGGCTCGCCTCGAGCGGGGTTCACTCCAACGGCTATTCGCTCGTGCGCCGCGTGGTCGAGCACGCCGGCCTCGGCTTCGACGCGCCGGCGTCGTTCGACGCGCGCCAGTCGCTCGGCCAGGCGCTGCTGACGCCGACGCGCATCTACGTCAAAAGCGGCCTCGCCGCGCTCAAGGCGAACGGCGTGCACGCGCTGGCCCACATCACCGGCGGCGGCCTGATCGAAAATCCGCCGCGCGTCTATCCCGACCGCCTCGCCGCGCGGATCGACATGACGAAGTGGCGTGTCCCGCCCGTGTTCCGCTGGCTGAAGACGACCGGCAACGTGGCGCCGGAGGAAATGGCGCGCACCTTCAACTGCGGCATCGGCATGATCGTCCTCGTCGCCGCGCCGGACGCCGCCGCGATCGCCGAGGTGCTGCGCGCTCACGGGGAAACCGTCTTCGAAATCGGAACCATGATCCCGCGCGGGGCGGGCCCGGCGGTCGTTCTCGAAGGGCTCGACGGCGCATGGCGCGATTGAAGCTGACGGTTCTGATTTCGGGCCGGGGCAGCAATCTTCAGGCCCTGATCGACGCGTGCCGCGATCCCGCCTACCCGGCCGAGATCGCCTTGACGCTCGCCAACGAGCCGGACGCTCTCGGACTGGAACGGGCGAAGGCCGCGGGCATCGCGACCCGCGTGATCGACCATCGCGATTTTTCCGACCGCGACGCGTTCGAGACCGCGCTGACCAAGGCGATCGAGGCGTCGGGCGCGGGCCTGGTGTGCCTCGCCGGGTTCATGCGCCTGCTCGGCGCCGCTTTCGTGCGCCGCTGGCGCGATCGATTGATCAATATTCACCCGTCGCTGCTGCCCGCCTTCAAGGGGCTGCACACCCACGAGCGCGCGCTCGAAGCCGGCGCGCGGTTCGCCGGCTGCACCGTCCATTTCGTGCGTGAGAACATGGACGAAGGTCCGATCATCGCGCAGGCCGCGGTGCCGGTGCGGCCCGACGACGGCGCCGATACCCTCGCCGCCCGGGTGCTGGCCCAGGAGCACGTCGTCTATCCGCTCGCCGTCCGCCTGATCGCCGAGGGCCGCGTCCGGATCGCGGGCGAGCGGGTCGTGATCGAGCGCGCGCAAGCCCCCACCGGGGCGCTCGTCAACCCGATCCCATGACGCCCTCGAAGCGGTTGTAACGCCGGGGTTTTTCCCGGACAATGCCGCGCGCATGAGCGCTTCTCCCGCCGCATCGCCCGCCACGTCATCCGGGGCGCCCGCGCCCCGATTCCGCGCGCGCCCGTCGCCGCTCGTCGTCCTGGCGGTCCTGGTCGGCGGCCTCCTGATCCTGCCCATCGCCGCCGTCGCCGTCGCCGCCTTCGCCCCCGGCCAGGGGACCTGGGCGCACCTCGCCGACACGGTGCTGCCGTCCTACGTCGGCAACACGCTCGCGCTGATGGCGATGGTGGGCGTCGGCGTGGTGATCGTCGGCGTTCCGGCCGCCTGGATCGTCGCCATGTGCGAGTTTCCCGGCCGGCGCCTGTTCGAATGGGCCCTGGTGCTGCCGCTCGCCGCGCCGTCCTATGTCGCGGCCTACGCCTATACCGATTTCTTCCAGCCGGCCGGCCCGGTCCAGGGCGCGCTGCGCGCGCTGACCGGCTGGTCGGTGGGCGATTACTGGTTTCCCGACATCCGCTCGCTGCCGGGCGCGGCGGCCATGTTCGTCGCGGTGCTTTACCCCTACGTGTACCTGCTCGCCCGCGCCGCGTTTCTGGAACAGTCCGCCGGTCCGATCGAGGCCGCGCGCGCGCTCGGCTGCAACGCCTGGGAAGCGTTCGCCCGCGTCGCGGTTCCCCTGGCGCGGCCGGCGATCGTCGCCGGCGCGGCGTTGGCGCTGATGGAGACGCTCGCCGATTTCGGCACCGTCGCCTATTTCGGCGTGCCGACGTTCACGGTCGGCATCTACCGCGCGTGGTTTTCCATGAACGACCCGGTGGCGGCGTCGCAGCTTTCGCTCGCGTTGCTGGCGTTCGTCCTGGTGCTGCTCGCGACCGAACGCCGCAGCCGCGGCCAGGCACGCTATTTCCAGACCGCGGGCCGGGCGAAGCCGCTGCCGCGCTTCGCGCTGGGCGGAATCCGCGCCGCGCTCGCCATCCTCGCCTGCGCGCTGCCGCTGCTGGCCGGTTTCGTTCTGCCGGCGACGATCCTCGCCGGATTGACGTTCGCGGGTGGCGGCGCGGGATTGGGTGCGCGCTTGATCGGAATGGCCGCCAACACGCTGACGCTCGCCGGGCTTGCCGCGGTTCTCGCCTTGCTCGTCGCCCTGTTGCTCGCCTACGCGCAGCGACTGAATCCCGGCCCGCTGTCCTTCGGGATGGGACGGCTGGCCGGCATGGGCTACGCGATGCCCGGATCGGTGATCGCCGTCGGCGTGCTGATTCCGCTCGGCGCCTTCGACAACGCCGTGGATTTCTGGATGCGCGCGACCTTCGGCGTTTCGACCGGCCTGATCCTGACCGGAACCATCGCCGCCCTGGTGCTCGCCTATCTGGTCCGGTTTCTCGCCGTGTCGCTGCAAACCGTGGAAGCCAGCCTCGCCAAGATCACGCCCAGCATGGACGGCGCCGCCCGCACCCTCGGCGCCCGCCCCGGGCGCGTGCTCGCGCGCGTGCACCTGCCGCTGCTGCGCCCGAGCCTGCTGGCCGCTCTGCTGATCGTGTTCGTCGACGTGACCAAGGAACTGCCGGCGACGCTGCTGCTCCGGCCGTTCAATTTCGACACGCTCGCGGTCCAGGCCTATAATTTTGCCGCCGATGAGCGGCTAGCGGAAGCCGCGGCCGCGTCGCTCGGCATCGTCGCGGTCGGCTTGCTGCCGATCATCGTCCTCGCCCGCGCCGCGGCCGGCGCCCGCGGCGGGGCCAAGGCTGCCTTGCCTTAGGCTTATTTGTAGCCGGCCCGGTCGTAGGCCTTTTGCGCGTTGGCCTGGTTTTGGCCGAGGACATGGGCGCCAAGTTCGTCGGCCTTGAATTTCCCGAGCTTCGCCAGCGTCGGATCGATCGCCGCCGAAGCCGCGACGGGATATTCATTGTTGCCACCGGCGAACAAGGCCTGGGCCTCGGGGCTCAGCAGGTATTCGAGGAACCGGACCGCGTTTTCGTGATGGGGAGCGTGCTTGAGAACGCCCGCGCCCGAGATGTTGACGTGCGTCCCCCGGTCGCCCTGATTGGGAAAGATGATGCCGAATTTCGCCGCCGCGGCCTTGTCGGCGTCCTTGTCCGACTTCATCAGCCGAACCGCGTAATAGGTATTGGCGAGCGCAACCGCGCATTCCCCCGCGGCAACGGCGCGAATTTGGTCGGTGTCGCCGCCCTTGGGATCGCGGGCGAAGTTGGCGACCAAGCCGCGCGCCCAATTTTCGGCCTTCGCCTCGCCGAGGTGATGGATCAACGACGCCATGAGCGAAAGATTGTAGACGTTCGAGGACGAGCGCATGCATACCTTGCCCTTCCAGCGCGGATCGGCGAGATCCTCGTAGCGCGCGGGCATGTTCGCGGCGGTCACTTGATCCTTGTTGTAGACGATGACGCGGGCGCGGGTGGAGAAGCCGAACCAGAGGCCGTCCGGATGGCGAAGCCTGGGCGGGATTTTGGCCTCTAGCCCCTCGGAACGCACCGGGCGGAATAACCCTTCCTTTTCGGCGAGCCAGAGGTTGCCGGCGTCCACAACCACGAGAACGTCGGCGGGACTGTTGCGCCCTTCCTGGCGCAGGCGCGCGAGCAACTTGTCGCCGCTGGCTTCGACCCGGTTGACCTTGATCCCGGTCGCTTTCGTGAATCCTTCATAGAGGGCGTCATCCAGGTTGTAATGGCGGGCCGAATAGACGTTGAGCTCCGATGCCGCCGCCGCCGGCGCCGCCGCCCCAGCCAAAACCACGGCACAGCAAGCTGAAAGAAACGAACGCATTTGAATGTCTCCACTCTGTTTCACTTACGGACCAATGCGCTATTAAAGCAAATAAGAACTAATTGCAATATATAATATCGTTATTTATTTTCAGGTTATTACGGCGATCGCGCCCGCCGCGCGGCGCGAACCCAGGGAAAAAAAGGAGGAACGTCGGGGAAGAATGGGATCGCCGCTCAGCCGACGATTTCGCACTCGCTGAAGAAAAAGGCGATTTCGC
Organism: uncultured Hyphomicrobiales bacterium; assembly: GCA_964412955.1. Classification (GTDB taxonomy): domain Bacteria; phylum Pseudomonadota; class Alphaproteobacteria; order Rhodospirillales; family 2-12-FULL-67-15; genus 2-12-FULL-67-15. Next base: position 116,011 of record CAYPQV010000005.1, read on the forward strand.
GCGCCGCGTTTTCGGGCGAATCCGAACCGTGAACCGAGTTGGCCTCGATGCTTTCGGCGAAATCCTTGCGGATGGTGCCAGCGGCGGCGTTGGCGGGATTGGTCGCCCCCATCACCTCGCGATTGCGGGCCACCGCGTTTTCACCTTCCAGCACCTGAACCACGACCGGACCCGAGGTCATGAAGTCGCACAAATCGCGGTAGAACGCGCGCCCGGCGTGAACGGCATAGAACGCCTCGGCCTGGGCGCGGGTCAGGCGCATGCGCTTCTGCGCGACGATGGCGAAGCCGGCCTGCTCGAGGCGGGCGTTGATCTGCCCGGTGAGGTTGCGCCGCGTCGCGTCGGGTTTGATGATGGAAAGAGTGCGCTCTTTGGCCATGGCTATGCCTCGCCTTACGAAACCTTGAAGGCGGCGCTTATAGCCGTTCGCGAAGGCCGAAACAACGGGAGGCGTCGGGAACGCGGCGACGGCGGCGCGGGGGCGTTTTTCGACGCCGATTCAGCGTATTGACGCCGGGCCCGAACGAACCCGCTAGCCGGCGATGTCGACGTCGATGCGGTTTTGGCGGCCGCGCACCACTTCGATCGCGGGATGGCCGGGATTCGGCGCGGCGACGAACTTGGCGAAATCCTCCTCGCCCAGGGGCTTGCTGAAGAAATAGCCCTGGATTTCGTCGACGCCGATGTCGATGAGGAATTCCAGCTGCTCCCGGGTTTCGATCCCCTCGGCCGTGATCTCCATGCCGAACCCGTGGCCGAGCGTCGTGACCGCGCGGGCGATGGCGCCGGACGTCGGGTCCGTGCCGATGTCGGTAACGAACGTGCGGTCGATCTTGATGCGCTTGACCGGGAAGCGCTTCAAATAGCTCAAGCTCGAATAGCCGGTGCCGAAATCGTCGATCGACAGCGAAACCCCGAGGTCGGCGAGCTGCTTGAACAGCCGGATGGTTTCATCGGCGTCGCGCATCGCGACGCTTTCGGTGATCTCCAATTCCAGGTATTCGGGCTCAAGCCCGGTTCCATCGAGGATCCAGGATACCGATTCGACCAGGGACTTGTCGCGCAACTGCACCGCCGACAGATTGACCGCCGCCTTGGCCTTGGGCAGACCGGCGTCGTGCCAGGCCTTGGTCCGGCGGCAAGCCTCGAACAACGACCATTCCCCGATCGGAACGATCAGGCGCGAACGCTCGGCGATCGGAATGAAATCGCCCGGCGAAACGAAGCCCCTTTCGGGATGGCGCCAGCGGATCAGCGCTTCCATGCCGCAGACTTCGCCGGTGCGGGCGTTCATTTTCGGCTGGTAATGCAACACGAATTCCTGGCGATCGAGCGCGCCGCTCAGATCCTGCTCGATGCTGCGCCGCCGTTGCAGCGTTTCGTTCATCTTGGCGGTATAGAAGCGATAGCCGCCGCGTTCTTCCTTCTTGGCGTGGAACAGGGCGAGATCGGCGTGACGCAAAAGTTCCGGCGCGTCTTGGCCGTCGTCGGGAAACAGGCCGACCCCGAGCGTGATCGAGCATTTGTAGTTCTGGCCGTTGACGACAAGCGGGGGCTTGAACGCCTCGAGAATCTTCTGCGCCAAAATGTCCGCGCCTTCGGTTTCGCGCAGTTCGCCCTGGATCACGGCGAATTCGTCCGAGCCGAGGCGCGCGACCGTGTCCGTGTCGCGCACCGTGGCGAGCAGGCGTTCCCCCATGGCCTTCAGGATTCCGTCGCCGACATCGTGGCCGGCGGTGTCATTGATCTCCTTGAAAAAATCCAGATTGACGAGGTGCACCGCGGCCTGGGTGCGGGCGCGGCGCGCCTGCAGGGCCGTTTGTTCGAGACGATCGAGAAACAGCGTCCGATTGGGCAGACCGGTCAGGGGGTCGTGATGGACGACGCGCTGGGCTTCCGCTTCGGCGCGGCGCGCGGCGGTCGCGTCGCGGCCCCAGATATTGACGTAGCCCTGAGCCCGGATCGGTTGCAGGGTCAGCGCGAGCACGCGATCCGCGCATTCCACCTCGACGGAGGAAATCATCTCATGGCCCGCGAACAGGGCGTCGAGGGTTCCGGGCCACGGGGCCGGCAATGTGTCGCCGATGCCGATTTGCCAGAAGCGAAGCAGAAAATTGGCGGGGTCGTTGACGAACAGAACCAGCCCTTCCCGGGACACGCGCAGGATGGGCTCGGGACATTCCTCCGCGAATCCCGCGGACCATTTGGCATCCGGGCCCGCAGCCTTGGCGCTCATGCGTTTGTTCCAGGGCCGATTGGACTTCCGTCGCTCGGAACCGCCGTGCGGAGCCTTGGCAGTCTGGGTACCCAACGATTTTCTCCCCGTGGCAGGTTCGAGCCTTGATTTTGCGACGTGAACCGTTTTGCCAAGGCTTGGGTCCATCCAGTTCATATCTGGATTATTTTAGCCAGTATGAAAGTATGGCCAACGCCGCCGGACGTGTCCATGCGGCGCGGCCCTAGGGCGCTACTCGTCTGTAATCAATGAAGCTTTTGCTCGCTTATTCTGTTTAATGAATTTACATCTCGGTTTTATGTGGCGAGACCATACTATCAGAAGGGTTCAAGAATGAACCTGATCGATGCCATCGGGCAAAACCACGAGCCGGCATCGGGCGCGCGCATCGTGTCCCTGGTGCCGAGCCTGACCGAACTGCTGTTCGAGCTCGGCCTCGGCGCGCAGGTGGTGGGGCGAACCGCCTGGTGCGTGCGCCCCTCGCCCGCGACGCGCAAGATTAAGAGCCTCGGCGGCCCGAAGCGGATCAATATGCGCCGGCTCGCGGACATCTCGCCCACCCATGTCCTGCTCAACATCGACGAAAATCCTAAGAAGATGGCGGACGAGATCGCCCGTCTCGGCATTCGGACCGTGGTCACGCACCCGCTCGCGCCGGAAGACAACCCGCCGCTGTATCGCCTGATCGGCGGCGTGTTCGGGCGCGTGCGCGAGGCCGAACGACTGGCCGAACGGTTCGGCGTCGCGCGCGCGCGTCTCGCCGAGGCGGCGAAAGCCCTTCCCGCCCGCCGCGTCATTTACCTGATCTGGATGAATCCGTGGATGACCGTTTCCGACGACACCTACATCGCGCGCACGCTGGCCGCCGCCAACTGGCGCACCCTCGGCCACGACCCCGAGCGGCGCTACCCGACGATCGAGATCGACCCGGCCATCATCGACGACGCCGACACGATCCTGTTCGCGACCGAGCCGTTCCCCTTCAAGGAGCGGCACATCGACGACTTCGTCCGGCGCTTTCCGAACGCGGCCGGCAAGGCGCGGCTGATCGAGGGTGATCTCTTGTCCTGGTACGGCAGCCGGGCGATCGCGGGGCTCGATTATTTGCGCGAACTGGCCGCGGCACTTGCCGCCGCCGCGCCGGCGGCGTGAAGCGCGCGCGGCGAGCCGCGATCTAAGGCACGTGGGTCACCTTGTCTGCCACCGGAAAATGCGAGGAATCTTCTCTCCCGCGCGCTGGATGTGCAATTCCAGATAAGCCGGCGCGGGCGCGACGCCGTCGAAACGCAGCGTCCCTTTACGGTGATGCCCTCCGGGGGGATCTCCTTGCCAGACCGTCGGCGCGTAAGCCCCCCCTCCGCCATCGACAAGCTTGGCGGACTTGCCCAGGTCGTCGGTGAGCGCTTGACTGTGGGTATCGAAGACGATTTCGAATTCCCAAGCGCTCGCGGAAACCGCGCGAGGCGTCGCCTTGACGGTCACGCCATTCTGCGCGTTCGTTCGTGAAGAAAGATCGGCCGCCGCCAACGCCGTGCCGGCGATGACGAATAACGCGGCGACCCAAACCCAAGCGAATCCGATCAGACCGCGGCGCATTTGACGTGCTCCCTTTCAGCGTTGATCAGCCTGTTTCCGATATAGACGAGGCCCGCCGCGTTGAACAAAAGTCCCAACCAGAAGAACTCCACCTGGTATTGGGCCGCGAGCGTGACGAGCCCGGTGGCGCCGAGGACCGGGGCGACGTTGACGAGGTAATGGGCGCAGCACGAAATCATCGCCGCGGTGGACGTCGTTCCCGACGCCGCCATCATGGTTCCCGTCCCCCCGGCGTGCCGAATCAACTCCCGCAGCCGGAAGTAGAATGTGACCTGAAGGCCGAAGCCCGCGCCGAGGGAAACGACGTAGTACCAGAACTGGGAAAATTGGCTCAGGGTAAATGTCCAGCCGGACACCAGCGTCAGCGCGCCGAAATACACGGCCAGCAATCCGCCGAACGCGATCAGGCCAACGCCGACCGACTTGGCGGTCATCGAAATAATCATTTCTTGATCTCCTGTTCCGAATCCATTGAGATCGTCGCGAGAATCGAAGTTCGTATGCGGTATCACCGCTTCTCTTCAGCCTTGACGAGGTGCGATCTGGGCTTTTACGGATAGTTCCCTTCCGTTCCGCAGAATGCGCAATTCTATCTTTTGTCCGATCCTCATGACCCCAATCCGGTTACGCAGTTGGGTTGCGTTGCTCAGGGCGCGGCCGTTGACCGAAAGGACTACGTCGCCCTTCCTGAGTCCCGCTCTTTCCGCCGCCGAACCTTTGGCGATCTCGACGATGATCGCGCCGATCCGACTCTCGCCGCCGGGAATCTTCGTCTTTTCCGGGTCTAAATCCTGAATCACCACGCCCAACTGGCCGCGCTGGACCGATCCATACTGATGGATCTGTTCCATGACTTCGCGCGCCATGTTGATCGGAATGGCGAAGCCGATGCCGACGTTGCCGCCGGTCGGGCCGACGATAGCGGTGTTGATGCCGACCAATTTGCCGCGGAGGTCGATTAGGGCGCCTCCCGAGTTTCCAGGATTGATGGCGGCGTCAGTCTGGATGAATTCCTCGTATCCCTCGATATCGAGGCCGCTCCGCTCGAGCGCGCTGACGATGCCCGAGGTCACGGTCTGGCCGAGGCCGAAAGGGTTGCCGATCGCGATGACATAATCCCCAACCTGCAATTCCTCGGAGTTGCCTTTGGGCACGGCGATCAAATCCTTGGCCGGCATCTGAAGAAGCGCAATGTCGGTTTCAGGGTCGCTCCCGAGAAGTCTAGCCGGGAATCGACGTCCATCCTGAAGCCCTATCACGATCTTATCCGCACGTTCGACGACGTGATTGTTCGTCAACACGAAGCCGTTTTCCGCGTCAACAATGACGCCCGATCCGGCGCTCTGAAACTCGCGCGCGGGCGGTTGGTCGGGAACACCGAAATACCGGCGGAAGAACGGGTCCTGGTACAGCGGGTTTTGCTCCACCGGGATGCGTCCCTGGACGGCGATGTTCACCACACCCGGCATTACCTTTTTGAGCAACGGCGCGAGCGTGGGCAAACCTCGTTCGTCGGTGGGCGATGACGCCAACGGTTGCGCAGAGGCCGGCGCCCAGGCGGCAAGCACCGCCGCAAGCACGAAAAGAACGGAAAAGATTCGAGGGAAAAATCTCATGACATACCTCGCTGTCTACATCATGTCTTGGGTCACCTGGCGCCAGCGTGGAATGAACGCCGGGACTTGGCTGGCGTATTGGGCGTACGCGTTACCGAACGCGGCGATGGCTTCGCGCTCCTCTTGGCGGGCGAGGCGCCAGTACATCCAAACCAGGACTGGGAACATCGCCAGCGTCAGCAGCGTCGGCCATTGCAGAAGGAACCCAAACATGATGAGGACGAAGCCGGCGTACTGGGGATGGCGGACGCGGGCGTAAGGCCCCGTGGTCGCCAGCGCGCGACGGCGCTGCGCTTCGTAAAGAACCTTCCAAGCGGCGGAGATCAAAATGAACCCGCCGAAGATGAAGACGAAGCTCAGGATATGGAACGGCCCCAGATGCGGATTGGCCTTCCAGCCGAATATCATTTCCAGCAGATGCCCGCTGTCATGCGCGAACCAGTTCACGTCCGGGAACCGGCTTTGCAGCCAGCCGGAGAGAAAGTAGATGGTCAGCGGAAAACCGTACATCTCGGTGAACAGCGCGACGAGAAACGCGCTGAAGGCGCCGAAGGAGCGCCAGTCGCGCGCGGTTTGCGGCTTGAAGAAGCTGAACGCAAAGATGACGAAAATCGCCGAATTGATGATAACCAGCGACCAGAGCCCATAGGCGGGCGCTTGCTCGTTCATTGGTCCTTGCTCCTTCCGCCGGATTCTTTCTTGCCGCGATGGCCTTCATGGCCTTCGTGGCCGCCGTGCCCTCCGTGACCGCCGTGCATGAAAAGATGCATCAGCGGACACAGCAGCAAGAGCACGAACGGAAGATACGGGACCGCGAGCTTCACGTGGGCCTCATGCTCGGACCACAAGAAATAGCCTGCGACCGCCAGGAAACCGGCGAGCACGAGGCTCTGCTTCGAGAACAGTTCTTTCTTGGACTTACCTTCGGGATCGGTCATGGGGTTCGACTCCTTTCGTCGTTATGGTTTGCCGTGAATTTTTCGCTCGGAAAACTCCTCTGGTTCGCCTGAATTCCCAGCGCCCAAAATGAAAGGGGCATTGCGCCAAGTCGCCTCCTATATCCTTACCTTGCGAAGTCTGAGCGAGTTGCCGACGACGGAGACCGACGACAAGCTCATGGCCGCCGCCGCAAAGATCGGCGAGATCAGGATGCCGAAGAAGGGGTAAAGCAGCCCCGCCGCCACCGGCACGCCCGCGGCGTTGTAGACCAGCGCGAAGAAAAGATTCTGCTTGATGTTGCGCATCGTCGCGCGGGACAGCCGCCGCGCCCGCACGATGCCGTTCAGGTCGCCCTTGACGAGGGTGAACCCCGCGCTCTCGATCGCCACGTCGGCGCCGGTGCCCATGGCGATCCCGACATCGGCCTGCGCCAGGGCGGGGGCATCGTTCACGCCATCGCCCGCCATGGCGACCTTGCGGCCTTCGGCCTGCAATTCCTTGATGATTCTCGCCTTGTCTTCGGGCAGCACATCGGCGCGGATTTCGTCGATGCCCAGTCTGCCCGCGACCGCTTTCGCCGTACGCTCGTTGTCTCCCGTGACCATGACGATGCGGAAGCCTTCGGCGCGGAGCGCCTTCAGCGCGTCCGGCGTCGTCTCCTTGACCGGATCGGCGACGCTGACGAGGCCCGCGATTTGGCCATCGACGATGACGAACATCACCGTCTCGCCCTGGTCGCGCCGCGCGTTCGCGGTTTCGGCCAACGCCCCGCCGTCGAGGCCGAAGTCCGCGACGAGCTTCCCATTCCCGAGCGCCATGGGCTTGCCGTCCACGACACCCTTGACGCCCTTGCCGGTGATCGCCTCGAAATTCGCGGCATCGGCGATTTTCACGCCGCGTTCTTCGGCGCCCTTGACGATGGCCTCCGCCAGCGGATGCTCCGAGCCCCGCTCGAGGCTGGCGGCCAAGCGCAGGACTTCGGTCTCCTCATGCCCGGCCTCAGGGCGAACGGAGACGAGCTTTGGCTTGCCGACGGTCAGCGTGCCGGTCTTGTCGACGATCAGCGTGTCGACCTTGGCGAAGCGCTCCAACGCCTCGGCATTTTTGATCAGTACCCCAGCCTGGGCCCCGCGGCCGGTCGCGGTCATGATCGACATCGGCGTCGCCAGCCCCAGCGCGCAGGGACAAGCGATGATCAGCACCGCGACAGCCGAAACCAGCGCGTAGGACAACGCCGGCGCCGGCCCCCAAGTCGCCCAGGCAACAAAGGAAAGAACGGCAATCCCGATCACCGCCGGCACGAACATCCCGGCCACGGAATCGGCCAGCTTTTGGATGGGCGCGCGGGACCGTTGCGCGTTGGCGACCATCTCGACGATCTGGCTCAACATCGTGTCGGCGCCGACGCGCTGGGCCTCGATCACCAAGCTCCCGGTGCCGTTGATGGTGGCGCCGGTGACTTTGTCGCCGGCGACCTTTTCCACCGGGACCGACTCGCCCGAGATCATCGATTCGTCGACCGATGAGCGGCCCTCGACCACGACGCCGTCAACGGGAACCTTGTCGCCCGGTCGCACCCGCAACCGGTCGCCGACCACGACGTCCTCGAGCGGGATTTCCTCCTCCCGACCATCGTTTCGGACCACCCGCGCGGTCTTGGGCGCGAGGTCGAGGAGCGCGCGGATGGCCGAGCCGGTCCGCTCCCGCGCCCCCAATTCCATGACTTGACCCAGCAGGACGAGGACCACGATCACCGCGCCCGCCTCGAAATAAACGCCGACATGGCCCTCCGCGTCGCGGAACCCGCTCGGGAATATTCCGGGCGCCAGTACGGCGACCACGCTGAACAAATAGGCCGCGCCCACGCCCATGCCGATCAACGTGAACATATTGAGACTTTGGTTGATGACCGATTTCACGCCGCGCACGAAGAACGGCCAGCCGGCCCAGAGAATGACCGGCGTGCCCAAAACAAGCTCGATCCGGAGCGCCAAGCGCTCGCCGACCGTCTCGCGGACAAAGCCGAGCCCGACAAGGGGACCCATGGTCAGCACGAGCAGCGGAACGGTCAGGATAGCGCCAACCCAGAAGCGCCGCGTGAAGTCGATCAACTCGAGGTTGGGCCCTTCCTCGCCGGCGGGTACGCCCTTGGGCTCCAACGCCATTCCGCAGATGGGACAGTCGCCCGGTTCGTCGCGGACGATCTCGGGGTGCATGGGGCAGGTGTATTGGGTGCCCTTCGGCGGGGGCTTGCTCTGCTTTTTGTTCGCACCCGAGATGTAATGCTTGGGATCGGCCGCAAATTTGTCGCGACACTTTTGCGAGCAAAAATGATAGGTCGTTCCGCCGTGGTCCAGGCTCGGCTTGCCGGCATCGAGGGCGACCGTCATGCCGCAAACCGGGTCCTTGGCCGTCGTCGCGCCGGCGCCTTGATGTGCATGGCCATGATGGCGGTAATCATGGCGGTCATGTTCATTCACGAGATAACCCCATCGTTTTATGCCGATTGCCGATATGGAGACGGTCCGCTTTCGTGAATCGCCACGCCTTCGACATGGATCCGACCCGGATCCATGTTCATCCCGCCCATGGTTGGGGACGTGCGGCGAAGCGCGTCGTCAGAGGCGAGCGGAGGTTTTCGGAGGGTGTAAAGGAGGAAGAACGATGTTTCCGGCGATGGACCGGTCGCGGGCGGGATTCGCGGGCATGCCGGGCCGAACAAACAATTCGCCGTCCGAATCGGCGACGAACCAAGTCCCGTGACAGACGAAAGTCACACAATTCATATCATTATCCGGATGGAGAAGGCCGCCGAATGAGTCGGACTCAACTTGAAGACCGGCCGCATGGAAATGAACCGACCCGGAATCCGCGAAGGCGACCGGAACGGCCGCCGCCTGCGATGTCGCGCCAAGAAGCATGGCGAGGCCGAGGAACACCCCAAGCCAGCACCTAAAGATCGGCCACGATACGCAACCGTCTCTGTCGGATACCTTCGTCATCGATCTTCTCCGACTCCGGCGCGGACTCTTGCCGCAGGACATAGGATACCGGAGAATTGATCGATAACGCAAACAATACTGACTTCACGCTCAGTCGTCTTCGGTCTACATCATTTCATGTTTATGTTGTGGCCATTGCGGCTAGTAGCTATTTACATGAATTCACCCATCACCGCACCTTGGCTGACCGTTTTCAGGCGTTTTATTCCCTTCGCCGCCGTCGCCAATCTCGTATGGGAAACGGTACAGTTGCCGCTCTATACCCTATGGCATGAAGCCACGGCCCGCGAGCAGGCGTTCGCCGTTGTCCATTGCACTGGCGGTGACGTGCTGATCGCGACCGTCTGCCTGATACTCGCGCTCATGATCGCCGCCGACGGGCGCTGGCCGATCCATCCGCCGGTCTATTGGCGGGTCGCGGGGCTCGCGGTCGGATTCGGCGTCCTTTACACGATCTTCAGCGAATGGCTGAACATCGTCATCCGCAAGAGTTGGGCCTATTCCGATCTGATGCCGGTGGTACCGGTCATCGACACCGGGCTTTCGCCGTTGTTGCAGTGGATCGCCATTCCACTCGCCGGATTCTGGTTCGCCCGCCGGATCGAGCCCGAACCGCGCGCCATTGACTAGGTAGGCGCTCCCCCGGCATGGAGGCCGAGCGCGGCGACGATGACATCGTGGGTCGGCGTCGCCACCCCCGTCTCGCGCCCCAGGCGCGCGACCGCGCCCGATAGAAACGGCAGCTCCAGCCTCTTGCCGTGGCGCAGGTCGTAATACATGGACGAGCCCATGTCGTCGGGCAGGCCGTCGAGAAACGCCATCGCCCGCGCGACCGCGTCCTCCGGCAACCTCACGCCGCGGGCGCGCGCCACCGCGACGGTTTCGGTGATCGCGCGTTCGAACAGTGTGCGCGTCCCCGGCTCCCGCCGGATCGGGCCGACGGTCGCGCGAGCGAGCGACGTGATGCCGCTCAAGGGCGCGAGAAACGCGAACTTGCTCCAGATCGCGGCGTCGATGTCGGGGCTTTCCTCGACCTCCACCCCGGCGTCGCGCAACGCGCGAGCGAACGCGGCGACGCGCGCGCTTTCGCCGCCGCCGAATTCCCCCAGCACCAGCCGCGCCATGGTGCCGGTGTGGACGATGGTGCCGGGGTGGTCGATGGTCGCCATGATGTAGGCGACGCCGCCGAACACGCGTTCCGCGCCGACCGCTTTCCGCAACGTGTCGGCGGCGGTGACGCCGTTCTGAAGCGACACCACGGACGTGCCGGGGCCGATCAGGTGGCGACAGGCTTCCGCCGCCGGTTCGGTGTCGTAGAGCTTGACCGCGACGACGGCGACGTCGACCGGGCCGATCGCGCGGGCGTCCTCGCTCGCCTCGACCGGATGAAGGCGGATGTCGCCGCGCGCGCTTTTCACCGCGAGGCCGTCCGCGCGCATGGCCGCCAGGTGCGCGCCGCGCGCGACGAAGGCGACGCTGTTTCCGGCCGCGCTCAAGCGCGCCCCGAAATACCCCCCGACCCCGCCCGCGCCGACAAAAGCGATTCGCATCGATAGGCTCCCTTTTCCCCTGATTTTCAGGCAACAACATAGCGGGAGCGGCGGCCACGACAACCGATTGTTCCCCTTCCCGGCGGGCGGCCCTATCTTCCTTGCCTCCGGCCCACGTTCGCGGAAAACCGTCATGCCCGGCGATTCGGTTCGCCTGTCCTTTTTTTACGCCGCCTTTTTCGTGTTCGCGGGAGTTCACCTGCCGTTCTGGCCGGTGTGGCTCGCGGCCAAGGGCATCGACGCGGAAGGAATCGCCTTCATCATCGCCGCCGGCATCGCCGTCAAGGTCGCGATCAATCCGCTGATCGCCCATTTCGCCGACCGCAGCGGCGCGCGCCGGCCGATCATGCTCGCCCTCATCGCCGGCGCGGCGGCGGTCTTCGCCGCTTTTTTCGTCGCCGAGGGATTCACGGCGATCCTGCTCGTCAACCTGCTGTTCCTCGCCTTGTGGTCGCCGGTGATGCCGCTCGGCGAAAGCCTGACCCTGCTGGCGGCGCGAGCGAAGCATTTCGATTACGGCCGCGTCCGGCTGTGGGGATCGATCGCGTTCGTCGCCACCGCCGCCGGAAGCGGCGCCTGGCTGGCCGGGCGCCCCGGCGAGACGGTTCTCGCGCTGCTGGCGCCGGCGATGGCGCTGGTGGTCGGCGCGGTCGCCGCCGTGCCGGACGCGCGCGCGCCGGCGGCCGTCGGGCGGCCGGCCGCGCTCGAACTTCTCGGCGATCGCCCGTTTCTCGCCATGCTGCTCGCGTGTTCGCTGGCGCAGGCCAGCCATGCCGCCTATTACGCCTTCGGCACCCTGCACTGGCGCGCGGCCGGCCATTCCGAAACGGTGATCGGCGCGCTCTGGGCCGAAGGCGTCATCGCCGAAATCGTCCTGTTCGCGTTCGGCCCGGCGGTGCTGCGCCGAATTTCACCGTCCGCGCTGGTGGCGCTCGCCGGCGCCGCCGGGATCGTCCGCTGGACGGCCGTCGCCGCGAGCGAGGCGCTGCCGGTGCTGATCGCCGCCCAGGCGCTGCACGCGTTCACGTTCGGCGCCGCCCATCTCGGGGCCATCCATTTCATCGCGCGGCGCATTTCGCCGTCGGTGTCGGCGACGGCCCAGAGCTATTATTCGGCGACGGTGATGGGTCTCGGCCTCGGCATCGCGGTATACGCCGTCGGACCGCTGTACGCCGCTTCTCCCGCCACGGCGTTTCTCGCCATGGCCGCGCTGTCGGCGGCCGCCCTCGTGCCCGCCCTGTTCCTGGTCCGGCCGCAGGATTGAACCCGCGCGGCGACGCCCCCATACTGCGGCCATGAGCGATTACGCCGCGCCCGCCGCCGACATGCTGTTCGCCATGACCGAGGTGGCGGGGCTGGCCCAGGTGCGGTCCCTGCCCGGCTGCGAGGAGACGAGCGAGGACCTCGTCGCCCAGGTCCTCGCCGAAGCCGGGCGCTTCGGCGCCGATGTCCTTGCGCCGCTCAACCGGATCGGCGACACGCAAGGCTCCCGCCTCGAGAACGGAGTGGTCCGCACGCCGCAAGGATTTGCCGACGCCTACGCCCGTTTCGTCGACGGCGGCTGGAACGCGGTGCCGTCTCCCGCCGAATTCGGCGGCCAAGACCTGCCGTGGCTGGTGGCGACCGCCGTCTCGGAAATCTGGAACGCCGCCAACATGGCGTTCGCCCTCTGCCCGCTGCTCACCCAAAGCGCGATCGAGGTGCTGCACGCGCACGGCTCGCCCGAGCTCAAGAAAACGTTCTTGCCGCGCCTGGTGTCCGGCCAATGGACCGGCACCATGGTGCTCACCGAACCGCAGGCCGGATCGGACCTCGCGCGCATCCGCACCCGCGCGGCGCGGGACGGCGAGGCGTGGCGCGTCACCGGGCAGAAGATTTTCATCACCTGGGGCGACCACGACGTCGCCGAGAACATCGTTCACATGGTGCTCGCCCGCACCCCCGGCGCGCCCGAGGGCATCAAGGGCCTGTCCCTTTTCCTGGTGCCGAAATTCATTCCCGGCCCCGACGGAAAGCCGGGCGCGCGCAACGACCTCCGGGCGCTCTCGCTGGAGCACAAGCTCGGCATCCACGCCAGCCCGACCGCGGTCATGGCCTTCGGCGAAAACGGCGGCGCGCTCGGTTACCTGATCGGCGAGGAACACCGCGGCATCGAAAACATGTTCCTGATGATGAACAACGCGCGGCTCGCGATCGGTCTGCAAGGCGTCGCCTGCGCCGAGCGCGCCTACCAGCGCGCCCGATTCTACGCGCGCGAGCGCGTGCAGAGCCGCGCGGCGGGTTCCGCCGACCACGCGTCGCAGCCGATCGAACGCCATCCGGACGTCCGGCGGATGCTTCTGTTCATGAAATCGCGCGCCGAGGTCGGCCGGCTGCTCGCCCTTTTCGCCGCCGCCCAGATCGATCTGGCGCGCCGCCACCCCGATCCGGCCGCGCGCGCGCGCCATCACGCCGTGGTCGAGGTGATGACGCCGGTGGTCAAGGGCTGGTGCACCGACGCCGGCATCGCCGCCGCGGACGTCGGCGTTCAGGTGCACGGCGGCATGGGCTACATCGAGGAAACCGGCGCCGCCCAGCACCTGCGCGACGCGCGCATCACCGCCATCTACGAAGGCACCAACGGCATCCAGGCGCTCGATCTAGTCGGGCGCAAAGTCGGGCGCGACCAGGCGCGCGCGGCGCTGGGCCTGATCGGCGAGTTGTCGTTGCTGCGTTCGGAACTCGCGGCGCGCGCGACGCGGCCGGATTTTGCCCCGATCGCCGTTCATTTCGAAGCCGCCGTCGCCGCGCTCGAAAGCGCGACCCGCTGGGTCGCCGCGACGTGGCCCGAAAACCCGGCCCACGTCGCCGCCGGGGCGACGGCTTATTTGCGGCTGTTCGGAACGGTGGTCGGCGGATGGCTGGCCATTCGCGCGGCGTTTGCCGCCCAGGCGCGGATCGAAACATCGCGTCCCGATCAGGGCGGCGAATCGCGTTTCACCGCCGAATTTCTCCAAAGCAAGATCGTGTGTGCGAAGTTCTTTTCCGAACAAGATTTGGTGTTGGCCCCGGCCTTGGCGCGAATCGTGATTGAAGGCGGCCCGACCGTCGCCGAAGCCGGGCCTTTCGCGATCTGAGCGCGGGCCGACGCACCAATTCGGTTAACGCCGCGTTTGCCAAAAAGCCTGTTGTTTCTTGCTTTTCCGGCACACTTCGCCCACCTTGAGCGAACCCCGAACCGGGCACACACCATGAACGGCCTGACGCGTTACGTGCTGCACCAGCTGACGATGGGGCTTGTCCTCGTCACGCTCGCGCTCGTCTGCGTCATGTGGCTGTCCCAATCGCTCCGATTCGTGGAAATGATCGTCAATCGCGGGCTCAGTGTCGGGGGGTTCCTGTACCTCACCGCCCTACTGCTGCCGAACTTGCTGTCGATCATCCTGCCGATCGCCCTCTTCATCGCCGTCGCCTTCGTCTACGGCAAGTTGATCGCCGACCGCGAGCTGGTGGTGATGCGCGCCGCCGGCATGAGCCAGCAGGAGTTGATGCGTCCCGCACTGATCGTCGCCGCTTTCGTCGCGATCGTGCTGTTCGCGCTCAACATCGACCTTCTGCCCAGATCCTACACCGCGTTCAAGGAACTGCAGTGGACCATCCGTCACACCTTTTCGCATGTGCTGCTGCGCGAAGGCATGTTCACCCTGGTCCGGCCGGGAATCACGGTCTATATCCGCGAACGCACCACCGACGAGCAGCTCCACGGCGTCCTGGTCCACGACGAACGTCGCCCCGGCAAGCCTTCGACCCTGATGGCCGCGCGCGGCGCCATGGTGAACGCCGGCGACGGATCGCGGATCGTGTTGTTCGACGGCAATCGCCAGGAAATGGACGCGGAAACGCGCCAGTTGTCGGTGCTCTATTTCGACCGCTACACGTTCGATATCGAGCCGGCGCAAGGAACCACCGACGCCCGTTTCCGCGAACCGCGCGAACGCTCCCTGCCCGATCTGTTCACCACGGCGAACGACCCCAATCTTCCCCCGCGCGACCGAGGGCGCTTTTGGGTCGAAGGGCATAAGCGCCTCGCGCAACCCTTTTCCGCCTTCGGCTACGCCCTGATCGCGCTCGCCTGCCTGATTTCCGGTCCCTTCAGCCGCCGGGCGCAGACCAAGCGCATCATGCTCGCGGCCATGCTCATGATCGCCACCCAGGCCTCGGCGATGGGAATCGAGGGATCTGTGGTCAAAAGGCCCTCGTTCGCGCCCCTGATCTATCTCCACACCGTCGTCCCCATCATCCTCGGCTACTGGTTCGCGGTCCGAACCCCGCGCCGGCGCCGCGCCGCGCTCGCTGCCGCCTGAGATCCGCCATGCGTTTGTCGCAAACCCTGTCGCTCTACATCGCCCGTCATTACGCCGTCCATTTCCTCGCGGTTCTCGGACTTTTCGTATTCCTGATTTTCGTGTTCGACGTGGTCGAGCTCATGCGCCGCGCCTCCGGCAAATCCGGGGTCGGCATGCGCCTGATTTTCGAACTGGCCGCGCTCAAATTCCCGCACACCATGCAGTTGACCTTTCCGTTCGCCGTCCTGTTCGGCAGCATGGCGACCTTCTGGCGAATGACCCGCAGCCACGAACTGGTGGTCACCCGCTCGGCCGGCGTGTCCGCGTGGCAATTTCTGATGCCGGTGCTCGTGGTGACGCTGCTGATCGGGGCGTTTCGCATCGGCGCGATCAATCCTTTCTCGGCGATCATGTTGTCGCGCTACGAACGGATGGACACGGAGCTTCTCAAATCCGGCGCCAGCGCGTTGACGCTGGCGGGCGGAGGGGTGTGGCTGCGCCAGGGCGGCGACACGGGCCAGGTGGTGATCCGATCGACCGGCATTTCCGTCGTCGGCGAACGGGTCGAACTCAAATCCGTGATCGCATTTCTGCATCAGGGCGCCGACCGGTTCGCGGGCCGGATCGACGCGAACAGCGCGGTCCTCGGTCCCGGCCATTGGACCCTGCGCGACGCCTGGGTGCATCGTCCGGGCGAGCCCCCGACCTTGATGCCGACCTATCGTCTGACCACCGACCTGACGCTGGAGCGCATTCAGGACAGCTTCGCTCCGCCGGAGACCATGTCGTTTTGGGATTTGCCCCAGTTTATCGACGCGCTCAGAGCCGCCGGTTTCTCGGCGCTCCGCCATCGCCTTCACCTGCAAAGCCTTCTCGCCGCGCCGTTCCTGATGATGGCGATGGTGCTGCTCGCGGCGACGTTCACGCTCCGGCACGTCCGGCACGGGGGAACGACGGGGATCGTCGCCCTCGGCGTGTTGACTGGATTCCTGGTTTATTTCTTTTCCGATATTTCCTTGGCGCTGGGCATGTCGAGCGGCGTGCCGGTGGCGCTCGCCGCCTGGTCGCCGTCGGGAGTCGCGGGCTTGATCGGGGCCGCGCTTCTGCTGCACCTGGAGGACGGCTGACCATGCGCGCGTACCTCCGCTCGCGCGCCGCCGAAGCCCTCGTGCTGGCCGTGTTTCTGCTCGCCGTCGCCGCGCCCGCGGCCGCGCAGCCGCGCCCCGAAACCGCCCTGCCGGCCAATCTGACCGCCGACGAGGTCGTTCACAACCGCGACCTCGGCGTGGTGACCGCCACCGGCAACGTCGAGATCGTCCACGGGCCGCGCACCCTCTACGCCGATACCGTGACCTACAACGAACGCCAGGACCTGATCAGCGCCAGCGGCAACGTCCGCCTCCACGAGTCCACCGGCGAGGTGATTTTCGCCGACTACGTCGAACTGACCGGCGACATGCGCGAAGGCACCATGCGGAGCCTGCGCATGCTGCTCGCCGACCGCTCCCGCGTCGCCGCCGCCACGGCCCGCCGTTCGGACGGCACGCGCCATGATTTCGAACGGGCGGTCTACAGCCCGTGCGAACCGTGCAAGACCGATCCGTCGCGTCCCCTGCTTTGGCAGGTGAAGGCCGTGCGCGTGATTCACGACGCCGACCGCCAGACGGTGGAATACAAGGACGCCTGGATAGAAATGTACGGCGTGCCCGTCGCCTACACGCCCTACTTCTCGCATCCCGACCCGACCGTGAAGCGCCGCACCGGCTTTCTCGCGCCCCATTACGGCGGTTCCAGTTTCTTCGGCGCCATGGTGCAGACGCCGTTTTTCTGGGACATCGCCCCCAATCACGACCTGACCCTGACTCCGCTCTTTTCCACCAAGCAGAACGTCGGGGTCGGCGCCGAGCACCGTTTCATCGGCCAGAAGAGCGAAATCAAGGGCAAGTTCAGCGGCGCGGTCGACGGCGACAGCGATCTCCGCGGCCACATCGACATGAAAGGCCGGTTCAACATCAACGACACGTGGCGGTGGGGCCTGGACGCCCAGCGGTCGACCGACGACGCCTATACCCGTCAATACCGCTACACGACCCCGCCGACGTTGATTTCGCGGGCATACGCCGAAGGGTTCCGCGGCCGAAATTACGCGGTCGCCAACGCCTACGCCTTCCAGGGACTGCGCGCGGAGGATGATCCCGGGCAAGCCCCCCTGGTCCTTCCCTCCATCGATTATTCCCACCTCGGCGAACCGGGCGCGGGCGGCGGCCGGACGCGCATGGACGCCAACCTGCTCGCCTTCACCCGCAATGAGGGCACCGATGTCCGCCGCCTGTCCATCGCGCCCGGCTGGGATTTGCCCTACGTCGGCCCCGCCGGCGACATCTATAAGCTGTCCTTCACGCTGCGGGGCGATCTCTATCACGTCAACGATCATGTGATCGCGGGACGGAGCACCACGTTCACCGGGGCCACGGGTCGGTTTTATCCCGAAGCGGCGTTCGAATGGCGCTATCCCTTCGTCCGCCGCCATGAAGGCGTCAGCGAAATCTTCGAGCCGATCACTTCCCTGGTGGTCAGCCCCTACGGCGGCAATCTCGTTAAAATCCCGAACGAGGACAGCCGCGAGGTCGAATTCGACGAAACCAACCTGTTCACCGGGCGGCGCTTCGCCGGCCTCGACCGGGTCGAAACCGGCCCGCGGTTCAACTACGGCCTGCGCTGGGGCGTATTCGGCGATCGCGGCGGCAGCACGACGGTGTTGTTCGGCCAGTCGGTCCGCGCCCGCGACGACAGCACGTTCGCCTCGGGCACCGGCCTCGAGGACCATTTGTCGGATTTCGTCGGCCGGGTCAACGTGCGCCCGCTGAAGCTCGTGAATTTCGATTACCGGACCCGGATCGACAAGGAAAATTTCCGCCCCTCGCGCAGCGAGGTCGGCGCCACCGTCGGCCCGCGGTCTTTTTCCGTCGGAGCCAATTATCTTTTTTCGGAACGAGCCGCCGACAGCAATATTCCGACCCTGGAGCAGCTCAGTCTCTCTCTCAGGTCGCAGGTTTCTCGAAATTGGCGCTTCGGTTTCTCATCGCTTCAGGATCTCGAAAGCAACGACTTGCGCGCGTTGGCCCTCAACGCCACCTACGAGGACGAGTGCTTCATCTTCACCGGCGACGTGCGGCGTTCGTTCTTCTACGACCGCGACCTGAAAACCGACGATTCGATCATCTTCCGCCTGACCTTCAAGACCCTCGGCGAAATCGGGACCTCCGTCTCGCCCTGACCGGCGGGCGGTGGCGAAGCTCCGGCGGCGGGATTATCATTTCCGATCATGAATCGCCCGATTGTCCTCGTCCTTTTGCTGATCGCGGCCGTCGCCGCCGGGTCGGCCGGCGCCCAGCAGGGCGCCGTCCAGCCGCCCCAAGCGCGCGTGACGGTCGAGGGGATCGCTGCCGTCGTCAACGACGAGCCGGTTTCGCGCCGCGATCTCGAATATCGGATGCGGTTTACCCTGGCGACCGCCGGGCTTTCCGACACGGCCGAAACCCGCCGACGTTTGATGCCGGACGTGATCCAGTCCCTGATCGACGAACGCCTCAAGGCCCAGGAGGCGAAACGCCTCGGAATCAAGGCCGAAAAAACGGAGATTTCCCGGGTCATTCAGCGCATGGAATCCCAGGCGAACATGCCGCCCGGCGGCATGAAGGATTATCTGGATCGGATCGGGGTTTCCCTCGAATCCCTGACCGGCCGGATCGAGGCGGACATCCTGTGGCGCCAGATCGTCAACCGGCGCTATCGCCGCGGCATCCGCATCAGCGACGAGGAGGTGGACGAACATCTCGCGCGCATTCGCGCCAACGCCGGCAAGCCGCAGAGTCTCGCCGCCGAGATTTTCATCGCCGTCGACGATCCGGCCAGAGAGCGCGAGGCGGAGACGCTGGCCTCCCGGCTGATCGACCAAATCCGGGGCGGCGTGCCGTTTCGCGCCATCGCCCAGAATTTTTCCCATAGTCCCTCGGCGGCCCAGGGCGGCGATCTCGGCTGGGTGTCGGCGGGTCAGCTCGAACCCGCGGCCGACCAGGCGCTCGCCCAACTGCAGCCCGGGCAGATCACGCCGCCGGTGCGCGGCGAAAACGGCTATTACATTTTGATGCTGCGCGAACGGCGCGCCGCCTCGGCCCTGCCCGAGGCCGAGCCCCTGCTCACCCTGCACCAGGTCGTGGTGCCGCTGCCGTCCAACCCGACCCCGGCGCAAATCCGGGTCCAGCTCGCCCAGGCCGAATCCCTGGTCGGCAACGCCAAGACCTGTGCCGACATGGAGCGCGCCGCCAAGACCTCCGGTTCGCCCATGTCCGGAAGCCTGGGGACGGTCAAGCTGAGTTCGCTGCCGGCGGAAACCCGCGCGTTGGTCGAGAATCTTCCCGTCAACACCCCGAGCCAGGCCCTGCAAACCAAGGATGCGTTCATCGTGATGATGGTCTGCAAGCGCGAAATGCCCACCGCCGCCGGCGAACAGCGCGACCGGGTGATCAACATGCTGACGGAAGAGCGCCTTCAGCTCGGCTCGCGCCAGTATCTGCGCGATTTGCGCCGAGCGGCGTTCATCGACGTGCGGGTCTGACATGCCGCCCGCCCCAACATCGGGCGCGACGGCCGGCGGGCCGGTTTCCGCCGGCGGCGGGCCGCTCGCGCTCACCATGGGCGAGCCCGCCGGCGTCGGCGGCGAGATCGCGCTGAAGGCGTGGTTCGCGCGCGACTCCGAGCGCCTGCCGCCGTTTTTCCTGATCGACGACCCGGACCGGCTGGCGGCGCTCGCGCGCCGTCTCGCGCTCGCCGTTCCGATCAAAACGATCGCCGCGCCCGAGGAGGCGCGCGCCGCGTTCCGCTCGGCGCTGCCCGTCCTGCCCGAACCGCTGCCCAAGGCGGTCGAACCGGGCCGGCCCGATCCGGTCAACGGACGAGCGGTGCTTCGTTCGATCGAGCGCGCGGTCGAACTGGTCCAGGCCGGGCGCGCCGCCGCCGTCGTCACCAACCCGATCCACAAGGCGTCGCTGTACCGGGGCGGCTTCGCCCACGCCGGGCACACGGAATTCCTGGCGGCGCTGGCCAAGGTCGCGACCCCGCCGGTGATGATGCTGGCGTGCGACGCGCTCCGCGTCGTGCCGGTGACGATCCACGTCAGCCTGATCGAATCGATCCGCGGCCTGACCACGGAAGCCATCGTCGCCAAGTCCGCGATCACCGCCAAGGCGCTGGCCCGCGACTTCGGCATCCCGGCGCCGCGATTGGCCGTCGCCGGCCTCAATCCCCACGCCGGAGAGGGCGGGGGCATGGGCACCGAGGAAGAAACCCTCATCCGCCCCGCGATCGAACGCCTGGCGGAGCGCGGCATCGACGCCTCCGGGCCGTGGCCGCCGGACACCATGTTCGCTCCTGCGGCGCGCGCGTCCTATGACGCCGCCATCTGCATGTACCACGACCAAGCACTGATCCCGATCAAGACCATCGCGTTCGACGAGGCGGTCAACCTGACCCTCGGCCTGCCGTTCGTGCGCACGTCCCCCGACCACGGCACTGCGTTCGACATCGCCGGAACCGGCCGCGCCCGGCCCGCGAGCCTGATCGCCGCGCTGCGCATGGCCGCGCGCATGGCCGCGATGCGGGGGCGCGTCGACATGGCTTCGGGCGCCGGCGCCGCCGCCTTTACCGGCGACGGGATATGAGCGCGACGCCGTCGGAACGGTTGCCGCCGCTCCGCGACGTGATTCGCCGCTTCGACCTCGGCGCCCGGCGCGCGCTCGGCCAGCATTTCCTGCTCGACGCCAATTTGTGCGCGCGCATCGTCCGCGCGGCGGGCATGGCCCGGGGCGAACGCGCGGTCGAGATCGGGCCCGGCCCGGGCGGACTGACCCGCGCGCTGCTCGAAGCCGGAGCCGACGTCACGGCGGTGGAAAAGGATTCCCGCTGCGTCGCCGCGCTCGCGGAACTGGAAGCCGCCTATCCGGGAAAATTGCGCGTGGTGGACGCGGACGCCCTCGCCCTCGATCCGCGCGCCCTCGTGCCCGCGCCCCGGCGCATCGTCGCCAACCTGCCCTACAACGTGGCGACGCCGCTCCTGATCGGCTGGCTTCGCCACATCCGCGAGGACGCGGGTTCGTACGCGGGCCTGACGCTGATGTTCCAGAAGGAAGTCGCCGAACGCCTGCTCGCGGAACCCGGTACGCGCGCCTACGGGCGGCTTTCGGTCATGACCCGATGGCTGTGCGAAACCGAGCGCGAATTCGACGTCTCCCCGAAAGCCTTCGTCCCCCCGCCCAAGGTCGTTTCCACCGTGGTCGACCTCAAACCGCGTTTCCGGCCGCGCGGCGCCGACGTTTCGTGGGACGCGATGGAGCGGACCGTCGCCGCCGCCTTCGGTCAGCGGCGCAAGATGCTGCGCCAGTCCCTGAAACGGATCGGGCTCGACCCCGAAACGCGGGGCATCGACGGCACCCGGCGCGCGGAAACGCTCACGGTCGAGGAATTCGCGGCGTTGGCGGCGGGCTGAAGCGCTCCGACGCGGCGGGGCAACGAAAAATCTATTCCTCCCCGCACATGTCCGCGACGAAGTCCGAGAGTCCGGTCTGGCGGTCGCGCCGGAGGCGTTCGGCGGCGAGGATCGACTGCACGCGCGCGACGGAGGATTCCACGTCGACGTTGACGACGATGTAGTCGTATTCGGCCCAATGGCTCATCTCGGACGCGGCGCGGGCCATGCGCCCGCGCACCACGTCCTCCAAATCCTGGGCGCGCGACCGCAGGCGGTTCTCCAGTTCCGCCATCGACGGCGGCAGGATGAATACGCTCGCCAGGTCCGAGCGCGCCGTCTCCTTGAGTTTTTGCGTCCCCTGCCAGTCGACGTCGAACAGCACGTCGCGGCCGGCGGCCAACGCCGCTTCCACCGCCGCGCGCGGCGTGCCGTAAAGGTTATCAAACACCCGCGCGTGTTCGAGGAATTCCCCGTTGCGCACCATCGCCTCGAACGCGGGAACGCTCTTGAAATAGTAATCCTTGCCTTCGACCTCGCCCGGGCGCGGCGGCCGGGTGGTGGCCGACACCGACATGACCAGGCCGGTTTCGCGCTTCAGCAGTTCGCGCGAGATCGTGGTCTTGCCCGCGCCCGAGGGCGAGGACAGCACCAGCATCAGCCCGCGGCGGTGGATTCCGTGCTGCATCCGGCAAGTTCCTATTCGATGTTCTGGATCTGCTCGCGCATCTGCTCGATCGCCGCCTTGAGGTCGAGGCCGATCCGGGTCAGCTCGATGTCCTCGGACTTGGAGCAGAGGGTGTTGGCCTCGCGGTTGAACTCCTGGCAGAGAAAATCGAGCCGACGCCCAACGCCCGCGCCGGCGGCGACCAATTCGCGCGCCTGGCCGACATGGGCCTTGAGCCGGTCCAACTCCTCGCGCAGGTCGGCCTTGGCGGCGAGCAGCGCGACTTCCTGCGCCAGCCGCTCGGACGACATGGCCGGCGACGCCTCCAGCAGCTCAACGACGTTCTTCTTGAGGCGCGCCTGGATCGCCTGCGGCTGGGTGGCGGCGAGTTTTTCGGCCGCGCGCATCATCGCCTCGATTTCGTCGAGGCGGGCGCGCAGCGCCTCGGCCAGCTTGTGGCCCTCGCCGCCGCGCGCGATCACGAGACGGATCAACGCCTGGTCGAGGTCGCCGAGGATCGCCGCCTCGCGCCGTTCGCGTTCTTCCGCGCTCGGCTCGTGATCGACCGTTTCGATCACGCCGCGCAGCGCCAGAAGCCCGTCCACCGATGGCGGCCGGGCCGACGGCAGGCGATGGGCCAGTTCGCCCGCGAGATGGATGGCCTGCTCCAGCACGTCGCGGTTGACGGCGATTTTCGAGGCCCCGCCCACGGCGGTCATGGTCAGCGTCGCCTGGACGTTGCCGCGCTTCAGGTGCTTGGCGAACAAATCCCGCGCCGGTCCCTCGATCCGCTCGTAGCCCGGCGGCAGGCGCAGCCGGGAATCGAGCCCGCGCCCGTTGACGCTGCGGACTTCCCACGTCCAGGCGGCCTGATCATCCCTGCCCTCGGCGCGGGCAAACCCGGTCATGGAATAGAGCGTCATCGCCGTTCCTCCGCTGCGGGCGTTTATAGCCCGCGCCGCGCGAACCCGCCAATGCTAGGATCAATAACACCCATGACTCTTCGTCCCGAACCCACGTCGATCCTGATCACCGGCGCGTCCAGCGGCATAGGCCGGGCGCTGGCGCTCCGCTATGCCCGGCCCGGCGCGCGGCTCGCCCTTATGGGCCGCGATTCGGCAAGGCTCGCCGAAACCCGCGCCGCGTGCGCCGCCAAGGGCGCGGACGCGACATCCGAAACCGTCGACGCCGCCGACCGCGCGGCGATGGATTCCTGGATCGCGCGCATGGACGCGGGCCGGCCGCTCGATCTCGTGATCGCCAACGCCGGCATTTCCGGCGGCACCGGCGGCGGCGGCGAAAACGAGGATCAGACCCGCGCCATTTTCGCGGTCAACCTCGACGGCGTCGTCAACACCGTGTGGCCGGCGATCCGGGCCATGCGGAAGCGGCGCGCGGGCCAGATCGCCATCGTCGCCTCGCTCGCGGGCTATCGCGGCCTGCCGGGCGCGCCGGCCTATTCCGCGAGCAAGGCGGCGGCCAAGACCTGGGGCGAAGGCCTGCGCGGCTGGCTCAAGCCCGAAGGCATTTCGGTCAACGTGGTCTGCCCCGGGTTCGTGACCACGCGCATGACGGCGCAAAACCGCTTCCCGATGCCGTTCCTGATGGACGCGGAACGCGCCGCCGAGATCATCGCCGAGGGCCTCGCGCGCAACAAACCGCGCATCAGCTTCCCTTGGCCGACCGCGTTCCTGACTTGGCTGTTCGCGGCGCTGCCGCCCGCGTGGACCGATCCGCTCCTGGCGCGGATGCCGAGGAAGGATTGATCGCCGCTATTTCGGCGGCGCCGTGTTCCCGTCGCGCCCGTCCCGAATCCGGCGCCAGCGCGCGACGTTGCGGTTGTGCTCGTCGAGGGTCTTGGCGAACGCGTGCCCGCCCGAGCCGTCGGCGACGAAATAGAGCTCGTCCGACGCAACCGGGTTGAGCACGGCCTCGATCGCGGCCCGCCCCGGATTGGCGATCGGCCCCGGCGGCAGGCCGGCGCGCGTGTAGGTGTTGTAGGGCGTGTCCGCGTCCAGGTCGGCGCGAGCCAGCGCGCGGTTGAAATTCCCCGCGCCTTGGTCGAGCCCGTAGATCACGGTCGGGTCCGATTGCAGCTTCATGTTGGCCTTGAGGCGGTTCAGGAACACGGCGGCGATGCGCGGCCGTTCCGCCGCCACGCCGGTTTCCTTTTCGACGATGGAGGCGAGCGTCAGCGCCTCTTCCGGCGTCCTGAGGACGGGCGGCGTTGAGCGCGTGCTCCAGGCGCGCGCGAGCGCCTCGCGCATTCCCGCTTCCATCCGGTCCACCAATCCCTGGCGCGTGTCGCCCCAGGAGTAATGATAGGTCTCCGGCAGCAGCCGGCCCTCGCCCGTCGTCCGCGTCACCGGCCCGTCGAGCCCTTCGGCGTCGAGCAGCAATCCCATCACCTGCCGGACCGTGAGCCCTTCCGGCACGGTCAGGCGCCTCACCACCGTGCGCCCGCTTTGCATCAGTTCGATCGCGGCGAATGCGCTCGCCCGCGCGGGGAATTCGTATTCGCCGGCGCGCAGCGGTTTCGAACGGCCCAGGATGCGCGCCGCCACGCGGAACAACCGGGGATCGGCGATCACGCCCGCCTCGTGCAGGCGCCGGGCAATGCCTTCGCCGCCCGCGCCCTTGGGGATGACGACCGCGCGCGGTCCGGCAAGCGGCCCCGGCCCGTCGAGCCGGAGCCAGGCGACGGCGCCGCCGAACGAGAGTCCGAGCGCGAAGAAAACCAGCAGGAACAGAAGAGCGCGGACGGGCCGAAGGGCCACCGCCGGGTCCCGTCAGTTGACGGCCTTGAACACGAGCGAGGCGTTGGTGCCGCCGAAGCCGAAGGAATTGGAGAGCGCGGCGCGGATCGGGCGTTCCTTCGGCTGGTGAGGCACCAGGTCGATATCGCAGCCGTCCGAGGGGTTGTCGAGATTGAGCGTCGGCGGCGCGACCCCGTGGTTGATGGCGAGGATCGAATAGATCGCCTCCACCGCTCCCGCCGCGCCGAGCAGGTGCCCGATCGAGGACTTGGTCGAGGACATGGAAATCTTGTAGGCGGCGTCGCCGAATACCCGTTTGACCGCGTTCAGTTCGATCTCGTCGCCGAGCGGGGTCGAGGTGCCGTGGGCGTTGACGTAGTCGATCTCGTCCGGGTTCATCTTGGCGCGCTTGAGCGCCATTTTCATGCACCTCTGCGCGCCATCGCCGTCGGCGGCCGGAGCGGTGATGTGGTGCGCGTCGCCGGAGAGGCCGTAGCCGATCACTTCCGCGTATATTTTCGCGCCGCGCTTCTTGGCGTGTTCGTATTCTTCCAGCACCACGATGCCGGCGCCGTCGCCCATGACGAAGCCGTCGCGGTCCTTGTCCCAGGGGCGCGACGCCTTGTCCGGCGTGTCGTTGAACTTGGTCGCCAGCGCGCGCGCGGCGCAGAAGCCGGCCATGCCGATGCGGCAGACGGCGGCCTCGGCCCCGCCCGCCACCATCACGTCGGCGTCGTCCCACATGATCAGCCGGGCGGCGTCGCCGATGGCGTGCGCGCCGGTCGAACACGCGGTCACCACCGCGTGGTTCGGCCCCTTGAAGCCGTGGCGGATGGAGACGTGGCCGGAGACGAGATTGATCAGGCTGGCCGGGATGAAGAACGGGCTTACCTTGCGCGACTGGCCTTTTTCGACGATCGACGCGGTGCGCGCGATTTCCGGCAGGCCGCCGATGCCGGAGCCGATCAGCACCCCGGTGCGGCAGCGGTCTTCCTCGCCTTCGGGTTTCCAGCCGGAATCGGCGATCGCCTGGACGGCGGCGGCGAGCCCGTAAATGATGAAGTCGTCCATCCGCCGCTGGTCCTTGGGCGGAATCCAATCGTCGGGATTGAACAGGCCGGAGGCGGTTTCGCCGCGCGGCACCTGGCCCGCGATCTTGGCGGGCAGGTCGGAGGTGTCGAACGATTGAATCGAGCCGATGCCCGAGCGGCCCGCCAGCAAGCCGTCCCAGTTCGTCTTGATGCCGACGCCGAGCGGGGAAACGATCCCGATCCCGGTGACGACGACGCGCCTTAGGGAATCATCCAACCGGCCCATCGTTACTCCCGTGACGATAAGCGAAGCCGCGGCACGCCGGGCCACTCACTTCTTCGACTGAGACTGAATGAAACCGATCGCGTCCTTGATGGTCTGGATTTTCTCGGCCGCGTCGTCGGGAATTTCGATGCCGAATTCCTCCTCGAACGCCATGACCAATTCGACGGTATCGAGGCTGTCGGCCCCCAAATCCTCGATGAAGTGCGCCCCTTCCACGACCTTCGAGGCATCGACCCCCAGGTGCTCGACAACGATTTTCTTCACGCGCTCGGCAACGTCGCTCATGATGCTAGACCTCGAATTCGTTGATGTCCGTCGGTTCGAAAAAACCACCGCGGTAGCGGTTTCCTAACACACTCTATCCCCCTTTGGCTAGGCGCGCGAAGGCCAAAAAACGGCCCGCCGGGCCTCAAATCATGGCCAGGCCGCCGTTGACGTGCAGCGTCTGGCCGGTGACGTAGGCCGCTTCCTCGCTCGCCAGATAAACCACGGCGGCGGCGACGTCGGCGGGGATTCCCAGCCGCGCGGCGGGAATGTTCTGGGCGAGCTTTTGCTTCTGCTCCTCGGAAAGCGAATCGGTCATCGCGGTGACGATGAATCCGGGCGCGACGCAATTGACGGTGATGTTGCGCGAGGCGACTTCCTGGGCGAGCGCCTTCGACATCCCGAACAGGCCCGCCTTGGAGGCGGCGTAGTTGGCCTGGCCCGCGTTGCCGGTCGCGCCGACCACGGACGAAATGGAAACGATCCGCCCCCAGCGGTTCTTCATCATGCCGCGCAGCACCGCGCGGCAGAGGCGGAACGCGGAGGTGAGATTGACGTCGAGAACCTTCCGCCAGTCCTCGTCCTTCATCCGCACCGCGAGCCCGTCGCGGGTGAGACCGGCGTTGTTGATCAGGATGTCGACGCCGCCGAGGGCCGCGTCCGCCGCCTTGACCAACTGGTCGGCCGCCGCCGGATCGGACAAGTCGGCGGGCAGCACGTGCGCGCGTTCCCTCAGTTCGGCGGCGAGCGCGTTGAGCGCGTCGACGCGGGTGCCCGACAAGCCGACGACCGCGCCTTGGACATGCAGCGCGCGCGCGATCGACCCGCCGATGCCGCCCGACGCCCCCGTCACCAACGCGCGCTTGCCTTGAAGATCAAACATGGTTGCCTCGCCCGCCCACGGTAGCCGCCTACAGCGTTTTGAGAAAGCCCTCGACCTCGGCCGGCGCGCCGACGCTGGTGAACGCGATTTCGGGCGCGATCCGCTTGCCGAGCCCGGCCAATACCTTGCCCGCGCCCAGTTCGGCCGCCCGGGTCACGCCGATGCCCCTCAGGAATTCGACGCTTTCGCGCCAGCGCACCATGCCGGTGACTTGCTCGGCGAGGCGGCGGCGGATATCGCCGATCTCACCGACCGGCGCGGCGGTGACGTTGGCGACCACCGGCACCGTCGGCGCGTGCATCCGCACGTCCGCCAGCGCCTTGACCATGACTTCGGCCGCCGGCGCCATCAGGGCGCAATGGAACGGCGCGCTCACCGGCAACAGCATCGCGCGCTTGGCGCCTTTCGTTTTGGCGATCGCGACCGCGCGCTCGACCGCGCTCTTGTGGCCGCTCACCACCACTTGTCCTGGGGCGTTGTCGTTGGCGGTATCGCACACCTCGCCCTCCGCGGCCTCGGCGGCGGCGGCGCGCGCGGCTTCAAGATCGAACCCGAGCAGCGCCGCCATGGCGCCGACGCCGACCGGCACCGCTTCCTGCATGGCGCGGCCGCGCGTCTTGAGCAGCCGCGCGGTATCGGCGAGCGAAAAGGCGCCCGCGGCGGCGAGCGCCGAATATTCGCCGAGGCTGTGACCGGCGACGAACGATACGTGACGCGCGAGATCGAGCCCGCCCTCGCGTTCGAGGGTGCGCACGACCGCGAGGCTGACCGCCATCAGCGCGGGCTGCGCGTTCTCGGTCAGCGTCAATTCGGCTTCCGGTCCCTCGAACATGAGGCGGCTCAGGTTCTGCTTGAGGGCCTCGTCCACCTCCTCGAACACCTGGCGGGCGGGGACGAACGCCGCGGCCAGTTCGCGGCCCATGCCGACCGCTTGGGAACCTTGTCCGGGGAATACGAGCGCGCGGGTCATGAACGATCATTTTCCTCGTTTTCCGGCCACTTCGGCGGGTATCGGCGGGAGCGGCCCGGGCCGGAGTGATAGCGGCCCCCCGCCCTTGCCTCAAGGGGGTCTTCGTGTATAGTGCGCGCCCTCTTGATCTCCTTGCCGGGCGTCCGCGCCCGGCTATGCCCCCCGGCTCTGTTGGTCGCGCGCGGGCTGAGACAACCCGAAAGGAGCCACCGGCTTTGTCGTACTACGAAAACGTTTTCATTGCCCGCCAGGACATCTCGCAGCCGCAGGCCGAGGCCCTCGGCGAAGCCTTCGCCAAGGTCATCGCCGATCTCGGCGGCAAGGTAACCAAGCGCGAATACTGGGGCCTGCGCAACCTCGCCTACCGCATCAAGAAGAACCGCAAGGGCCATTACGTGCTGCTCAACATCGACGCGCCGGCCGCGGCCGTGCACGAGATGGAGCGGCAAATGCGCATCAACGAGGACGTCATCCGCCACATGACCGTCCGCGTCGAGGAATTGGAGGAAGGCCCGTCCGCCATGATGCGCGCGCGCGACGAACGCCCCGGGCGCGACGAGCGTCCCGGACGCGGCGACCGCTTCGGCGGCGACCGCTTCGGCGGCGATCGCGACCGGCCGCGCCGCTTCCGCGGCGAGGAAAGCGCACCTCGCGATTCCAGTCCCGATGAAGGCGAAGGAGCCGGAACATGAACGGCGCACGCAAACCCGGCGGCCGCGGCGGCGCGTTTTTCCGTCGGCGCAAGAGCTGCCCTTTCAGCGGCGATAAGGCCCCGAAGATCGACTACAAGGACGTGCGGATGCTGTCGCGTTTCGTGTCCGAACGGGGAAAGATCGTGCCGAGCCGCATTTCGGCCGTCTCCGCCAAGAAGCAAAGAGAACTCGCCAACGCGATCAAGCGGTCCCGTTTTCTCGCCCTGATTCCCTACGCGGTGCGCTGAGGCGGCCGCGCCGGGCCTCCGGGATGGCCGGGCCATGACCAGGGACTTGCTGTTCGCCGTCGCCGCCGGAGTCGCCAGCGCGCTCGCCGGCCTCGCGTTCCTCGCCCGCGCGCCGGGCGCGACGCTGCTGCTGATCTATCTCGGCCCGCTGCCGTTGATGCTGATCGGGCTCGCCCTCGGCCTCCGTCCCGCCCTGGCCGCCTGCGGCGTCGGCGCGATGGTCGCCGGCCTGCTCGCGGGTCCCTCGGCCATGCTGCTCTACGTGGTGGGGCACGCGCTGCCCGGCGCGCTGGTGGTGTGGCTCGGCCTCGGCCGACGCGCGGTCCCGCCGACAGGCGGGCGAACGGAAGCATCCCCGCGCGCATCAAATAATGCGCCCCTATCGGGGCGCGCGGGCGTGAACATCGTGGTCGGCGACGAGGCCGGGGACGGATCGCCCGTCGCCCCGGCCGGGTGGTACCCGCACGGGCACATCGTGGCGTGGCTGGCGGCCTTGGCGGCGGTGCTCATCGCCTTCACCGCGCTGGCGCTCTCGTCCGGGGAAGGGTTCCGGGACTCCGTCACCGAACACATCGAAAAGGGCATGACCGCCCTGCTGCCCACCTTGAGCGAGACCGAGCGGTCGCCCCTGGTTGCCCTCATGAGCGGCCTGTTTCCGGGCTGGATCGGGGTGTCCTGGGTGGCCATGGGAGCGGTTAACGCCGTTGTCGCCGAAACCATCCTGACCCGGACCGGCCGGGCGCTCAGGCCGAAGCCGGCGTGGTCGGACATCGCGCTGCCCGACTGGCTTTCCTGGCTGCTGGTCGGGGCCGCCTTGTTGGCGTTGATCGGGCCGGGGGATGTGGGGTATACGGGGCGCAACCTCGCGCTCGCGCTGGCGTTTCCGCACTTCCTTCTCGGGCTTGCGGTCGTGCACGGGCTGGCCAACCGGACCCCGCAACCCCGGGCGCTGCTTGTCGGTTTTTACGTCGTTTTGTTCATCTCCGCCTGGGCCCTGCTGGCCGTGGCGGCGGTGGGCGTGCTGGAACACTGGATCGGGATACGCAACAGACTGCCCGGCGGGCCACCCCCCGGATCGAACGGACCGGAAGCCTGAACGAGGCATCGAAGGAGAACGTACGATGGAAGTCATTCTGCTGGAACGGATCGCCAAGCTCGGCCAAATGGGCGAGGTGGTGAAGGTCAAGGCCGGTTACGCGCGCAACTACCTGCTGCCGCGCAAGAAGGCGCTCCGCGCGACCGACGAAAACAAAAAGCTGTTCGAAACGCGCCGCGCCCAGCTCGAGGCCCAAAATATCGCGCGCAAGTCCGATGCCGACCGCGTCGCCGAAAAGATGAAGGGTCTTGCCGTCGTTCTCGTCCGCCAGGCGGGCGAAGCCGGGCAACTCTACGGTTCGGTCAACGCCCGCGACATCGCCGCCGCCGTCAAGGCCGCGGGCTTCACCATCGACCGCCAGCAGGTGGAACTGAACGTGCCGATCAAGTCCCTCGGCCTGGTTCAGGTGCCCGTCCATCTCCATCCCGAGGTGACGGTGACGATCACGGTCAACGTCGCCCGCTCGGACGACGAGGCCAAGATCCAGGCCCGCACCGGCGCCGCCGTCGTCTACGGCGGAGGCGAAGCCGAAAGCGAGCGGCTGGCGCGCGAGGAAGCGCGCGTCCGCGCCGAGACGATGTTCGAGGAAGGCGCCGGCCCCAAGGACGAAGAACCCGGCGCGGAAGGCGCGGCCAAGGCCGAAACCCAACCGGCGGACGCCGAGGCCGAGGCCGAGGCCGAAGCCAAGCCCAAGGCGAAGTCCAAGAAATCGAAAAAGGCCGAATAAGGCCCGTCGCCGGAACGCCGGAATCTTCCCGGACGAACCTGACTCGCCTTCTCGGTCTTTAGCACCCGGGAGTTTTTGAACCTTTTCCCGGGTTCATCCCTGTTTGGAATTCGTCTAATATCGGACCGCCGCCGATCTCGGGGCATGGTCCGGGGTTAGTGCGCGCCAAAGAAAACAACATAGGACTTGCTCGAACGACTAGGCACGGCCGTGGCCCGAGGGAGTCGCCATGTTCTTGTTGTCGAGGTTGCTCACCCACCTGATCCGCGTCGGCACGCTGACGGTGACCGACGCCGGGGGCCGCCGCCACGTTTTCTCCGGCGAGCCGGGCCCCGCGGTCGCCATTCGCCTGCACGACCCCGCGCTTTCCCGCCGGCTGTTCTTCAACCCGAGCCTGGCCCTCGGCGAGGCCTACACCGACGGCACCGTCACCGTCGAAAACGGCGGCAGCCTCTATAACCTGCTCGACCTGCTCTGCCTCAACGTCGGGCAGGTCGGCCTGCACCCCTTCAACCGGGCGCGAATCGCCTTCGAGCGCCTGCTTCGCCGTTTCGACCAGTTCAACCCGATCGGCAAGGCCCACGCCAACGTCGCCCATCATTACGATTTGTCGGGCGAACTGTACGGGCTCTTCCTCGATTCCGACCGGCAGTACAGCTGCGCCTACTTCCGCGCCGGCACGGAAGACCTGGAAACGGCGCAGATCGACAAGAAGCGCCATATCGCCGCCAAGCTTCTGCTCAGGCCCGGCCAGAAAGTCCTCGACATCGGCTCGGGATGGGGCGGGCTCGCGCTTTATCTCGCGCGCGAGCATGGCGTCGAGGTGACCGGGCTTACCCTGTCGTCCGAACAGCTGGCCTACGCCGAGGCGCGCGCCCGGCGCGAGGGCCTCGCCGACCGGGTCCGTTTCGTCCTGCGCGATTATCGCGCCGAGACCGGCGTCTACGACCGGATCGTGTCGGTCGGCATGTTCGAGCACGTCGGCGTCAACCACTACCGGCAGTTTTTCACCCAGGTGCGCGACCGGATGAACGCCGACGGCGTCGCGCTGCTGCACACCATCGGGCGCAGCCAGCGGCCGGGCCGCACCGACCC
>CAYPQV010000006.1:0-88982 GCA_964412955.1 uncultured Hyphomicrobiales bacterium
AGTATCGCTGACGGATTTTTGGGGAGCGAGGCGGGTCCAGGGTGGAGGTGGTGGGGGCTGCCAGTGACTTTCGATCCCCTCGCTCTGGGGGAGTCCGGTCAGTGAAAGCATTGCGCCAGAGTGTCCGATGAAAATTCGCAGGCATCGTCATCAATCCTTTCCAAGCCGCTTTAGCGAGCGCGCCATCACCTGGGCGACCGCTTGCCGGCGCATCTGCGCTTCCGCCTCGGAAAGGTGCGTGCGCGTCACAGTTACCTTATAGCCGCGCACGGTATCAGTCGTCGTTTCCGTCGCCTTGCCGAGGCTGTCGAGGTGCGCGAGGAACTCCTCGGGTAGGAGAAAATGCACCCGCGCCGAAACCTCCGCATCGAGGTTCGGGCCGAGGAACTTCCGCATGAGGTTCAGTTGCCGCCGCTCGGGAGAAAGAAGGATCACCTGGTCGTAGCCGGCGGCGAGGCATTTCTCGATGTTGCCGAGCTCCTGGTCCTGGGTCGAGGTCACGGAAATCTCGCACGCGATCCGCGTTCCGGCCCGCGAGAGCGAAACATCGACCCGGCCCGCGCCGTCCAGGATCGTCTCCTCGATCACGGCCCGAAAGCCGCGCTCCTCGGCCATCTGCTTCACGAGCTGCTGGAGGTACTTGTGTTGTTGGCCTCCGCGCCCGAGGAGTCTCGGTTCGAGGTCGGCCGGCTTCGGACGCGGCGCGGGCGTCTCGGGAAACGGTGCAGGGGATGTCCGCGCCCTTGGGGGCGGAGGACTGGGCCGTGCCGTCTCGGGAGCGCGGGGACGCGGCGGCGCGGACGGAGCCTCCATTGGCACAACCTCGCTCGCGGGAGCGCAATACCGGGAACGGTTGGCTGCGACCAACGCCGCGTAGTCGGCCTCGGCGAGCGTGGGCAGTTTTTCCACTTCGCCCAAGGGCACCTCGACCCGGATCGCCTGGGGCGTGAGGTTCCGAATCCAGCAGGCGAACTCCGTCCGGTCCTTCCGCTTGCGCATACCCTGGAGGAAGTCAGGTTCGCAACCCATGTCCTGGGCGAGCGTTCGCGCGTCCTTGGCGCTCACCCCGCCCGCGAACTTGATGCTCGTGCTCGCCATGACGCTTGCCCGGAGCTCGGTCGAGAGCTGGTCGAGGTTCTGGTGCGCAAGCACCATGCCGACCCGGTACTTCCGCGCCTGGGCGAGCAGGTGCTCGATGTTCTCGTCGAAGTAATCCTGGGCCTCGTCGAGGTAGACGAAAGCGGGGCGGCGCTCGTGGGGCGAGAGAGCGGCCCGCTGCATCGCCGCCTGGGCCAATAGCGCGATGAAGAAGCGGCCGAAGATCGCGCACCCGTCCTGCTTCAGGAGGTCCTTGGCGGTATTGATGAGGACGATCTTGCCGCTCCCGGTCGCCTCGAAGAGGTCCACCTTGCTCCGCGGGTGCGAGAACATCCGCTCGAAGGTGGGGTTCGCGAGGACGCCCCAGAGGCGCGTCAGAATCTGCTTCTTGGTCTCGGCGAAGCTCCGGTCGAAGAACCGGGTCTCGAAGAACCGTCGCGCGGTGCCGGGCAGGGCCTCCATGTACGGCCGGAACGGCTCGCCGTCCTCCATGAGTTCCCGGAACGTGTGGATCGTCGCGTCGGGGATTTCGAGCATGAGCCGGGCGAGGTACTTGAAGATCACGCCCTGCTTCTGGGTTAGCTCCGCGCCGAGCAGGGCCCCGAAGAGGTACTCGTAGAGCTCGACGGTGCCGTTCAGGAACTTCTCTCGCTCGACCGGCGCGAACCGCGCCAGCCGGTCGCGTTGCCAGTCGAACATGTTGAGGCAGACCGGGAACTCCACGTCGTTGGGGTCGATGAGGAGGAGCCGGTCGGCAAGGCTTCCCTCGGCTGCGGGATCGAAGCAGGACAGATGAGAGATGGTGTGGATGAGGTCGCCCTGGCTGTCGATGACGACGACGGAGCGGTCGTCCGAGGGGGCCTTCCTCAGGTCCTCGTGGATCATGCGCTGGAGGAGCTGGGTCTTGCCGTGACCGGTGCCGCCCATGACGTGGGTATGCTCGAAGCGGACGGGGAAGGGGATCGAGAACGGCACCGGGCAGGTGAAGAAGCCCTCGAAGCCCGTGCCGGCGAAGTACGCCTCGGCGAGCCCGACGTTGGAGAGTCCGCGCGCGGCGGTCGGGAGCACGATCTCCTTGTTCGCCGCCTGGCGCTCGTTCGGCGCGATGCCGGAGGCCCGGAGGGCGTTGCGGTCGAGCTGCTCGCGGATCGGGACGAAGAGGTCTCCCTTCACGACATCGTCGTCGAACATCGTCACCAGCGTCCGCTCGACAACCTCGGCTGGCGTCTCGCAGAGGTCGATGAGGGGAGCCTTGAGGGGCTCGGGGCCTTCATCCTCGTTCTCTTCGTCGTCTTCCGAAAACGCCGAGGCGGGCAGGTATCCGAGGATGCCTTCCAGAATCCGGATCACTTTCTCGCGCCATACGTCTTCGAGGCGGGCACGGTCGGCGAGGAAGCGCTCCTTGCGCCTGAGGTACGCTCGGAGCTTCACCCCCTCCTCAAGGCCGAGCGTCGCGAGATTGCCCACGTCCGGAAAGCCGTGGAGAAGTCCATCTTGGACCAAGAGCTGCCGCGTCAGCTCGAAGAGCATGACGGCGAGGGAAGACGAGGGCGTGACTTTGGCGCGCTCGCACGCCTCGGCCACGATACCGACCCGGAAATCGCTCGCTGCCTGGGCGTCCGCGTACGGGGAAGCGTCGTACACAGCGCGGACGCGGCCGTAGAGTGCGGCGGTTTCCTGGTCCTCGCGGGTCTTCGCCGGGCCGAGGAACAGGTTCGTGAAGTTCGAGCGGAAGAGGTCGCTAAAACTCAAAGACCTCCTCCCCGCCGAAGTGCGCCGCCGCTTCGAGCACCGCCTTGAACGTTTGGCAGGCTTCGCGGATTTGCTCCTCGACGGCGAGCATCTCGACCACGTCCTTGCACTCGATCTGCTTGCCGTCGGTGAGGTCGTTGACCGAGACCGTGAGGTTCATGGCCTTGAAGGCGAGCCGCGAGGCGAGGCCGAGGAGGCCGCTCCCCGGGTCGGCCAGCTTCACGCGCTCGTAGAGCATGGTCTTGCCGAGCTTGTACTTCTTGATGTTCTGCAATTCTTCGGACGTGAGTTCGGCGCGGACGTTCAAGGTGAACGTGATGCTTCCGCCGAGCAGGCCGGATTTCTGGTCGCGTCGCAGCAAGAGCTTCATGGCTTTCCCCTTTGTCCCTTGAGACGAAGAACGGATACCTTCGACACGCCGAGAACGCTCCCGGCGCGCTCCCCATGGCAGGCAGTATACAACGATTTTTTGCGTGATTATCCGCCGTATCGCTCCATGCGGGCACACTACGATAGGGCTTCGCGGTGGGCGTTAAACTTGCCGCCGGCGGCATAAATCCCCCTCTACTCGCTTTCTCCGCCCGGCGGGAGACTGATCGCGGACTTAGTTCGTTGACAGTCCCGCGTCCCCTCGCACCTCCCGCGCGACGGGCACGGCGCGGCTAATCCCGCGCCGTTCCGTCTCCTCGTCCAACGAGCGCGTCGCTTCGCTCCGCCTCCCGGTTTCGGGTTGGCGGCGCGCGGCTTCGCCTCGGGGTGCGGACGCGCCCATCACCCAACCCCTAGGAGAAACGTCATGACTCAGCCTGTCACCATCATCCCCCTCTCGAAGCTCGTCCCATCCCCCGCGAACGTCCGCAAGACGGACACGGAGGCCGGCCTCGACGAACTCGCCGCGAGCATCGAAGCGCACGGACTGCTCCAGAACCTCACCGTCCGTCCGGCGCGCAAGGAAGTCGGCAAGCCCGGTACGTACGAAGTGATCGCCGGCGGCCGTCGCCTCGCCGCGCTCACGCGGCTCGCGAAGCGCAAGCGGATCGCCAAGAACCACGGCGTGCCCTGTCGCGTCCTTAAGGACGGCGACCCGGTCGAGGTCTCACTCGCCGAGAACGTCGTCCGCGCGCCGGTCCACCCCGCCGACCAGTTCGAGGCTTTCTCCGCGCTCCACGCCCAGGGGCTCGGAGCCGAGGAGATCGCCGCCCGCTTCGGGGTGACCGCCGCCGCGGTCGCCCAGCGCCTGAGGCTCGCCGCCGTGAGCCCCAAGCTCATGGCGGTCTACCGCGAGGGCGGCATGAGCCTCGACCAGCTCACGGCCTTCACCGTGAGCGACGACCAGGCGGCGCAAGAGCGGGTATGGTTCGAGAGCCCCTGGGCGCTCGATCCGGCGGACATCCGCAAGGCCCTCACCGCCGCCCTCGTCCCGGGCACCGACCGCCGCGCCCGCTTCGTCGGCGCCGACGCCTACCGAGCCGCGGGCGGCGCGATCGTCCGCGACCTCTTCGACGAAAAGGGGGCGGGGTACTTCGCCGACCGCGAACTCCTCGACCGCCTCGTGTCCGAGAAGCTCGCGGCCGAAACGGCTTCGATCAAGGCCGAAGGCTGGGCCTGGGTCGAAGTCGCGCCCGAGGCCGACCACGAGCGCCTCGCCCGCATGGGCCGGGTGTTTCCGACCGAGGTCAAGCTGCCGGAAGACGTCCAAGCGAAACTCGACGATTGCGCGGAACGGTACGACGCCCTCATCTCCGCGCTCGGCGACGATCCGCCCGAGGAAGCCGAACGTGAAATCGACCGCCTCTCCGACGAGATCGACGCCCTCTCGGAGCAAGGCCGCACCTGGTCGGGGAAGGACCGGGCGCGAGCAGGGGCCGTCGTCGCCCTCGACGCGGACGGGAACGTCCGGATCGAGCGCGGGCTCGTGAAGCCCGAGGACGTACGGACCGAGGAGCGCGCCAGAAGGCGCGAGGAACGCAAGCAGTCGGCGCCCGGCGAGGGCCTCCTTTCGGACGCCCTCGTCGAGGATCTGACCGCGCATCAGACGGCGGCCCTCCGCGCGGTCGTGGGGGACAACCCTCCGCTCGCGCTCGCGGCCCTCGTCCACGCGCTCGCCCTCTCGGTCCTCTACAGCTCGCTTCGGGTCACGTGCCTCTCGATCCGCTGCGAGTCTCCCGCCCTCGGGCCGCACGCGCCCGGGATCGGGGAAGGGAAGGCACTCGCGGCGGTCGCCGACCGGCACCGTCGCTGGGAGAAGATCCTTCCCATGGAAGAGCACCTGTGGCCGTGGCTCCTCGCCCAGACGACGGACACGCAGTTGGAGCTTCTCGCCCACTGCGTGGCCGCGACCGTGGATACCGTTCAGCGTAGGCGTCCGGAGGACTATCCCGACCGGTTCGTTCGGGCGAGGGCGCTCGCCCGGGCGGCCAAGCTCGACATGGCCGAGTGGTGGTCCCCGACCAAGGACCGCTACCTCAATCGCGTCCCGAAGGCGCTGGTCCTCGCGGCGGTCGCCGAGGCCGTCTCTCCAACCGCCGCCGAGAACATCGGGAGGCTCAAGAAAGAGCCGCTGGTGCTCCGCGCCGAGGAGCTTCTCGCTGGCCGCCGCTGGCTTCCGGAGATTCTCCGGCCGTCGGCGGAACCCCAGTCGGAAGAGAACTCCGAACCGGGTCCTTGCGAGCGCTGACGCTTGGTGAGGGGCCGCGCGAGCGGCCCCTCATTTCTCTCTCACGACAACAGCGATCCGAAACGTCCCGCCCAGGCTGTCGCGCGTGCGGCATGGCGCGGCTCGCGCCGTCCATGCCGGCGCGCGGCCGCCGAAGCCGCTCACCCGCATCTAACCCGCATGGAGGAGACCATGTCCGAACAACCGAAGCCTAAGCTCGATATCTACCGCGGCATCACCGATTCGATCATCGAGGCGATCGAGAAGGGAACCGGCCCGGTCGAGTTCCCGTGGCACCGCCACACGGCCCACGGGCTTCCGACCAACGCCTTCACCAGCCACCACTATCGCGGCATCAACGTCGTCGCCCTCTGGGCGGCCGCGACCGTGCGCGGATACGGCTCCCCGTTCTGGGGCACGTACCGGCAGTGGCGGCAACTCGGCGCTCAGGTGCGCCGGGGCGAACGCGCCGCCTTCGTCGTCTTCTACAAGGAGATCCATCAATCCCCTGAAGACGAAGACGGGAGTGCCGTCATGGAAGAGCCCGTACCTTGGCTCATCGCCCGGGCCTCCTGGGTGTTCAACGCCGACCAGGTGGACGGGTATAAGCCGGCGGGGCCTCTCCCCGTCGATATGACGGAACGGCTGCAACGGGTGGAAGAGTTCGTGGAGGCGAGCGGTTCCGTGGTGCGTCACGGCGGCCACCGAGCCTGCTACGATCCCACGACCGACCACATCCAGATGCCGGAGCGCGCCTCGTTCGTGGGCACGAGCACGGCTTCCCCGACCGAGGGGTACTACGGCGTGCTCCTCCACGAGCTCGTCCACTGGACGGGCGCTCCGCACCGGCTCGCGCGCGATCTTGCGAACCGGTTCGGGAGCGAGGCCTACGCGATGGAAGAACTGGTCGCGGAGCTCGGGTCGGCCTTCCTGTGCGCGATCCTCGGGGTATCGCCGACCCCGCGCCCCGACCACGCCGCGTACGTGGACCACTGGCTGGCCGTGTTGCGCTCCGACAAGCGGGCGATATTCACGGCGGCCTCGAAGGCGATGGAAGCGGTCGACTACCTTAACGAAGAGGACGATCCGTAATCTGCGACCACTCTTGTTCTTTATCTCTCAACGCCCCGCGCTAAACGGGGCGTTTTCTTTGGCGGCTATCTCAAGAAAAGTCAAAACATGAATTGTGGGCAGTTTATAAGTTATAGGAAAGTCCGTTCGTGCCACGAACTTCAACTAACTTTTAGGCAGGCAGCTAAGGCAATGCCATGTTCTAAAAAGTCAGTGGTATACGCCTTAAGTTTTTGTGCCGCGGCTTTCCCAGTTGCCACCATGAATTCGTGTCGAGTGCCGTTGAAAAACTGTGGAGGTAACTTGGTGTCAAAAGAATATGAACCGTCCAGGTGCGATCTAAGCATCGATTCAAAATTTCCCAACGTTAGATTTTGTCCGTCTAAAATATTAGTCCGAAGTTTAGCGGTCGTTGCCACGAGAGCCTGAGCTTGTGCGATATCATTTTCACGCAATGCAAAATGGTGTTTAGAGATAAAACTTTCGAGAGAATCAAACACAGCCCGCAATTCTTGGACGTCACGTCTGAAGTTCTCAAAGTCAACTCTATTGATTTGTTCCCTCGGCTTTTCTGAGATTTCTGAAATCCTCTGAGCTAGAGAAACGATTTTGTCTTGTAAGTTAGTTTGGGCTAGCTCCACGCTAGCAGCGAGATTTTTCCTATATGTAGCCCATCTAGCATCGAAGGAGCGAGATGCAGATCGTTCGGCGAGTTTGCGGCCGATCCATGAAAATAGGATCGCGGTCGCAATTATGCCGATTGCCTCCGCAATAAGATTCTCGATCATCCCATCAGACAAAGCTACCATCGTTCTCCCGAGAGAATCATATTGTCTTACAAAAAAGAGCGACTAGATAGAAAGAATAAAAAATGACTGAATTGAATAGTCGATGAGCTACAGCCATTTAGGGTGATTTTAAAACTGAAACATAGCTCATTATAGCGACAACGCTGTCCGGTGTGAACATAGAATGCGCACTCGATCCACAGATCGAGTGTAGAGGATTAGCGCGGAGCCGGTGCAGTGTCTGTATCATCAGAATTCTTTTCACGGCTTACCATTCACAGGTGGTTTAGAAGAAACAATTAAGGAACCATACCAATAGGGGTTCGATGGAGGATCGAGAAAGAGGCACTCCCTCCCGCTCATCGGCAAGGCGTGACCGTAAAGTAGCAGTCACCACATCTCGCTATTCCAACCACCCATTGCGCCAGTCGGCACCATAGTCTTTGGGAATAACCGGCTCTAGCTCATCCTTGATGTGCGCAAGCTCGGACGGGGGAAACGTTACCGCGCTGAACGGCTGCGACGGCGTACCGTCGATCATGAGCTTCAAGTAGGTGTAATGATTCGGAAGGTTGAGCAGATCGACGGTGTCGAACTTCGGCTCGAACTCCCACGCGAAAACCGCAGCGTCCATCGGACCTAAACGAAACGAGACGATGGTGCCAGCATTGCCGAGAACCGCGTGGCGAATTGCAGGGTCGAGTTGGAAGAGGTACTGGTGGGCGAGGACAAGCCCGACGCGGTACTTGCGGAGCTCCGAGAGCATATTCGCCACACTCAGGGTTGTGAAGCTCTGGAATTCATCGACGTAGAGGAAGAAATCCCGACGGTCCCGCTCCGGCGTATCAGCTCGGCTAAAAGCGGCGAGGCCGAGGGTAGTCACGAGGAGTCCGCCGAGGAGAGATGCCGCGTCGTCGCCGATCCGACCCTTGGATAAGTTGACCAGGAGCACCTTGCCCCGATCCATGATACGGCGGAAGTGGAGCGTCCGCTTTGGCGCGGTCAGGATGCGGAGGATGCGCGGATCGGCGAGGAATGCCCCCACCTTGTTCTGGATCGGGGCAATGCCGTCGGCGCGGTACCGGTACGAGTACTGCTCGAACTCCTTGAGCCAGAACTGCTTGACCTGCGGGTTTTGAACAGCCCTGGCTACCGAACGCCGGAACGCGCGATCCGACATGAGCCGCAAAATGTCGGGCATGGAGGCGTCGGGTTGATCGAGGAGGGCGAGGAGCGCGTTGCGGAGAATGTGCTCCATCCGCACGCCCCAGGCATCCTCCCACATCATTTTGAAGGTTTCGAGGAAGCCCGACGCCGCGAGTGCTCGGCGATCCTCGCGGACGTATTTCAGTGGATTGTAGCCAAAGGGCTGCGCATCGTCGGGAACGTTGAAATAGATCACGTCTTCGCGGCGATCCTCCGGGATTGTCTGCGCGATCCGCTCGACGAGATCGCCGTGCGGATCGATGAGCGCAAACCCCTCGCCATTCGCGATGTCCTGGCGGACGAGGGTTTCGAGGAGCGTCGATTTGCCGGTGCCGGTTTTCCCGATGACGTACATGTGGGAGAGGCGGTCGCCGCGCTTGATGCCGAAGGGCGTCCGCTGGTTGCGGAAATTCAGGCGGGCGAAGTAGGTAATCGGAGCCGGAGGCGTCGCCATGGCCCACCCAGTCTCGCGCGGCGCGGGATAGCGCGCACGACGGGAAAATCCGTCGGCAATGCCAAAAAACACCGTCTGCCGCGCGCTTCGGGCAGTTCCTTGATTAAGCTGGGGAATCATCCGCCGAAACGATCATTAGCAATTCCAGGGGGGCTCCCGTGGTCGGCAACCGGCCGATGTGGTATGACTCGACGGTTTCCTAACCCGCTCCAGGGAGGTCGTCGCCATGCGATGGCACCATGTGATCTTCGCCGCGATTGCGGCTTTGCTCATGCTGGCGGAGGGCGCACTCGCCGACTCGTACGTTCGCGGCTACACGAGGAAGGACGGCACCTACGTCGCCCCGCACTACCGTTCGTCGCCCAATCGGAGCTACAACGACAATTGGTCGGTGAGCCCGAACGTGAATCCGTATACAGGCCAGCAGGGCACCCGTTCGCCGACATTCGATGACCGGCCGCCTCCGCCGAGCTCGTTCGGTAACCCCTATCGAGACCCGTACTCCAGGCCGAACCAGCGCCGCTACTGATGCAGGGGATGGCGTTCGTTGCGGCCGCGCTTGTGGCCGTAAGTATTTCGCCGCCGACATACGCGCATGGCGGCGGACTGGATGGTCTCGGTTGCCACCACAACCGAAAGGCGGGCGGTTATCACTGCCACCGAGGGCCGCTGGCGGGTCAGTATTTCAATTCCAAGGACGAGGCCATGCGGGCGACGCGAGGTTCGCAAAGCCAGGACACGCCGTCACGGCCGCCGGCACGTGCTCCGCAGAGCCCGCCAACGCCGCCGCGATAGAACCAGAAGCCAGCGGATCAGCGGCGGCGGACGTGGGGATTGCGATTGCCCTGCGCCGCCTCGATCCGCTCGTCCCGCAATTGTTCCCACGCGTCCACCGGATCGTCGCGTGACCAGTCGAGGAACATCTGTCGCTGGGCGGGAGTGAGTAAAACTCCGTACGTCTCGCTCATGTAGAGCCAGACGCGGGCGGCATCCCCGCGGATCGCTTCCTTGGGCTCCGCAACCCGGGGGCTCCCGCCGATCTCGAAGTCGCAGCGACCGTACTCCCGCTTTTCGCCGGCAACGATGCCGTAGGGAAGGTTGGACCGATCGCCGTTCAGTTCGCCAACGGCCGGTACGAGATTGTGCAAGTCGGCCTCGATGCGCGCGAACTCGGGATCGGCCTTGGCGCAGCACGTTCGACCCTTATACGGCTTTCCATCCGAGACGCACGATGAGTGTCCCTCTTTCCAGCATTGGCGGGTATGTCCGAAGAACCATGCCGGCATGATGTGTTCCCATTCGAGCCGCTGTCCTCTCGC
The DNA here is from genome assembly GCA_964412955.1 of uncultured Hyphomicrobiales bacterium. GTDB lineage: Bacteria > Pseudomonadota > Alphaproteobacteria > Rhodospirillales > 2-12-FULL-67-15 > 2-12-FULL-67-15. Next base: position 10,345 of record CAYPQV010000006.1, read on the forward strand.
GGGATTCTTCCGGGGCTCGTAGCCGCACCCCGACGCGTCGATCTTGCCTCCCGAGCGACCGGTCGGCTCGAAAGCGCAGGCGCAATAGAAGGTTGTGTGGTTTCTGGCGTAGATCGCGTTTCGGGCAACGGCTTTCGCTCCTTCGAACGTGGGGAGAGGACGACTCGGGGGTTCAGCTGCTGCGGAAACGGACCAGATAAAAACGGCGGCCAGAACGAACGCGTACCGCATGGCTACTCCTTTCAGAGCAGATGTGGACAATTACCTGTTGTGATGAGCATGCGGTATAATATTACTTGTAAAAAATAAATTTAACGCTGAACAGAATGGGGCATTCTCTCCACTTTTATTTACAGAAGTCAAGCGCCATCGTCTCTCGGGCCGTAGAGAGAGGTGAAACGGTGTCATTGCTATACGACACCGAGGGACGACGGAAGTACCTGACTATTGCAGAGCGTCGGGTGTTTCTTCAGGCGGCCGAACAACTCTCCGGAGCGGAGCGAACGCTCTGTATTGTGATCGCGTACACGGGCGGTCGGCTCTCCGAGGTGCTCGCGCTTACCCCGCTGCAGCTCGACTTTGCGGCGCGGGTCGTGATCTTCGAGAGCCTCAAGAAACGCCGCCGTGGCGTCTTTCGTGCCGTGCCGATCCCGCCCACCCTGCTCGATCAGCTTGATTTGGTCCATGGCGTGCGCGCGGCACAACAGGACCCTGAAATGGCCGAAAGACGCTTATGGAGCTTCAGACGGACCACCGCGTGGAAGCTCATCAAGCGAACAATGTTCAAGGCGGCAATCCGCGGTCCGCAGGCAAGCCCAAAAGGGCTGCGCCACACCTTTGCGGTCGCAGCGCTTCAAGGCGGAGTACCGATCAACTTCGTCCGGAAGTGGCTCGGCCACGCGCGGCTCACCACTACTGAAATCTATGCGGATGCGGTCGGAGAAGAGGAGCAAGCCATCGCACGTAAATTCTGGGAAACCTTCTGATAACTTGGCTAATATTATAGATACGTTGTGGCGCTCCGTCGTGGAATGTCGAAAATGCGAACGACGCGTGTCTTGAAACCGACGTCGAAAATGATGCGATAATTCCCGATGCCCCGGTTATATGGAGGGATGCCCGACGCCGCCAAATAAAGGGTTCACTCAAAGCTACACCTTCAGATCCAGACGGATTGGACACAAAGCGTTGCTTACAAGCCGATCCACGTGCTGTATTTAGTAGGCTAGTTCATATCTAGGTTTGCAAACACATGACACTGCGCCATCAATAGAATAAGAAGCAAGATTACGCCGAAATTGTCGCCAATAGAGGAATGAGAGTAGAAGATGCCGGCCCTTGACGAGCCTACGTTGGCGGGTTTACTGGGCAGTATTGAGGCTGGCCAGCTTGTGATCCTTTGCGGCGCAGGACTTTCTATACCGCCGCCCAGCAATCTTTGGTCAGCCCAGCGTGTCGCACATGCCTGCTACGACAAGTGGCTTGCGACAGAAGCGCTTCCGGCTGCAATGCGCGATGACATTGATCAGCTTGCCGGACATTTCTACGCGAATGGATTGTTCGAAACTACGTTTCTTGGTGCGCTGGTTCCGTGGGACGATCTGGTTGGCGAGCCGAATACAGGCCATGCCGCCGTCGCGGATTTGCTCATCAGCCGGGTAGCGCACGCGACGCTTTCCGCCAATTTTGACCCACTGATCGAACAATGGGCCAATGCGCACAAAGTTGCGATGCGCGGCGCGCTCGACGGCACGGAAGCTGTGTCCTTTGTCGCTACCGCCAATCCACTGCTGAAATTCCACGGATGTCTCACCAGGAGCAGGGAATGCACGCTCTGGACTCAAGGGCAGATCACCGATGCCACGATCGGGAGCCGCATTGAAAGCTGCGCGGCCTGGATGAGAATCAACCTTCCTGGAAAGGACCTGCTCGTCATCGGATTTTGGACTGACTGGGGCTATCTCAACGATGTGCTTGCAAATGTGATGTCCCTGCAAGGGTTACATTCTGTTACAGTCGTCGATCCGCTGCCTTCCGATGACTTGCAGATAAAAGCGCCAGTGCTGTGGGGCAAGCTGACCGCATCCACCACACTGTTCAAGCACGTGCAGGCTTCGGGGGCGGATGCGCTCGACGAACTCCGCGCCGGCTTCTCAAAGGTCTGGGCCAGAAAATTCTTCGCGCTCGGCAAGCCGTACTTTGAAGCAGAAGGCAAGACGTACTCTGCCGCTGCTGTTGACCCCGCCGCAGTCGGCACGGAAGAACTCTACAACCTCCGGCGCGATTCCGAAGGCGTGCCGTACAACCGCGCGGCACGTAGAAAGGAGCCGGCGAGGGAGGCGGCCATAGCCGCGTTCGCACATCTGCTTCTCCTCCAGGTAGGCGCGGTCCGGCAAGGTGCCTGGTATGAACATGGGGGCCATACGATTCGTGTCATTCACGGTTCCGGCCAGCCTCTCGAAACCGTGCGCGAGGGGTATAATGAACCGCCCGCCATTCCCCAGGCCGAGATCGTGATCTGTGCGGGCGCACAAGCGCTGAGTGTACCAGGGAGGCTGATCGCGTCGGGCGTCGGTCCCAGCGTCGTCAGAGCGTCACCCGGCGGACCGTCACGATGGCTGACGCTTGAAGATGCACGTGCAGAGCTTGCAATCTGATGGATATCACTTCGACCGTTCAGATCATCCTTCAGGAGGCCGGATATCGCACCTGGCTCACGAGCCTCGACGGTGTGAGACCTGTTTGCTTCGAGGATAACGCTGTCATGGGCTTTGTCGTCGCGTTTCAGAAGCCGGGAAATCTGATCGTCGAGTGGCAGTCCACTGAAGCCGCACTCCTGTTCCGGCATGCTGCCGCGCTCCGCAGAGCCGAAGATAAAGCGTGGAACGTCTACTCAATCTTTCTGTGCGCCGCGTCCGCCGGCGATATCGAAACGAGGAAAATTCGCCAGATTGAAGAGAATCTGGAACGTACCCGAAAGATTGCGGCCTGTAATCTTGCCGGTCATAATGACGTTGTTTCCGCGCTCCTGCCCGTGCTGCCTATCCAGTACCATCCCCGCCTGGAAGGCGATGATCTGACAGAGAGATTGCGGAAGCGCATCGCCACCTTTGCGCCGGCAGTGGCCGACGCGGCTCTTGATGAAGGAGTCTCACCGGAAGACGTAGTTCGGCTTCTTGGAGCGTTGCCATGAGACTCAGCTTTGTTGAAGTCGTCGGATTCAGAGGCTTCCGGGAGAAGATCAGGCTCCAGTTACCAGCCGGCTTCGTTGTGCTCACAGGCAGAAACGGTGCGGGCAAGAGCACGGTTTTAGACGCGATTGACTTCGCGATGACCGGGACCATTGACAAGTTTTCCGTACGCTCGGCGCGCGGTGGCGGACTTGATCAGCACATATGGTGGGTTGGCAGTGGTAGAGCTTCCGAAAACTACGTTTCGGTCGGCTTCATAGACGACGATGGCGGGGAGACCATCGTCACCCGAAACCGCAACGGCATTGTGCAAAGCAGTTACGCTGAGTTGCTCACCCGTCTTTGTGGTGCGGAACAGGCGACCACGGCCGTTCCCGTTGAAACACTCATGCGCACCACTCTCATTCGCGACGAAACGATTGTGGCACTCAGCCTGGATCTTCCTGAGCAGCAGCGTTTTGCAGCAGTCCGGGCAGCTATCGGAGGTCTTGTTGGACCCGATTACAGCGCGCGCTCGCGAGCCATCCGCGCTGCCGCCGACACCGCAAGAGAGAAACAACAGGCAAGAGCGCAGCAAGCTCAAGACGAATTAGGCCGCGCGCTCACCGAACTCACCGAGGCGCGGAGCGCCGCCGAACGAACCGCCGATGTGGCCGACGCAATGCGGATTGTCGAAGAAGCTGTGCCCGCCGATCCCGAAGGCACACGCGCCCGGCCAGAAACCGCGCGGGCGTATCTCGCCGAGCGCAAACGATCATTCAATGCCATTGAAGCTGCTATTGGTCAGGCACGGTCTCTGGCCCCTGAACTGACCTACCTGGAATCGCAGGAAGTACAATCTGTGGTCAAGTCAGCGCGCACGGAACATACCGCTCTTACCCGGCGGAAGAACGACGCGGAGCAAATGCTGGCGCTCGCCCTCTCTCGTGAGGCAGCAGAACAGGAATCAGATACTTATGCGGCGCATTTGAGCGCGTTGCTTCAGCACGGATCGGCCCTAGGTCTCCAGGATGGACATTGTCCGCTTTGTGCGGCATTTCGAACGCCCGCTGAATTCGATGTCGCTGTTGAAAGCGCACGAACGCGACTGGCGTCGCGAGGCGAGCGATTGGCAGAGGCAGGCCGCGCCGTCGAACAGGCTAGGGCCACCTTGGTCGGCGTGGAAGAATCTCTTGCGGCCATAGATCGCCGCATGACCGAACTGGAAAGCCGTCGAGAAGCAGTCCAGCAGCAACTGATGCGCATACGCCAGACTTTCGCCGAGAACCACTTCGAGGCCGATCCAACTAATCCCGAAACCGCATTGTCCCGCGTGCTTGCCGAACGTGAGCGTTTGGTTCGACTAGAACGAGCACTCTTCACGCTAGAGTCGTCATTGGCTGCGGATCGCATCGCAATATTGGAGTCAAGAATCGTAACGTTAAGAGAGAGTGTCGAGAGGGAAACTCAAGCTCTGTCCAACGCGGAGCAGGCCGTTGAAAACGCACGTCAGATCGAAAGCAGCGCGCAGGCTGTCGCGAACCAGATTCTCACAGAGCAGTTTGATACGGTTATGCCGCTATTGAAGGAGCTGTATCGCCGGCTGCGGCCTCATGCGGACTGGCGTGAGATTGAATCCGATTTTGGCGGCAAGGTACGCGCTTCATTGAACTTCACTGTGGGTGACGGTCACAATGTCCAGTTCCTGTTTAGCAGCGGGCAGCGGAGGGCAGCCGGGCTTGCTTTTCTTCTTGCCATCCATCTGTCGAGAAAATGGTGCAAGCTGCGTTCCTTGCTGCTGGACGACCCAGTTCAGCATATTGATGACTACCGCGCGCTCAATCTTGTAGAAGTCCTGGCGGCAATCCGTAGATCGGGACGGCAGGTGATTGTTGCCGTTGAGGACCCATCACTCGCGGATCTTCTGTGCCGCCGTTTGCGTAGTGCCCCAGGCGAAATCGGCAGACGTTTTGACATGAAAGCTTCTGTTATCGGGGCCGCCGAAATTGAGAACGTGACAGATATAACTCCAATGCCGCGAGAAGTATTGCGGACGGCTCAGGTGTCCTAGCCACCGTTTCACGCAGGTGATGGGATCATCCACATCGGAATAGCCGACAAATCACTCTGTGTCTGCCCTTGGTGCTGATCCGACTTCCTTTGAACAAGTTGCGGTGCATGGCCTCGAATGTAGGCCCTTAGCTCTACCTCTGGTCTCTTCAGTGAACAAAATGCCCCATTCTGTTCACATCGGCGTTAGGTCGCCGAAAGGGGGTAGCCATACGTACGGTCCGCATTGCGGGCACGGGCAGTTTTGTGCCCGCTCCGGTGATCCCCAATGACACGATCGCATCGCTTGTCACCCGCCATGAGCCGGAAAAGGGGGCAGATTGGGCTTTCGAGAAACTCGGGGTCCGGGAACGTCGGTTCATGGTCGCCCTTGATGGGAGTACCGGCCACCCCCTGGCGCCAGCCGACGAAATCGACATGGCCGAGGAGGCGGCCCGGCAGGCGATTGGCAATGCCAGCCTCAAGCCTCGTGCGGTAGAGGGGCTCTGGTACGTCTCCTGCACCCAATCCCAGGAGCACCAGCACTTCAGCATGATGGCCCACGAGCTGCACCGCCGGCTCGGCCTCCCGAAACACGCTCTCGCGCTCGAAATGGATGCCGGCTGCGGCGGAGCGCTTCAGGCCATGGTCCACTCCCGCCACATGCTCCTGGGGTCGAGGATGGAGAACATGCTCGTCGTTGCGAGCAATAGTCCCTCGAAGTTCTACACGAACTGGGAGGCGTACATGGGGAGCGGGGCATGGCTCTCCATGTACATCTTCGGCGACGGGGCAGGGGCAGCTCTTCTCCAGACGGCACGAAGAGGTAACGGTGCCGGCATCATCGAAACCTACACCGCCGTCGATCCGACCCAGCCGCTCATGGAGTTCCGTCCGGTTTCCGGAGCCGAGAACCCGGTCTACTACATTGACGGGCGAGGGGTCGCGGCGAGCTTCGGCATCTACGCGCGCCGCGCCCTCACGGAACTCCAGAAGCGCCACGTCTTCGACCTTGCCGATGTGGCCAGGTTCTACTTCCACCAGGTTAATGGCCGGGTCTTGCAGCGCTTCATCGAGGAAGTTGGCATCCCGCCGGAGAAAGTCGCCACGCACGTCGAGCGGTACGGCAACATTGCGGCGGCGGCGACGCTCGTGCTTCTCGACGAGGACCGGCGAGCAGGATTGGCGAATAAAGGCGACCTTTGCGTCTTCTGCACGGTCGGCGCCGGTGCCCAGTACGGAGCGATGCTCGTTCGGCTGTAGGCGCGTTGGTGCGCCGATTCTCTCCGCGGTATGATGAATACGCCGCCACGCCTCGCTGCGCGGCGACCTTCCAGCATGCTAGACCTTGAATCGGCGCTCCTTGCGATCACGGCGCTCATTAACGTCGGCCTGGTCGCCTTCATATACTCCCGGAACCGTCAGAGCCCCGTGAATTCATCGTTCGCACTATTCGTGCTTTTTCTGGCGTTCTGGGCGCTCATGATCCTTGAGTTTCGGACTACGCCATCGGATGAGGCCGCGATCTATTACCTCAAGCTCTCCTACATCGCCGCGCTCCTGCTCGCGGCGTCCTTTTACTACTTCTCCCTGGTCTTTCCGGATGGCCCGCGACCGAATGCAGTGCACACAGGCGTGATCGCCTTTGCGGCCAGTAGCCTCTGCACCGCGCTTCTGATCCCGTCGTTTCTAACCAAGGAAGTTGTCCCACACGCTTGGGGCAGAGAGGTGATTCTCGGCCTTCCGGAGTATCTCATCTTTGCTCCGGTCTTTCTCTCGCTTTTCGTCGGGGGACAGGCGCGGGTCTGGTGGAAGTACTTTACGGCCGCAGGCATCCTCAAAACTCAGCTCCTGTCCATCGGTCTGAGTGTCACGGTCATCGGCGCGATCGGTATGTACTTCAATCTGCTCCTGCCGTCGCCCTTCTATCATGACTTCCGCTACGTCTGGACGGGCCCCATCTTCACGGCGGTCTTCGCCCTCGTCACCACTTACAGCATCTTCCGGTACAAGCTCTTCAATGCGAAGGCCATGGTCGCCGAGCTCCTCGTTTTCGCCCTGTGGCTGGCCATTTTCGTTCGGACACTCCTCGCGGGTTCCCAGGCAGAGCAGATCAGCAACGCGCTCCTCCTCGCGGTATCGGTGATCATCGGCGTCCTCCTGATTCGAAGCGTGGCCCTGGAGATTCGAGCCCAGGAGAACCTGGCAACCGCCAACGCGGAACTCGCTGACCTCAACCAGATGAAGTCCGAGCTTCTCTCCATCGTCTCGCACCAGTTGCGTGGTCCGGTCACCGCGATCCGCGGGTACGTCTCGATGATTCAGGAGGGAACCTTTGGTCGGATACCCCAAACGGTGGAGGAGCCGATCCAGCGCATCGCGGACAGCAGCCGGGCGCTCGCAACCGGAATCAACGACTACTTGAACGTCGCCCGCATCGAGCAGGGCCGCATGACGTACGATTTCAAGGTTGTTGATTTGAAAGGAGTCGTGGAGAGCGCCATAGCGCAAGTGCGGCCCTCCGCCGAGAAAGCCGGGCTCCTCCTCGCCTTCGAGACCGATGGTGCGGCCTCGTACGAAGCACGTCTTGATGCCGGGAAAATAGGTGAGGCAGTTTCTAACTTGCTCGACAACGCTATCAAGTACACGCCGAAAGGATCAATCACAGTGCGCCTGACGAAGGATGCAACAAAGGGGAGCCTTCTTCTCTCGATACGTGACACGGGCGTTGGGATTGAGCCGGAAACGCTACCGAAGCTTTTCCAGAAATTCACACGGGCGAAGGATGCTAACCAAATAAATGCCAGCGGAACAGGCCTCGGACTCTACGTCGCGAGAGAGTTAATCGAGGCCCACGGTGGCCGCATCTGGGTTGAATCGAAAGGAAAAGGCCAAGGGGCGACTTTTTTCGTCGAGCTTCCGGTCAGCCCTTCAAATGATGGGTGAGCACATGAAAGATGAGGCAAAAACTCACTTAGGCCGAAAGGCGAAAGTTTATGTCTTAAGCTCCGATGGGCATCTTCAGCCGCCGAGAAGTAGTAGTCGGCCCAAAGACATATGGGCCAAACTGGCCGCTCGTCATCACTGCGCCCGTTTACAAAAAAGAGAGAAAATAGTAAATATAGCCGCGTGGGCTGCCGAATAGAGAGAGTTCAATGCCCAATCAGAAGCGAAAGTTGCTCGGTGCCGAGCGCCTTGGTGGCAAGACGCTTGCGATGGTTGCCGGTATGGCTGTTGCCGCCGGTGTCGCTATCGCTGACATGAAAAAAGTCGAGGCAAGCATCCCGACAGACTCGGTGACGTCTTCTATTGTTGCGCCCGGCACTCTAGTATTGGTGCCACCTGCGACGAATGGCGAGCAAATAGCTTATCATCGTTCGCATATGTCACACCAATCTCACCGGTCCCACTACAGTCATTACAGTAGCCGTGGCTACTGATGACATGGCTTCAGGTATAGAAGCGGACAACCTAGGGTCATTCGTCCGTTTCCTAATCGATCCCACCCTCTACACTGAGGCCGCTATTTTTAAGACGGTCTATTGGTTCACGGGGAATTTCTTCGTGTTCATGGATCGGGCGGGCGACGGGCGCATAGCGGTCGAATTGCGTCCGAAGAACAAAATCGATCTCAGTACCGCCGTCGGTGAATTTTGCAACGCCTTGATTGATGCTCGGGTTCGTCAAGTCGTGTTGGCTGAAACCAACACTGTCCGCGACGAATTGATTCGGAAAGCCTTTCAAGAAGGGATGCCCAAGCCTGGATTTAGCGGCGCGCGCTCGAATGAAACTGCCTTGATAGTAGGGGATGGTGATGGTGCCACTGGTTCGGGTCGTTGATCTCCAGCTTTATCCCCCCAAAGCCATTCAACAGGCCGCGGACGAATTCCGTGACCGGTGCGCGGTAGAGACAGCCCCCACTGATGGGGGGCGTGTGGTCGTCTCTGTAAAGGCCGACGACCCAGCAAACATTTTGGAGTTTTGGAACCGTGCGCTCGAATGCTCCCTCATCGACCGTCTCTGAGATGCATTCGGTCGGAACAAAGTTCATCGAAAAGAGCCGGTATCTGAATGAGGGGTGGGATGGCTACAGTTTTCTGCCCTTCCGTTTTGATCGGTTTGATTCAAACCGCTACATCCTCACGAACGAGGCGGGCGAGTTTCTGCTGATTGCTCCGGACGATTTTGAGAAGTTTGTTAACAAGCGGCTATCACCAGAGAAGGCCATCTACGCGGACCTGAAATCCAAATTTTTTCTGAGCGATGGCACATCTTCAGCCCATGTCAGGGTACTGGCGTCAAAGCTAAAGACAAAGAAGTCGTTCCTCGATGGGTTCACCAAGCTCCACATGTTTGTGCCAACCTTGCGGTGCAACCAATCTTGCGGGTACTGCCAGGTGTCCCGCGTGAACGCGGACGCTGTTGGCTTCGACATGACTGAGGAAATCGCTCGCAAAGCCGTTGATATCATGCTGACGGTTCCTGCTCCTTCCATCACGATGGAATTTCAGGGAGGGGAGCCCCTCATCCGATTCGATCTCGTTAGAGATATGATCGAATACGCCATCGAGCGGAATGCGGGTCGGAAGCACATTTCTTTTGTTATCTGCACCAACCTAACGCTTCTTACCGATGAGCACCTGGAATTCTTCAGGCGGCACCAAGTCGGTATTTCCACATCTTTCGATGGTCCAGTCACGATTCATGATGTGAACCGCCCGCTCGTGGGCCAGTCGGCATACAATGCGGTCCTCAGGAATATCCGGCGAGCCCGCGATGCGCTCGGCAAGGAAGCCGTTTCCGTCTTAATGACTACGACCAAGCGTTCGCTTGCTCATTGGAAAGAGATTATCGATGAGTACGTGCATCTAGAGCTAGGCGCTATTTTCATCCGCGACCTGAATCCCTACGGATTTGCGGCAAAATCTAAGATATCGCTCGGGTATTCAGTTCAGGAGTTCATCGATTTTTACAAGAAAACTCTCGATTACATCATCGAGCTGAACCTTCAAGGATATGGGGTTCCAGAGGCGTACGCCTCTATCTTGCTGCGGAAAATAATGACGCCTTACCCCACGGGGTTTGTGGACCTCCAGAGTCCCACGGGGATCGGTTTTGCTTCTGTGATCTATAACCACAACGGGAAGGTCTACGCCTCGGACGAATCCCGCATGCTGGGCGAGATGGGAGATGACACGTTCTGTTTAGGGAATGTGCTGACGGACAGTTACGCCGATCTCTTCTATGGGGAGACCATGCAGATGGTGGCCGCTGCGGGCTGCAATGAGGCTCTTCCGGGCTGCTCCGACTGCGCCTATCAACCGTATTGTGGCGCCGATCCGGTGCGGCACTACACGACGCAAGGGGACTTGTTCGGACACAGGCCGACCAGTCAATTTTGCGAGAAGAACATGGGCATTATCCGCCACTTGCTTCACCTGGTTGCGGACGGCGGCCCCGATGTCCAGCGGGTGCTTTGGTCGTGGCTGGCCCATGAGCACCATGAAAATCTCAAACTTACGAGTCCGCAATGGCTGTGAGGTTGGCATTCACTGGCCGCCCGGTTCATCCGTTCGGCGCGGTCATTGGCAGGATTACTCCGGAACCTCTTCCTCCCGCAGAGCGGACGGACACTATCCTGGTTTGGACGTCGGTTGGACCACTCTCCGATACTTCCGGTTACGCGGGCATTCTGACAACGAACACTGTGGACGATTCCGCCCCGATCATTTCCGGCTGCCAGGACTTATCGGCAATGGAAGCCGGGGCGGTAGTGCTGATGGACGGTCGGAGCGGTTTCGTTCGCGTGCTGTATCGGCCAAGCTCGCCGCACAATGCCATTTTCGCAACGGGACAATGCAACTCGAACTGCATCATGTGCTCCCAGCCGCCGACCGACCGGGAAGACCCTGAGGGGTTGGCCAGAATTCTGAAGATGCTTTCGCTCATCGAAGCCCCGCCAGCGAGCATGGGCATCACCGGGGGGGAACCGACTCTTCTTGGAGATGGGTTAGTTGAAATCCTGGCCACCATGAAAAATAGGATGCCCTGTACGGCTGTCCAGATCCTCACCAATGGACGAGCCTTCAAGAATCCAGCCTACGCCGAGAAAATCGCCAAAGTAGAACATCCGAACTTATTACTGGCAATCCCGCTTTATGCGGACACAGCTTCGCACCATGATTGGATTGTGCAAGGACGGGGAGCCTTTGATGAAACCGTCGATGGTCTCTACAACCTTGCGCACTACCGTCTGAGAATCGAAATTCGTGTCGTCTTGCACAAAGAGACGATCCCAAGATTGGAAAGACTCGTCGAATTCATCTTCCGGAATTTCCCTTTCGTCGAACATGTCGCCTTAATGGGCCTGGAGAACATGGGATACGTTAAGAAGAACTGGAGTATGCTTTGGATCGATCCCGCCGATTACGTGGAATCGCTCAAGCGGGCGGTCGAATACCTCTACATTCGTGGGATGGCAGTTTCGATCTATAACGTCCAACTTTGCTTGCTGCCGAAGGAACTTTGGGCGATTGCACGCCAAAGCATTTCCGACTTCAAAAACATTTATATCGAAACCTGCGACCGCTGCGAGGTTAGGAAGCATTGCTGCGGCTTTTTTTCTTCTTCTGAGACGCGGCACAGCGAACGTATCGCTCCGATCATCGGCGCGCATCATGACCTAACCGCACCGTAGGTGCCGATGGGGAGGGGGATTGCATTCCGTATAACTGCCGCCGGCATAGTCCTTGGAGCAGTCGTCGGCGGGGATTACTTGCTTGGGTTCTTTCAGGACACCGCCCAGGTTCGAGAGCATTCCCGTCTATTTCGCGAGGAGGTGGCCTTCCTCCAGTTCCCGACGCTCAATCTGATTCCAGGGCTTAATCATTCATACACCGGCGTCTCACGGCCCGAGGGCAATCGGCTCCTGCCGGAAACAGCCGCTCGATTCCTAAGAACGGACGATTCCGGCACCATCATCGGTGGGGAGGCCTCTGGCGCCAGGACAATATTGTTCCTTGGGGGCTCCACTACTGAAAGCAATGAGGTCGATGAGCCTTTCCGCTTTCCCGCAGTCACTGAAAAGCTGCTGCGGGAAGCCGGAGCTCCAGTGAGGGTCGTGAACGGTGGGGTGAGGGGACACACGACCCAGGACAGCATCAATGCCCTGCTGAACCGACCTGGCTTTCGCGATGCCGACATCATCGTATTGATGCACAATATCAATGATCGGCTTCGGTTGGCATCTGGGAAGGGCTATGAGGCCGGGATTGGCACGGAAGCCCCAATCACCGCCAGAGCCGTGAAAAACGCTTTCAATGGGTTCCTGATCAGTGTTTGGGACTGGGCATCGTATCGTAGCAACGCCCTCTTCATGATGCGGACCATCGGCCTTCAACTCAATCCTTTCACCGGGGAGGAGGGGACTGTCGTCGTCAATGAGAGGGCAATCGATTTCAAGGATGATCGGCTCGCCGAGAACGTTATTCGGTTTGAAAAGAATCTCAGAATTTTCATCAGCGCCGCGAGAATTCTTGGCAAAACGCCTGTCCTCGCTACGCAACCGCTCGGGGTGGATTCTCCCGAACAAGAGCGATTCAACGAGGCGGTAAGAACCGTCGCCGAGACCGAGGGAGTTCAGCTCGTTGATCTGGAGCGCCGGCTTGGGCCTGATCGACAATGGGGCTTTCTGTCTGACAATATCCACTTGAACAATTCCGGCTCGGCAGTAATCGGCGCAATCATGGCGGCTGAGTTGGCGTGGCTGGCAGGTGCCACGAGACCGGCGAAAAGTACCTTCGAGGGGTTGGTACCGGTCAATCCAGCCGACCTGCTCAAGCGGTGCCAGCCGCCATCTCAAGAATTGCCTACTGCCTTTGTCACGCACCTTCTCATTGGCCGAAACGGGAGGTACCCTAGCTTTTCTCCGGATGGCCGCTATCTGCTGCTTCAAGTTTTTTCTGAAGGATTGGAGCGGCTCGTGGCCTTCGATACCGCCCAACGGCGCTATATCGATCTGACGCCCCCCGGGGCGTCGGAGAGCGAACGCCACCCGGCATTCTTCGACTTCACAAAAGATGGGTTTCGGGTTGTCTTTGGGTCTAGCAAAGGCCAAGGAACGTTCGAGACGCTGAAAATCCGGTCTTGGCCTGCGCTTACCACGGAAACCCTACCGCTCAGGGAACTGGGGGGATCGATTCCCGCCGTCGGGCGAGACGCTGTCGTTTTCCCTGGTTTCTTGCGGGTCGGACAGGATCGCGTCCCCAACCTCTATCGATTTGATAGAAAGACCAATCAGCTCACTCGCTTGATGACAGCGCCCGAGGAACAATGGCGTCCAGCCATTGCTCCAGACGGCACGATCTATTTTGTTGCCGGTGGTGTTGGCCGGTTCGATATCTATCGCCTTAAACCGGGAGACGAAAAACCGGAGCTATTTTTCGGCACAAAAGCCGACGAATGGGACCCGGCCATTTCTCCCGATGGCCGATGGGTAGCCTTCGCTAGTAAGCGGGACGGCACCTGGGATGTGTATGTTATCCGGTCGGAACTCGGTTCCACACCCATCAAGATTAGTTCATGGAGTGGCGAGGAGTGGGATCCCTCTTTTGATCCTTCCGGCAGGATGCTGATATTCGCGGCCTCTTCAGGTTCGGCACCTGTGATTTTTGGACTCTGCCTGTATGGCGAATCTTCTTCATCACAGGGTAGCTCCGGCAGTTTTTGACGGCCTCCTCAAATTGCTCTGGTGTATGATAGAATAATTATTGCTAACAAGCAGAAGGCGAACGATGGCTGACTTCCAATATCTTTTCAATTCCTCGGGCGAGTGGGTTGCGTTCCGAAAAGGGAAATACGTCTTCGACAGTAATGCAAACTGGATTGGTTGGCTGCCTTGGGACAATTCCGAGGTAGTTGATGTTGAGGGTGCATATCTTGGGCATATCTTTCCGAAGAACCGCTTCTATCGAAAATCATACACTCCGTACCGTGGTTATCCCGGCTATCCCGGCTATCCCGGCTATCCCGGCTATCCCGGTTATCCGGGTTACGCCGGTTACTCTCCTCTTCCATCGATGACCAGTGACATCGACTTTTCAAAGGTCAAAAAGTAATTATGCCGAGGATGAAGACAAAACATCTGAAGGTAAACCCGCATCCAGTCGAGGACGTACCGGATCCCCTTAAAAATGCCCTCATTGTGTTCAAGCAAGCGATCGCTGCTGCGAATGAGTTCTACAAAATATACCAGAAGTTTAGAAAAGGCAGCAAAGGAACTACTGGGCATGCCGAACAGGATTTGCTCCGAGCGATGCTAGTGTTTGCGTGCTCTGGACTCGACGCGGTTGTTAAACAACTGATTGCTGACGCTCTTGAGCCTGTCGTTAACCGCGACATCGGCGCTCAGAAAGAATTTCAAAAATTCGTTGAACGTCGTCTCAAGAAAGGCATTGTCGCAGACGAGAAAGAGAGAAGCGCATCTACCCCGATCACTTCTTTGGATACCACCTTGCTAGCTAGCATCCTGGTCCAGGAGAATCCACGGTCTCAGCTAATTGAGTTACTCAAAATTGGGTTAAGCGACGACAGTTTACAGTCCAAGGATCAATTGTTGCGAGTCGCTGCGCACTTTGCCATTACAAGAGATCAGGTAATGACGAACGAAGAGGAGACAAAAAAGGGCTTCGATACGCGAAACGAGATCATCCACGAAATGGATGTTGACTTAAGTGGACGGAAAAAGAGGCGTCAACGAAAGCGTGACCAAATGGTCACTCTTAGCGAGAACATGCTTTCCATTGCGAGTCGTTTTATAATGGCTGTAAAAGGAAAACTCATTTAAAAAGAAACTTGGCGCTCAGTTCCTACGTTTTATCACCAACATCATAGATAATGTGCTTCAAGCGGCAAATTTCACCTCCTTGTATGGCGATTTGCCCCACGTATTAATGGATGAAGCTGCTCGAACGCAGGCAGCTCATTGCCGGTCTTGAAAAAGTCGACAACCCGGTCGAATAACTGCGCTATATTGGTTCGAAGTGTGCCCCGATACGGTTCACCGTTTAATAATTTTTCGCGTTCCGCGACCTCCTGATACGGAGATCGCAGCGCAATTGCTACGTTTTTTCCGTCCACGTACAGGTTCGAAGTGACCGTTTTAAGAATTTCGCGTTTTTCCTCCGGAATTCCCATTTCATAGCTCAACGGCAATGTTTCCGTGAGTTCGAAGAATTTCTCCAGGTCATCCGGCAACGACCCCTTGTTTGCCGGTGCGAAGTTCAGTTTTTCCTCCAATTCTTTCTTCTCCAGCAGGAGGGACGTCTTCTTCTCCTCGAAGAGCGTGCCTTGGATCACGCCGTCGAGGTAGGCGTCCATCAGCCGCGAGAGCCGCCCCTCGACGTTATCCAATCGAAGCTTCAGGGCTTGAGCTAATGTCTCTTCATGCAGCCCCCAGTCTTTTCGGAGACGGTCAATCATAGCTCGAAGCTCAACAGCTTCCTCTTTGCATAGCCGAGCCGTCCAAAGGCGAGCGCGTACCTTTTCGTCAATGTATTCTTCCCGAATGGCGTCTCTTGGGCAGGTTTTCGTGTGACACCGGTAGTACACGTAACCCTTCTGTCGTTCGCCAGTGATGGCATAGCCGCAGTGCTGGCAGCGCATTAGCCGACGAAAGAGAAAAGCATGTTTCTGCGCTTTCGTGTGCGTCTTTCCTCGCAGGATAGCTTGAACGCGGTCGAAGAGGACTTTCGAGATAAGCGGCGGATGGATGCCGGAAAATAATTGCCCCGTTCGTCTGATGCGGATCATTCCCATGTAAAATGGGTTGTTGAGCATCGTGGAGAGCCCGTTAAGCGACACCTCTCCTCCGTGCTTGTTTCGGAGCCCCATTCGGCGCATCTCGTTCCAAAGCTGCTCAAGATTGAAAGCTCCGGTTGCATAAAGTTCGAAGGCTTTGTGCACCAAGGGGGCCGAACTTGGATCAAGCTCCTTAGGAATACCCTTCCCCTTGTCGCGGTAGCCGATGGGTGCGGCAAACGGATAAAGGCCCTGCTTAAGCCGGCCGTACACGCCCTTTCGGACTTCCTCTCGGAGATTGCGGATGTAATCGGAAGCCACGACCGCTTGAATGTCGGCCGAGAGTCTCCCGCCGCGGGAGTTAAGGTCGAGGCTCTCGTGAGCGAAGTGAACCTCGACGCCCTTGTCCATCAGTTCCCCGAGGTCGGCCCAGTCTCGGAGATTACGGGCGCTGCGATCAATTTTGTGAATGATAACGCCCCGGGCTTTACCCTGATGCAACAAGGTAAGCATTCTCGTGAATCCGCGCCGGCCACGCTTGGCCGCAGTCTCCATTTCCTCGAACCATTGGACGATGGTGAGGTTACAACGCGCGGCGTACGCCGTGATGGCGTCACGCTGCTCTTGAAGCGACGAGCCTTTCTCGCCCTGCTTTACTGTCGAAACACGGATGTACGCGTAGACCTCCTTCATACAAGCTCGATTAAATTAGATCGCCTCGAATCCTACTATCTCCCTCTAATCCCGTCGAATCGCTTTCCGCGGCCTCTCTCTTGAGGCGTTCGTACATGCGGAGAACGACGACCAAGTACCGCTTCACGTTTTCCGTTGCCTCCTCAAGCTCCGCCTCGCTTGCCGTAGGCATAAGCTTGCGGATGAACGCCGGTATGCGATTGTCCTGCGGCACTGAGTTGGGCATACACTGGAGAGAATAGTGGCCACTCCCAACGCACCGAAGACGCGAGACTTCGCCCCCAACGGCAAGAGTTCACGTCTCTCCCGGTTCCTGTCTCGACAATACCCTGGAGGCATGGATCAGGAGAAAAACCGGCCCGCGAGAGAGGCTGACAAGAAGGCAGGCCGTCGGCCGGCGGTCTCGGCAGTTTGTGCCGACGGGACACTCATCGAACTTATCTACGACGTCCATGAGTGGACAACAGCGTTTGCCGTCTGGAAAGAAGGACGCTGGACGATTGAAAAGGTCGTTGCGGTTGCGACCGGAGAACGCCTTATTCCATTTTCTCCTGAGAACAACCTCATCAAGAACGAAGCGGTGCTCCTACCGTCGACGCCCGAGGAGTACGGTACCGAGGCAGAACTGCTCGCCGAGATACAAGCTTTCATCCATCGCTACGTTGACTTGAGCCCTACTTTCGAGAGAGCCGCCAGCTACTACGTCCTCTTCTCCTGGGTGCACGATGTCTTCAACGAGGTCCCGTACCTGCGCCTTCGGGGCGATTTCGGCACGGGCAAGACCCGGGGGCTCATCGCTATCGGCTCCCTCTGCTACAAGGCGTTCTTCGCGAGCGGCGCCTCCACCGTCTCGCCTATCTTCCATACCCTCGACGCCTTCCGGGGAACGCTTATCCTCGACGAAGCGGACTTCCGCTTCAGCGATGAGAAGGCGGAAATTGTCAAGATTCTCAACAACGGCAACGCCAAGGGCCTGCCGGTTCTGCGGACCGTCGTCACCAACAACCGCGAGTTCAACCCGCGAGCCTTCCACGTCTTCGGCCCGAAGATCGTCGCCACACGCGGGACCTACAGCGATCGTGCCCTGGAAAGCCGGTTCATCACCGAGGAAACCGGAGAACGGCGGATGCGGTCCGATATTCCGATCAATCTACCGCCCGAGTGCAAGGCCGAGGCTCTCGTGCTCCGTAATAAGCTCTTGCTCTACCGTTTCCGTAACCGCCATCGGGTTCGGCTCAATCCGAGCCTGTCCGATGGCCGCATGGAGCCTCGGCTCAACCAGATCCTCGTGCCCCTCCTCAGCGTCATCGGCGACACGGAGCTCCACGCCGATCTACGGTCCATGGCGGCAGCGTACTATCGCGACCTAGTCGCCGAGCGTGGCCTCTCCCCGGAGGCCCGAGTGCTCGAACTGCTCTCCGAACTAGCCGCGACTGGCGGAAAACTCGGCATTCCGATCCACGACATCGCAACGCGGTTTATGGAGCGGTACGGCGCCGAATACAGCCGACCCATCACCAACAAGTGGATCGGCTACATCCTCAGGATGAAGTTGCACCTCGCGACGTACAAGAGCCACGGGGTTTACGTTGTTTCGGCCGCGGAAACGGTCAAGCTCGATCTTTTGCGTGAGAAGTATGGCCTTACGGTCGGGAAGGAAAGGGAGGGGCCCGCGCCTACTGAAACATCCGGCGGGGACATGGGGACTTTGAAAAAGGGAATCGAAAGTTAGGGGGCGTAGGGCGGAACCAGTCTTGTCGCTCCTTCTGCACTCCCATCTCTATTGTCTCCTTGAAGTCCCCAAGTCCCCACCTCCACCCATCCCGTCGTGGGGGAGTGTCGTGTAAAATTTCTCTAACTGTCCCTGCTTGTCTATTTCGACCAGCGGTTATTCCGTATCCACAGGTTACCCAGGATTCTGCATTCAAATTCGACCTCGACCGCACATTCTCACGTCGTTTCTGGTCCAATCTCCTCGGCGAGGATGCAATGTACGTTTGGCGACCTAACGGCCAGACGAACACATCCACATGAAACGACGTTCTTTGCCGCATTACCTGCTCACCGAGCGGAAGCGCTGGGCTCTTAAGCAACACCAAGTAGCTTTTCTGCTCGGCTCGAAGACGGGCGAGCAGATCAGTCGCTACGAGAAGCAGACGCAGACGCCGAATCTACGGACAGCCCTAGCCTGCGAAATCATCTTCGGCATGCCGGTACGCTCTCTCTTTCGGGGAATGTACGAGGCGATCGAGGAGGACGTGATGAAACAAGCGTACCTCCTCTATCAGAAAATCGAACATCGCACCGACCTGGATGGGCTCAAGAACCTGACGCTCCTGAACGAAATGCTCGCGCGATCAACGAAGAAACCTAACTAACCAATCGTATGAATCATGCTCATTGGAGCGGCCTTGTCCTAGCTGTCTATCTCACGACACGGGGGCTTGCATATGCCATCTTCGAAGGCCCCATGGCGCCCGTCGATTGGGGCGTGAAGGAGGTGCGCGGATCGAAGAAAAACGCTCGTTGCCTGGACTGTCTGAGTGAAATCATCGAACGCTACCGACCAGACATGCTGGTTATGGAAGATTGTTCTGAAAAAGTACCTCGCCGTTCGGCGCGCATCCGCCGGTTGTATCAGGCAACCGAAACCGTCGCTCGGTCGCAGTCGATCGACGTATTTCGCTACTCGCGCCAGCAGGTGCGTCAGTGCTTCGAGAAGATGGGAGCGACCACGAAGCATGAGATTGCCCAGGCGATCTCAAATCTTATTCCCGCCTTTTCGCATCGGATGCCGCCGATCCGGAAGCCATGGATGAGCGAAGATGTTCGCATGAGTCTCTTCGATGCAGCCTCTCTGGCATGGTCGTTCTATTTTCGAGAGCCTGAGGGATGATATGAGTTGGTCGGTAAATGGGAATGGGCGGATACAGACGATCAAACACACATCGCCCCGTGATGGCTGGGCTTCAACCGGTGGAGCCCAGCCGGGACGGGGCGAGGGCGATGCACATTGTCGATATGATCACGGAAGAAGCCTTTTAATTATCACGCCAACGGTGCTCCAAAATGTACGATTGCATCGACGTGTAAGCGGCGGATTCTGTCGATTGATATCCCGAATGATAAAGCTGCCATCACCAAAATCGATTACTTCGAAGGAGGGTTGCCGCTCCGAAGCGGGCCCTTCGATTGGTACGTTGGCAGGTACGGACTCGGTCTTTCGTGCCTGCTGCTGCATCTGCTCCCCGTTTTTTGGCGGGGAACGACGGGCCTTGACATCGAGGAAAGAACGTCGTCTAGCACTGTCGTAGTATTTACTAACTTATTAGAAATGTTACGCTTTTCCCCGTTGGCTCATCGTGTCCCTCAACTAGCGCGATGGGTCGACAGGCCTGGGGGATCATCGTTCCCCCAGGCCACTTTGTTTTTATTACCATCCAAAGCTCTGAATGTCAAACAAAGAGAACTTTTTCTATAGTGTATTGACATTAGTTTTTTGCTATAAAAGCGCAGAGTTCTAGCCTAATCCGGCAAAAAGAACCAATAACATGAAAGCGTTACACAAGATTAGAGGAGATATTTAATGAGCCAAGAAGAATCAAGGCTTCTTAAAGATGTTGGACTGCGTTACTCCGAGGTTGCCGAGTGTCTTGGCCTTACACGGCAGGCCGTAACAAAAGGGATCGAGCGAAACGCTCCGTACCTTGTTGCGAAACGGGTGTCTGAAATCTTTTCGCGACTACAAACATCCGAAAGAGAAGATGTTGCAGAAAAATTTCGCACCGAAATCAACAAGCGATTTCCTGAAATTGGAAGGGAAGCCTTTAAGGCCGTTCCCATCGAGGCAATTCTAGATCAACTAACTGAAAATGCCGAGCCACCGATAATTGCCAAGGAATTATGGGTCTTTTCTTCTCGCCCTCTAGAAATATTCCGTCCTTTTTATATTTTGAAGATGAAAGAGCAAATTTACAAAATTCAGAGCGAAGAAATTCCGACGATTAGGCGTGTGGTTTATTTTGTGCCACCCGATATCTCACGCACGCTTTCTACGCTCATTATAGATACACTAAATGATATACCTCCGCATAAAAGGAATCACATTTTAATTGTTGAGAGTCCTGCAATTCAAATCGTGCCACATTTTGTCGTATTTGACCCTCGGACTTCTCCAATAGGAATGATAATGGCAGATACTAAAGACCGTTTTATTCGAATGGCACAAATCCAGGTCACTACAATTCTCGATTATCTACGCAAGTTAGGCATCGGACTTCATCAGACCAGATTAATTTTACGTGAAACACCAGTTGAAAGACATCCAGAAAAACCCGTACCAGCGGCGCTGGAATTTCAACTCTACTTTGATTCGCAAAACCATCTGCCTATGAAAGCTAAAGCAAGGTAGGACTGGTCATGACAATCAATACATTTTCGCTTGAGGATCGGAGTGTTCGCGTTTTCATTGTACTACTTACTGCGCATAGTGCTTTGCTTGTCGCAAGCAATGCGGCTGGATCAAAAATCATTCAACTCCCATGGGGATTGGCCGCATCGGCAACGGTCGTTTCTTACATAGCCTCGATCCTTATTCTTGATTCAATTGCAGAACTATACGGCAAACATTTTTCCCGTATGGTCATTAATGTAGGACTGGGTGCGATTATATTGTCAGTCCTGTTTTTCCAGCTCGTGTTGGTTCTTCCGAGTGCAAGTTTCTGGCACCACCAAGGAGCATTTGATTCGGTATTAGGGAGTACCCCACGAATTCTCCTTGGGGGATGGGTAGCATACATGGTGGGCCAAAATTTGGATTTATCTACCTTTCTCATGATTAAGGCAACTCGGTTTGGAGCCAATAAGTTGTGGTTCAGAACGTGGGCAAGTACGGCAATTAGCCAATTAATTGACAGCGCTATTTTCATGACGATCGCATTTGCTGGTGAAATACCCCTTATTCCCGCGATAGCTGGTCAGTACGCGGTCAAGATACTTATCATGACAATTTCGACGCCCTTCATTTATGTCGCCGTTGGCTGGAGTCGAAAATATATTGCCAAGAATATTGCAGCATGAGCAGCGCACCAATTAATCGTAGCCAACTGCTGTCAGCTCTAGAGAGACGGACCGGGAAATCATCGGATGAAATCTTAAAAGAGGTCCAGCAATATAACACCCAGTTTTCGTCTTATGATAACGCAATTTATTCTCGTGTCTCCACTCGTCTTGCTCATTGGTGGAATTACGAAGATCAAAATTGGTTTGCGCGTCGCATCGATCTATATCTCGAACAATTGCGCCACGATCGAAACGTTATGCTGGTAGATATCGGATTTTCAGTTCCATATTTATATGCTGTTCCATATTTTGCGGAGCGAACTGATATTGCTGCGGTTTTGGTCGACAAAGAAAGAAGTGCTGAGCTGTTTTATCAGATAATCACGGATTTGG
Source organism: uncultured Hyphomicrobiales bacterium (assembly GCA_964412955.1). Classification (GTDB taxonomy): domain Bacteria; phylum Pseudomonadota; class Alphaproteobacteria; order Rhodospirillales; family 2-12-FULL-67-15; genus 2-12-FULL-67-15. The sequence continues at coordinate 32,508 of CAYPQV010000006.1, forward strand.
CTTCTTCGTCACGTCGAGCAAGCGATCACATCGTTATCGCCGATATAGAGGAGGACGAAGGGCAATTCACAGTGGTTTCGGTTTTGCGCAATGCCATGCAATTGCATCATCCAAAATCAATCTTGGTCGTTGCATCGGAGGTGGTCGAGCACCTCAGTAATACCCGTCGGTTTTGGCAATTAATATCAACTATGGGCATGATGACCCGCATTCCACTGCTTTTATATATAACTCTGCCTATCGGCGATAAAATTCCCTCACATACAGTGTCCTTCGCCACCGAGGGGGATGCATTGAGCATGATTTCGCAATGGATTGAAATACGGAAGTATTATGTTCTTCGGCCACCTTCACATAACGAGGAATCGCCATATCTTCGTGCGTGCGTGTGTGTTTTTGGGTATCCGAAGGCAATATGAATTACGTTGATTTGCACCGACATTTAGAGGGAAGCATCACGCCGTTCGTTGCTCAACGTATAGGTAAACCATTGCAATCTCGTTGGGATAGAAAGACAGATTTCTTTAAAAGCTGGCACTCAATCTATCAGTATATAGATTCGGAAGAAATCTCCGAAAAAGTTATATTTTATTCGTTAGAGGAACTTTCGCGAAAAGGCGTACTTTATGTCGAGTTCTCAATCTCCCCAGCAGAATTTTTGACGGACACCTTTCGTCTTTTTGGAGCACTTTGGAAAGGACTCCAGCGTGCACGACAAGAGTTCAGCATAGAAGCGAACCTAATCTACAATCTCACTCGTCATCTGCCGGAAAAAATTGAGGATGACCTACAGTGCGCAGGAGCTCTATATGATAACAAGTTAATCGTAGGGCTTGGGCTTTCCGGCGACGAGATCAATTTTCCTCTGTCTGTGATTTCCAAGTATATTAGACCTCTATTACGACCTGATATACCGAAAACAATTCACGCGGGTGAGTTTAGTGGCGTAGAAGAAATCCGAAGCGCAATTTCTCTTGGAGCCAACCGAATTGGTCACGGAGCAACACTTTTGAATGATCCTGGCCTCACGGAATACGTTAAAACACAGCGGGTTGGAATCGAAGTATGCATCACAAGCGAGTTAGCGCTTGGCAATGTGCAGTCCCTATCTAGTCATCCAGTATTTGATTTCGAACGCAAAAACATACTGTTCAATTTGAATACAGATGACCCGGCAGTCTTCGAAACAGAAATCGACCTTGAATATAAGCTTGTTCGGAACAAGATAGACCCAGGAAAAATTACGCAAAATGCGCTGGATATGGCTTTCATAGATGAAAAATTGAAAGCCAAACTGCGATCCGCAATTCGTTGATGGGATGATTTGGGAGTTAAATCAGTGTCCAACTTAAATCAGGTGGATTCAAAAATTAAGAATGTGGGAATCTGGATTCGTGTTTCGACTGAAGATCAAGCACGTGGCGAAAGTCCTGAACACCATGAGAAACGTGCACGGTATTATGCCGAAGCCAAAGGTTGGCACGTCCGCGAGGTGTACCATCTTGAAGCGGTGAGCGGCAAAGCGGTGATGGAGCATCCTGAGGCGAAACGGATGCTCGCAGATATCAAATCGGGCCACATCACCGGACTGATCTTCTCGAAGCTCGCGCGCTTGGCGCGGAACACCCGGGAGCTCCTTGACTTCTCCGACATCTTCCGGGAGTACAACGCCGACCTCATATCGCTCCAGGAGTCGATCGACACCTCAAGCCCGGCCGGCCGTCTCTTCTATACGATGATCGCCGCGATGGCGCAGTGGGAGCGAGAGGAAATCGCTGAGCGCGTCGCCGCGTCGGTCCCCATTCGCGCCAAGCTCGGTAAACCCCTCGGCGGGCAGGCGCCTTTCGGATACCAGTGGCATGAAAACAAGCTCATCCCGCACCCCGAAGAGGCGGCTGTCCGCAAACTCATCTACGAGCTCTTCCTCAAACACCGACGCAAAAAGACCGTCGCGCGCCTTCTCAACGAGAAGGGATATCGAACCAGAAACGGCTCTCCATTCTCGGACACTACCGTCGATCGCCTCCTGCGCGACCCGACAGCCAAGGGCACTCGCCGCTCGAACTACACCAAGAGCACAGGCGCTAAGAAGAGCTGGACATTGAAGCCCGAGAGCGAGTGGGTCCTGAGTTCGGTCGAGCCGATTATCGACGACGAGATCTGGAATAGCTGCAACGCCATCCTCGATAGCCAGCAGGCCGTCAACAAACGGCCCGCCAAGAAGACCACCCACCTCTTCGCCGGCTTCGTGCACTGCGCCTGCGGCGGCAAGATGTACGTCCCAGCAAACACCCCGAAGTACGTCTGCTACACGTGTCGGAGCAAGATACCCGTCGCGGACCTCGACGGGCTCTTCCACGAGCAGCTCAAGAACTTCTTCTTCTCACCCGACGAGATCGCTGGGCAGCTCAAGCACGCCGACGAGGCTCTCGGCGGGAAGGAAGAACTGATCGCCTCCCTAGAGGGCGAGTGCCGGAAGATCGCGTCGGAGATGGACAAGCTCTACAACCTCTACCAAGCCGACGGCATCACCAAGGAAGGCTTCGGCGCCCGCTACCACCCCCTGGCCGCCCGCCAGAAACAGATCGAGAACGAGCTACCCCGGCTCCAAGCTGAACTCGACCTTATGAAAATTAGCCACCTCAGCCGGGAGGAAATCGTCACGGAAGCGCGGGATCTGTACTCCCGCTGGCAAGACCTCCCTCCAGAGGATAAGCGCCACATCGTCGAAACCATCACCGAGCGCATTGTGGTGGGAAAAGACGAGGTTTCCATCAACCTCCTGTACCTCCCCCCTTTTCTAGACGCTGATAAAATGGCAACGCGACATCACGGGTTCATGGCCGCGATCAGTTGGACGCGGGCGGGATAGGTGACATGGGCGTTGGCGCGCGCGACCGTCACGCGCCCGGACTCGAGCGGCTGGCGCAGCGCTTCCAGCGCGGCGCGCTGGAATTCCGGCAGCTCGTCGAGAAAGAGAACACCCAAGTGCGCGAGCGACACTTCGCCCGGCTTGGCGCGCAAGCCGCCGCCGACCAGGGCCGCGACCGACGCCGAATGATGCGGATCGCGGAACGGGCGCCTGCGCGTCAGGCCGTCCTCGGGCAATTCGCCGGCGACGCTCTGGATCAGGCTCACTTCGAGGGCTTCCGCCGCGTCGAGCGGCGGCAGCAGTCCCGGCAGGCGGCTCGCGAGCATGGACTTGCCCGCGCCGGGCGGGCCGATCATCAGCAGGTTGTGACCGCCCGCGGCGGCGATCTCGATCGCGCGTTTCGCCGTTTCCTGGCCCTTGATGTCGATCATGTCGGGATAGAGGGCGGCGGATTCGGAAAGCCTGGCGACCGGCGCCGCCAGCACCTGGCTTCCCCGGAAATGATTGACGATCTGCACCAGATCGCCGGCGGGCAGCACGCGCAGGCCCTCCGCCCAGGCGGCTTCCGCTCCTTGCGCGGCGGGACAGATCAGGCCGAGGTCCCGTTCGCGCGCGTGCAGCGCGGCCGGCAGCACGCCCGCGACCCGCGCGATGCGCCCGTCGAGCCCGAGTTCGCCGAGCGCCGCGTATTCGGCGATCTCGTCCTTGGGCAGCGCCTCCATGGCGGCGAGCAGGCCGAGCGCGATCGGCAGATCGAAGTGCGAGCCTTCCTTGGCGAGATCGGCGGGCGCGAGGTTGACGGTGATGCGCTTCGCCGGCAGCGCGAGGCCCATGGCGGCGAGCGCGGCGCGCACCCGTTCGCGGCTTTCGCCGACCGCCTTGTCGGGCAGGCCGACCAGGGTGAACGCGGGCAGGCCCGACGCCATCTGCACCTGGACGTCGACGGCGAGCACGCCGATCCCCTGGAACGCCACCGTGTTGACGCGCGCGACCATGCCTGCGCCTCCCGCGGCGGATCATAGGGCACGGGGCGAGGCGGGGAAACGGCGCGAACGGATTACTTATCCTTGATTTTCGGCCAGTTGCCGTCGGCCTTGGCGATGTTGCCGGGAACGTCGGACCGCCACCGCTCCCGGACGGATTGGCTGTAGTTCAGGTAGAGCTTGCCGTCGTGGATGTGCCACGCCTCGCCGGTGACTTTCGGCTTCGATCCGTAGGACACGCCGTAGGCGCAGAAGCCGCCGTATTGGGGCGCGTACTTTCGCGGATCGGCGGCGAACCGGTCGCGGTTGGCGGCGGAGGAAAAATGCCATTTCGCGCCGTCCCAGGAATGCTGGAACCGGGCGTCGCCCTTGATCGCCTTGCCCTCGGTGAAATAGGCGACGGTGTCGTAGCCGTCGGCGGCGACCCCGTCCTGGAGGTAATACGGCGCCGCGAACGCCGGCAGGGCGGCGCACCCCCCGATCCCGATCGCCAACGTGAGACGCAACAACATCGCGCGCATGACGAATCCCGTATAGCACGCCGCGCGGCGGCGCGGGCGTCACGGGAGCGTGAGCGCACTTAGGAGCCGGAAGAATCCTTTTTTTCGCGCCCGGCGCTGTAGGGGCAAAAGCCGCTGTGCTGTATTGGGGGGCTTGGTCGGGGTGGCGGCGAACCGGTCACAGTTGGTGGCAAAAGAAATCGGAATCCGAACCTTGTGTTCTACGTTTTTCACTATGACGATTTCGTTTTCGGGAAAGTATTAGCATGGCAATAAAATGATAAACCTAATCCGTGCGAGTCGTGAGAATTGGGCATTGGCCGCTGGGTCGACTGAAGGCGCTCCCCCACGGGAGAAGTAACCATCAGCAACCATGGCAAATTTGCACCCACTGATTCGTTTAGCCGATCTGCAATTTTAAACGGCTCCACATCACGCAATACCACACACTTGTCTGGGAGTCCGTTATTTTCTCCATGAAAGAGAAATAGCTTTCGTCCCTTCAGCAGATAGAAGGCAACCAAGTTCGTGTTTAAGAATCCGGTAGATACTTGAGCGACAGCATATCCTACGTTTTCCCCTGCAGACCCAAGATTAATCGGGCTTTTCAAGCGGAGTATGAAATCTTCGCTCTCATCTTCCGGCCAATTATAGAGCATGTCCGAATAAACTGAATGTCGGAACCCACTTTCCCTATTACTGATTACGCACACGAATCCACCGGCGCTCATTACATCGCGGTCGCCAACAATGTTGCGCATCACCGAATACAAATCGCTTGCGGGGGAATTATTCAATTCATCGGCAAATAAAACAGCATTAACCGCACGCCCAGCTTCAGAATTCTTACGTTTTTTGGCTTCATATTCTCTGAACCGCTCATACGCTAATATGTCACCGATCCATTGAGTCCTTGCCTTTCCCGCAATGATCTCTCCATTGACGATCTTGACCAGCTTTGGACCTATTGCGAAGGCGAGTAAGTAGTCGTTTCCAGTTATTTTGCTTGATCTCTCGAAGAATGCCACGGTTTCGGAGTGTTCAGCGCCATTTGGAAATGCTCGCGCAAACTCACAAAAATCCTGAGCAGCTAATTCGGGCGAATTCGAAAAGGATGCACAAACTTTGCCAGGAAGAATGCAGGACTTAACAATCCCGTTATGGTTTTGAAGAGGCAACCCGGACTGTGTTATTCTTGTATCTGAGGCGATTGCCACCCTCTCTCCAACAACACGAGCAACAACAAGGGTCATGATATCTGCTCCAGTCGGGCCTAAACTGAGACACTATCCGGATGTGACTACGCGCCACGGCTTAACAAGCGCATGAGCGCGCTCAAGAGCCGGAAGAATCTTTTTTCCGCGCTCGGCGGCGCACGCCACCCAAACAAAAAACCGGGCGCGCGGTTCGCCGCCGGGTTTATTTTTCTCGGCGCTTGCGCGCCCGGCGCGCCAGCATGTTGAGGCCCTCGACGAAGGCGGAAAACGCCATCGCCGCGTAGATGTAGCCCTTGGGAACCGGCGCGCCGAACCCTTCGGCGATCAGCGCGGTGCCGATCATCAAGAGGAACCCGAGCGCCAGCATCACGATGGTCGGATTGGCGTTGATGAAGTTGGCGAGCGGCCCGGCCGCGAACATCATGGACGCGACCGCGATCAGCACGGCGACGACCATGATCGGGATATGCTCGGTCATGCCGACGGCGGTGATGATGCTGTCGATTGAAAACACCAGATCCAGCACCAGGATTTGCCCGATCGCGGCGGTGAACCCGACCGCGACCGTGCCGCGATCGAACAGGTCCGGGCCCGGATCGGGATCGACGTTGTGGTGGATTTCCTTGGTCGCCTTCCAGACCAGGAACAGGCCGCCCGCGATCAGGATCAGGTCGCGCCAGGAAAATCCGGCGCCGAAGACGCGGAACACCGGTTCGGTCAACTGGACGATGAGGGCGACGGTCCCGAGGAGCCCGAGCCGCATGAGGAGCGCGGCGGAAAGGCCGATCCTCCGCGCGCGGGCGCGGAATTGCGCCGGCAGCTTGTTGGTGAGGATGGCGATGAAGATCAGGTTGTCGATGCCGAGCACCACCTCCATCGCCACCAGGGTGACGAGGGCGGCCCAGGCGGCGGGATCGGCGGCGAGCGCGAGCAGATAGTCCATGGCGCGCGGTCTCAGGCTTTCGCGGGCTTGATCCGCGCCTCGATCGCGTCCCAGATCTGCGATTCGACCGAAACGCCGTCGAAGCGGCCGATTTCCTGGATGCCGGTCGGCGAGGTGACGTTGATTTCGGTGAGATAGCCGCCGATCACGTCGATGCCGACGAAGATCAGGCCTTTCTCCTTGAGCGTCGGGCCGATGGCGGCGCAGATGTCCTGGTCGCGCGCGTCGAGAGTCGTTTTTTCCGCGCGCGCGCCGACGTGCAGATTGGCGCGCGCCTCGCCCGGCGGCGGCACCCGCTTGAGCGCGCCGGCCGGGCGGCCGTCCACCAGCACGATGCGCTTGTCGCCCTCGCGCACGGCGGGAAGGTATTTCTGGACGATGACCGGCTCGCGGCTCATGGTCGTGAACATCTCGAGCAGCGCGTTCAGGTTGTCGTCCTCGGGTCTTATGTGGAACACGCCCGCGCCGCCGTTGCCGTAGAGCGGCTTGATCACGATCTCGCGGTGCTCGGCGCGGAACGCCTTGATCACCTCGCGGTCGGAGGCGATCAGGGTCGGCGGCATCAGTTCGGGGAAATGGGTGACGAACAGTTTCTCGGGCGCGTTGCGCACGCTCGCCGGGTCGTTGACCACCAGGGTCGCGGGATGGATGTGCTCCAGCAAGTGCGTCGCGGTGATGTAGGCCATGTCGAACGGCGGGTCCTGGCGCATCAGCACCACGTCGACGCCGGCCAGGTCGAGGGCCTCGCCCGCGCCGAGGGCATAATGGTCGCCTTTTTTACGCCGGACCGACAAAGGCCGCGCGCGCGCCTTGAGGCGCCCGTGGGCGAAGGCGAGGTTCTGGGGCAGGTAGTGAAACAACGCGTGGCCGCGCCGTTCCGCTTCGAGCGCGAGCGCGAAGGTCGAATCGGTCTCGATGTTGACCGTTTCGATCGGGTCCATCTGGATGGCGACGGCGAGTTTCATCGGATCGGGGCGTTTTTCTTGCGGCGCGCGGCGCTCGATCAATTGAGCCGGCCGCGCAGTTCCTGGAGCAGGATCGACACGCGGTAACGGCTGGAATCGCGGGTTTCGCGCCGCAGAAATTCCTCGAACGCGGCGACCGCGGCCTTGATGTTGTCGAGCCGGGAATTGAGCACGCCCGCTTCCCGCCACAGTTCCGGCCAATCGGGCGCGAACAGCAGCATCAGTTCGACCTGGGCGAGCGCGTCCTCGATCTGGCGGGAATCGAGGAGCCGCGCCTTGATCGTGTTCTGGAGCCGGAGCAGCACCTCGCGCGCGGCGAGCGCGCGGAAATGGCCGGGGCGGATTTCGGCCTCGGGCCCGGAGAACTCCTTGAGCATGGCGCGCAGCGCGGGCGTTTCCAGGACCTTGAGGCCCGCGAACGGATCGAGCAGCACGCGCCGGCCGCCGTGATCGAGGCGCAGCAGAAAGCGGGGCGGAAAATCGACGCCCGCGAGCGGCCAGCCGAGCGTCCGGGCGACGTGCAGGTAGATGATCCCGAGGGTCACGGGCAGCCCCCCGCGCCGGTCCATGACGTAGGTCAGGTTGGCGCAATCGGGATCGCGAAAGGCGTCCGCCGTGCCGACGTAGCCGTAGCGCTTGGCGACGATCTCGGCCAGCGCCTCGATCCGCATGTCGAGGGCGGGCTCGGCGCCGGCGTGGCGGTCGACTTCCTCGCAGATCTTGGCGAGATGGCGGCGGTACGGCTGCAGCAGCACGCCCGGCCGCCCGGCGGCCGCGAGCATCAGCGCCACCTCGGCGACGTCGATGTCGGCTTCGGCCTGCGCCGCGACCGCGCGGAGCGCGACGCGCACCGCCGGCGACAGCGAGGCGGGCAGACTCACGAAGCCCCCCCGGAGGCTTGTTTAATCCGGATATGGTCGACCACGCGGCGCACGTAGCTGATCGAACGGCAGGTGTCGATGACGCGGCGATGCTCGTCGGCGCTGCGGGCGATGCCGATCAGGTAGACGGCGCCGTTGATGGTCTGGACGTTGAAATTGACCGCCATCACTTTTTCGTCGAACGCGAGCTTGGACTTGATCTGGGTCGTGATCCAGGTGTCGCGGCTGTAATCGACCACGCCGGAAGAGGGCGCGATTTCGATTTCGTTCAGGACCTGCTTGACGCCGGCCACTTTCCACGCCTCGCCGACCGCGTCGGCGCGCATCTTTTCGTCCTGGACCAGGCCAGTGAGCAGGGCGCGGCCCTCATGGACCTCGACCGAGACCTTGGTCGGGATCATGTGATCCTTGTCGACCCAGCGGGCGCGGATGTCCATGGCGAGCTTGAGGTCGTTGGCGACGCCGTCGATCCCGCGCTCGTCGTAGGCCGCGACGCCGACGGCGGCGGCGCCGCCGACGGCCGCGCCGACGCAGCCGCCGAGGAGGATCGGCAGGGAAAACAGGGCGATCAAGGCGCAAGAAGGGGCGAATCGGCGCATGGGCGCGATCATACAAGCGCGCGGCGCGGGCCTCAATCGTTCTTCACCCGTCGGCGCGCCAGGCGTTCGGCACATGACGCGGCCATCGCCCCGCCGCGACCAAAATCGCGTCGAATCGGACCTCGCAATCGCGCAACTCCGGCCGCTTGGCGACGAACGCCTCGGCGGCGCGGACGATGCGCCGGCGCTGTTCGGGGCGAATCGACGCGGCGGCCGTGTTCAAGTCGGGACGCGATTTCACCTCGACGAAGGCGAGCGTGCGGCCGCGCCGCGCGATCACGTCCACTTCGCCCGCGCCGGTTCCCGCCCCAATCGAAAACCGGCGGGCGAGCACGCGATAGCCCTTGAGCGTCAGGACCAGGCACGCGACGAATTCGGCGGCGCGCCCGCTCATGGGAATTTCATTTGGATTTCAGTTCGAGCGCGCGGCGATACAGCTCGCGCCGGGAAAGCCCGGTCGCGCGCGCGACCTCGGCGGCGGCGGCCGACGGGGCGAGGCGCGCGAGCGCCGCGTTCAACGCGCCGTCGATGTCGACATTCGAACGATCCGAGATCGCGTCAGGGGGCGCGACGACGACCACCATTTCGCCCTTGGGCGGTCCGGCCTCGGCATAATGGCGGGCGAGGTCGGGGAGGCCGCCGCGCCGCACCTCCTCGAACATCTTGGTCAGTTCGCGCGCGACCGCCGCCGGGCGGGCCCCGAGAACCTCGGCCATGTCGGCGAGCGCGCGCGCGAGCCGCGGCGCGGTTTCGAAAAAAATCAACGTGCCGGGAACATTCTTGATTTCGGCCAGCGCCGTCCGCCGCGCCCCCGGCTTGGCGGGCAGGAAGCCCGCGAAGAAGAACCGGTCCGCGGGCAGGCCCGAAAGCTGCAACGCCGCGACCGCCGCCGACGGTCCCGGCACGGCGGTGACCGGAATCCCGCGCGCGACCGACTCGCGCACCAGCTTGAAGCCGGGGTCGGCGATGAGCGGCGATCCGGCATCCGAGACCAGCGCGATCGCCTCGCCCGCCTGAAGCCGTTCCAGCAGGCGGGGGCGGACGCGTTCGGCGTTGTGGTCGTGATAGGCGACCAGCGGCCGGGAAACCCCGTGCCGGGCGAGGAGCTTCGCGGTCACGCGGGTATCCTCGCAGGCGATCGCGCTCGCGCCGGCGAGGGTATCGAGCGCCCGCAGGCTCACGTCGCGGAGATTGCCGATCGGCGTCGCCACCAGATAGAGTCCGGCGGGAAGGGGAGCCGATGCGCTTTTTCCGTGATCACCGCCCGATGGCCGCATGGCCCTCCGTCCTTGTGATGCTCGCCGCGAGTGGGCTCTGGGGCTGCGAGTCTCCCAGGCCGGGTCCGGCGAGGCAAGACGCCCCCGCCGTCCGGCCCGCGCCCTCCGCCGCGTCCCCGGCCGCGCCGTCGGTTACGCCCCCGGCCGCGCCGTCGGTTACGCCTGGCCCGGCGCCACCGGCGACACCGTCGCTCGCCCCCCTGTTGTCGCGGCCGACCGCGCCCGGCCGGCCGGGCGACGCCGCGCCCGAAGCCCCGATCGTCACGTCGCCGCCGCCGATTCCGGGCGCGGTCCGGGTCGGGCTTCTGGTGCCGCTCGCCGGCGCGAACGCGCCCCTCGGCCAGGCCATGCTCAACGCGGCGCAAATGGCGCTGTTCGACTGGGCCGACGAAAAATTCGAGATCGTCGTCCACGGCACCGGCGATACGCCCGAAAGCGCGCAACGCGCCGCCCAGGAAGCGATCGCCGACGGCGCGCAGTTGATTCTCGGGCCGCTGCTCGCCCAAAGCGTGCGGGCGGTGGCGCCGGCGGCGCGCGTCGCGCGGGTGCCGGTGGTGGCGTTTTCCTCCGACCGGGCGGCGGCCGGCGACGGCGCCTACATCCTCGGCTTCCAGCCCGAATCCGAGGTGCGCCGCGTCGTCGGCTACGCCCGCGCGCGCGGCTTCGCCCGCTTCGCCGCGCTCGCGCCCGACAACGACTACGGCCGCGCGGTGGTCGCCGCGCTGCGCCAATCGGCCGCCGACGGCAACGCGTTGGTGACGCAGGTGCAGTTCTACGATCCGAACGCGACCGACTTTTCCGACCTGATCCGCCGTTTCGCCAATTACGACGCGCGCCGCCAGGCGCTGCTCGCGCAGAAAAAAGAGCTGGAGGGCCGCGATGACGAGATTTCCAAGCGCGCGCTCGCGCGCCTGGAACGCATGCAGACCCTGGGCGAACTGCCGTTCGACGCCCTGCTGCTGCCCGAAGGCGGACGGCGCCTGCAGTCGATCGCCGCCCTGCTGCCGTTCTTCGACATCGACCCGGCGAAAATCCGCATGCTCGGCACCGGGCGCTGGGACCAGGCGCAGCTGGGCGCGGAACCGGCGCTGGTCGGCGGCTGGTATCCGGCGCCGCCGCCGCAGACCCGGGCCTCCTTCGAGCAGCGCTACCGCCAGGCGTTCGGCGCCGCGCCGCCCCGGCTCGCGACGCTCGCCTACGACGCGGGCGCGCTGGCGGCGATTTTGGCGCGCAACGAGAAGGGCGCCGACTTCTCGCCCGCCGCGCTGACGCAAGGCTCGGGCTTCGCCGGCAGCGACGGCATTTTCCGCCTGCGCCCGGACGGCGGCAACGAACGCGGACTCGCGGTGTTGCAGGTGCTCGCCAACGGCACCCGGGTCGTCAGTCCCGCGCCGGATTCGTTTAAGAACTGATCAGCGCGCCGGCAACAGCGAGGTCAGAATCGCGTTGAGCCGCTGCCGCCCGGCGGCGGTCGCGCGCAAACGATGCTCGTCGTATTCGAGAAAGCCGCCGTCGGTCAATCGCGTCAACGCCGCGCGATCGACGGCGGCGAGGGCGTCCGTCCCGGTCAGCGCGCGGAACCGCGCGCGCCCGACGCCTTCGCCCAGCCGCAACCCGGCCAGCAGCAATTCCTCGCGGCGCTTCTCCGGGGCCAGCCGCCGGCGCTTGCCGGTGCCGTGGCCGACCTTTTCGACCGCCGCGAGCCAGCCGGCGGGATCGTGAATCTGGTGGGTTGCGAAAACGGCGCCGTCCGATTGCGCGGGATGCCGGTGCGCGATCCGTCCGTGCGCGCCGGGGCCGACGCCGACGTAACATCCGCCCCGCCAATAGATCAGGTTGTGGCGGCATTCGCCGCCGGGCTTGGCGTGATTGGATATCTCGTAAGGCGGCAGGCCGGCGGCGCGGGTCAATTCCTGGGTCGCCTCGAACAGATCGGCGGCGGTGTCTTCGTCGGCGGCGGGGATTTTGTCGCGGTGGAAGCGGGTGCCGGGCTCGATCGTCAGCTGATAGAGCGAAATATGCCCGCGCGCGAGACCGAGGGCGCGCTCCAATTCCCGGCGCCAGGCGGCGACGGTCTGGCCGGGCCGCGCGTAGATGAGATCGAAGGAATAGCGCGGGAAAATCCCGGCCGCCGTTTCCAGCGCGCGCCGCGCCTCGGCCGACGAATGCCCGCGTCCGAGAAACCGGAGCGCGTCGTCGTCGAGCGCCTGGACGCCGATCGAGACCCGATTGACGCCGGCTTCCCGGAAGCCCTCGAACTTCTTCGCCTCGACCGACGTCGGATTGGCCTCGAGCGTGATTTCGGCGTGATCGGCGAGGCCCCACAGCCGCTTGACCGCGGCGACGATCGCGCCCGCCGACTCGGGCGACATCAGCGACGGCGTGCCGCCGCCGAAGAAAATCGTGCGCGCGTGCCCGAGGCCCTTGGTCTCGGCGTGGTAATGCGCCAGCTCGCGGATAACGGCGTCCCGCCAGCGCGCCTCGGGCACGGCTTCGGCGACGTGGCTGTTGAAATCGCAGTACGGGCACTTGGCGAGGCAATAGGGCCAGTGGACGTAGACGGCGGGGCCTTCGTGCGCGTGGGAAATCATAACGGCGGGATGTTAGTTCTGCGCGCGGGGATTCGCCCGCGCGACAAAACACGCCGCGACCAAACGGCGGAAGGCCTCGGCGCGGTGGCTGATGGCGTGTTTTTCCTCCGGTTCCATTTCGCCGAAGGTGATCGAATGCCCGTTCGCGACGAAGACGGGGTCGTAGCCGAAGCCGCGCGCGCCGCGCGGCGGCCAGACGAGGGTTCCGTCCACCCGGCCCTCGAACACTTCGCAATGGCCGTCGGGCCAGCAGAGCGCCAGCGCGCAGGCGAAGTTGGCGCGCCGGTCGGTCGCGTTTTTCAGTTCGTCCTCGATCCGGCGCATGGCGATAGCGAAATCCTTGGTCGGGCCCGCCCACCGCGCCGACTGCACGCCCGGCCGACCGCCGAGGGCGCGCACCTCCAGCCCCGAATCGTCGGCGAGCGCGGGCAACCCCGCGCCCTTCGCCGCCGCCAGCGCCTTCAGGCGCGCGTTGTCGACGAAGGCGGTTCCGGTTTCCTCGGGCTCGGAGAGGCCGAGCGCCGCGACGGTCGTCACGTCGACGCCGAACGGCGCGAGCAGGTCGGCGATCTCGCGCACCTTGCCCGGATTGTGGCTGGCGATGACGAGCGTGCCGCCGGCGAAACGCCGCGCCATCGCGTCAGAGTCCGAGCGCGCGCCGCTGATGGGCGAGCAATTCGCCGATCCCCTTGCGCGCGAGGCGGACCAGGTCGCCGAACTGCGCCTCGGTGAAGGGCGCGGCTTCGGCGGTGCCCTGGATTTCGACGATGCCGCCCTTGCCGGTGAAAACGAAGTTGGCGTCGGCTTCGGCGCCGCTGTCCTCGGCGTAATCGAGGTCGAGCACGGCCGCGCCCCGGCAGATGCCGCACGACACGGCGGCGACCTGATCGACCAGCGGGATCGCCTTGATCAGGCCGAGCGATTGCAGCCGCGCGAACGCCCGGTGCAGCGCGACGTAGGAGCCGGTGATGGCGGCGGTGCGCGTGCCGCCGTCGGCCTGGATCACGTCGCAGTCGATCTTCACCTGAATCTCGCCGAGCTGGGCGAGGTCGGTCACGGCGCGCAAACTGCGCCCGATCAGGCGCTGGATTTCCTGGGTGCGGCCCGACTGGCGGCCCTTGGCCGCCTCGCGCTCGGTGCGGGTGTTGGTCGAGCGCGGCAGCATGCCGTATTCGGCGGTGACCCAGCCGCGCCCCGATCCGCGCATCCAGCCCGGCACCTTGTCCTCGACGGAGGCCGTGCACAGCACGTGGGTGTCGCCGAAGCGGGCGAGGCAGGAGCCCTCGGCGTGCTTGCTCACGTCGGGTTCGAGGCGGATGTCACGAAGCTGGTCGGCGGCGCGGCCGGAAGGGCGCATGGGCGTAATTCCTGGCGAAAGACGTCGCGCAAGCTAGCCTTCCGAACCCCTCCCGTCAAAGGGCCCCCTTCGTTGACGATGCCCGGCCCCGCGACTACATTTTTGCCGGAATTGACGCGGTTTTTCGGACGCCATGATCACCGAACTCAACGACCGCTCGCGCGAGGTTTTCCGCCGCATCGTCGAGTCCTACCTCGAAAGCGGCGAGCCGGTCGGCTCGCGCACGCTGTCGCGGCGGCTCGGCCTCGCGCTCTCGCCCGCCACCATCCGCAACGTGATGGCGGATTTGGAGGAGATGGGGCTTTTGTTCGCGCCCCACACCTCGGCCGGAAGGCTTCCGACCGAAGCCGGGATGCGCCTGTTCGTGGACGGGCTGCTGGAGGTCGGCGACCTGACGGCGGAAGAACGGCGCGATCTCGACAGCCGTCTCGCCGCCGCCGGCGGCAACGCCGAGGCGCTGCTGGAGCGGGCGTCGACCACGCTCTCGGGCCTGTCGCGCTGCGCGGGCGTGGTGATGGCGCCGAAAATGGAATCGCCCCTCAAGCACATCGAATTCATCGGCCTCAACCCCGGCCGCGCGCTGGTCGTGCTGGTGACCGAAAACGGGCTGGTCGAAAACCGGATCATCGAAACCCCGCCCGGGTTCCCGGCGTCGGCCCTGGTCCAGGCGACCAACTATCTCAGCGCGCGCCTGGTCGGCCGCACCATCGCCGAGGCCTACGACGAGATCATGGCCGAACTTGAAAACCACCGCGCCCAGATCGACGAATTGACCCGGAGCGTGGTCGAACGCGGCCTCGCCACCTGGGCGGGCGGCGAAGGCGGCGGCACCCTGATCGTGCGCGGCCAGGCGAACCTCCTGGGCGACGTGCACGCCCTCGGCGATCTCGAAACCATCCGCGCCCTGTTCGAAACCCTGGAGACGAAGGAAACCCTGCTCAGGCTTCTTTCCCTTGCGGACCGGGCGGAAGGAGTCCAGATTTTCATCGGTTCCGACAACCCCCTGTTCGGCACGTCCGGCTGCTCGATGATCGTCGGGCCCTACCGGAACGAGCGGCAGAAGGTCGTCGGCGCCATCGGCGTGATCGGACCGACGCGCATCAACTACGCCCGCATCATTCCGATGGTCGATTACACCGCCAAGCTGGTCGGGCGTCTGCTCGGCTGATCCCCAACCCCGAATCCCGATCGAGGCCCATGACCGCCGATTCTTCCCAGCCGTCCGACACCGAGAACGCGCCCCAGCCCGCCCCGGAAAATCCGTCCGCCGCGCCGACGCCCGCGCCGGCCGAGGCGACGGCGAAAAGCGCGCGCGAAACCGAACTTGAAGCCGAACTGGCCCAGGTCAAGGACAAGGCGCTGCGCGCGCTGGCCGAGGCCGAAAACACTCGCCGCCGCGTCGAGGCCGACAAGATCGAGGCGGTGCGTTACGCGGCCGCCGATTTCGCGCGCGAGATGGTGACGGTCGCGGACAATCTCCGCCGCGCGCTCGCCAGCATCGGCGCGGATGCGCGCGCCAAGGACCCGGCGCTGGAGGCCCTCGCCGTCGGCGTCGAGATGACCGAACGCGCGCTGCTCGCCGCCTTCGAGCGTTTTGGCGTCAGGCGCATCGAGGCTCTGGACAAGCGCTTCGATCCCCACCTGCACGAAGCCATGTTCGAGATCGAGGACAAGACCAAGCCCGCCGGCACGGTGGTGCAGGAATTGGAAACGGGCTACGTCATGCACCACCGTCCGCTGCGGGCGGCCAAGGTCGCGGTCGCCAAGGGCGGCCCGCCGCCGGCCCAGCCCCAGGGTCAAGGCGGACCCGTGCCGTCCCAGAATCAAAACGTCTACGACCGGCCCGCGGGCGAAACCGGCACCAAGCTCGACGAGCAACTCTAGTTCGGCCATTCCAGGAGAACCGCCATGCGCATGACAACGTTTTCTCTCGCCGCCGCGTTGACGTTGATGCTGACGGCGCCGTCGGCCCGGGCCGCCGAGGAAGCGGTCGTCTACAAGGATCCCAACTGCGGCTGCTGCGGCGATTACGCCAAGGTTCTGGAGAGCGAGGGATTCAAGGTCCAGGTCAAGGAAACCACCGCGCTGGATTCGCTCCGGCGCATGGCCGGGGTGCCCGACAGGCTCGCTTCCTGCCACACCATCACCATCGGCAAGTACGTGGTCGAAGGCCATGTGCCGGTGGCGGCGGTGAAGAAGCTGCTCGCCGAAAAACCCCCTATCCGGGGCATCGCGCTGCCGGGAATGCCCCAGGGCTCGCCCGGCATGACCGGGGTAAAGGAAGGCCCGTTCGTGGTCTACGAGATCGGTTCAACCGGCGAGCCCAAGGTGTTCATGACCGAATAAGCCGGTCCGGAGGGCGCGCATGAAATTCTTAGATGGCGCGCGGTTTCGAATCGCCGCGTTCGCGGCGCTCGGGGCGCTGGTCGCGATCTCGGGCGCGCGGGGCGAAGATGTCGCGGATATTCCGACGCGCCCCGGCATCAAGGTTCGCGTCCTGATCGAACGGCCGGCCCGTCCGGTCGGCAGCGTTGTTCTGCTCGCCGGCGGCCACGGCAATCTCGATCTGGGGCCCGGCGGAAAAATCGGTTGGGGCGCCGGCAATCAATTGGTCCGCTCGCGCGCGGGTTACGCCCGCGCCGGGTTCGTCACCGTCGTTTCCGACATCGCGCCGGACCTGAAGGAAGGCTCGACCGGCGTTTCCGGTTACCGCTGGTCGGAGGCGCACGCCAAGGACATCGGCGCACTCGTTGCCCATCTCCGCACGATCGCCGCGCCCGTGTATCTCGTCGGCACCAGCCGCGCGGCGCTGTCGGTCGGCAACGCCGTCGTCCGTCTGGGCGGGCCGGAACGGCCGGACGCCGTCGTCATCACCGCCGGGTTGCTCACGCACGTGAACGACAGGCAACCTTCGGTCGAGCGGTCCGTCGGCGGTCTCCAGCGAATCACCCTGCCGGTCCTGATCGTCCAACATGAAAACGACGAATGTGTCTACACCCCGGCCGCGAACGTGGGGCGCTTCAAGGCCATGCTCACCGCCGCCCCCCGGGTCGATATCGTGATGCTGAAAGGCGGCTCGGCCGGCCGGGGCCACCCGTGCGAGGCCATGTCCGCCCACGGGTTCATCGGCCTCGACGACGAGGTCGTCAAAACGGTGACCGATTGGCTCAAGGCCTTGCCCCGCTGAGCCCGCTCACCCCCATTAACCAAGTGTGTCTTTTCGGACACGGTGCGCGGGCGAATCCCCGCGCACGATATTGAATACCGCGTTCCTATCGGGGCGACCCCGGCTATTCCGAGACCCCGCCTGTTGCGGGGTTTTGGCCCCCCGCCTATATAAAGCCCCGGACGGCCAACCCCGGCGACACGCTGGTTCGCGGGCACGGCCGGGCTGAACAAGGACGGAAAACATGAGCAAAGTCATCGGCATCGACCTCGGCACCACCAACTCCTGCGTCGCGATCATGGAGGGCAAGAACCCCAAGGTGATCGAAAACGCGGAAGGCGCCCGCACCACCCCCTCGATGGTCGCCTTCACCGATTCGGGCGAACGCCTGGTCGGCCAGCCGGCCAAGCGCCAGGCGGTCACCAACCCGGTTCGCACCCTGTTCGCCATCAAACGCCTGATCGGCCGGCGCTTCGACGATCCGATCACCAAGAAGGACGTCGACCTGGTGCCCTACAAGATCACGCGCGGCGACAACGGCGACGCCTGGGTCGAGATCGAGGACAAGAAATATTCGCCGTCCCAGATCAGCGCGTTCGTCCTGCAGAAGATGAAGGAAACCGCCGAACGCTATCTCGGCGAGAAGGTCGAACAGGCGGTCATCACGGTGCCCGCCTACTTCAACGATTCCCAGCGCCAGGCGACCAAGGACGCGGGCAAGATCGCCGGCCTCGAAGTGCTGCGCATCATCAACGAGCCGACCGCGGCCGCGCTCGCCTACGGCATGGAAAAGAAGGGCTCCGGCACCATCGCGGTCTACGACCTGGGCGGCGGCACCTTCGACATCTCGGTGCTCGAAATCGGCGACGGCGTGTTCGAGGTCAAGTCGACCAACGGCGACACCTTCCTCGGCGGCGAGGACTTCGACGCGCGCATCGTCGATTGGCTGGCCGACGAGTTCAAGAAGGAGCAGGGCATCGACCTGCGCAAGGACAAGCTCGCGCTGCAGCGCCTGAAGGAATCGGCGGAAAAGGCGAAGATCGAACTGTCGAGCGCGATGCAGACCGAGGTCAATCTTCCCTTCATCACCGCCGACCAGTCGGGCCCCAAGCACCTCAACATCAAGCTCACCCGCGCCAAGCTCGAATCCCTGGTCGACGACCTGATCCAGCGCACGGTCGAACCGTGCCGCAAGGCGCTCAAGGACGCCGGGCTCGAAGCCAAGCAGATCGACGAAGTGATCCTGGTCGGCGGCATGACCCGCATGCCCAAGGTGATCGAGACGGTGAAGGAGTTCTTCAAGCGCGAACCGCACAAGGGCGTCAACCCCGACGAGGTGGTCGCGGTCGGCGCCGCGATCCAGGGCGGCGTGCTCAAGGGCGAGGTCAAGGACGTCCTGCTGCTCGACGTGACGCCGCTTTCGCTCGGCATCGAGACGCTGGGCGGCGTGTTCACGCGCCTGATCGACCGCAACACCACCATTCCGACGCGCAAGAGCCAGACCTTCTCCACCGCCGAGGACAGCCAGACCGCGGTCACCATCCGCGTGTTCCAGGGCGAGCGCGAAATGGCCGCCGACAACAAGCTGCTCGGCCAGTTTGATCTGGTCGGCATTCCCCCGGCGCCGCGCGGCATGCCGCAGGTCGAGGTCACCTTCGACATCGACGCCAACGGCATCGTCAGCGTTTCGGCCAAGGACAAGGCGACCAACAAGGAACAGCAGATCCGCATCCAGCCCTCGGGCGGGCTCAGCAAGGACGACATCGACAAGATGGTCAAGGACGCGGAACAGCATTCGGCCGAGGACAAGAAGCGGCGCGAGAAGGTCGAAGCCCGCAACCACGCCGACGCCCTGATTCACTCCGCCGAGAAGAACCTGAAGGAATTCGGCGACAAGGTCGGCGAAGCGGACCGGAACGCGATCGAGGCCGCGATCAAGGACCTGAAATCGGCGCTCGAGGGCGATGACGCGGACGCGATCAAAGCCAAGACCGACGCGCTCGCGCAGGCGACCATGAAGCTGGGCGAAGCCATGTACAAGGCGTCCCAGGCCGAGGCCGCCGCCAAGGCGCAAGGCGCGCCGCCGGCGGGCGACGCGCCCGGCGCGGCGCCGGGCGGCGAAGCCAAGGCGGGCGAGTCCAAGGTCGTCGACGCGGATTTCGAGGAAGTCGATCCCGACAAGAATAAGAAGAAGAACTGATCTCTTCCGGGCCGCCCGAAGACAAGCACGGGGCCTGACCCGCCATGGCCGCCAAGAAGGACTATTACGACATCCTCGGCGTCGAGCGCAAAGCGACGCCCGAGGACATCAAGAAGGCCTTCCGCACTCTCGCCATGAAGCATCACCCGGACCGCAATCCGGGCGACAAGAAGGCCGAGCAGCGCTTCAAGGAACTGAACGAAGCCTACGACGTCTTGAAGGACGAGCAGAAGCGCGCGGCCTACGACCGCTTCGGCCACGCCGCGTTCGAGCACGGCGGCGCGGGCGCGCATCCCGGCGGCCCCGGCTTCGAGGGATTCGGGCAGGGCTTCCCGCACGGCTTTTCCAACATCTTCGACAACCTGAACGAAATGTTCGGCGACATCATGGGCGAAGGCCGCGGGCGCGGGCCCGGCGGCGGCCATCTGCGCGGGGCGGACCTCAGCTACAACATGGAAATCTCGCTCGAGGACGCGCATCGCGGCCGCAAGAGCAGCATCCGGGTGCCGACCTCGGTCGCGTGCGACGCCTGCCGCGGCACCGGCGCCGCCGGCGCCGCCGGACCGGTGACCTGCGATACCTGCCAAGGCCGCGGGCGCGTGCGCTCGCAGTCGGGCTTCTTCACCATCGAACGTACTTGTCCCTCGTGCCAGGGGGCGGGGCAGGTGGTGCGCGATCCGTGCAAGACTTGCGGCGGCGCGGGGCGCGTGCACCGGGAAAAGACCCTCAACGTCGCCATTCCTGGCGGCGTCGAGGACGGCACGCGCATCCGGCTCGCGGGCGAGGGCGAAGCGGGCGTGCGCGGCGGGCCCTCGGGCGATCTCTATATTTTCCTCTCGGTCGCGCCGCACCCGCTGTTCCAGCGCGACGGCGCCAACATCCTCTGCCGGGTGCCGATCCCACTCACCACCGCGGCGCTCGGCGGCACGATCGAGGTCCCGACCATCGACGGTCAGCGCGCCAAGGTGGCGATTCCTTCCGGCACCTCCTCGGGCCAGCAGTTCCGCCTCAAGGGCAAGGGCATGAGCGTGCTGCGCTCGGCCGCGCGCGGCGACATGTTCGTCCAGGCGTTCGTCGAGACGCCGCAGAACCTGACCGCCCGCCAGAAAGAACTGCTCGAGGAATTCGCCCGCGAAGGCCAGGCCGAGCGCGTCAGCCCCCAGTCCGCGAGCTTCCTCGGCAAGGTCAAGGAACTGTGGAACGATTTGAAGGATTAGGCGTCCTTCGTCATGCCCGCGCAGGCGGGCATCCACGCCTTTTTATCAATCCTCGCTTACTTCAATCGAACACACTCCTCTCCCTCCAACCCCCTCCCCCTCAACGGGGGAGGGATGGGGTGGGGGTGCCTTTTCGTCGGCCCCGCCAACCCCTATGCTCCGCCGGACGCGGAGCGGTAAAGGCCGAGAACCACAATGATGAAAATCGGAATCGTCGGATGCGCCGGCCGCATGGGCCGCATGGTCGCGGCCGCCGTCGCCGGAACCGAAGGCGCGCGCATTGCCGCCGGGTCCGAGGCCGCCAACTCGCCCGCCCTCGGGGCGGACATCGCCCAGCTCGCCGGATTGCCCGCGTGCGGCGCCAAGATTGTCGCCGACGCCGGATCGGTCTTTCGCGCGTCCGACGCGGTGATCGACTTCACCGCGCCCGCCGCGACGCTGGTTCACGCTCGGCTCGCGCTCGAAACCGGAGCGGCGCTGGTCGTCGGCACCACCGGTCTCGGCGCCGAGCACGAGGCCGCGTTGCAGGCGGCCGCGAAAAAAGCGGCGATCGTGCGCGCTGCCAACTTCTCGATCGGGGTCAACGTCATCCTCGGCCTCGCGCGCGACGCGGCGCGCATCCTGGGACCCGAATACGACGTCGAAATCGTCGAGATGCATCATCGCCACAAGGCCGACGCGCCGTCGGGCACCGCGCTCGCGCTCGGCCAGGCGGTCGCGGAGGGCCGCCGGGTCTCGCTCGCCGACAAGAGCGTGCGCGCGCGCGACGGCATCACCGGCCCGCGGCGGAAGGGCGACATCGGCTTCGCCACGCTGCGCGGCGGCGACGTGATCGGCGATCACACGGTGGTGTTCGCGGGCGAGGGCGAGCGGGTCGAGATCGCCCACAAGGCGTCCACGCGCGCCGTGTTCGCGCAAGGCGCGGTGCGCGCCGCGTTGTGGACCAAGGGCCGCGCGCCCGGGCTTTATTCCATGCGCGACGTGTTGGGGTTCTCGGCGTAAGTCCGGCTCGCTTCCCAAGCAATCATCGCCAGCTTGCGCTCGGTGCCCCAGCGGTAATCGTTGAACGCGCCCGTCTGCCGGATCACCCGGTGGCAGGGAATGAGATAGGCGAGCGGATTGGCCGCGAGCGCGTTGCCGATCGCGCGCGCGGGCGAACCCCCGCGCGCATTAGATGATGCGCCCCTACCGGGGCGCGGTGCCCTAGTCTTGCCGATGAGCGCGGCCAACTGGTTGTAGGACACCAGCGATCCCTCGGGCACGCGCATCAGCGCTTCCCACACCTTGATCTGGAAATTAGTGCCCGGCACCAGCACGGGAAGCGGCGCGGTTTTTTTGTCGGCGCGCGCGAAGATGCGCTCGGCCGGACCGGCGGTCGCGTGTTGATCCCGAGTCATCTCGGCCATGGGCCAGCGCGCCGCCTGTTCGCGAAGGGCGGCTTCGTCGCCCCCGTCGGTCACGAACGAAAGCCCGACCAGGCCGCGCGGCGAGGTCAGCAGCAGAGCGCGGCCGAACGGCGTCGGGTGAAAGCCGTAGCGGATGTCGAGCCCGGCGCCGAGCCGCCGGTATTCCCCCGGCGTTACCGCCTCGAAGGTGACGAACAGATCGTGCAGCCGCGACGGCCCCGAAAGCCCCGCATCGAGCGCGGAGGCCAGCACGCTTTCCGATTGGCGCAGCCGTTCGCGCGCGTGCGCGAGCGAGAGATAGCCGAGAAAACGTTTCGGCGACACGCCGGCGAAACGCGAAAACAGGCGCTGGAAATGGAACGGCGACAGCCCGACTTCGGCGGCAACGGCCGCGAGCGATGGCTTTTCGTCCTTGGCTTGGGCGAGATAACCGATCGCGCGCTCGATCCGCGCGTAATCGCGCGCCTGTCCCGCCGCCGTCATGCCCGCCAGCACGGTTTGCATGCTTCCCTCTCCGCGTCGCAGCGGCTCAAGGCCAGGTCCTTCAGCCCCCGTTCGCCCAGGGACCGCAGCCGCCGCCGCTCGATGCCGCGTTCGTGCCATGTGATCAGGGTATCGGAAGCCGCCAGCATAAGCCGGGAAATCCAGCGATGAAAGTTCGCGTCGAACATGCCGCCTCGATTCTCCTCGCGGCGGAATCTAGGCGGGGTGGTGCGCGCGCGGCGACCCGAATCTTGCGATTCCGATCGCGTTCGGGCAGCACCGCCACCAGATAATTACACCCCCACCCTGGCCCTCCCCCGTCGAGGGGGAGGGGAATTTTTTATGAGTTCCCCCTCCCCTTGCGGGAGGGGGTAGGGGGAGGGGGCGTTTCAATCGATCGGGACGTGCCCTAGGGGGGTGGCGCTGCGCGCCTGGAGCAGCGCGACGCGGAGCGCGTCGGCGAAATCGGCGCGCTCGTCGGGCGCCAGGAACTGGCCGACGACCAAGCCCTTGTCCCGGCTTCGGATTTCAAGCCGGTTCCGCCGCGCATCCAGCTCCACCCGCGCCCAATAGGCGTCGAGGGTTTCCGTCGAACGCCGGCCCCAGGGGTCCATGCGCTCGACGGTCAGCGTCTCCCGCGTCAGCGTGACGGTTTCGTGCCGTCCGGCGAGCAGCAGATTCCAGCGGAGCGCGAGGTAGAGCAGAACGATCTCGAGTCCGAGAAAGCCCATCACCGGCCACGCCCCGATCAGCATGAAGCCGAGGCCGGTCGCGAAGAACACGAAGGCGAGCAGCGCGATCACGAGATTGATCGCCTTCACGCTCGCGCTCCGGTTGGGGGCAAGCCGGGCGGCGAAAAGGAGGTCGGGCAGCGGGTCCGGGTTCATGGCGTCGTTATATCAACTTCGCCCCGCGAATGGGATATGCTGCGGCCATGAAAATATCCCCCATGAAACCGGCCGAGATCGAGGCGTTCTACGCCCGCCTCGCCGCCGCCAATCCGCATCCGAAGGGCGAGCTGGAGCACGTCAATCCCTACACGCTCCTGGTCGCGGTGGTGCTGTCGGCGCAGGCGACCGACGCCGGCGTCAACAAGGCGACCCGCGCGCTGTTCAAGATCGTCGACAGCCCCGAAAAAATGCTCGCGTTGGGCGAAGCGAAGCTGAAGGATCACGTCAAGACCATCGGATTGTTCAACACCAAGGCCAAGAACATCATCGCGCTCTCGAAAATTTTGGTGGCCGAGCACGGCGGCCGGGTGCCGCGCGCGCGCGAGGCGCTGGAAAGCCTTCCCGGCGTCGGGCGCAAGACCGCCAACGTGGTGCTCAACATCGCCTTCGGCGAGCCGACCATCGCGGTCGATACCCACGTCTTCCGCGTCGCCAACCGCACCGGCCTCGCGCCCGGCAAGACCCCGCGCGCGGTCGAGGACAGGCTGGCGGCGGTCACGCCCGCCGAATACCTGCGCCACGCGCACCATTGGCTGATCCTGCACGGGCGCTACGTGTGCAAGGCGCGCGCGCCCGCGTGCGGGAACTGCGTCGCGCGCGCGGTGTGCAAATTCCCGGAAAAAACGGATAAAGAAAAAATGAAAGCCGTCAGCCGCCGTTCCTGATGCGCTGGAGGCATTCGGCGAACGGCGCCTGGCGCGGGCGGATTTCCGCGTGCGTCACGGTCAGAGTGTCGTCGCGGCCGGCGTAGAGAAACAGGTCGAGCGCGCAGCGGTCGGCCCGGTACTGCCACAACTCGGCCGGCGGATCGCGCCGCCTGAGCTTGGGCTCGCCCAGAAATTCCGCGATTTCGCGCGCGCCCCGGCCGACGAAGGCGGCGGGATCGGCGGGTTCCGGGGACGCGGACGGGGCGGAAACGGCGGCGGGCTTGGCCTCGGGGGCCGATGTGCCCTGGGTGGCGGGCGGCGGGATTTCCGCGCACGCGGCCGCGAACAGGACGGACGCCGCCGCGACGGTAAACGGAATCCGCGATCCCATGCGGCGACCGCGGATGTTCAGGGACCGCGCGCGGCGTCGGGCGGCAGCGCCTGCATGTCGCCGCCGATCTCGCCGCCCGATTCGATGACGACGCGGCCGTAGCGCACCGATCCCGAGACCTTGCCGCCGGTGCGGATCAGCAGGCGTTCGGTCGCGGTCAGGTCGCCCTCGAACACGCCGGCGATGTCGGCTTCCTTGACTTCGGCCCGCCCGCGGAAAAATCCGCCCTGGGCGACCTCGAGCATGCGCGCGCCGACCAGCGTCGCCTCGACCCGGCCCTCGACCACCAGCCGGTCGCACGACGTGATTTCCCCGTTAAGGCTGATTTCGCGCCCGACCACGAGGCGGCGGGCTTCGGGCGAATCGAGCCGGGTCGAATCCCCGCGCCGGGGCGGAATCGGTTGCGCCAGGCGGCGCGCGGCGTCCGGGCTCGGCGGCGCGGGCTGGCGCGGCGTGTGGCTGGCGCGGCGGGAAAAGGGCTTGAGCGGCGGCGTCTGATCGGGAGCCGCGTCGCCGGGCGCGGCGTCCCCGGACGGTCCGTTCTTGTCGCGCGGAAACATCACTCGATCTCCTTCGCTTGTCCTGGCGCCCGCCCTAACGTTGCCGGCCCCGACTCGTTCCGCCGGGCGTGGAACAGATGCACCATGGCGGCGGTCGCGATCACCGGCGCGACCAGATTGAGAACCGGAACCGTCAGCATCAGCGCCGCGACCGTTCCCGCCGCCCACGTCGTCCACGGCTTCCGGCGCCGGAGCGCCCTGGCCTGGTCGGCGGCGACGCGGCGCGCCGCCACCAATTCGAAATATTCGCGCCCGAGAAGATACCCGTTCGCCGGATAGAAGACAAAAGGGAATACCGGCGGCACGAACAAAAAGGGCAGCAGGGCGAGATTGACGAGGACGACGAGGCCGAGGAACCGGGCCGATTCAAGAGCCATTTCGAACACACCCGGCGCGCGCGCCGGCGCGAGCCCCGGATAGTGCCGCCGCTCGACCGCGGCGGCCGTCTCCTCGAGGAAAAACGCGATTCCGGCGCTGACGAAACCGGGGAACAGCAGCCAGCTCACCACGAACACGCCCGTGAACCCCAGGGCCTGGGCGAGGGTGTCGAGCCAGGGAATGCCGGAAAGCGCGAGCCACGGCAGCGCGAACCAGGCGCCGATCCACAACGACAAGGTCGCGACCGCCGCGACCGCGAGTGCGCGCCACAGGGACGCGCGTATGGCCGGGTCGGACAGCTGTCGGGCGGCGGCGAGATAGGCGCGGATCATGACCGGTTCCGGGCGAATCTTTCCTTGAGGGCGGGACGCGCAAGACTATACTCCCGCCGCCCATGAAGCCACATCTCGCCCCCGCCCGCCATGACGTCGTCGGCATCGGCAACGCGATCGTCGACGTGCTCGCGCGCGCCGAGGATTCGTTCATCGGCGAATACAACCTGACCAAGGGAGCGATGACCCTGATCGACGAAGCCGCCGCCGACCGTCTCTACGCCGCCATGGGGCCGGGGCGGGAATGCTCCGGCGGCTCGGCCGCGAACACCATCGCCGCGCTCGCCTCGATCGGCGGGCGTTGCGCCTTCGTCGGCAAGGTGCGCGACGACCAGCTCGGCCGGGTGTTCGCCCACGACATCCGCGCCCTCGGCGTCGCGTTCGAAACCGCGCCCGCCACGCGCGGCGCCTCGACCGCGCGTTGTCTCATCTTCGTCACGCCGGACGCGCAGCGCACCATGCAGACGTTCCTCGGCGCGTCGGTCGGCCTCGCGCCCGACGACATCGACGTCAAAATGATGGCGGACTCCCGGATCGTGTACCTGGAAGGGTACTTGTGGGACCCGCCCGCGGCCAAGGAAGCCTTCCGCAAGGCGGCCAAGGTCGCCAACGACGCCGGGCGCCTGGTGGCGCTGTCGCTCTCCGACCCGTTCTGCGTCGACCGCCACCGCGGCGATTTCCGCGACCTGGTCGAGCGTCACGTCGATCTCCTGTTCGCCAACGAGGAAGAAATCAAGTCGCTCTACCAGGTCGCGTCGTTCGACGAGGCGCTGCAGAAGGTGCGCGGCCATTGCCGGGTCGCCGCGCTGACCCGCAGCGCCAAGGGGGCGGTCGTGGTCGCGGGCGACGAAGTGCACGTGATCGACGCCGAGCCGGTCGCCAAGGTGGTGGACACCACCGGCGCGGGCGACGCCTTCGCCGCCGGTTTTCTCTACGGCTTCACCCACGACTTCGGTCTCGCCCGCGCCGCGCGCGCCGGCGCCATCGCCGCGGCCGAGGCCATAAGCCATTTCGGCGCCCGGCCCGAGGCGCCGCTGAAATCGCTGATCGCCGACCGTCTCGGCGCACTCTGACGTTTTTCGCCCCCTTGTCCGCCATGAAGCTTCGCAACATCGCCATCATCGCGCACGTCGATCACGGTAAAACCACGCTCGTCGACGCGCTGCTCCGTCAGAGCGGCGCGTTCCGCGCCCACCAGAAAGTCGCCGAACGCGCCCTCGACAGCGGCGACCTGGAACGCGAACGCGGCATCACCATTCTCGCCAAGTGCACCTCGGTGCTGTGGGGCGAAACGCGCATCAACATCGTCGATACCCCAGGCCACGCCGATTTCGGCGGCGAGGTCGAACGGATTCTCGGCATGGTCGACGGCGCGCTGCTGCTGGTCGACGCGGCCGAAGGGCCGATGCCGCAGACCAAGTTCGTCACCGCCAAGGCGCTGAAGTTCGGCCTCAAGCCCATCGTGGTCATCAACAAGGTCGACCGTCCCGACGCGCGCGTGGACGAGGTGCTGAACGAGATTTTCGACCTGTTCGTGGCGCTGGAGGCGAGCCCGGAACAGCTCGACTTTCCGGTCCTCTACGCGGTCGGGCGCGACGGCTGGGCGAGCGCGGATTCCGCGGCCAAGGGCGGGGATCTCGCGCCGCTGTTCGACCGCATCGTCGCCCACGTGCCGCCGCCGACGGTGGAGGCGGAGAAGCCCTTTTCGATGCTGGTCACCACCCTCGAATACGATTCGTTCCTGGGACGCGTGCTCACCGGGCGGATTCAATCGGGTTGGGTCGCGCCCAACGCCACCATCAAGGCGCTCGCCCGCGACGGGCGCGAAATCGAACGGGCGCGGCTGACCAAGCTTCTGCTCTTTCGCGGGCTCAGGCGCGACGCGGCCGAGCGCGCGGAAGCGGGCGACATCGTCGCCATCGCCGGGCTTTCGACCGCGAGCGTGGCCGATACCGTGTGCGCGATCGAAGTCGAGACCGCCATTCACGCCGAGCCGGTCGATCCGCCGACGCTGGCCATGACCTTTTCCATCAACGATTCGCCCTTCGCCGGCCAGGAAGGCTCCAAGGTCACCTCGCGCCAGATCCGCGAGCGGCTCCTGCGCGAGTCCGAAGGCAACGTCGCCATCCGGGTGCGCGAGACCCAGGACGCGGACGCCTTCGAGGTCGCGGGGCGCGGCGAATTGCAGTTGGGCGTCCTGATCGAAACCATGCGCCGCGAGGGCTATGAGCTGTCCATCAGCCGCCCGCGCGTCCTGATCCGCGAGGAAAACGGCGAAAAGCTCGAACCGATGGAGGAAGTGCTGATCGACGTGGACGAAGCCTTCGCCGGCATCGTGGTCGAGGCGATGAGCGTGCGCAAAGGGACGCTGCGCGAAATGCGCCCTTCGGGCGGCGGCAAGACGCGGCTCTCGTTCCTGGCGCCATCGCGCGGCCTGATCGGCTATCATGGCGAATTCCTGACCGAGACCCGCGGCACCGGGGTGATGAGCCGCCTCTACCACGGCTACGGGCCGTGGCGGGGGGCGATTCCGGGGCGGCGCAACGGCGTGCTCATCTCCAACGCGACCGGCGAGACGGTCGCCTACGCGCTGAACAACCTGGAAGGGCGCGGCGCGCTGTTCGTCGATCCGGGGGTCAAGACCTACGCCGGCATGATCGTCGGCGAGCACAGCCGCGACAACGACCTCGAGGTCAACCCGCTCAAGACCAAGCAGCTCACCAACATCCGCGCCGCCGGCAAGGACGACGCCATCCGCCTGACGCCCCCCCGGCGCCTCACGCTTGAGGATGCGCTGGTCTACATCGCCGACGACGAACTGGTCGAGGTGACGCCGAAGAGCATTCGCCTGCGCAAGCGCCTCTTGGACCCCAACGCGCGCAAGCGCGCCGAGCGCGCGGCCGAGGCCGAAGCCGAATCCGACTGAGATTTGAGGGGCCGGCGGTCCAGCCGCGGCCCTTGAATCGGTGCTACTGTCGCCAATGGACCCCGGCCATGCCCCTCCCTCCAACCCCCTCCCGCAAGGGGAGGGGGGAACTCTATAAAAAGTCTCCCTCCCCCTCGACGGGGGAGGGCTGGGGTGGGGGCGATGGATGACGGGTGGGGGCGATGGACGGAAAAATAGGGACGGCGATGACGGCGAACGGCACCACGGACACCGTTGACGGCATCGGGCGGGAATTGCCGAGGGAATCGTTCCGCGTCTCGTCCTTCTGGCGGCTCGCGCCCTCCGGCATGCGCCGCCGCTGGCGGTTCTTCCGTTTTCTCGATTGGATCGCGCGCCGTTTCCCCGTCGCGGGCGAAAAACGCGGGCTTCTGGTCGTGCGCATGGACGGCATCGGCGACATGGTGCTGTTCCGCGCCGCGCTCGACCATTACGCCGAGGCGTTCGGGGTCGATCCTTCCGAAATCACCGTGCTCGGCTGCGCCAGCTGGCGCGAGATCGCGCCGCAGGTGTTCGAGGGCTACCGCGTCGTTATCCTCGACGAACATCGCTTCGCGCGCCGCCCGCTCTACCGGTTTTTGACCGCGCTCAAGGTGCGGCGGATCAACGCGCGCGCGGTCGCGGTCGATTCCTTCTTCCGACGCGCACTGATGGCGGACGCGCTCGCCTATGTCTCGGCCGCGCCCGAAATCGCGACGTCTTATCCTTACGTCAGCGAAAAGACCCGCGCGGAATACCGCTATTACCTGAGTTATGCCACCCGCGTCGTCGACACCGGCGCCTATCCCGACCATGAAATCGTCCGGCATTTCCGTTTCGTTTCGGTGATCGCGGGCCGCGCCATCGCGCCCCGGCCGCCCCGCGTCGCGTGGCGGGGCGAGCCGTTGCCCGCGCCGCTCGACGGCTCCCGCGCCTATGCGCTTTTCAATGCCGGCGCCAACGAGCCCGGCCGGCGCTGGCCGATCGAATCCTACGTCGCGCTGGCGCGCGCCCTGCGCGAAAGGAATCTCGCCTGCGTGTTCGTCGGCCTGGCTCCGGCGCACGCGGACGACCCGGAATTCGCGCGCCTCCTCGCCGAGCCGGACGTCCACGACTGGCGGGGCAGGACCGGACTTCCCCGCCTGATGGATCTGATGAAGGGCGCGGCGCTGGTGGTCAGCAACGATTCGGGTCCGGCGCACCTCGCGATCGCGCTTGGGAGCCCGACGGTGGTGTTCGTGGGCGGCGGCCATTTCGGCGAATTCGTGCCGTACCCGGCGGAACTCACGCCCGCGACCGCGCGCTTTCTCCACGTGCCTCTCGACTGCTATCACTGCTTCTGGAACTGCACCCGCGCGCACGAGCGCGGCGCGGCCTTTCCCTGCGTCGCCGAAATTCCGGTGGCGACGGCGCTGGCGGCGGCCGACGAACTGCTCGCCGCCTCCCGGGAGAAAAGTGCGTGAACGACGCCGCGATGAAAACAGGCTGGACCGACGCGCTCCGGGTCTACGCCGATCGGCGGGTGCTGTCGCTGCTGTTTCTCGGGTTTTCGAGCGGGCTGCCGTTCGGCGTGCTGGCCGAACCGCTCACCGCGCGCCTGGTCGAGGCGGGCTTGAGCAAGACCGCGATCGGCCTGTTCGCGCTGGTGAGCCTTCCTTATTCGCTCAAGTTCGCGTGGGCGCCGCTGATGGACCACGTGCGCCTGCCGTTCCTGTCGGCGGCGCTCGGCCGCCGCCGCGCCTGGGTGCTGGCGACGCAAGTATTTCTGTTCGCGGCCATCCTCGCCCTCGGGGTTCCCGAGCCTGCGGCCGTGCCGTGGACGGTGGCGGCGTTGGCGTTGCTGGTCGCGTTCGCGTCCGCGTCCCAGGACATCGTGGTCGACGCCTACCGGGTCGAGGTGCTGGACGAACGCCGCTTCGCCGCCGGCGCGGCCACCGTGGTGTTCGGCTGGCGCGTCGGCCAACTGGCGAGCGCGGCGGGCGGGCTGGTGCTCGCCGACCTGGTGCCGTGGGAAACCGCGTTCCTGGTCATGGCCGCGGCGGTCGGCGTCGGCGTCGTCGCCATCCTCGCGAACCCGGAACCGCCCGCGCCGCCCAAGATTGCCGCCGAACCACCCGCGTGGCTCGCCCGCCGCATCCCCGAGGGCGCCGGGACGCTCCGCGCGTTCCTGGGCTCGTTTCACGTCGCGGCGATCGCGCCGCTCGCCGATTTCACCAAGCGCGAAGGCTGGGTCGCGGTCCTCGCCTTCATTCTGCTCTACAAGTTCGGCGACCAGGTGCTGGCGGTGATGAAGATGCCGTTCTTCCTCGGCACCATCGGCTTCACCAAGACCGAGATCGCGGAAGTGGTGAAGGTGTTCGGCGTGGCGGCGACCTTGGGCGGCGGGTTCCTGGGCGGCATCCTGCTCGCGCGCACCGGGCTGATGTGGGGCCTGTTCGTCTGCGGCGTCCTGATGGCGGCCTCCAACCTGGTGTTCGTGGTGCAGGCCTGGGTCGGGCGCGATCTCGCCATGCTCGCCGTCACCATCGCGGTCGAGAACGTGACCACCGGCATGGGCACGGCGGCGTTCGTCGCCTATCTCTCCAGCCTCTGCAACCGGGCCTACACCGCGACCCAGTACGCGCTGCTCACGTCGCTGATGGCGTTTTCGCGCACCATTATGTCCTCGGGCGCGGGCTGGCTCGCCGACCGGATGGACTGGACGTGGTTCTTCGTCGTCTCGACGCTGGCCGCGCTGCCGGGGCTCGTTCTTCTCTGGTGGATGATCCGCCGCTGGCCGCCGAAGGGGTGAAGGCGGCCCGCGTCAACCGCCCAGCCGCGCCACTTCGCGGTGGCGGAAGCAATCGGTCACGTGGTCGTTGACCATGCCGCACGCCTGCATGTGGGCGTAGCAGATGGTGGAACCGACGAACTTGAACCCGCGCTTTTTCATGTCCCGGCTCATGGCGTCCGATTCGCGCGTCGTCGCCGGGATTTGCTTGAGGCTCTTCCGGCGGTTCTGGATCGGCGTGCCGCCGACGAAATCCCACATGTAGCGGGAAAAGGAGCCGAATTCGTCCCGCACCTCCAGGAACGCGCGGGCGTTGGCGACGGTGCCCTCGATCTTGAGGCGGTTGCGGACGATGCCGGGGTCGCGCATCAGGCGCGCGATCTTTTTCGGCGTGTAGCGGGCGATCTTTTCCGCGTCGAACCCGTCGAACGCGCGCCGGTAGTTTTCGCGTTTCCGCAAAATCGTGATCCAGCTCAGGCCCGCCTGCGCGCCCTCGAGCACCAGGAACTCGAACAGGCGCGCGTCGTCGCGCGCCGGCACGCCCCATTCCCGGTCGTGGTAGGCGACGTACAAGGGATCGGTGCCGGCCCAGGCGCAGCGGTTCACGAGAGCGTTATCCCTGGAGATTGCCGGGGTTAAGATACCCCTCCGTCAGGCCGAAAATCCAGGCGGCATTACCCGGAGTGCGGGCGGATGCTATATTCGCCCCATGACCCCCGATCGCATGGAAGTCGTCGAAGACGACATCACCACTCTCGACGTGGACGCGATCGTCAACGCGGCCAACGAACAACTCGCGCCCGGCGGCGGCGTGTGCGGCGCCATTCACCGCGCGGCCGGGCCGCGCCTGGCCGAAGTGTGCGCGGAAATCGGTTCGTGCCCGACCGGCGGCGCGCGGATCACCAAGGGCTACAATCTGAAGGTGCCCTACGTCATCCACGCGGTCGGGCCGGTCTGGAAGGGCGGGACCGCGAACGAGGACGCCCTGCTGGCCTCGTGCTACGGCGAATCCCTCAAGCTCGCCGCCGGCCATCACCTCGCCACCGTGGCCTTCCCCGCGATCTCGACCGGCATCTACGGCTTTCCGGCCGAACGCGCGGCGGGCATCGCCGTGCGCGCGGTCGCGCAATCGCTCGCGCGCCACTCCGGATTGATCGGCGTCGTTTTCTGCTGTTTCGGCAAGAAAAGCGCCGACCTGCACCGCCGCGCGCTGGCGGAACTCTGAGCCCATGCCGCGCCGCCCGATCGCCCTCGGTTTCGTCGGCCTGCTCGCGGCCCAGGCGTTGCTGGCGTCCGCGTTTTTTCCGGCGTCCGGCGCGCGCGCCGCCGATTCGGCGGTGATCATCATGTACCATCGCTTCGGCGAGGAAAAATACCCTTCCACCAACACCACGCTGGCCCAGCTCGAGGACCACATCGGCGAATTGACGAGCGGGCGCTACGCCGTGCTGCCGGTGCGCAGGATCGTCGAGGACCTCCAGGCCGGCCGGCCGCTGCCGGAACGCGCGGTCGGCATCAGCATCGACGACGGGTTCGTGTCGGTCTTCGCCGAGGCCTGGCCGCGCTTCAGGAAGGCGGGGCTGCCGTTCACGCTCTTCACCGCGACCGACTACCATCACCAGCCGATCCGCGGCTACATGACCTGGGACCAGATCCGCGAACTGGCCAAGGACCCGCTGGTGGACCTCGGCCATCATTCCGCCTCGCACCTCCACATGGCGGACGCGAGCGCGGAGGCCGCGCGCACCGACCTGGAGAAAGCGACCAAGGTCTGGGAGGAAAAAATCGGCCGCAGGCCCGCGCTGTTCGCCTATCCGTTCGGCGAGGCCGGCCGGGAGACGATCGAGGCGGTCAAAAAGGCCGGATTTATCGCGGCGTTCGGCCAGCATTCGGGCGCGCTGGGACGCGATATCGCCAACAATCCGGTCGAAAAATTCTACCTTCCCCGTTTCGCCTTCAACGAGCAGTGGGGCGAAGCCAAGCGCTTTCGCCAGGCCGTCAACACGGTCGCGCTGCCGATCGCCGAGATCACTCCGCTCGACCCCCTGGTCGGGCGCCCCAATCCGCCCGCGTTCGGGTTCACCCTGACGCGGAAAGTCCAAGGGATCGAGCGGATCGTTTGCCACGCGTCGCACGAGGGCGTGGGGCGGATCGAGCGGCTCGACGAAACGCGGATCGAGGCGCGCTTCGCCGATCCCTTTCCCAAGGGCCGGACGCGGATCAACTGCACGCTCCCGGCGGGCGAAGGCCGCTGGTACTGGTTCGGGCGGCAGTTCTACGTGAAGGGCTAGAAGAACGACAAAAAGCCGAGGCCGGCCATCGGCCGGCCGTCGCTCAGGCGGATTTCGCGCGCATCGAGCTTGGCGTCGTCGAGGTCGCGCAAGCCGTTGACCACGATCAGGCCGCGGATGCGGTGGACATAGGCCGCGCCGCGCTGCGAATAGCGCCCGAGATACTGGGCGAGGTCGAAGCCGCTCGCGGCATGCCCTTCGGCGCGCGCCGCCGCGCGCGCGTCGCGGAACTCGCGGTAGGCCCTGTGCGAATTCAGGTTGCGCGCGTAGGCGCGCGCCGAATCGAGCAGGCTCGCGAACCGGGCGACCCGGTGCGTGCGGCCTTCGTCGCGCGTCAGCGGCACCTGATGACCCTCGTCGACCATGACCCATTGGCCGAAGAGCGCGTTGCCCTCGCGCACGAACCGCGACGAGCCCCAGCCGCTTTCCTCCGCGGCCTGCGCGAGCGCGAGCGAGGGGGGAACGACGTCGACCCGCTTGACCAGCTGATCGATGTCGCCGGGCGTGGTTTCGTAACGTTCGGCCATGGCCTGGAGCCACACGCGCTCCGCCTGGGCGACATGGTGGTGGGCGCGAAGCCGGGCGCGGATGTCGAGGAGTTTCCGGCGTTCGGCGAGAATCTCCTCGTTGACCCGAAGGACCAGCGGCAGCACGGCGCGGAAGAAGATCGTCTTGCGCTCGGCGGTTTCGGGGACCTCGGCCAGGTCGTGCGGCAGCGACGCCAGGATCAGGCGCGGCACCCCGCTCGTCCCGCCGCCGAGGGGAAGCTCGTAGCCGAGTTGGTCGAACGCCTCGATCAGGTTCGCATAGCCGAACGGCGCGCGCGCGGCCCGGGGGGGCGGCAACGGTTCCTCGATCACCCGCGCCACCGCCGCCGGCACCGGCGCGCCGGCCGGGAGCGAGATCTTGACGGCGGGGATGGTCGCGCTCGCGCGCGGCGGGATCGACCAGGCGGCGGCGACCAGGATGGCGACCAGGGACCCCAGATAGAGGAGGGAAAGCCCCTGCGAGGTTTGGCTCAGGGATGCCTTTTTCCAAAGCGCGCGCACCGAGCCCGGCGACACCGCCGCCGGTTTGGATTCGCGCTTGGAGAATTTTCGTCCGCCGGCTTTCGGATACATTCCGATTCACCCTGATAAAGATTCGGCCTTCAAAACTTGTAGTTCACACTACTCGTAGTAGGTCGAAGCCATCCCAGGGTCTAGATACGGCGTTTTGGCCGGCTCGAAGAACGCCGTTAACCGATTAAGTCGTTGGCGGGGAGATAAGCCAACTCTCGGCCAGGATCAACACTTTTTTGCGATGCAACAAAATTGGACGATAAAAATGGACGCAAGATCAAATTGTTAATGGAACCAAATAATCCATTTTCTAGGGTATAAATTTAAAATACATAATATACCAGCAACTAATTGATATGTAATAATTTTATAAATCGAACGATCTAATGTTTTTTGTTAATTGTGTCCAAGATTCTACTGAATGGATTAATAATTGTCCGATTTTTCACATTTCAAGCATGGCCCCGATCGGGGAAAATACGGGAAATACCCTAACGGGCCCGGCACCGTCATCCGGGAGTCGCGAGCCTGAGGCCCAGGATGCCGACCACGATCAGGCCGATGCACGCGAGCCGCACCCCGTCGGTCGATTCGCCGAACAGCACGATGCCGAGGACGGCGGTGCCGACCGTGCCGATGCCGGTCCACACCGCGTAAGCCGTGCCGAGCGGCAGGCTCTTGAGCGCGACCGCGAGCAGCCACAGGCTCCCGACCATCGCCGCGATCGTCAGGGCCGAGGGCCCGAGGCGGGTGAACCCGACCGTGTATTTCAGGCCGACCGCCCAGCCGACCTCGAACAATCCGGCGAAAAACAAAGCGATCCAGGCCATGGCACCCCCCCCTTTCGTCGATGACCAAGGAAAAGCCCCCTTCCGAAGAAGGGGGCCCAAACGCCAATCGTTTAAGCGACGCGAGACCGGATCGGCGCTACTCCGCGGCGCGGACCTCGGAAACCTCGGGAATGTAATGGCGGAGCATGTTCTCGATCCCGTGCTTGAGGGTCGCGGTCGAGCTCGGGCAGCCCGAGCACGAACCCTGCATGTGCAGATAGACGACGCCGTTCTCGAAGCGCCGGAAAATAATGTCGCCGCCGTCCTGGGCGACCGCCGGGCGCACCCGGGTATCGAGCAGTTCCTTGATCTGGGCGACCACCGGATCGTCGGACGCGGCCTGGGCGGCGGCGGCGCCTTCGACCGCGGGTTTGCCCGAGGCGAAATGGTCCATCAGGGCGCCGAGGATTCCGGGCTTCATCGCGTCCCAGTCCATGCGGCCTTCCTTGGTGACGGTGACGAAATCCGCGCCCAGGAACACGCCGGCGACGCCCTCGAGATCGAACAGGCGTTGGGCGAGGGGAGATTGCCCGGCCTCGGCCGCCTTCACGAAATTGGCCGTTCCGCCGCCGGGCATGACGGCGCATCCCGGCAGGAATTTGAGCGTCGCGGGGTTGGGCGTGGCTTCGGTTTGGATGAACATGGCGAACCTCGGGTTGGATGCGGTCGCGCGGGCGAATCCCCGCGCGCGTCAAACGATGCGTCCCAACTACATGGACCTTTTTCGGGATCGGTTCAAGCGCCCCCCGCCGGAAAATCCCGAAAAACCACTGTGGGGTCAGGGGCTTAAGCCGGTCCGGGATGGAGGAATCCGACGATGCGCCTGGTCTCGGCCAGCACCGGCTCGGCGAGCGCGCGGGCCCGTTCGGCCCCCTTCGCCAGCACCCGGTCGACGTGGCCGGGATCGGCCATCAGGCGGCGCATCTCGTCCTGGATGGGCCCCAGCTTGGCGACCGCGAGGTCGGCGAGATGCTGCTTGAAGGTCGAGAACTGTTCGCCGCCGAAGCGTTTCAATACGTCCTCGGGCGATTGGTCGGCGAGCGCGGCGTAGATGCCGATCAGGTTGGCGGCCTCGGGCCGGTCCTTGAGACCGGCGGCGCTTTCCGGCAGCGGATGGGGATCGGTGCGCGCCTTGCGGACCTTCTGGGCGATGGTGTCGGCGTCGTCGGTCATGTTGATGCGCGAATAATCGGAGGCGTCCGACTTGCTCATCTTCTTGGTGCCGTCGCGGAGAGACATGACCCGGGTGGCCGCGCCGAAGATCAGCGGTTCGACCACGGGAAAGAACGACACCCCGAAGTCGTTGTTGAACTTCTGGGCGATGTCGCGGGCGAGTTCCAGGTGCTGCTTCTGGTCCTCGCCCACGGGAACGTGGGTCGCCTTGTAGGCGAGGATGTCGGCGGCCATCAGGACCGGATACGCGAACAGCCCGACCGAGGCGTTTTCCTTGTCCTTGCCCGCCTTTTCCTTGAACTGGGTCATGCGGTTGAGCCAGCCCATGCGCGCGACGCAGGCGAATATCCAGGCGAGTTCCGCGTGCGCCGGCACTTGGCTCTGGTTGAAGACGGCGTTGCGCTCGGGATCGATCCCGGCGGCGATCATCGCCGCCGCCACCTCGCGGGTGCTGGCGGTGAGCTGGCGGGGCTCCTGCCACACGGTGACCGCGTGCAGGTCGACGACGCAGAACAGGCAGTCGTCGAAATCCTTCTGCAGCCGCACCCAGTTGCGAATCGCGCCCAGGTAGTTGCCGAGGTGGAGATTGCCGGTGGGCTGCACGCCCGAAAAGATGCGCCGCATGGTGCGAGCCCCCCGAGAAAAGCGCCCGTGTTATGGCCTTGAGCGGCCTCGGCGGTCAAGAGCGGGCGGTCAAGCCTTGGAACGGCCGAGCGCCGCGCGCAATTCGGAAGGCTTGGCCGCGCCCAGGCCCCAGGCGGCGAGCGCGTAAACGATCCCGCCCGCCGCCACCAGCAACGCGAGCGCCAGCGCGCGCGGGGCCTCGCCGCCCGCGAGCGGCGCCGCGAGCCGAGGCAGCAGCAGGACCAGCGTCCCGGCCATGATCGCCGCCGCGCCCGCCTGGCGAAGAACGCGTGTCTTCAGGCGCGCGTCGAGCGCGAGGTCGCCCCGGCGCATCAGGGTATGCGCGAGCAGGAAAACATTGAGCCACGCGCTGAGCGAGGTCGCGATCGCGATGCCGACGTGCAGAAACGGCCCCATCAGCAGGATGTTGAGAACCAGGTTCGCGATCATGCACACGACCGAAATCTTGACCGGGGTCGCGGTGTCCTCGCGGGCGTAGAAGGCGGGCGTCAGCGCCTTGGCCAGCACGTAGGCGGGAAGGCCCGTGGCGTAGACCGCGAGCGCCGCCGCGGTGGCGCGGATCTCCGCTTCGCCGAAGGCGCCGCGCCCGAAGAGCGTCGCGACCACCGGCCCGGCGATCAGCGCGAGCGCGAACGCGGCGGGCAGGGTCAACAGCAGCGCGAACTCGATCGCCCGGTTCTGGCTCGCGTGCGCCCCCGCCGTGTCGCCGGAACGCACCTGGTGGGACAGCACCGGCAGCAGGACGGTTCCGACCGCGACCCCGATCACGCCCAAGGGCAGCTGGTTGATCCGGTCGGCGTAGAAGAGATAGCTGATCGAACCCGCCGGCAGGAACGACGCGACGATCATGTCGATGGCGAGATTGACCTGATACACCCCGGCGCCGAGGGCTACGGGAAGCGCGCGCTTGAGCAGCAGTTTTACCTTGGGGCCAAACTCGGGCCGGACCGGGCGCAGCCGTTCGCCCGCGCGCGCGAGCGCTCCGAACAAAAACAGGCACTGAGCGATGCCGGCGGCGAACACGCCCCAGGCCAGTGCGTGCCCCGGCGTCGGAAAATAAGGCGCGAACCCGAGCACCGCGCCGATCAGGCAGAGGTTCAGCAGCATCGGTGTCGCGGCGGCGGCGGCGAAACGGTGATGCGCGTTCAAGACGCCGCCCGCGAGCGAAACCAGCGAAATGAACAGGAGATAGGGAAACGTGATGCGCGCGAACAGGACCGCGAGATCGAAGGTCTCGGGCCGGTCGAGAAATCCCGGCGCGAACGCGCGCATCAGCCACGGCATGGCGAGTTCGGCCAGCGCGACGAAAACCACCAGCGACCACGCCAGCACGGCGAGCGCGGCTTCCGCGAACGCGCGCGCCCGGTCGCGGCCTTCCTTCATCTCGGCGGCGTAGAGCGGCACGAACGCGGCGTTGAACGCGCCTTCCGCGAACAGGCGGCGGAACAGGTTGGGGAGCTTGAACGCGACGAAGAAGGCGTCCGCCACCGGCCCCGCGCCGATCACGGCGGCGATGGACGCGTCGCGGACGAACCCGAGAATCCGGCTTCCCATGGTGAACGCGCCGACGGTCGAGATGGAGCGAAGCAGGCTCATGCGGCGTCGGCGCCGCGCGCGGAAGATTCGCCCTCATTCGGGGGCGCGATCGCGGCGAGCAGCTTTTCGCGGATCGCCTTGATCTTGGCCTCGTTCTCCACCTTCAGGCCGAACACGTCGCGCACGTAAAAGACGTCGACCACCCGCTCGCCGTAGGTGGAAATGTGCGCGCTCGAAATCTGCAGTCCGGCCTGGGTCAGCGCGCGGGTGATGTCGCGCAGGAAACCGGGCCGGTCGCGGCCGTTGATCTCGATCACGGTGTAGGTGGCGCTCGCCTTGTTGTCGATCAGGGCGCGCGGCGGCACGGTGAAGGCGCCGAGGCGCGCGACCCGGCCGCGCGCGCTCGCCGATTCCATTTCGCGGGCCGAACTGGTGCGGCCCGACAGCGTGTCGGCGATGCGGCGTTCGAGCCGCTTCAGGCGGTCCGGGTCGGCGAAGGCGCCGCCGTTCACGTCCTGGATCGCGAACACGTCGAGCGCCATGCCGTTGGCGAGCGTGGTGACGCGCGCGTCGACCACGTTGGCGCCGGCGAGCGCGAAGGCGCCGGCCAACCCCGCGAACAGGCCGGGATGATCGTGGGTGTAGACGAGAACCTCGGTCGCGGCCCGTTCGGTGTCGGCGCGGGTCTCGATCACCAGGTCGCGGTTGTCGCGCTGGGCCTCGCGGATCAGGCGGGCGTGCCGGACGAGATCGTCCGCGCCGAACGCGAGCCAATAGGCGGTGGTGCCGCGGGCGATGTGCTCCTCGATCTCGGGCCCGGTCCAGGCGGGGCGCTCGGCGGCGAGCGTCGCCTTGAGGCCTTCCATCGCCCGTTCGGCCCGCGCGCTCCGGCGCAGCGCCGGCTCGCCGCCGGTCATCGCCTCGAGCGCCAGGAAATAAAGTTCGCGCAGCAGTTTCGCCTTCCACGCGTTCCACACCTGCGGCCCGACCGCGCGGATGTCGGCGACGGTGAGGATCATCAGGAGGCGCAGGCGCTCCGGCGACTGCACCTTGGCGACGAAGTCGGCGATGGTCTTGGGGTCGTCGAGGTCGCGCTTGAAGGCGGTCCGGCTCATCAGGAGATGATGGAGAACCAGCCACGACACCGTCTCGGTCTCCCACTCGTTGAGGCCGAAGCGGGGACCGAGGGTCTTGGCGATCTCGGCGCCGATCTCGGAATGGTCGCCGCCGCGGCCCTTGGCGATGTCGTGCAGCAGGAGCGCGACGTAAAGAGCCCGGCGCGACTGCAATTCGTGGATGATCCCCGACGACACCGGATGGTCCTTGGCGAAGGCGCCCCGTTCGATCTTGTTGAGCAGGCCGATGGCGCGGATGGTGTGCTCGTCGACGGTGTAGACGTGGTACATGTCGTACTGCATCTGCGCCACCACCCGCCCGAAGTCGGGAACGAAGCGGCCGAACACGCCGGTTTCGTTGAGCCAGGTCAGCGCGGCTTCCGCGTTGGCGCCGTCGGTCAGGATGTCGAGGAAGATGCGGTTGGCTTCCGCGTCCTCGCGCAGGCGCTGATCGACCCGGCGGACGTTGCGCGCGACCAGGCGCATGGCGCGCGGGTGGACGTCGAGGCCGAGCCGCTGCGCCTCGCGGAACAGCCGCAGCAGGTTGACCGGGTCGCGCGCGATCGCGCCGTCGTCGGCGAACGCGAGCCGGTTGCCGTCGATGCGGAAATCGGTCCCATGCGGCTTCGCGAACAGGGGCGCGTCGGCGCGGAGGCGAAACAGGGATTTCTTCTGTTCCTCCTCGAGCACGGCGCAGACGATGCGGGTCAAATCGCCCACGTCCTTGGCGACGAGGAAATAATGCTTCATGAACCGCTCGACCCCGCGCCCGCCGGCGCGGTCGCGGTAGTTCATGCGCCGCGCGATTTCCTTCTGGGCGTCGAACGACAGCCGCTCCTCGGGGCGGCCCGCGAGGAAATGCAGATGGCAACGGACCGCCCACAGGAATTCGTCGGCGCGGGCGAAGGCGCGCGCGTCCTCCGCCGTCAGGACGCCTTCCTTGATGAGCGCCTCGGCGTCGCCCGACCCGTAGAGGTACTTCGCGATCCAGAACAGAGTCTGCAGGTCGCGCAGGCCGCCCTTGCCCTCCTTGAGGTTGGGTTCCAGCACGTAGCGGGAATCGCCCATGCGGGCGAGGCGGGCGTCCCGCTCGGCGAGCTTGGCCTCGACGAAATCGCGCCCCGATCCGGCGATCACCTCGCGCGCGAAGCGGGTTCGGAAATTGTCGAAGGTCTCGCGCTCGCCCCAGA
Source organism: uncultured Hyphomicrobiales bacterium (assembly GCA_964412955.1). Classification (GTDB taxonomy): domain Bacteria; phylum Pseudomonadota; class Alphaproteobacteria; order Rhodospirillales; family 2-12-FULL-67-15; genus 2-12-FULL-67-15. The sequence continues at coordinate 73,957 of CAYPQV010000006.1, forward strand.
CCCAGCGCGCCTCCAGCAGGCTGGTGCGGATGGTGAGATCGCCCCTGGCCAACTTGACCGCCTCGTCGGCGGTGCGGGTCGCGTGCCCGACCTTGAGGCCGATGTCCCAGAGGATATAGAGCATGAACTCGACGATCCGCTGGCCGCGCGCGGAAATCTTCTTCGCCGGCAGAAACATCAGGTCGATGTCGGAAAACGGCGCCAGCCGGCCGCGGCCGTAGCCGCCGGTGGCGACGATGGCCATCGGCTCGGGCGCCTTTTGGGAGGCGGGATACACGCGCTCGGCGGCCAGGTCGTGGAGCGCCCGCACCAGCTGATCGACCAGATAGGCGTGCTGGCGCGCCGCGTCGATGCCGGAAAGCCTTTCCTTCTCGAAGCGGCGGCGGATTTCGTCCCAGCCCGAGCGGTAGGCGTCCTTGGCGATGGGCAGCACCGCCGCGCGCGCGGCCAAGGCGTCGACCTTCGCGGGCAACGCGTCGTCGGCGCGCGCGAGCAGGCGCTTGCGGTCGAAGATGTCGCGCGGCTTGGTGATGGCGCTCACGAGCCGTTCTCCCCGAGCCGCGCTTTCAGCCGGTAGATCAGTTCGAGCGCTTCCTTGGGCGTGAGCGCGTCCGGGTTGACGTCGCGCAAGGCGCGCTCGGCCGCGCTCTCGGCGGCGGCCGGCTCCGGGCGCTCGGCGGAAAAGAGCGACAAGTCGCCCGCCAGTTCGCGCGCGCCGCCGGCGCGCTCCGATTTTTCGAGCCGGTGCAGAATCTCCTCGGCGCGCGCCACCACGGCGGGCGGCAGCCCGGCCAGCTTGGCGACGTGGATGCCGTAGGAGCGATCCGCCGACCCCGGCCCGACTTCGTGCAGGAACACCACCTCGCCCCTCCACTCCTTGACCTTGAGGACGTGGCAGGAAAGCTGCGGCAACCGTTCGGCGAGCGCGGTCAGTTCGTGGTAATGGGTCGCGAACAGGGCGCGGCAGCGGTTGACCTCGTGCAGGTGCTCGACCGTCGCCCAGGCGATGGAAAGGCCGTCGAAGGTCGCGGTGCCGCGCCCGATTTCGTCGAGGATCACCAGCGCCCGTTCGCCCGCCTGGTTGAGGATGGCGGCGGTCTCGACCATTTCGACCATGAAGGTCGAACGCCCGCGCGCGAGATCGTCGGCGGCGCCGACCCGCGAAAAGAGCCGGTCGACCACGCCGATGCGCGCGGCGCGCGCCGGCACGAACGAGCCGGTCTGGGCGAGGATCGCGATCAGCGCGTTCTGGCGCAAAAACGTGCTCTTGCCCGCCATGTTGGGTCCGGTCAGCAGCCAGAGCCGCGATCCGTCGACGAGCGCGCAGTCGTTGGCGACGAAGGATTGGCGTCCCGATTGCTTGAGCGCGGCCTCGACCACCGGATGTCGGCCGCCCTCGATCGCGAGATCGGCGCCGCGGTCCACCGTCGGGCGGCACCAGTCTTCGCGTCGCGCGAGCAGGCCGAGGGCGGCCGCCGCGTCGATCGCGGCGATGGCGGCGGCGGTGCGGCCGATGTCCTCGGCCCGGCCGAGCACGTCGGCGCACAAATCGGCGAAAATCTTCAGTTCCAGGGCGAGCGCCTTTTCCGCCGCGGTGGCGATGCGGCCTTCGAGCTCGCCCAGTTCGACGGTCGAGAAGCGCACCGCGCCGGCCATGGTCTGGCGGTGGATGAACAGGTTGTCCGCGCGCCCCGATAGGGGCGCATCTTTTGATGCGCGCGGGGATTCGCCCGCGCGCGTCATCAACCGGTCGGCCTGCTTGGCCGGCACCTCGATGAAATAGCCGAGCACGTTGTTGTGGCGCACCTTCAGCGCCGCGACGCCGGACAGTTCCGCGTAGCGCGCCTGCAGGGCGGCGGCGAGGCGGCGGCTTTCGTCGCGGAGCGTTTTCAGTTCGTCCAACTCCGGGCTGTAGCCGTCGGCGACGAAGCCGCCGTCGCGCGTGAGCGCCGGCAGGTCGGGCGCGAGCGCGCGCGCAAGCCGGTCGACCAGCGCGCCCCAATGGCCGAGGCCCCGGACATCCTCGGCGAGGAGCGCGGGCGGCGTTTTATTCGCGGCGGCGATGATGTCGCGCATCTCGCCCGCGCGCGCGAGGCCGTCGCGCAGGGCCGCCACGTCGCGCGGGCCCGCGCGCCCGAGCGCGACCCGCGCCAGCGCGCGCTCGATGTCCGGCGTGCGGGCGAGCAGGGCGCGCGTCTTGTCCCGGGTATCGTCGTCTTCGCGGAAGAACGCGACCGCGTCGAGCCGCGCCTCGATGGCGGCGACGTCCGCGAGCGGCGCGGCCAGGCGCGCGGCCAAGGCGCGCGCGCCCAGGCCGGTGACGGTGCAATCGATCGCGCCGAGCAGGCTTCCCGCTCGTTCGCCCGCGAGCGATTCCTCGAGTTCCAGGTTGCGCCTCGTCGCCGCGTCCATTTCCATGGTCATGCCCGAGCCTTGGCGCATCGGCGGGGCGAGGCGGGGGAGCTTTCCTTTCTGCGTCAGCTGGACGTAATCGACCAGCGCGCCGGCGGCGGCGATTTCGGCGCGGCCGAACGCGCCGAAGCCGTCGAGGGCGGCGACGCCGTAAAGCGATTCCAGGCGTTTCCGTCCGTTGGCGCTGTCGAAGCGGACGGCGGGCAGGATGGTCAGCCGCTCCTTCCAGTCGCGCAGGATTTCGAACAGGGCGGGCTTCTGGACCAATCGGTCCGAGAGCACGATCTCGCGCGCGCCGACGCGCGCGAGCACGGCGGCCAGCGCCGCCTCGCCGCCGTTTCCGGCGGCGAGCGCCTCGACGAAGAACGCACCGGTCGACACGTCGAGCCAGGCCAGCGCCGAACCCCCTTCGGCCTCGGCCAGGGCGGCGATGAAATTGTTGCGCCGGGAATCGAGCAGCGCGTCCTCGGTCAGCGTGCCCGGCGTCACCACGCGGGTCACGTCGCGCTTGAGCGTCGCCTTGGCGCCGCGCTTTTTCGCTGCCGCCGGGTTTTCGAGCTGCTCGCAGATCGCGACCTTGAATCCCTTGCGGATCAGGCGGGCGAGATAGGATTCGTAGGAATGCACCGGCACCCCGCACATGGGGATGTCCTGGCCGAGGTGCTTGCCGCGCCTGGTGAGCGCGATGTCGAGCGCGCCCGCGGCGGCCGCGGCGTCGTCGAAAAACAGCTCGAAGAAATCGCCCATCTGGAAGAACAGCAGCGCGTCCGGGTATTCGCGCTTGAGCGCCAGGTACTGGGCCATGACCGGGGTCGTGGCGGACTCGCCGGGGCCGGGGGCGGCTTCGGGCGAGCGGTCATTTTGCGCCCCTTCGGGCAAGCTATTATTTTGCGCCCCTTCGGGCGCGGGCGCCGGCGCCTCGGGGGCCGCCTCGGGTTCCTCCCAGAGGCGGCCCTGTTCCATCGACCGCGCGCGCGCCTTTTCCGCCATTTCGATCCTCTCGATGCGCGGACCTTATCACGCTTGCGACGCATGATCATCATGGGGGCTGGGCCGTTCTTGCGCCGGAAAGCGGGGGATTCGAACGCCTTGCGCCGCCGCCGGTCGGTTGGGCACAATGGCCGGTGACGCAACGACAACCAACAACAAGCCCGTACTTGGGGAGTTCCGAAGTTCGTGTCCGCGCGCACCGAAGGCCGCAGCCTCGAGGTTGTCGGCCACTTCGCCAGCCATAAGTCCTTCGCGCGCGCGGTCAAGGCGCTGACCGAAGCCGGTTTCTCGCGCGCGGACCTGAGCGTGCTTTCGACCCACGACTCGCTCGATGCGGTCGAGCGCGACTCGCGCCCGTGGAAGGACGCCCTGATCGCGGTCGCGGGCGAGATCAAGTACGAGGCCCCCTTGGTCGCCGCCGGGGCGGTGATCCTGGTCGGCGGCCCCGTCGCCGCCACCGTCGCCGCCCTGATCGCCGCCGCCGTCGGCGGCGCCGCGGTCAAGGAAGTGGTCGACGAGGTCACCTCCACCACCGATCGCGAAAGCTATCTGCGCGCGCTCGCCGCCGGCAGCGTCATTCTGTGGGTGCGCGTCTCCGGCGCGGAAGCCGAACGCAAGGCGATCGGCATCATGAAGGATTGCGGCGGGCTCAACGTCCATCTGCACGAGATGGTCCATTCCGCCTGAACGCATCGAAATCAAGAGACCCTCGGCCATGAACGACCGTCCCGACAGCCACGACAACCGCGAAATCTACGCCGAGGCGCTGCGCATGCACGCGACGGGGCGGCCGGGCAAGATCGAGATTCGCGCGACCAAGCCGCTCACGACCCAGCGCGACCTGTCGCTCGCCTATTCGCCCGGCGTCGCCGCGCCGTGCCTGGAAATTTTCCGCGACCCCACGCTCGCCTACGACTACACCGCCAAGGGCAACGTGGTCGGGGTGATTTCCAACGGCACCGCCGTGCTCGGCCTCGGCAACCTGGGCGCGCTCGGCGCCAAGCCGGTGATGGAAGGCAAGGCGGTGCTGTTCAAGCGCTTCGCCGACATCGACGGCATCGACCTCGAGGTCGATACCCAGGACGTGGACGAATTCGTCAACTGCGTGCGCTTCCTCGGCAAGACGTTCGGCGGCATCAACCTCGAGGACATCAAGGCGCCCGAATGCTTCATGATCGAGCAGCGCCTGCGCGAGCTGCTCGACATTCCCGTGTTCCACGACGACCAGCACGGCACCGCCATCATCGCCGCCGCCGGGCTGATCAACGCGCTCCATCTCACCGGCCGGACGCTGGCCGAGGCCAGGCTGGTGGTGAACGGCGCCGGCGCCGCCTCGATCGCCTGCGTCGAACTGCTCAAGGGCATGGGCATGCGGCACGACAACGTGATCTTGTGCGACACCAAGGGCGTCATCCACCAGGACCGCAAGGAGCACATGAACCAGTGGAAGAGCGCGCACGCGGCCAAGACCAAGGCGCGCACGCTGGCCCAGGCGCTGGAAGGCGCCGACGTCTTCTTCGGCCTGTCGGTCAAGGACGCGGTGTCCAAGGACATGGTCGGGTCGATGGCGGCGAAACCGCTCATTTTCGCCATGGCCAATCCCGACCCCGAAATCACGCCCGAGGACGTGCGCGCCGTGCGCTCGGACGCGATCATCGCCACCGGCCGGTCCGACTATCCCAACCAGATCAACAACGTGCTCGGCTTTCCCTACATCTTCCGCGGCGCCCTCGATGTGCGCGCCAGCACCATCAACGACGCGATGAAGATCGCGGCGGCGCATGCGCTCGCCCAGCTCGCGCGCGAGGACGTGCCCGACGAGGTGGACGCGGCCTACGCCGGGCGCCGGCTGCGCTTCGGGCCGGAATACATCATCCCGGTGCCGTTCGATCCGCGCCTGATCGTGGCGATCCCGCAGGCGGTGGCCAAGGCGGCGATGGATTCGGGCGTGGCGCGCAGCCCGATCATCGACATGGGGGCGTATGCCCAGCGCCTCTCGGCCCGGCTCAACCCGACCGTCGGCAGCTTGCAGGCGATCTTCGAGTCGGCGCGCGCCAACCCGCGCCGGGTGGTGTTCGCCGAGGGCGAGGAGGAAAAGACCGTGCGCGCGGCGCTCTCGTTCCGCGCCGCCGGCTACGGCATCCCGGTCCTGGTCGGCCAGGAAGACCGCATCCGCGACGCGGCGCGCGCCGCCGGACTTCCCGGCGTCGACGGCATCGAGATCGTCAACGCCGGCACCAGCGATAGGAACCGGCGCTACACCGAATATCTCTACGACCGCCAGCAGCGCAACGGCCTGTTGCTGCGCGACTGCCAGCGCATGGTCAACCAGAACCGCAACGTGTTCGCCGCGTGCATGGTCGCGCACGGCGACGCCGACGCGCTCGTCACCGGCGTGACCCGCAACTACAACATCGCGCTCGAGGACATCACGCGCGTGATCGAATCAAAGCCCGGCCAGCACGTGATCGGGCTTTCGATGGTGCTGGCGGGCGGCCGCACGCTGTTCATCGCGGATACCGCCGTGCACGACAGCCCGACGCCGGCGGAACTCGCCGAATTCGCCGAACAGGCCGCGGCCGAAGCCCGCCGCCTCGGCCACGAGCCGCGCGTCGCCATGATTTCGTTCGCCAACTTCGGCAACCCCCCGCTCGCGAAAGCAGAAGTCATCCGCCAGGCGGTGCAGATCCTCGACCGGCGCAAGGTGGATTTCGAATACGACGGCGAAATGGCGGTCGACGTGGCGCTCGACCCCGACCTGCTCAAGCTTTATCCCTTCTGCCGCCTGAAGGGCCCGGCCAACGTGCTGATCATGCCGGGGCTGCACAGTTCGCAGATTTCGTCGAAGCTCCTGCATCAGCTCGGCGGACACACGGTGCTGGGCCCGATCCTGCTCGGGCTGGCCAAGCCCGCGCAGATCGTGCCCATGGGCTCGACCGTGTCCGAAATTGTGACCATGGCCGCGCTCGCCGCGTGCGAAGCGGTGCGCTGACGGAGCGCGCTCGGTGGCACGGGGCAGCGACCAAGACGACCTTCCGGTTCGCCGCCCCCACGCGGCGACCCTCGCGCGCCTGATCGGCGAACGGCTCACCCGGCGTCAGGCGATGGCGGCGACCGGCCTGCTGGCCGGCGGCGCGTTGTTCGCCGGCGCGGCGGGCGCCGCGACGCGCGATATCTCGACCCTGACGTTCCGTTCGCCCCGGCACGCCATCGGCGACGATCACGGAGTCGCGCCCGGATACGCGGGCCAGGTTGTGATCCGCTGGGGCGATCCGGTGCTGTCCGGCGCGCCCGCGTTCGACGTGGGCGCGCAAACCGCCGCCGCGCAGGCCGCGCAGTTCGGTTACAACAACGACTTCATGGCGTTCATGCCGCTGCCCAAAGGGTCGAATGCTTCCGACCACGGCCTGCTCTGCGTCAGTCACGAATACACCATGGCCGAATTGATGTGGCCGGGGATAACCGTCCAAAACCGTTCCGAAAAGGTCACGCGCGCGCAGGCCGACGTCGAAATCGCGGCGCACGGCCACACCATTCTGGAAGTGCGCAAGGCCGGCGCGCAATGGACGGTCGCGAGCGGCAGCCGGTACGCCCGGCGCATCACCGGCGAAACCGAGATGCGCGTTTCGGGCCCGTGCGCCGGTTACGCGCGCCTCAAGACCCAGGCCGATCCGACCGGAACCCGGGTGCGCGGCACCCTCAACAACTGCGCCGGCGGCGTCACGCCCTGGGGCACGGTCCTGATCGCCGAAGAAAACGTCAACACCTACTTCGGCGGCGAGCCGGCGATGACCGACGAGGCCGCCAACCACAAGCGCATGGGGCTTTCGGCGCGCTCCCGATACGCCTGGTGGCGTCACCACGACCGTTTCAACGTCGAAAAGGAACCGAACGAACCCAACCGCTTCGGCTGGATCGTCGAAATCGATCCCTACGATCCGCGATCGGTTCCGGCGAAACGGACCGCCCTCGGCCGGTTCAAGCACGAAGGCGCGACCTGCGCGCGGCTCAAGGACGGCCGCGTGGTGGTTTATTCCGGCGACGATCAGGCCAACGAATATCTCTACCGTTTCGTCAGCGATGGCCGCTTCGATCCCGCCAAGCCGGAAAGCGCGCGCGATCTTCTGGACAAGGGCACGCTCGCGGTCGCCAGGTTTTTCGCCGACGGCACGCTGGAATGGCGGCCGCTGGTGTTCGGCCGGGGCCCGCTCGGGCCCGCCCGCGGATTCCATAGCCAAGCCGACGTGCTGATCGAAACCCGCCGCGCCGCCGATCTCGTCGGCGCGACGCCCATGGACCGGCCCGAGGACGTCGAACCCTCGCCCCGCTCGGGCCGGGTCTATGTCGCGCTCACCAACAACTCGGCGCGCAAGGCGGGCGAGACCGACGCCGCCAACCCGCGCGGGCCCAATCCGTTCGGCCACATCGTCGAATTGATTCCTCCCGGTACCGAGAACGAAGGCGCGACGGCGGCGGACGCGCGCCACGACGCCGACCGGTTCCGCTGGAACATCCTGCTGCTCGCCGGCGATCCGCGCAATCCCGCGCACGGCGCGCAATACCACGCGCGCCAGGCCGAGGAGGGCGTGTGGCTCGCCGCGCCGGACAACGTCGCGTTCGACAACCGCGGGCGCCTCTGGATTTCGACCGACCAGGGCTCGGCCCAGGCGCGCAACAAGATTCCCGATGGCATGTACGCCTGCGATCTGGAAGGCCCGGGGCGCGGGCTGGTGAAATTCTTCTACGGCTGTCCGCGCGGCGCCGAGATGTGCGGGCCCTCTTTTACGCCCGACAACACGACGCTGTTCGTCGCCGTGCAGCATCCGGGCGAAGGCTCGACGTTCGATAAGCCATCGACCCGCTGGCCCGATTTCAAGTCCGATGTGCCGCCGCGTCCCGCCGTCGTCGCGATCGTCAGGAAGAACGGCGGCCCGATCGGAACGTAATCGTCGATCCAACCGTACGGAGAATAACCGATGCCCCAAGCGCTCGACCAGGCCGCCCTCGACCGCATTTTTCTCGATGCGCGCACCTACAACGCCTGGAAACCCGAACCGATCCCCGAGGCGACGCTGCGCAAACTCTGGGACCTCGCGCGCATGGGTCCGACCAGCGCCAATTGCAGCCCGGCCCGGATCGTCTTCGTCGTCACGCCCGCCGCCAAGGAAAAACTCAAACCCGCGCTGATGCCGACCAACGTCGAGAAGGCGATGACCGCGCCGGCCATCGCCGTCATCGGTCACGATCTCGAATTCCACGAGCACCTGCCCAGGCTCTTCCCCCATACCGACGCGCGCGCGTGGTTCGCGGGCAACCAACCGCTGATCGAAACCACCGCCTTCCGCAACGGCACCCTGCAGGGCGCCTATCTGATCATCGCCGCCCGCGCGCTCGGCCTCGACTGCGGCCCGATGTCGGGTTTCGACAACGCGATGGTGGACAAGCTGTTTTTTCCGGGCGGCAAGGTTAAATCGAACTTTCTCTGCAACCTCGGCCACGGCAGCACGAAGAATCTCTTTCCCCGCAGCCCGCGCTTCGCGTTCGAAGAAGCCTGCCGGATCGAATGATCCGCCGCCGGACGCCGTCGGGAGGTTGAGGCGCCATGAACGCTCCGGGCCATGTCTGCGACGTGCTGGTGCTCGGCAGCGGGGCCGCCGGCCTCGCTTTCGCGCTCGATCTGCCGCGCACGCTCGCGGTCACGGTGCTGTCCAAGGGACCGCTCAACCAAGGCGCGACCAACCGCGCGCAAGGCGGCATCGCCGCCGTGCTCGGCCCGGACGATTCGATCGAGGCGCACGTCCAGGACACCCTCGCGGCGGGCGCCGGGCTGTGCCGCGAAGCGGCGGTCCGCTTCGCGGTCGAGCGCGGACCCGAAACCATCCGCTGGCTGATCGATCTCGGCATCCAATTGACGTGGGAGAAGAACGGGGCGGGCAAGACGCCGCACCTGACGCGCGAGGGCGGGCATAGTTTCCGCCGCGTGGCGCACGCCGAGGACGCCACGGGGCGCGCGGTGCAGGCGTGCCTGGAAAACGAGGCGGTCAAGCGGCCCAACCTGCGCCTGATCGAGAACCGGCTCGCCGTCGACCTGATCCGGCTTCCCGGGACCGACGGCAAGCCCCGTTGCGTCGGGGCCTACGCGCTCGATACCGCGTCCGGCCGGGTCGAGACGTTCGCCGCGCGCGCGGTGATGATGGCGACCGGGGGCGCGAGCGGCGTCTATCGCCACTGCACCAACCCGGCCGCGGGCGGCGGCGACGGGCTCGCCATGGCCTGGCGCGCCGGTTGCCGCGTCGCCGACATGGAATTCACCCAGTTTCATCCCACTTCGCTCTTCCTGCGCGACGGCGAGCCGTTCCTGATCAGCGAAGCGGTGCGCGGCGAGGGCGGCGTGCTCACTCTTCCCGGCGGCGAGCGTTTCATGGACCGGTTCGATCCGCGCGGCGAGCTCGCGCCGCGCGACATCGTCGCCCGCGCCATCGACCACGAAATGAAGCGGCTCGGCCTCGCCTGCGTCCATCTCGACATCAGCCACCGTCCGGCGGATTTCGTGTGCGAACATTTTCCGATGCTGCACCGCCGCTGCCTGGAGGCGGGCTTCGACATGACCCGGGGGCCGATTCCGGTGGTGCCGGCGGCGCACTACACCTGCGGCGGCATCGTGACCGACCTCGCGGCGCGGACCGATCTGGCCGCGCTCTACGCCGCGGGCGAATGCGCGTTCACCGGGCTGCACGGCGCCAACCGGCTGGCCTCCAACTCGCTGCTCGAATGCGTCGTGTTCGCCCGCGCCGCCGCCCGGGACGTCGCGCGCGCGCTGCCGGCTTATGAGCCGCCGCCCGCGTTGCCGCCGTGGGACGAAAGCCAGGTGCGCGATTCGGACGAAGAAGTGGTGGTCAGCCACAATCGCGGCGAAATCCGGCAGTTCATGTGGGATTACGTCGGCATCGTGCGCACCGAAAAGCGCCTGCGACGGGCGCTCAGCCGGATCGAACTGCTGAAACGCGAAATCGACGAATATTACGCCCGCTTCCGGGTCACGCCGGCGCTGATCGAGCTGCGCGACATGGCGGTGACCTCGGAACTGATCATCCGCTCGGCGCTGGCGCGGAAAGAAAGCCGGGGCTTGCACCACATTCTCGATTATCCCCGCGCGGACGAAAGCCGCCCGCCCGCCGACACGATTCTGGTGCCGCCGCCGCGCGCGTAGCGGCGACTCACATCATGGGCGACGGCAGCGCGCTGTCGGACAGCACCGGGTAACGGCGGCTGTCGAACATCTGATAGTGCCACCATTCGTTCCGGTAGAAATCGAACCCGGCCGCCGTCATCAGCCCGAGCAGCAGGAACCGGTTGCGCTGCGCCGGTTCCGGCACGGCGACGCTGCCGTGATGCGATAGCGGCGTGAAGGCGTCGAACGCGGTGCCCATGTCGAGTTCGCGCCCCATCCCGTCCGCGAGCGTGAGATCGAGGGCCGCGCCGCGCGAATGGGGCGAGCCGCGCCGGGGATCGGCCAGGAATTCGGGATCGGGCGTGTGATTCCAGAGAGCCCATTGCGCCTCCGACGGGCGGAAGGCGTCGAAGATCTTGATCTTGAGACCCTGACGCGCCGCCAGGTCGGTCGCGCGCGCGAGCAGCGCTTCCGCGTCGCGGTGGAGCCAGCAGCGCGGGTTGCGGTAGACCGGCTTGCCCGTGAAATTGTCCGCGGTCCCGTAGCGGAGGTCGATCAGGACCCCGTGGCTCGTTTCGCCGATTTCGACCAGCATGGCGGACGTCATTCCCGAAAAAATTGCGCCAAACCCCGGATGCCCGCAGTATAAGCCCCGACGTCTCCCCTGGCAGCGGCGATCTCGGTCATGCCCGCGCTTTCCTCCTGGCTCTATCTCGCGCTCGTGGTCGCCGCGCTGCTCGACGCGTTCGGAGTCCCGTTCGCGTCCGAAGTCGCGGTCGCGTGCCTCGCCCTCTTCATCGTCATCGAAGTCCGCCTGGTCGCTTGGCCGCAGTTGCTGATCGCCGGGGTCCTGATCGCCGCCGGCCTCGCCGCGGCGGCATCCGCGCCGGGAGCGCCGCTCCTCGACGCGGTCCCGCAGACGCTCATGCGCGGCCTCAAGGCCTCGTTGCCGTTCCTGGTGCTGTTCGCGGCGGTCGCCTGGCTCACCGTGCCGGCGCTGGACAGCCCGTCCTTGCGCGCCGCGCGCGACACGGTCGCGAGCCAGCCGCCCGGCTGGCGTTTCGCGACGCTGGCGCTCGCCGCCCACCTGCTCGGCTCGGTGTTCAACCTGGTCGCGGTTTCGCTGCTCGCGATCCTGATCGGCAAGCAGGAGAAGCCGGAAACCCGCCGCCGGCTTGCCCGCGCGCTGCTGCAGGGGTTCGCCACCGGCACCTCCTGGTCGCCGCTGTTCGTCGGCACGGCGGTCATCCTCGCCATCCTGCCCGAGGTGCGCTGGGTCTCGATCGCGCCCTACGGGGCGGGCATCGCGCTTACGCTGCTCATGTGCGCGTGGCTCGCGGACCGCCTGCTCAACCCCGCGCGCGCGCCGATCAACGCGCCGGTCGTGCCGTTGCCGCCCGGCGCGCAAGCGCCAAAACTTGAAGACCCGGCGGCAACGGGCGCGCGCGGGTTATCGTCTTGGCGGCCCTTGCCGCCGGAAGCCGCGCTTCGCCTCGCCGGGCTGGTGGGCGCGCTGCTGGTCGGCGTGATCGGCCTGGTGGAGCTGACCGGATTTTCGATCCCGATCGTGCTCGGCCTGCTGGCGCCGCCGTTCGCCGTCCTGTGGCGGGCCAACCGCCGGCCGCAATCCGCGCTCGATTCGATCGCCGATGTCGCCCGCAAGGTGGTGACCCGGCTTTCCGATTTGCGCACCGAAACGCTGATGTTCACGGCCGCCAACACCTTCAGCGCCGGCGTCGCCCGGGCGGTGCCGGACGCGAAGGCGAGCGAGGCCATCGGCCTGCTCGGCCTCGGCTCCGACGGGCTGATCGCCGCGTTCGCCCTCGGCCTGATCGGCGCGAGCGCGCTCGGGCTTCATCCGGTGATCGCGGTGGTGATGATCGGCACCGTCATTCCGCCCGCAATCTTCGGCTTGCCGTTGCCGCTGCTCGCGCTGTTTCTGATGGCGCTGTGGGGCATGGGCACCAACGTGTCGCCGTTCTCGGCGACCAACATCATCATGGGCCGCGCCGTCGGCGTCGGCCACTGGCACATCGCCTGGCGCTGGAACCTGCCGTTTTCGCTGGGCGGGGCGGCCGTCGTCGCCGGCATCGTGATCGTGCTACGCCGCGTGCTGGCCGGCTGATACGCTCGCGCCATGCTGGTGCTCGCGCTCGATACCGCCATGTCCGCCTGCTCGGTCGCGCTCGTTTCGGGCGGCGACACGCTCGCCGTCCGCTCGCGGGCGATGGAACGCGGACACGCCGAGGCGCTGATGCCGATGATCGAAAGCGTGATGTCGGAAGGAAAGCGCGCCTACGCCGACCTCGACCTGGTCGCGGCCACGGTCGGACCCGGCGCCTTCACCGGCATCCGCATCGGCCTGGCGGCGGCGCGCGGCATCGCGCTCGCGGCGAACAAGCCCTGTATCGGCGTCACCACGCTCGAAGCTCTGGCTTCGGCCGCGCGAACCGTGCGAAGGGATGCGGTACTGGCCGTCGTCGAAAGCCGCCGCGCCGATCTGTTCGCGCAGGCGTTCGACTCCTCCGGCCTGCATATCGGCGAGGCGGAATCGCTGCCGCCCGAGGGACTGCCCGAACTCGTCCGCGCCGCGAACCTCACGCCCGGATTTGTCCTTGCCGGCGACGGCGCCATGCGCGCGCGCAAGGCGCTGGCCGAAGCCGGCATCGCGGCCGAGGTTTGCGCGGGAACGGACGCGCCCGACCCGGCACGGATCGCGGCCCTCGCCGCCGAACGCCACGGACGGGGCGCGGCGCGGGCGCCGAAACCCTTCTACCTCCGTCCGCCGGACGTGACGTTGCCCAGGGACGCCTGATTCCCGGTCATTGGGGAGGTCAGGCGGCGGAACGCAAAGCGTCGTAGCCCCGGCATGCGAGCATGACGGTTTTCGGAATCATGTGGCTGCCGTCCTCGTAGTACTTGACCATGCGGTCGCTGACGCCGAGGGCCGCCGCCGCCTTGGCCTGGCTCAACCCGTGCTTGGCGCGCCAGTTCCGGAAGGCTTCCGGGCGGAGCGAATCCTTCGCCTGGTAGCGGGCGAGGCGATAGAGGTGATCGGCGTCGAGTTCGAGGTCTCCGCTCCAGCGCACGGTCCAGCCGTGCTCGCCCGGACGCGCCTTGGCGAAGATTTTCGGCTTCTTGAGGGGCGCGAGGGCGCGCCGGGCGACGATCAGCTCGGAAATATCCACGGCATCCTCGCCGTGGTCCCGCCAGCGGATGCGGAGGAGGCCGCCGCGCGCGGACTCGACGGAGACGACGTTCGGTCGCTTCGCTCGGGACATGGTTTTTCCTACTCGTTCAGTTCTCGCCAGATCCGCCGGAGGGAATCCGCGTTGGCCTCGGCCCATTTCAGGACATGGCGGATGTCGCCGGCCTCGCGGTTTCCCTCCATGATCTCGAACGTCCTCAGGTTCACGACCACCGCGCAATCGGGGCCGAGGACGTGGAAGTGGGGCGGATTGTGGTCCACGAAAATCGCGAGGCGCAGGTTGCCGAAACGCCGGACCGTGGTCATCGTCCCATCCGCCGGTTTTCACGCCGCCAGGATAGTGAAATCATTTCACCAGAGCAAGGGCGTTTTTTCAAGCAAAAACCACCGCCGACAGGACGCCATTTCGTTTGCGCACGGCGGCGCGATTTACCGGAAGGACATGACTTTCGTCGAACAGCGGGTTTTCGGCTTGTTGCCGGTTTTATACCTCTGTTACCCATGGCAGCGCACCGCTAAACTAGGTTTATGGGGTGGGTGACCAAAATTCTCGAATCAGAATTCGTTTGGGGAATTGCCCTCGGACTGCTGTTGGCCATCTTCGTCGCGATTGTCACGACTTGGTTGAACAACTTACAACGCCGAAGAACAGTCGCCGCCTTCTGCCAAGACCTCATTGGGAGCGTGTGTGATCTGATTCAGAATTTAGAAGATAACCGCGACCGCAATCGACGGATTGACCATGAATTTCTAGAAACGATCGCTGCTGAAATAGCGGTTTATGGCCGTAACCGTGAAAACCTTGTCTTTATTAAAGACACAAGCCTTCGAAAAGACGTTCGAATTTTTTTCACCCGCGTCGCCGCGCTTTTGGCTCAAATACAAGGGCGTCTTGGACAGTTTTACGAAGCGAATCGCATCGCTCAGAGCGAGATTGATCCAACGCGGAAGATTCAATTTGAGCAGGTTGCGAATAATCACCTTATAGAAGCCCATAAAGCGTGTGACCGGCTACGTGAGCAGCGGACAACTCGTGAAAATTTTGACAGGCGATTTGAAGATTTTTCCAAACGCCTCTTTTAAATCAATATCATTACACCTGGGCTATGGCGCTTCCGCCAAGGTCCCCCTATCTCCGTCCGCCGGACGTGACGTTTCCGAAGGAAAGTTAAGGTTTTTTTCCGGCTTCTTTCCGCACCCGCAACCGGTGCGGCGCGTCCGGGCCGCTTGCGTCCGCCCGTTCGG
>CAYPQV010000006.1:89082-94071 GCA_964412955.1 uncultured Hyphomicrobiales bacterium
TTCCGCACCCGCAACCGGTGCGGCGCGTCCGGGCCGCTTGCGTCCGCCCGTTCGGGAACCAATTCGAGCACCGTGTGACCGTGTTCGGCGAGCGAGCGGGGCACGTTGCGCAGCGGTTCCTGGCCCTTGAGTCGGACGTCGAGAATTTCGCCCGCGCCCAGGCGCTCGATCGCGAGCTTGACGCGCACGAACGTCATCGGGCAGGTCTCGGCGGTGATGTCGAGGACGCGGATTCCCGATGAGACCACACGGGATTCGGGCTTGTTCATGGCGGAATAATAACGCATGAAGCCGGTTCTGGAAAACGCCGGGGTCGTCTATACTGGCCGCGGTGGTCCATCCGGACCCGGGGGAACAAGGGCATGCTCTCGACCATCGAAAAACTCTGCATCGACAAGGGCATGAAAATGACCGGCCAACGCCGGATCATCGCCCGCGTGCTGTCCGATGCGTCCGACCACCCCGACGTCGAGGAAGTGCACCGCCGTTCGAACGCGATCGATTCGCGCATCAGCATCGCCACCGTCTACCGCACCATGCGCCTGTTCGAGGAAGCCGGCATCGTCGAGAAGCACGACTTCGGCGACGGCCGCTCCCGCTACGAGGAAGTCGGCGAGGAACACCACGACCATCTGATCGACATGCACTCGCATCGGGTGATCGAGTTTCAAAACGCCGAGATCGAGGCGATCCAGGAAAAAATCGCCCGCCAGCTCGGCTACCGCCTGGTCGGCCACCGACTCGAATTGTACGCCGTGCCGCTGGAGGCCAAGGAGCCGGCCAAGGGCGGAGGCAAATAGTGCCTTTCGGCGCGGTTTTCCGCCTTCTTGACAGGGCAACGGCGCGGGCGAACAATTGCCGCATAAACCCCCGGCCGGCGCGTTGACCCGAAAGCTTTACATCAAGACCTACGGCTGCCAGATGAATGTCTACGACTCCGCCCGCATGGCGGAGTTGCTGGCCCCGCTCGGTTACGGCCCGGCCGAGGACGCGGCCGACGCCGACCTCGTGATCCTGAACACCTGCCACATCCGCGAGAAGGCGGCGGAAAAGGTCTATTCCGACCTCGGCCGGCTGCACGAGATCAAGCGCGCGCGCGCGGCGGAAGGCCGACGTCTGACCCTCGCGGTCGCGGGTTGCGTCGCCCAGGCGGAAGGCGCGGAAATCCGCGCGCGGGCGCCCTACGTCGATCTGATCTTCGGGCCGCAGACGTACCACCGCCTGCCCGAGATGGTCGCGCGCGCGTCGCGCGCGTCGGGCGCGGTTCTGGAAACCGAATTCCCGGCCGAATCCAAGTTCGATCATCTTCCCGAAACGCGCGCGCCCGGCACCGGAGCTGCCGCCGGTTTCGTCGCCGTGCAGGAGGGCTGCGACAAGTTCTGCACCTTCTGCGTCGTGCCCTACACCCGCGGCGCCGAGTATTCGCGTCCCGCGCGTCCGGTGCTGGCCGAGGTCCGCTCGCTCGCGTCCCGGGGCGCGCGCGAGATCACGCTTCTCGGCCAGAACGTCAACAACTACCGGGGCGAGGGTCCGGACGGAAAAACCTGGACGCTCGCGCGCCTGATCCGCGCCGTCGCCGACATCGCGGGCGTGGCGCGCATCCGTTACGTCACCTCGTATCCCGCCGACATGGGCGACGATCTGATCGACGCGCACCGCGACGTCCCCGCCCTGATGCCGTACCTGCATCTGCCCGTGCAGTCGGGCTCCGACCGGGTGCTGGCCGCCATGAACCGCCGTCACGGCGCGGACGATTTCCGCCGTCTCGCCGGGTCCCTGCGCGCTGCCCGGCCCGATCTCGCGCTGGCGTCCGACTTCATCGTCGGGTTTCCGGGCGAGTCCGACGCCGATTTCGAGGCGACGCTGGCGCTGGTGCGCGAGGTCGGCTTCGCCCAGGCTTATTCCTTCAAGTACAGCGCGCGCCCGGGCACGCCCGCGTCCGCGCTGGCCGACCAGGTACCGGACGCGGTCAAGGCCGAGCGCCTCGCGGTTCTTCAGGACCTGCTCGATACGCAGCAGCGCGCCTTCAACGAACGCTGCGCGGGCCTCACCCTGCCGGTCCTGTTCGAGCGCGAAGGCAAGCGCGCGGGCCAGCTGGTCGGGCGCAGTCCCTACATGCAGGCGGTGCACGCCCCGGCGCCGGCATCCCTGTTGGGCGCGATCGCGGACATTCGCATCGTCGCGGGATACGCCAACAGCCTCGCCGGCGAACGGTTGGCGGCATGAGCGAACGACGCAAGACCGCTCCCGGCGCGGCGGAGACCGTCGATCTCCGGTTCGACGACAACGCGCTCGCCCAGGCGTTGTTCGGCGCGCACCACGCGCACCTCGCCCTGATCGAGGCGCGCCTGCCGGTGGCGATCCGGGCGCGCGGCAACACGCTCGCTGTCGCCGGTCCCGCCGAGGCGGTCGCCGCCGCCCGCGCCGCGCTCGGCGCGCTTTACCGCCGGCTCGAGCGCGGCTTCGCCGTCGATCGGGCCGAGGTCGAGGCGGCGCTGCGCATGGCGGTCGCGCCCGGCGGCACCTCCGATTTCGAGTCGCTCGCCGTGCGCACGCGCACCCGCCACGTCACGCCGCGCACGCCGACCCAGGCGGCGTACCTGCGCGCCATCGACGAAAACGAGCTGGTGATCGGCGAAGGACCCGCCGGCACCGGCAAGACCTATCTCGCGGTCGCCAAGGCGGTCGAGCGACTGGTGCGGGGCGAGGTCGACCGCATCATCCTGTCGCGCCCGGCGGTCGAGGCGGGCGAGCAGCTCGGCTTCCTGCCCGGCTCCATGCGCGAAAAAGTCGACCCCTACCTGCGCCCGCTCTACGACGCGCTCTATGACATGCTGCCCGCGCCGCAGGTGGCCAAGCGGCTGGAAAGCGGCGAAATCGAGGTCGCGCCGCTCGCCTTCATGCGCGGACGCACGCTCACCAACGCCTTCGCCATCCTCGACGAGGCGCAGAACACGACCGCGGTGCAGATGAAGATGTTCCTGACCCGCCTCGGCGAAGGCTCGCGCATGGCCGTGACCGGCGACCTGAGCCAGGTCGACCTGCCGCGCGGGATCCGCTCGGGGCTGCGCCACGCGATGGAGACGCTCGCCGGGGTCGAGGGCGTCTCGTTCGTCGAATTCACCGATGCCGACGTGGTCCGCCATCCGCTGGTGTCGCGCATCGTGCGCGCCTACGACCGCGCCGAAAAGCGCACGCGCGCCGCCGCCCGCTACGAGCGGGACGGCGAGACCGCGGCCGACGACTGATTCTCCCCATGCGGCACGCGCGCACGAAACCCGCCCTCGACATCGGCGTCCGCGTCGCGTCGGCGGCCTGGCGCGGGGCGTTGCCCGGGGCCGCCCGGCACGCGGAACGGGCGGCGCGCGCCGCGTTCGCCGTCGCGCGCGCAACGCGCCTGCCGCCGGCGACGACCGCCGAGGCGGCGGTGGTGCTGACGAACGATGCCCGTGTGCGCGTGCTCAATCGCGCGTGGCGGGGGCAGGACAAGCCGACCAACGTACTCGCCTTCGCCGCCCTCGACGGCGACGACGCCCCTCGGACGGCCGCCCAGCCGGTGGCGCTCGGCGACGTGGTCGTCGCGCTCGAACCCGCGCGCGCCGAGGCGCGCGCCGAAGGCAAGCCGCTCGCCGACCATCTTCGCCATCTGGTCGTGCATGGAATCCTGCATCTGCTCGGGCACGACCATCGCCGCCCCCATGAGGCGCGGCGGATGGAGCGTCTGGAAATCAAGGCGCTCGAAACTCTTCGTGTGCCGAATCCCTACGCGCCGCATCCGGTGCGCGTTCGCCGGAGGCGCGCGCGGTGAACAAGAACCCACCCCCGTCCCCGTCGCCGCCTTCGGCGCGGCCGTCGTTGCGCGAGCGGCTGCGGGGGCTGAAAAACTTGTGGCGCGGCGCGGCTCGAACTCAGCCGCCGGTCACGCTCGGCGAGCTGATCGAGAAATCCGGCACGCCGGCCGCGGCCGAGATCGGCGAAGCCGAACGCCGCCTGCTCGTCAACGTGCTCGGCATGCGCCAGCGCAACCTCGCCGACGTGATGGTGCCGCGCGCCGGCATCGTCGCCATCGAAATCGGCGCCAAGCTGCCCGAAGTCATCGAAACCATGACGCGCGAGGGGCATTCCCGGCTTCCGGTCTACCGCGAGACCCTCGACGACGCGCTCGGCATGGTTCACATCAAGGACGTGCTGCCGTGGCGCGGCCGCGATTCCGAATTCTCCCTCGACAAGATCATGCGGCGCATCCTGTTCGTCGCGCCGTCGATGCGCACCCTCGAGCTTCTCCTCGAAATGCGGGTCAAGCGCGTGCATATGGCCCTGGTGGTGGACGAATTCGGCGGCGTCGACGGCCTCGTGACCATCGAGGACCTGGTCGAGGAGATCGTCGGCGAGATCGAGGACGAGCACGACCGGCCCGAACAGCCGATGGTCGTCCGTCTCGCCGACGGATCGTTCGAGGCGGACGGCCGCGTCCCGCTGGAGGATTTCGAACGCCAATCCGGCGTCGCGTTCGCCGCCGAGGAGCGGGCCGAAATCGACACCCTGGGCGGCCTGGTCGCCGCCGCCGCCGGCCAGGTTCCGATCCGGGGCCAATTGGTGCGCCATCCGTCCACGGGCCTGGAATTCGAGGTTATGGACGCCGACCCGCGCCGCATCAAGCGCCTGAGGGTGAGACGGCGCGGGCGGGATCTCTCGCGCGACGTTCATGCTGTCGGGTCTTCGGTTTCCGGCGCGTCCGCGCCCGGCGGCGGGCCGCCGGCGACGGCGGCCAAGGCGTGAACGCGCTCCGCGGCCGCATCGAGTCCTGGCAAGGCTGGCGCCGCCGTGCGGCCGCCGCGGGGCTCGGCGCGATCGCGGTTCTCGCGCTGCCGCCCTTTCACGCGGTGCCGGTGCTGGCGGTCTCCTTCACCGGGCTGGTGTGGATCGTGTTCGGCCGCGAACGAATCCGCGCGGCCTTCGCCGGGTCCTCGGTTTGGGCGGCCTTCGCCG
>CAYPQV010000006.1:94171-137009 GCA_964412955.1 uncultured Hyphomicrobiales bacterium
CGCGAACGAATCCGCGCGGCCTTCGCCGGGTCCTCGGTTTGGGCGGCCTTCGCCGGGTCCTCGGTTTGGGCGGCCTTCGCCGCGGGCTGGTGGTTCGGCTTCGGGTTTTTCGCCGCCGGGCTTTATTGGCTCGGCAACGCGCTCCTGGTGGACGCGGCGCGCTTCGGGTGGATGGTGCCGTTCGCCGTCGGGGGCCTTGCGGCGGGTCTCGGGCTTTTCCCCGCCTTGGCGTGCGCGCTCGCCCGCGTCACCGCCGGGACGGGCTCCGGCGGGTTCGCGCGCATCCTGTGGTTCGCGCTCGCGTGGGTCGCGCTGGAATGGCTGCGGGGGATCGTGCTGACCGGTTTTCCCTGGAATTTGATCGGCACCGCCTGGGTATTTTCGGAAACCATGATCCAGCCCGCCGCCTGGACCGGCGTGCACGGGCTTTCGCTCGCGACCGTGTGGCTCGCGGCCCTGCCGGCGGCGCTCGGATCGAAAACGGATTCGGCGCGGACGGGTCCCGTCGCCGCCCTGATCGCGGGCGGACTGCTGGTCTGGTTCGGGGCGGGCGCGGCGCGCCTCGCCGGATACGGGTCTCAGGCCGCGGCCGACGTCGCGGGCGTTCGGCTTCGACTCGTCCAACCGGCGATCCCGCAGGATTTGAAGTGGGTGGCGTCCGAGCGCGCCGGGCATGTCGTCAAGCAGATCACGATGAGCCGCGCGCCGGCGTCGCCTCCGCCGACCCATGTCGTTTGGGCGGAAACGGCGGTACCGTTTTATCTGGAGGGGAACGCGGATCTGCGCCGGCACCTCGCCGCCGCCGTGCCCGCGGGCGGCGCGCTGATCACCGGCGCGCCGCGCGCGACGCCGCCCGGGGTAAATCCGTTTCGCGTCTGGAACAGCCTGCACGTCGTCGCCGACGATGGGGCGATCGCCGCCAGCTATGACAAGGCGCACCTGGTTCCGTTCGGCGAATATGTCCCGCTGCGCGCGTGGCTGCCGGCGGGGATCGTCAAGATCACCCACGGCGCGGTGGACTTTTCCGCCGGTCCCGGGCCGGTTGCGCTGCCGATCCCGGGCGCGCCGCCGGCTTCGCCGCTGATTTGCTACGAGGCGATCTTCGAGGGCCGCGTGACGCCCGAGAACAAAAGACCCGGCTGGCTGCTCAACCTCACCAACGACGCCTGGTACGGGATTTCGCCCGGCCCCTACCAGCATTTCGCCGCCGCGCGCCTGCGCGCGGTCGAGGAAGGCCTGCCGCTGGTGCGGGTCGCCAACAACGGCGTTTCCGCGATCGTCGATTCCCTCGGCCGCATCCGGGCCCAACTCGCGCTCGGGCGCGAGGGAATCGTCGACGGCCCGTTGCCGGTTGCGCTGGAACCCACTCCGTTTTCGGTAATCGGAACCTGGGCGGCGCCCTTGATGCTCGTTGTACTCGCGTTGGTTATTTTTTTCGCACGCGCCGGTCGCAGGTGATGCCCGCTTTGGGCAAACAAACGGCGACTCGCTGATACAACTGAAATTATGGGAATTTTTTGCGTTGCGCGGCCAACCGGGGAAGACTATGTACGTCGGTGCCTACGCGCACAACGTCGCAAGCGGCGGCGCCAAACGGATCGTCACGGGGGACACTCGGCGATCCGACAAAGCGGGGGACGAAACGGACATTGCACTTGCCCATGTGGTGGGACCATGGCCGCGCGCGCCGCGCGGGGGTGGTATTTTTCCGAATGACGACCATATCAAGCGGGAACCATGACCGGACGAAAACCTGGAAGACCGCGAGGCCGCAAAACCGGCGGGGTTATTGAAAAAGCCGAACGGCTTCCGCCGGGGATTGCGAATCCCGTCGATGTTCACGTCGGCGCGCGCGTGCGCTTGCGCCGGACGCTGCTCGGCATGAGCCAGGAGAAGCTCGGCGCGGCGGTCGGACTCACGTTCCAGCAGATCCAGAAATACGAACGCGGCGCCAACCGCATCGGGGCGTCGCGGCTCTACGAGTTCAGCAAGATTCTCGACGTCCCGGTATCCTATTTCTTCGAGGAAATGCCGGATGAACTTGCGACCCACGCCGGACGCTTCAAGGCGGGCCTGCGCGACCAGGATCAGGAGGAAATCGAGCGCGACCCCCTGGTCAAGCGCGAAACCCTCGAACTGGTGCGCGCCTACTATCGGATCGAGAGCCCGAGGGTGCGCAAGCGCGTGTTCGAACTCGCCAAGTCGCTCGCCGGCATCGCCGCCGAGGACGAGTAACCGGCCGGCGTGACGCGCCGGGGCGCAGCGATCCCGCCGTTTTGCGGGATTTTTCCCGATCCGGACCGGCCGTGCGTCCCTTGACGCCGGGGATTTCGGCTGTCACATAATCCGCCCGCCCACCGCGCGAACGCGCGCCTCGCGGCGCGTCGCGCGCAAAATCTCGGGCCCGGGCCGCCCGGCGAAAGGATATCCCGTGGCCAAGACCGACTATCTCTTCACCAGCGAATCGGTGGCCGAAGGCCACCCCGACAAGGTCTGCGACCGCATCTCGGACGCGGTGGTGGACGCCTTTCTCACCTTTGATCCCGAGGCGCGCGTCGCCTGCGAGACGCTGTGCACCACCAACCGCGTCGTGATCGCGGGCGAGGTGCGCGGCCCGGCCCCGTTGGTCGACAAGGAAGGCCGCGTCGACAAGGGCCGCATCGAGGACATCGCGCGCGCTTGCGTCAAGGAGAT
Source organism: uncultured Hyphomicrobiales bacterium (assembly GCA_964412955.1). Taxonomy (GTDB): domain Bacteria; phylum Pseudomonadota; class Alphaproteobacteria; order Rhodospirillales; family 2-12-FULL-67-15; genus 2-12-FULL-67-15. The sequence goes on from CAYPQV010000006.1 coordinate 96,866, forward strand.
CGGCTACGAGCAGGAAGGGTTCCACTGGAAAAAGGCGTCGGTCGAGGTCTTCCTGCACGGCCAGTCCCGGGACATCGCGCAAGGCGTCGACGCCGCCGGCAACAAGGACGAGGGCGCGGGCGACCAGGGCATCATGTTCGGCTACGCCTGCACCGAAACCGCGCCCTTGATGCCGGCGCCGCTGTTTTATTCCCACGCGATCCTGCGCTCGCTCGCGGACGCGCGCCATTCCGGCTCGGAACCCAACCTCGGCCCCGACGCCAAGAGCCAGGTCACCCTGCAATACATCGGCAACAAGCCGGTGCGCGCGACTTCGGTCGTGGTATCGACCCAGCACAGCGGGTCGATCGGCCAGGACGAAGTCCGCCGCATCGTCCGCCCGCACGTCGAGCGGGTGCTGCCGAACGGCTGGATGCCGCCCGAGGAAGAATTCTACGTCAATCCCACCGGACGCTTCGTCGTCGGCGGGCCCGACGGCGACACCGGCCTGACCGGCCGCAAGATCATCGTCGACACCTACGGCGGCGCGGCGCCCCACGGCGGCGGCGCGTTTTCGGGCAAGGACCCGACCAAGGTCGACCGCTCGGCGGCGTACGCCGCGCGCTACCTCGCCAAGAACGTGGTCGCGGCCAAGCTCGCCGAACGCTGCACCATCCAGTTGTCCTACGCGATCGGCGTCTCCAAGCCCTTGTCGGTCTACATCGACACCCACGGCGCCGACCGTGTCGACGAGGAGAAACTTTCGCGTGTCCTTCAGGACATGGTCAATTTGTCGCCGCGCGGCATCCGCGAGCATCTCGGCCTCAACCGGCCGATCTACGCCCGCACCGCGGCCTACGGCCATTTCGGCCGCGAGCCGGAACCGGACGGCGGCTTTTCGTGGGAGCGCACCGACCTTGTTCCCTCGCTCCGCTCGACCTTCGGAATCCGCTGACGAATCGAGGCCGCGGTTCTACGGCCGCCGCCGCGGGCGGCGGCTGCGCCCCGGAAGGCGCGAATTAGGCGAAAGCCTGCTGCCCGCCCTGCGCGTGCCGCTCGACGGTTCCGATGCGCTCGATCCGGCGGCGCTGTTTCCGTTCGCGCCGCGCGAAATCCGTCTCGAAATCGGCTTCGGCGCGGGCGAGCACCTGGCCCATCAGGCCGGGGCCGAGCCCGACGTCGGCTTCATCGGTTGCGAGGTGTTCGTCAACGGCGTCGCCGCGCTGCTCGCGCGCGTCAAGGCCGACAACCTCGCCAACGTGCGCGTGCTCGACGACGACGCCCGGCGCCTGTTCGGGCGCCTGCCCGCGGCCTCGCTCGACCGCGTGGTCGCGTATTTCCCGGACCCATGGCCCAAGACGCGCCACCACCGCCGCCGGCTGATCCAGCCGGCGAGCCTCGACGAATTCGCCCGTATCCTGAAACCGGGCGGCGAACTGCGCTTCGCCACCGACCACATGGAATACGCGCGCTGGACGCTCGCGCGCCTGCTCGCCCATCCCGCGTTCGCCTGGACCGCGCGCGGGCCCGGCGACTGGCGCGAACGGCCGAAGGACTCGCCCGAAACCCGCTACGCGGCCAAGGCGCGAAGGCTCGGCGGACGCTGCGTTTACCTTGTTTTTCGCAGGGTGGGCCGGTCCGAGGGGGGCTTGCCTCGCCCCGCGCCGGGAGATATATAAGTCGCCAGAACAACAAACATATTCGCCCTATCCCGGACGTCCGGGATTGACGGGGTGGACCGAGAGGTCCGCCTTTTTTTGTTGTTCGACGGAACGACGATGCAAAGACCGGATTCGATCGAGCCCGAGACCGCTTCTTCCGAACCGCACCGGCGCGACGCGGCGGGAATCGAACGCCTGATCGCGCCCGCCCTCGAGGCGATGGGCTACGAATTGGTGCGGGTGATTCTCTCCGGACGCCACGCGCCGACGCTGCAGGTGATGACCGAACGCCGCGACGGCCGCGCGATGGGCGTCGACGACTGCGCCGAGATCAGCCGCGCGCTTTCCGCCCTGCTCGACGTCGAAGACCCGATCGCCGGGTCCTACACGCTGGAGGTCAGCTCGCCCGGCCTCGACCGTCCGCTGGTCAAGGCCGCCGATTTCGAACGCTTCAAGGGACGGACGGCGCGCGTCGAGGTTCGTTTCCCCAAGGACGGCCGGCGGCGTTTCCAGGGCCGGCTCGACGGCGTCGGCGAGGGCGGCGTCCGCCTCGAAACGGCGGAAGGCCCGGTGACCGTCGCGCTCGACGATGTCGCGCGCGCGAAACTGGTCGTCGACGAGGCGTTTTTCAAGGACTCCTTGCGCCGCGAATCGCCTGGCGCCGGACACAGCAAAAAACGAGGTTAACATCATGGCCGCGAGAAAGAAGGATCGGGTCGAGGAACGGACGGTGCACGCCCGGCCGGAGTTGTTGCAGGTCGCCGATTCGGTCGCCCGCGACAAGGGCATCGAGCGCGAGGAAGTTTTCCTGGCGATGGAACAGGCGATCCAGAAGGCCGGACGTTCCAAGTACGGGCACGAACACGACATTCGCGCCGTGATCGACCGTACCAACGGCGCCATTTCGCTGGCCCGCTACACCGAGGTGGTCGAAACGGTCGAGAACGAATTCACCCAGACGACGCTGGCGCTGGCCAAGAAGAAAAAAGCCGACGTGAAGGTCGGCGAATTTCTGGTCGATTCCCTGCCGCCGATCGACTTCGGGCGGATCGCGGCGCAAACCGCCAAGCAGGTGATCGTGCAGAAGGTGCGCGAGGCCGAACGCAAGCGCCAGTACGAGGAATACAAGGACCGCATCGGCGAAATCGTCAACGGCATCGTCAAGCGCGTCGAATACGGCAACGTGATCGTGGACCTGAGCCGGGCCGAAGCCCTGCTGCGGCGCGACGAGACGATTCCGCGCGAACACTTCAATACCGGCGATCGCGTGCGCGCCTACATCATGGACGTGCGCGAGGAGCCGCGCGGGCCCCAGATTTTCCTGTCGCGCACCCATCCCCAGTTCATGGCCAAGCTGTTCGCCCAGGAAGTGCCGGAAATCTACGACGGCGTCATCGAGATCAAGGCGGTCGCGCGCGACCCCGGTTCGCGCGCCAAGATCGCGGTGCTGTCGCACGATTCCGGCATCGATCCGGTCGGCCCCTGCATCGGCATGCGCGGTTCGCGCGTGCAGGCGGTGGTCGGCGAGCTGCAGGGCGAGAAGATCGACATCATCCAATGGTCGGCCGATCCGGCCACGTTCATCGTCAACGCCTTGGCGCCGGCCGAAGTCGCCAAAGTGGTGCTCGACGAGGAGCGCCGCCGGATCGAGGTGGTGGTGCCCGACGAGCAGCTCAGCCTCGCGATCGGGCGGCGCGGCCAGAACGTGCGGCTCGCTTCGCAGATTTCCGGTTGGGACATCGACATCCTGACCGAAGCCGAGGAATCGGAGCGCCGCCAGGAAGAGGTCCGCTCCCGCTCCAAGCTGTTCATCGAGGCGCTCGACGTCGACGAAGTCATCGCCCACCTTCTGGTGGCGGAAGGCTTCCAGACGCTGGAAGACGTGGCGTTCGTGCCGGTCGAGGATCTGGCCGCGATCGAAGGCTTCGAAATGGACGTGGCGACGGAACTCCGCCAGCGCGCGCGCGATTTCATCGCCCGGCGCGACGAGGAACTCGAAAAGAGGCGCAAGGAACTCGGGGTCGCCGACGATGTCGCCGCGCTCGAGGGCATGACGCCCGTGCTGCTGGCCGCTCTCGGCGAGAAGGGGATCAAGAGCCTCGACGACCTCGGCGACCTCGCCGGCGACGAATTGATGGAAATCGCGCCCGCCGGGACGCTGACCCCGGACAAGGCCAACGCCATGATCATGGCGGCGCGCGCCCACTGGTTCCCCGAGGAGGCCGCCGAGGCGGGCTCGGGCGCGGGCTCGAATTCGGCCGGGACCCCGAAGGCGGAGTGAAACGGCCTGGGCGCGCTTTCGGCCGGGGAGTATGATGGCGCGCCCGCCCGGCCATGATGAAAGTTGTCAATCGACGGACCGACGATGAGTGAAACCAGCGATACCGAAAAGAAGCCCCTCGCCCTCGGCGGCGGCGGCGGCGGCGGCGCGGCGCGCCCGAAGAAGCTCGAGCTGAAGAAGACCGTCGAATCGGGCCAGGTGCGGCAAAGCTTTTCGCACGGCCGCTCGAAGATGGTGCAGGTCGAGGTGCGCAAGAAGCGCACCTACGCGTCCGATTCCGGCGGCCGCATGCAGGAAGTCAAGGCCGAGGCGCAACTTCCGTCGGCCGACGCCGACGCGCGCGCGGCCTCGCACGGGCCGCTCACCAGCGAGGAAAAGGCGGCGCGCGCGCGGGCTCTGGTCGACGCCGCCGCCCGCGACCACGCAGAAGCCCCGGCCGAGGCGCGCCGCGCCCAGGAAGCGGCCGAAGCCGAACAGAAAGCGATCACCGAACCGCTCACCCCCGAGGAAGAAGCCCGCCGCCGAGGCGAGGAAGCCGAACGGCGCAAGGCCGAGGAAGCCGAATCGCGCCGGCGCGAGGAACAGGCCAAGCTCGCCGCCGCGCACGCTGCCGCCAAGCTTCAGGCGGTCACCACCGAGGAAGGCGAGGAAGAAGACGCCCGTCCCCGCCGTCCGGGCGCGGCGGCCCCGCGCCGTCCGCCGCCGACCCGCGCTCGTACCGAGCCGCGGCGCCGCTCCGGCAAGATCACCATCGCCCAGGCGCTCGGCGACGGGGAAGAGCGCGTGCGCAGCCTCGCCGCCTACCGGCGCGCGCGCGAAAAGCAGAAAGCCCGCGAAACCGCTCCGGCCGACGCGCAAAGGATCGTCCGCGACGTCGTGATTCCCGAAACCATCACCGTGCAGGAACTCGCCAACCGCATGGCCGAGCGCGGCGCCGCCGTAATCATGAAACTGATGAACATGGGCGTGATGGCGACCATCACCCAGTCGATCGACGGCGACACCGCCGAACTGATCGTCGCCGAATTCGGCCACCATCCCGTGCGCGTCAGCGCCGCCGACATCGAAATCGGCCTCGGCGGCGCGGCCGACGAGGACACGAACCTGAGGCCGCGTCCGCCGGTGGTCACGGTCATGGGCCATGTCGACCACGGCAAGACCTCGCTGCTCGACGCCATCCGCAAGACCGATGTCGCCGCCCACGAAGCCGGCGGCATCACCCAGCACATCGGCGCCTATCAGGTCACCGCCGCGGGCGGCCGCAAGATCACCTTCATCGACACCCCCGGCCACGCCGCCTTCACCGAAATGCGCGCGCGCGGCGCCAAGGTCACCGACCTGGTGGTGCTGACGGTCGCCGCCGACGACGGCGTCATGCCGCAGACGGTCGAGGCGATCCGCCACGCCCGCGCCGCCGGGGTGCCGATCGTGATCGCCATCAACAAGATCGACAAGCACGACGCCAACCCGCAGCGCGTCCGCAACGAACTGCTCCAGCACGAACTGGTGACGGAAGAATTGGGCGGCGACGTGCTCGCGGTCGAGGTATCGGCCAAGACCGGCCAGAACCTGGACAAGCTGGAAGAAGCGATCCTGCTGCAGTCGGAAATCCTCGACCTCAAGGCCAACCCCGACCGCGCCGCGCAGGGCGCGGTGATCGAAGCCAAGATGGAGCGCGGCCGCGGCTCGGTCGCGACCGTGCTGGTGCAGAAGGGAACGCTCAAGCTCGGCGACGTATTCGTCGCCGGCTCGGAGTGGGGACGGGTGCGCGCGTTGACCGACGCCAACGGCCGGGCGCTCGAATCCGCCGGACCCTCGATGCCGGTCGAGATCGTCGGCCTCAACGGCACGCCCGCGGCGGGCGATGAATTCGTGGTGGTCGAGGACGAAAACCGCGCCCGCCAGGTGTCGGAATTCCGCCAGGGCAAGGGCCGCGAGGCGCGCGCCCAGGCGACCGCGCGCGGCACGCTGCAGCAGATGTTCGACCGCATCCAGGCGGGCGAGGCCAAGGAACTGCCGGTGGTGATCAAGGCCGACGCGCACGGCTCGGTCGAGGCGATCGTCGGTTCGATCGAAAAGCTGGCGACCGACGAGGTGAAGATCGTGGTCCTGCATTCGGGCGTCGGCGCCATCAACGAATCGGACGTGACGCTGGCGCGCGCGTCCAAGGCGCTGATCGTCGGCTTCAACGTGCGCGCCAACCCCCAGGCGCGCGAACTGGCGCGGCGCGATGGCATCGACATCCGCTATTACTCGATCATCTACGACCTGACCGACGACCTGAAGAAGGCGCTGTCGGGCCTGATGGCGCCCGAGATCAAGGAAAACATCCTCGGCTACGCCGAAATCCGCGAGGTGTTCACCATTTCCAAGGTCGGCAAGGTCGCCGGCTGCATGGTGACCGAAGGCCTGGTCCGGCGCGGCGCGCGCGTGCGACTCTTGCGCGACAACGTGGTCATCCACGAAGGCGAGTTGTCGCAGCTCAAGCGCTTCAAGGAAGATGCGCGCGAGGTCAAGGAAGGCTTCGAATGCGGCATGACCTTCGCCAACACCCAGGACATCCGCAAGGGCGACCGGGTCGAGTGCTTCGAAGTGGAAAAAATCGCGCGCTCGCTGTAACGGGCGTCTTCGGCGATATCGCGGGAATCGATCATGGGTGAGCGGGAACAACGACCGCCGTCGCCGCGCCAGCTTCGCGTCGGCGAGGCGATCCGCCACGCGATCGCCCACGCGCTCGAGCGGGGCGAGGTCCACGACCCCGGCCTCGGCCGCTATTCGGCGACGGTGACCGAAGTGCGCGTCAGCCCCGACCTGCGCCACGCGACCGCGTTCGTGGTGCCGTTCGGCGCCCCCGCCCAGCCGGACGCGATGCGCGCGGTGGTCGCGGCCCTCAACCGGGCGGCGCCGTTCCTGCGCCACCGGGTGGCGGAAGCGGTCCGCACCAAGTTCGCGCCCGAGATCATCTTCCGTCCCGACACCACCTTCGACGAAGCCGAGCGCATCCACCGGATTTTCGCCGACCCCCGGGTCGCGCGCGATGTCGGCCGCGAACTCCCAAGCGCCCCGACAGATGCGCCCCGTTCGGGGCGCCGGCGAAAGAAAAAAAACGATGGGACGTAGGCGCAAAGGGAAGCCGATCACCGGCTGGCTCGTGATCGACAAGCCCGCCGGCATGTCGTCGGCGCACGCGGTCGCGGTGGCGCGGCGACTGACCGGCGCGGCCCGTGTCGGTCACGGCGGCACGCTCGATCCGCTCGCGACCGGCATCTTGCCGATCGCACTCGGCGAGGCGACCAAGACCGTCGCCTACGCCATGGCGGGCGCCAAGCTCTACCGCTTCACCGTGCGCTTCGGCGAAGAGCGCGCGACCGACGACGCCGAAGGCGAGGTCACGGCGACCAGCCCGCGCCGCCCCGACCGGGCGGCGATCCTGGCGGCGCTGCCCCGCTTCGTCGGCGAGATCGAGCAGGTGCCGCCCGCGTTTTCCGCCCTCAAGGTCGAGGGGCGGCGGGCGTACGCGATCGCGCGCGACGGCGGCGCGCCCGCGCTCGCGCCCCGGCGGGTGACGGTCGAGGAATTCCGGCTCGTGGACGAGCCCGATTCCGCCCGGCCCGAAATCGAACGGGCGACGTTCGAGGTCCGCTCGGGCAAGGGGGTCTACATGCGGGCCTTGGCCCGCGACCTGGCCCGCGCCCTCGGAACGCACGGATACGTCGAAAATCTGCGCCGTTTGGCGGTCGGCCCGTTCACGGAAAAGGTCGCGATTTCCCTGGATTGCCTGGCCGATCTTGTGCATAGTGCGCGCCTCGCCGAGGCCTTGCTTCCGCCTGCGACCGTGCTGGACGACATCCCGGCTCTGGCCCTGACGGACATCGAGGCGCGGCGGCTTCGCCAGGGCCAACCCATTGCGGCGTTGCCCGTGGCCAGCCGATCCCCGAAGGCGGATATCGTTCAAGGCGCGCCGATGCGTGCCATGGCGGGCGGGCGGCTGGTGGCGCTGGCGGAGGTGCGAGGCGGCGAGATTCGTCCCTTGCGCGTGATCAACGACTGAACCGTAAGGACAACATCAAGGAGACACCCGATGTCGATTAGCGCCGAGCGCAAGCAGGAGCTCGTCAAGAAGTTCGCGCCCAAGAAGGGCGACACCGGCTCACCCGAGGTTCAGGTCGCGCTCTTGAGCGAGCGCATCACCAACCTCACCGAACACCTCAAGACCCATCCGCACGACACCCATTCCCGGCGCGGACTGACGCTCATGGTCAGCCAGCGCCGCCGGCAGTTGGACTACCTGAAGCGCGTCGAACCGGCGCGCTACGACCGCCTGATCGAAGAACTTGGCCTGCGCAAGTAAACGCGCGCGCCCGATTGCCCAGATGAATCCGATTCCGGTCCCGAGCTTGATACCGCCTCCCGCCCGTCGGTGGGGATGTGGTCGTTCGGGCCGTTTACCCTTTCCCCAGCAGAAGAGAGAAAGAAAGAGAGACAAAGATGTTCAAGGAATTCCGCAAGGAGATCGAGTGGGGCGGACGTAAGCTCGTCCTCGAAACCGGCAAGATCGCGCGCCAGGCCGACGGCGCGGTGCTCGCGACCTACGGCGAGACCAAGGTGCTGTGCACCGCGGTCGCCGAAAGGACCCAGCGCCCCGGAATCGATTTCTTCCCCCTCACCGTCAACTACCAGGAAAAGGCGTTCGCCGCCGGCAAGATCCCGGGCGGCTTCTTCAAGCGCGAAGGCCGCCCGAGCGAAAACGAAGTGCTGGTCTCGCGCCTGATCGACCGCCCGATCCGGCCGCTGTTCGTCGACGGCTACCGCAACGAAACCCAGGTCATCACCACCGTGCTCTCGCACGACCTGGAAAACGATCCCGACATCGTCGCCCTGGTCGGCGCCTCGGCGGCGCTGACCATTTCCGGCCTGCCGTTCCTGGGCCCGATCGGCGCGGTTCGGGTCGGATACATCAACGGCCAGTACGTGCTCAACCCGCAGATCGACGAAATGTCGACCAGCCGGCTCGACCTGATCGTCGCCGGCACCACCGAGGGCGTGCTGATGGTCGAATCGGAGGCGCACGAGCTGACCGAGGACGTGATGCTGGGCGCGGTCATGTTCGGGCACCGCTCGTTCCAGCCGGTGATCCAGGCGATCGTCGAGCTGGCGGAAGCCTGCGCCAAGGAACCGATCACGCTGCCGGAGGCGCCCAAGGGCGTCGATCCGATCGTCAAGCGCGTGCGCGCGTTGGCGGAAAGCCCCTTGCGCGAAGCCTACCGCGAGGTCGTCAAGCAGGCGCGCTACGGCAAGATCGACGCGGTCCGCTCGGGCGTGATGACCCAGCTCGCCGCCGACACGGCCCTCGATCAGGCGTTGGTGCCGGCGGTCGGCGCGGAAGCGTTCAAGAACCTCGAATCCGACATCGTCCGCACCGACATCCTCAAGACCGGCAAGCGCATCGACGGCCGCGACACCAAGACCGTGCGGCCGATCGCGGCCGAGATCGGGCTTCTGCCGCGCGCCCACGGCAGCGCGCTGTTCACCCGCGGCGAAACCCAGGCGCTGGCGGTCGCCACCCTCGGCACCGGCCAGGACGAACAGATCATCGACGCGCTCGAAGGCGAATACCGCGAACGCTTCATGCTGCATTACAACTTCCCGCCGTTTTCGGTCGGCGAGACCGGGCGGCTCGGCTCGCCCGGCCGGCGCGAGGTCGGGCACGGCAAGCTCGCCTGGCGCGCGATCCATCCGGTGCTGCCGCAGGCCGAGGCCTTTCCCTACACCATCCGCGTGGTGTCCGAAGTGACCGAATCGAACGGTTCGTCCTCGATGGCGACCGTGTGCGGCTCCTCGCTCGCGCTGATGGACGCGGGCGTGCCGATGCCGCGCCCCGTCGCCGGCATCGCCATGGGCCTGATCAAGGAAGGCGACGACTTCGCGGTGCTGTCCGACATCCTCGGCGACGAGGACCATCTGGGCGACATGGACTTCAAGGTCGCCGGCACCGAAACCGGCATCACCTCGCTGCAGATGGACATCAAGATCACCTCGATCACCGAGGAGATCATGAAAATCGCGCTTGCCCAGGCGCGCGATGGCCGCCTCCACATCCTCAAGGAAATGGGCAACGCCATCTCCGCCCCGCGCGAAGGCGTTTCCAAGAACGCCCCGCGCATCACCGTGATCCACATCAACAAGGACAAGATCCGCGACATCATCGGCCCGGGCGGCAAGGTGATCCGCGAGATCTGCGAAGTCACCGGCGCCAAGATCGACGTCGACGACGACGGCACCGTCAAGGTCGCGGCGGTCGACGAAAAGGCGAGCCAGGCGGCGGTCGATTGGATCCGCAACATCGTCGCCGAGCCCGAAGTCGGCGCGATCTACACCGGCAAGGTGGTCAAGACCATGGACTTCGGCGCGTTCGTGAACTTCCTCGGCGCGCGCGACGGCCTGGTCCACATCAGCGAACTGGCCGCCGGCCGGGTCGGCAAGACCACCGACGTGGTCAACGTCGGCGACATGGTCAAGGTCAAGCTGATCGGCGTCGACGACCGCGGCAAGGTGAAGCTCTCGATGCGCGTGGTCGACCAGCAGACCGGCGAGGATATCTCCGACAAGGTGCCGAGCAAGTCCGCGCGCGGCGGGCCCGGCAACTAGGCCCGCCGACGAGGCCCGCCGACGGGGGAAAGGGATCGAGCGCGTGAACCGCAAATCGAGCTATACGCGCGAAGACCTGATCGAATGCGGCCACGGCCGGCTGTTCGGCCCCGGCAACGCGCAGCTGCCGCTGCCGCCGATGCTGATGTTCGACCGGATCGTGCGGATCGGCGAGGAGGGCGGCGCGCACGGCAAGGGCGAGGTTCTGGCCGAACTCGACATCCGGCCCGATCTCTGGTTCTTCGCCTGTCATTTCGAGGGCGATCCGGTCATGCCGGGCTGCCTCGGGCTCGACGCCCTCTGGCAGCTGACCGGATTTTTCCTCGGCTGGAGCGGCTCGCCCGGCCGCGGCCGAGCGCTCGGGGTGGACGAGGTCAAGTTTACCGGCCAGGTACTGCCCAAGGTCCGCCGGGTGTCGTATCATGTGCATCCGAGGCAAATCCGGCGCGGCCGGCTCGTGCTCGGCATCGCCGACGGCATCGTCGCCGCCGACGGCGAAACGATCTACGAAGCCAAGGGCTTGCGCGTCGGCTTGTTCACGGGCGAAGGCTGATCCGGCCTAATTTTCGCGCCGGCGGAGGGATCATGCGACGGGTCGTCGTCACCGGTTTGGGCATCGTTTCCAGCATCGGCAACAGCCAGGACGAGGTTGCCGCCTCCTTGCGCGCGGGCCGCTCGGGGATCGTCTTCGCGCCCGAATACAAGGAGATGGGCTTTCGCAGCCACGTCCACGGTTCGCTCAAGATCGACCTCGCGGCCAAGGTGGACCGGCGCTGGCGCCGGTTCATGGGCGACGGCGCCGCCTACAACTTCGTCGCCATGCAGGACGCCATCGCCGATTCCGGATTGGAGGCGAAGGACGTTTCCAACGAACGCTCCGGCCTGATCATGGGTTCGGGCGGGCCCTCCACCTCCAACCAGGTCGAGGCCGCCGATATCGCCCGCGCCAAGGGCCCGCGCAAGATCGGCCCGTTCATGGTGCCGCGCACCATGTCGAGCACCAATTCGGCGACGCTCGCGACCGCGTTCGGGATCAAGGGCGTCAACTATTCCATCAGCTCGGCCTGCTCGACCAGCGCACACTGCATCGGCAACGGCGCCGAACTGATCCAGCTCGGCAAGCAGGACATCGTGTTCGCCGGCGGCGGCGAGGAGCTGCACTGGACCATGTCGGTGCTGTTCGACGCCATGCCGGCGCTCTCGTCCGGCTACAACGACACGCCGGAAAGGGCGTCGCGCGCGTTCGACGCCAAGCGCGACGGGTTCGTGATTTCCGGCGGCGGCGGCGTCGTGGTGCTGGAGGAGCTGGAGCACGCCAGGGCGCGCGGCGCCAAAATTTACGCCGAGGTGGCGGGCTACGGCGCCACCTCCGACGGCTTCGACATGGTCCAGCCCTCGGGCGAGGGCGCGGTTCGCTGCATGCGGATGGCGATGAAGGACCTGAAGCAGCCGGTCGATTACATCAACACCCACGGCACCTCGACCCCGATCGGCGACGTCAAGGAATTGCAGGCGATCCGCGAGGTGTTCCGCGACCGCAACTACCTCCCCGCCCTCAATTCGACCAAATCGCTGACCGGGCACGCCCTCGGCGCGGCCGGGGTGCACGAGGCGATCTACAGCCTCCTGATGATGCGCGGGGGCTTCCTCTGCGCTTCCGCCAACATCGAGGAGCTGGAGCCCGAGGCCGAAGGCATGCCGATCGTGCGCGCGCTTCAGGATAACGTCCCGCTCAACTGCGTGATGTCCAACAGCTTCGGCTTCGGCGGAACCAACGCCACGCTCGCCTTCACCCGCTTCGAGGGGTGAGAGGCGGATGCGCGGAAAGGGAACAGCGGCGCCACCCGCAACCGAAAACGATCAAGGAACCGACGAGGAATTCGCCATGTCCGGAATCGAACGCATCCTTCCCGCCGGAATCGGCGCCGCCGCGGCGCTGATGGCCGGCAAGCGCGGCCTGATCATGGGCGTCGCCAACGACCATTCCATCGCCTGGGGAATCGCGCGCGCCCTTCGCCGCCACGGCGCCCGCCTCGCGTTCACCTACCAGAACGAGACGCTCGAAAAGCGGGTTCGGCCGCTGGCCGAGGCGGTGGACGCCACCCTGGTGGTGCCCTGCCAGGCGGAAAGCGACGCCAGCCTCGATTCCGCGTTCGCGACGATCGGGCGCGAGTGGGGCGGCCTCGATTTCGTGGTCCACGCCATCGCCTATTCGGACAAGGACGAACTCAAGGGCCGCTACCTCGACACCACGCGCGAGAATTTCCACACCACCCTCGATATCTCCTGCTATTCGTTCACGGCGACGGCGCGCCGCGCCGCCGCCCTGATGACGAAGGGGGGCAGCCTGGTGACGCTCTCGTTCCTCGGCGCCGAGCGGGTGGTGCCCAACTACAACGTCATGGGCGTCGCCAAGGCGGCCTTGGAAGCGAGCGTCCGCTACCTCGCCTCCGATCTCGGCCCCCAGGGGGTGCGGGTCAACGCCATTTCGGCCGGCCCGGTGCGCACGCTCGCCGGCAGCGCCATCGCCGGGGCGCGCGAGATATTTCGTTTCGCCCAGGCGAACGCACCGTTGCGCCGTCCGGTCGCGCTCGAGGACTTGGGCGGTGCGGCCCTCTATCTGCTGTCGGATTTGTCGGCGGGTGTCACCGGCGAGGTCCACCACGTCGATTCGGGCTACCACGCCATCGCCATGCCCATCCCCGGCAACAACTCCGGCAATGCCGGAAACGCCTCCGGCGACAAATCGTAATCGACCGGCGCGGCGAATTTCCCCGCTATTTCCGAGGCCTGGCGCGCGCCCGGGCGCGCGGGCCGGGGAAAAGTAAGACTCTCTCAATTTTTTGCCGTTTTCAACAACGTTGGTAGTTGTGATATGGGGCAATGCCCCGGAATTCATTGCCGGCGGGAGACGTTTGCGGTCATGGGAGCGGCGACGATGCCTCCGAGCGGCGATGCGATCGTCGAAACGCGCGCGATGCGACGCCTGGTGGAATCGGCGTCATGAGTCGGGTCGATTCCAAATATTCCCACACGGTTCATTGTTCGAGCCTGTTCCGCGACCGGGTTCTGGCGCTGGCCCGCAAGCGCAACGTCAACGCCGCCGACCTCGCCCGCTCGGTGATGCTCCTGCTGCCGCCCGAAACGATTTCCGCCGTGCCCGATCCGGGCGAGCCGCCGCCCGGAGACCGCGAAACGGTCGTTCTTCGCTCCGGCCCTTCCAAGGGCCGGCCCTGGCGGCGGAAGCCCCGGCTCCAGGTCCGGCTGCCCAAGGGTTCGGACGCGAAAACCGCCCGCCGCGCCTTGGCCGTTGCGCTGGCGCTGGATGCGGGCGAGAGCCGGATCGAGCTTCGCTTGGCGGGCGAAACGAGCGCCTCGGAACTGAAGCGGGACGTGGAACGCCTGGTTCGGGTCATTTCCGATCTTTCGCCCCCGGTCCTGCCGGGAGGCGTACGCACCGCCGCCGAGGCGCTCCATGTCCTCGGCTTTCCTCCCGACGCCGACCCCGATCCGGCCGAAATTCGTTCCAGGTTCCGCGCGCTGGCGGCCATCCATCACCCGGACAGCGGCACCGGCGATCATCGGCGGATGGCCCAGCTCAATCAGGCGATCGAAGTGTTGCGCCGCCGGGACTATTGAATTAAGGCCATTTTGGGCCGCGGTCGGGATCGATTCGGCTCCGTATCGAACCCATCGAAAGGAATGCCATGCGCCTGAAGGACAAAGTGGCCCTGGTGACCGGGGCGGCCTCCGGCTTCGGCGAGGGCATCGCGCGCAGGTTTGCCGAGGAAGGCGCCAGCGTGCTGATCGCCGATATCGCCGAGGACCGGGGCCGCAAGGCGGCGGCTTCGATCCCGCGCGCCCGCTTCCACGCCGCCGACGTTTCCCGCGCCGACGACGTCCGGGCCATGGTCCAGGCGGCGCTGGAGGCCTTCGGCGGCCTCGACATCCTGGTCAACAACGCGGGCGCGACCCATCGCAACCAACCCTTGCTCGACGTGGACGAGGCGACCTTCGACCGCATCTACGCGGTCAACGTCAAAAGCATCTACCTCACCGCCTTGGCCTGCGTGCCGATCATGCGCCAGCAGGGCGGCGGCGCGATCCTCAACATGGCGTCCACCGCCGCAGGGCGGCCCCGGCCGGGGCTCACCTGGTACAACGGCACCAAGGGGGCGGCGATCACGCTGACGCGCTCGATGGCGGTCGAACTGGCGCCCGAGCGCATCCGCGTCAACGCCATCAACCCGGTGATCGGCGAAACCGGACTGACGGCGGCGTTCATGGGCGGCGACAGCCCGGAATTGCGCAGGAAATTCGTCGCCTCGATTCCGCTCGGGCGCATGAGCCGACCCCTTGACGTCGCCAACGCCGCCCTGTTCTTGTGCTCGGCCGAAGCCGAGTTTCTGACCGGGGTCTGCCTCGACGTGGACGGCGGTCGAAGCGTCTGAACCGAACCGAAAATTTGAGGGGGAAATCCGCCGTGGCCAAACCGAAACTGTTCGTTCTCAACAAGCTGCCCGAGGCCGTGGAGGCGCGGCTTGCGCGCGACTACGACGCCCGGCTCAACGCCGACGACAAGACCTATGGCCCGTCCGAAATCGTCGACGGCGCCAAGGGCATGGACGGGGTCGTGACCAGCCCGACCACGGCGGTTCGCGCCGACGTGATCGAAAAGCTGGACAAAAGCGTGCGCGTCATCGCCACCTTCTCGGTCGGGTTCGACCACGTCGATCTGCAGGCCGCCAAGGCGCGCGGGATCGTCATCACCAACACGCCCGAGGTGCTGACCGACGCCACCGCCGACCTCGCCATGATGCTGCTGCTGGCCGGTGCGCGCCGCGCCTACGAGGGCCAGAAGATCCTGCGCGAGGGCCGCTGGATCGGCTGGCGGCCAACCCAGCTGATCGGCGTCGGCGCGCAGGGAAAGCGCCTCGGCATCTACGGCATGGGCCGCATCGGCCAGGCGGTGGCGCGCCGCGCCAAGCCGTTCGGCTTCGAGCTGCACTACCACGACCAGGCGCCGCTGCCGGCCGACAAGACCGAAGGCGCCAAGTATCACGCCAACGTCGAGGAGATGCTGCCGTTCTGCGACTACCTCACCATCCATTGCCCGCTGACGCCGGAAACCCGCAAGTTCCTGAACGCGGCCCGGATCGCCAAACTGCCCAGGGGCGCGGTCATCGTGAACACCGCGCGCGGGCCGGTGATCGACGACGACGCTCTGATCGCGGCCCTCAAATCGGGCCACGTGGCGGCGGCCGGGCTCGACGTGTTCGACGGCGAGCCGAAGATCCACCCCGGCTATGTCGGGCTCGACAACGCCTATCTGCTGCCGCATCTCGGCAGCGCGACGCTCGATACCCGGAACGCCATGGGCTTCCGCGCGCTCGACAACCTGGACGCCTTCTTCGCCGGAAAAGCGCCGCGCGACCGGGTGGCGTGAGGGCTGCGCGCTCCCCGTTGACCGGCTATACGACAATGCCTTAGGGTGGCGGGCGTGAAAGTCGTTGCCACCCGGGGCTACGAGCGCCAAGCGCGCAAACTGTTGACGACCGAGGAACGGGCGCTCGCCGAGGTGGAAATCGCGTCCGCTCCCGAGGCGTGGCCGGTCATTCCCGGCACCGGCGGCGCGCGAAAGGCTCGCGCGCGGCGCGGCGGCAAAGGCAAAAGCGGCGGCGCGCGGATCATCTATTACTACTGGGTCGGGCAACAGTTGATTTACCTGATCGACATATACGCCAAAAGCGTCAAGGAGGATTTGGGCCATGCCGAAAAAGAAGAAATCCGGGATTTCATCTCCCGGATCGCGCCGAAAAAAGCGTAGCGCCTTCGGTCGGCGGCTTCTGGCCGGCGTCAAGGAAATGGTCGCGCACATGCGTGGCGAGATCGAGCTGCCGTCCTACGAAATCCAGGTGCCCTCGGAGGTCGAGGCCGCCCGCATCCGCCGCCGCCTGGGCCTGAGCCAGGCCGCGTTCGCGCGCGCCTTCGGCCTCGACGTGGCGGCGGTGCAGGCCTGGGAGCAGGGCCGCCGCCGGCCCGACCGCGCCGCGCGCATCCTGCTCGCGGTCATTGCCAAGGACCCCATGGCCGTGCGCCGCGCCTTGGCGGCGTGAGTTTTCCCCAAAACGAAACCGCCCGGAAGTCGCCTTCCGGGCGGTTTTTATTCGGACGTCGGCCGGTTCAGCGGCGTTCGCCGAACAGCTGCAGCAGCATCACGAAGATGTTGATGAAGTCGAGGTAGAGCTTGAGCGCGCCCATGATCGCCTTCTTGCCGGACACCTCGGTGTCGTCGCTGTCCAGATAGATCGACTTGATCTCCTGGGTGTCGTAGGCGGTGAGGCCGACGAACACCAGCACGCCGACCACCGACACCACGAAGTGCAGCGCCGAGCTGGCTAGGAAGATGTTGACCACGCTCGCGATCAGCACGCCGATCAGGCCCATGAACAGGAACGAGCCGAAGCGGGAAAGGTCGCGCTTGGTGGTGTAGCCGTAGAGGCTCATGCCGGCGAAGGTCGCCGCGGTGATGAAGAACACGCGCGCGATGCTGGCACCCGTGAAGACGAGGAAGATGTTGGCGAGCGAAAGCCCCATCAGCGCCGAATAGACCCAGAACATGGTCTGGGCGGTCGACGCCCGCAACGCGTGGATGCGCGCGGCGAGGAAGAAGACCATGCCGATCGGCGCCAGCATCGCGATCCAGGCGAGGATCGTCGGCGCCAACTGGCCGGACGGGCCCTGGGCGTAGAGCAGGTTCATGACCGCGGGCGAATTGCCGGCGGCGTAGGCGACGATGCCGGTCAGCGTCAGCCCCGAGGCCATGTAGTTGTAGACCTTGAGCATATGCTGGCGCAGGCCGACGTCGACGTGCGCAAGTTCGGCCTCCGACCGGGACATGTACTCGGAACGGGTGTCGAAACGTTTATCGGTATCGCGGGCCATGGATTCGATCTCTCCTTCAGGTGTCCTCCCTCGGCTTCGCGGGGGGATACATAAACGAAACCGTAGGACTTGAGAGTAAATATGGGCCAAGCCGGGAAAAATGCAACGGCGTTAATATATTGAACAAAAACGGTTTTTTTCGGATACGGGCCGCGCGCGGCGACGGCGCGGGCGCTTTAGCCCGGTTCCGGCCTATATATAAACTTCCGAACTCTCGCCGGGCACCCGAGGATATTGAACCCGTTGCCGTCGACCGCTTCCTTCAAGGCCGCCCACACCGCCGCCGACCATTGGGCGCACGCCGCCAAGGCGTGCGCCGACGCGCTCACGCCGCTGCCCGAGGGCGCGAACCTCGGCTTCGTCTACGTCACCGACCGCTTGGCCGAGGATTTCGGCAGCATCCTCGCCTACCTGCGCCAGAAGACCGGGATCGAGCATTGGGTCGGCAGCGTCGGTATCGGCATCTCGGGCAACGACACCGAGTATTTCGACCGGCCGGGGCTCGCGGTCCTGGTCGGCCGGCTTCCCGCCGGTTCGTTCCGCATGTTCCCGTCCATCGCCAAGGACATCGACGAGATCGATGCCGATGTCCGCGCCTGGATGACGCGCGCGCCCTCGGCGTTCGGCATCGTCCACGCCGACCCCGAGAACGCGGAAACACCCCGGCTGCTCGAATCGCTCGCCGACGCGGGCGCGGGATTCCTGGTAGGCGGGCTCACGTCCTCGCGCGGCGCGCTCTACCAGATCGCCGGCCGGGTCACGGGCGGCGGGGTGTCCGGGGTGCTGTTCGCGCCCGAGGTCCCGGTTGCCACCGGCCGCAGCCAGGGCTGCGCGCCGGCGGGGCCGATGCGCACGGTGACGGAAGCGGTCGAGAACGTGGTCATCGCCCTCGACGGCCGGAAGCCGATCGACGTGCTGATGGACGACCTCGGCATCGCCGATCCCCACGCGCTCCAGGAACTCAGCGGCACGGTGCACGCCGCGTTTCCGGTGACGGGCTCGGATACCGGCGACTACACCGTGCGCACGCTGGTCGGCGCCGATCCGGCGCGCGGCTGGCTCGCGATCGGGGGCGCGGTGGCGGCGGGCGATCGGATCATGTTCGTGCGGCGCGACCCGAAAAGCGCCGAAACCGATCTCGCGCGCATGGTCGACGACCTGAAACGCCGCGCCGGCGGCCGACCCAAGGCGGGGATTTACATCAGCTGCATCGCCCGCGGCGTCGCCATGTTCGGCCGCGAGGGCCGGGAACTGGCCCTGATCCGCGAACGGATCGGGGAATTTCCGCTGGTCGGGTTTTACGCCGGCGGCGAGATTTCCAACGCGCGGCTTTACGGCTATACCGGGATCCTGGTGCTCTTCCTCTGAACCGGTCTCCGGTGTTGGTTCCATGCGCCTGTTCGTCGCCCTGCCGTTGCCTGCGGACGCCCGCGCGCGCCTCGCCGCCCTGCAGAGCGGCGTGCCCGGCGCGCGCTGGGTCGACAAGGACAACCTTCACGTCACGCTCCGCTTCATCGGCGAAACCGACCGCCACGGCGCCGAGGAACTGGACGCGGGATTGAACGGCATCCGCGCGCCCGCCTTCGGCCTGACGCTGACCGGCGTGGGGTTCTTCGACCGGGGGCGCTACGCTCACACCCTGTGGGCCGGGGTGGAAAAACCCGAACCGGTCGCGTTCCTGCGCGACAAGATCGAATCGGTCGCGGTGCGCGCCGGGTTCGAGCCGGAGCGGCGCAAGTTTTCGGCGCACGTCACGCTGGCGCGCCTCGAAGACGTGCCGAGCGCGCGGCTCGGGCCCTACATCGAAACCCGCCACGGCTTTTCCGCCGGGCCTTACCCCATCACCCGGTTCACCCTGTTCGAAAGCCGGCGCGGCGGCGACGGCGTTCACTACGAACCGCTCGCCGAATATCCGTTGTCGGGAATTACCTGAGAGGCGCGTTGATCGCCCAGTCGTAGTCGTGGTCGTCGATGCGCGCGATTCCGCCGAGGCGGGCCTTCAATTCCGGCGCGGCGTAGCGGGCGAGGTGCGCGACCACGGCGGCGTCCGATCCATCGCCGAAATCGTCCTTGAACCAGACGTAGATCGACGAGACGCGCAGTTTGCCGCCGTCCGCGACGCGGACCCCGCGCGGATGGTTGACGAACGCGCGCGCGGCCTCTTCGAGCAACGCCTCGGCGTTGGCGGCGGTGAAGGCGACCGGCTGCAGGTCGGGGCAGCCGACGGCGGCGCAGTTGAGCGCGTAGTGGATTCGCGGATCCTTCCAGATCGGGCGCAGGATGCGGTGCTCGATGTCGTCGAGGCTCAAGGGCTCGCCCTCCACGGTCGCGAGCTTCTTGCCCCAGGGGCCGACGCTGAACAGGCCGGGCGAAATGGATATGTCGCGGATGCTCGCCACCGGCCAGCGTTCGAGCACCGTCTGCACCGTGAGCGCGTTGTAGAGGTTGATCCAGAATGCCCGTTGCTGGTCGCGGGCGAGGGCGGAAACGGGCGTCGCGGCGAGACCATCGACGTAGGCGCCGAGCCGGCGGCGGTCCTCGGCCGCGACGGCGGCGTAATCGAACCGCCGGCTGCCGTCGGCGGCGGCCCGGTTGTGGCGCGCGAGCAGGGCGTCCCAGTCCGCGTGATCGACGGCGCGCGTCGAGGCCGGATCGTGCGCCGTCCAGCGCGGCCACAATTCCGCGCGCGGCGCCGCCTCGGCGGGCGCGGCGAGCGCAAGGGCGGTGACGCACGCCGCCAATAGGATCGGAATTCGCATGGCGGAAATTCTGCCGGACGCGCGCCCGCGCCGCCAATCACTTCGCCGCGACGATGAACAGGCGCCGGAACGGAAACAGCGTGACCCCGTCCGCGCGCCGGGGATAGGCGCGCGCGAGCCGGGCGCCGTAATCGGCGAGAAAGCCGTCCCGTTCGGCGGGCGCGAGCCGGGCGAGCATGGGCCTGAGCGCCGCGCCCTTCATCCATTCCAGCACCGCGTTTTCGCCCGCGAGCGCGTGGTGATAGACGCTTTCCCACACATCGACCGCGCGGCAATGGGGGGCCAGCCAGTCGTAATATTCGGCGGGGGTGTGGTCCGGATAGCGCGGCACGGCCACGCGCGCTTCGTCCCGCCACGGCCCCGCCTCGGCGCTTTCGGCGATCAGCACGTGCGAGGTCTGGCGGTTCACGTGCGGCATCTGCGCGGCGAAGGTTCCGCCCGGCGCCAGGCGCGAAACCAGGGCCGGGAACACCCGGGCGTGATCGGAAAGCCAATGCAGCGCGGCGTTGGAAAGGATGACATGGGCGGGCGCGTCGGGAACGAAATGCGCGATGTCGGCCCGGACGAATTCGACGCCGGGGTGCTTGGCCCGCGCGTCGGCCAGCATCGCCTCCGACGAATCGACGCCCACCACGCGCGCGTTCGGCCAGCGGCGGCGGAGCATCGTCGTCACGGTGCCGGGACCGCAGCCGAGGTCGTAAACCGTGTCCGGGGATTCGCTTCCGATCCGCGCCAGCAGATCGAGGGCGGAGCGCAGGCGCTCGCCGCCGAATTTCAGATACTGAGCGGGGTCCCAGGCGGTCAGGGGGCACCGGGCGCGGTCAATGGTCGCGGCCGACGGAGGCTCGGATCATCCAGAAGTCGAACAGCACCGCGGCGGCGAACACCGCGAGGCCGATCGGGTACATGAGCGGATCGGTGCTTTTCGCCGCGGCGAACAGCCCGGCGAAGCCGATCAGGGAGGCGACGATTCCGGCGATCCAGGTTCCCATGATGGTTCTCCTCGAGATAACGGCGATCAGGTTAGCAAGCCGGATGGGGCGCCGTCGACGTCAACCCTCGGGCGCGGGCAGGGTCAGCTCGAAAACCGTGCCCTGGGGGCCGCTCTCGACCAGCGCCAGGTCGCCGCCGTGGGCCCGCGCGATGTCGCGGGCGATGGGGAGGCCTAAGCCCGTTCCCTCGCGCCGGCCCGAGCCGACGAACGGCTGGAACAGCCGCTCGCGCGCGCCCGGATCGAATCCCGGTCCGTCGTCCGCGATCCGGATGCGGGCGACGGCGCCGTCTTGGGCGGCGGACACGCGGACATGGCGCGCGCCGGCCTGGAGCGCGTTGAGAACCAGGTTGGCGAGCGCGCGGCGCAACTGCTCGCGGTCGGCGGCGACGGCGAAACCCGGCGCGGTTTCGGCCGCGACGCGGGCGCGGTCGAATTTTCCGGTCAGTTCCGAGGCCACGTCCTCGACCAGCGCGCCGACCTGCACCGCCTCGATCCTCGGCGCCGGCCGGCTGTCGGAAACGAAATTGAGCGTCCGGCTGCACAGGCTGACCGCGCGCTGCATGGCGTCGTAAAGGCGCGGCGCGATCTTCTTGACCTCGGGGTCGTCGCTGTCGGCGAGCCGGTCGGACGCCAGCATCGCGGTCGCGAGCGTGTTGCGCAGGTCGTGGTTGACCTTGGCGACGGCGGCGCCGAGCGTCGCGAGCCGGGTCTTCTGGAGCAGCGCCGCGCGCAAATCCGTCTGCATCGCCGCCAATTCCCGGCCGGCGATGCCGATTTCGTCGCCGCGCTCCGATTCCGCCGGATGGGGCACGGAACCCTCGGGGTCGGCGCGGAAGGCGACCATGTCCTCGGTGATCCGGCGCATCGGCCGGACCAGCAGCCATTGCAGGCTGAGATAGACCAGCACCGCCGCGAACAGCGAAATGGCGATGGAAAGGGTCAGGATGCGCCACGAAAACGCCAGCATGGCGGCGCGCAACGGCCCCTCGTCGAGCACGATCTCGATCAGCGCGTCCGGGGCGCCCTCGGGCCGGCCGATGACGCGCAGCACCCGCTTGCCGTCGCCCCACAGTGCTTCGAGCGCCTCGCCGATCCACCGGGCGAACATGCGCTCGCGCAGATCGACGACGATGTCGATCGCGGGCGGCATGTCGTCCATCACCATCAGCGAACGGTGCCCGTCGCGCGTCAGCCCGATGCCGTGCAGCCCGGTGTTGAGCAGCAGCTGCTGGCCGAGCGCGCGCAGGGGCGCGCTGTCGGGCAGGGCGACATAGGCGATGGTGGCGAGATAGGCGCGGGTGATGCGCTCCTCGAGCCAGTTCTTGCGGAAGTTCGAGATCGACGGCGCCCAGATCAGCACTTCCGCCACCATCACGAACACGACGGTGAGCCCGAGCAGGCGGACCGACAGGCCGAATCTCACGCGCGGCGCGGTCATCCCAGGCGCGCGAGCAGGCGCACGATCGCCTTGGTGCGCTCGCCGAACAGCGTCGCGGTGTAATAGCTGCCGGCGGCGCGCTTCGACGCCTCGCCCAGCGTCGGATAGGGCGCGACCACCGAGGCCATGGCCCCGATCCCGAGGCGATTGGCGATCGCCAGCGTCCACGGCTGGATCAGTTCGCCCGCGTGGGCGGCCGCGATGCCGGCGCCGAGAATCCGGCCGCGCCGGCCGACCACGGCCTTGACCAGGCCCTCGGTCGCGCCCTCGGCCTGGGCGCGGTCGTTGTCGTGCATCGGCCAGCGCAAGATTCGGACGCCGCCGTGGCGGGCCACGGCTTCGGCCTCGGTCAGGCCGACCTGGGCCAGCTCGGGATCGGTGTAGGTGACGCGCGGGATGGCGGCGCGGTCGGCGCGCGCCGGCAACCGGAACAGAATATTGCGGATAACGATGCCGGCGTGGAAGCCGGCGACGTGGGTGAACTGCAATCCGCCGGCGGCGTCGCCGATGGCGAACACGCGCCGGTTGGTGGTCCTGAGCCGGGCGTCGACGACGATGCCCGTGGGCTCGACCGCAACGCCGGCGAGGTCCAGGTCCAGGTCCTTGACGTTGGGCCGACGCCCGACCGCGACCAGAATGTGCGTGCCCTCGACGCGCCTGGGATCGGCTCCCCCCACCGCGACGGCGATTCCGCCCGCGGTCCGCTCGACGCGTTCGGCCGGGGCCTTCTCGAACAGCTCGACGCCCTCGCGCGTCAATTGGCGGCGCACCACGTCGGCGAGCTCGGGGTCGTCGCGCCCGAGGATCGTCTGCATCTCGATCACGGCGACGCCGGCGCCGAGGCGGCGGAACGCCTGCGCCAGTTCGATTCCGATCGGCCCGCCGCCGAGCACGATCAGGCGTTCGGGCACGGCCCCGAGGTCGAACACCGATTCATTGGTGAGATACGGAACGTCGTGCGCTCCGCGCGCGCAATCCCGCGTGTCGAGGCCGGGGATCGGCGGCACCATCGGGCTCGATCCGGTGGCGACCACGAAGCGCCGCGCGCGCACATCGACGTCGCCGGCCCGCACGCAATCGGGTCCGGTGAAACGCGCGTGCGCCTTGATCACCTTGACGCCGAGGCCCTCGAACCGCTCGACCGAATCGTTGGGCGCGATCGCCGCGATCACGTCGTGGACGCGCCTGAATACCGCCGCCCCGTCGACCGACGGCGCGCCGACGCGCACGCCGAAGCGTTCCCCTTCGCGCGCCGCGTGCGCCGCGTGCGCAGCCGCGATCAGCGATTTCGACGGCACGCAGCCGAAATTGAGGCAATCGCCGCCCATGCGGTCGCGTTCGACCAGGACCACGGAAGCCCCCATCTGCGACGCCCCGGCCGCGACCGAAAGGCCGCCCGATCCGGCGCCGATCACGCATACGTCCGGGGTCAGGGTTTCGCTCATGGTCCGCCGCCCGTCGTCCTTTCCGCGCGCTTCGCCCGCCAGCGCTTGAACGCGACCGGAACCAGCGCGAGCGCCGCGAGCGCGATCAAGGCCGCGATCATGGGCGGGGTCAAGATTTTTCCGGGATCGACGTCGCCGCCGGCGGCGACCACGCCGCCCAGGCCTTCGCCGATGATGCTGAAGACGATGGTGCCGGGCGCGATGCCGATCGCGGTGGCAACGGCAAACGTCGGCAAGGAGACGCCGAGAAACGCCGGCGCCAGGTTGACCAGCCAAAACGGAAACAAGGGCACCAGCCGCAGCACCAGCATGTAACTGAAGGCGTTGGCGCGAAAGCCCGCTTCCATTTTCTTCAGCGCGGGGCCCGCGCGCGCGCGCAGGGGTTCGCCCAGTCCGAAGCGGGCGGCGAGGAACACGGCGCACGCGCCCAAGGTCGCGGCGACGATGACCACGGCCGCGTTCGCCGCCGCGCCGAACAGCATCGCGCCGGCGAGCGTCAGCACCAGCGCGCCCGGAATCGAGAACGCGACCATCGCCGCGTAGACCAAGCCGAACCCGGCCAGCGCGAGCGCTCCTTGCGCCTCGACCCGGCTTTTCAGTTCCGCGAAATGCTCGCCCACGACCTTGACCGACACGTAGCGGTCGAACCCGAGCGCGAAAAAAAGAACAAGCCCGGCGATCAGGACGCCGATCGGCAGCAACCGGGCCCAGGAAAATTTCGGGGGAAACCGGGGCGGCGAGGCGGAACCGGGAGGGACGGGGCGATCGGTCATCGAATGGTCATCGAGCGGTCGTCGGGCCGGGGGTCGGTCGCGGGGCGGCCGGGGCGGGTCGGGCTTCGGCGAAGTTTAAGGCGGTTTGTTCCGGACGGGCCAGACACGAACCGGCGAGGCGCGCGAAAAAGCGGGCGAAAAATCCGGAAAAACGTCCGAAAAACCCGGTCCGCGCGTTGACTTGGGGTGGGCTCGGGCCGTATACCAGCGGCCTTCGATCCGCCCCTCGAGGAGCCCGTTCCCGTGAAACGCACCTACCAGCCGAGCAAATTGATTCGCAAGCGTCGCCACGGCTTTCGCGCGCGCATGAAAACCGTCGGGGGCCGCAAGGTTCTCTCCGGCCGCCGGGCGAAGGGGCGCAAGCGCCTATCCGCCTGAAGGGACCGCTTGAAGCGTCCGCCTGACGAAAGGATTCCGATCGTGTCCGCGACCTTGGCGCGCTTGAAACGGCGGGCCGATTTTCTTTCGGTCGCGGCCGCGCGGAAGAAATGGGTCGCGCCCGGCCTGATCGTCCAGGCGGGCCCGCGCGCCGACGCCGGTTCGGCCGACGCCGCGGGCAAAGGCCGCGGCGGATCGCGGCCCGACCGGTCTGCATCGGCGCGCGTCGGATTCACGGTCAGCCGCAAGGTCGGTTCCGCGGTGGCGCGCAACCGGGCGCGGCGCCGGCTCAAGGCGGCGCTCGCCCGTCTCGATCCGAATTGTCTCGCGCGCGGCGTCGACGTGGTGGTGATCGGGCGGGTCGAAACCCTGAAACGGCCCTTCGTCGACCTGGTCGGCGACCTGACGCAGGCGTTCAGGCGGCTCGGGGTATGGCGGGACGCGCCAGCCCGGCACATGGAACGGGCGCACACATCATGATCGCGGCGCGACGCATGGTCGATGGGGCGCTCCGGCCGTTGGCGCTCGGCGCGGTGCGGGCGTGGCGCTACGCGCTGGCGCCGCTCGCGGGCGCATTGATCGGCGCGCCGTCCGCGTGCCGCTTCGAACCCGGCTGTTCGGCCTACGCGGAAGAAGCAATCCGACGCCACGGGACCTTGCGCGGGATCGGCCTGGCGCTGGCGCGGATCGCGCGTTGCCATCCCTGGGGCGGCTCCGGCCTCGATCCGGTTCCGGCCGCGCGCGACGAGAAAAGGATGCGTTCGTGACTCCCGACAACCGCAATCTGATGCTGGCCGTGGTGATGTCGATCCTGATCGTGATCGGCTTCGAATTCTTTTTCACCAAAAACCGTCCGGCCCCGCCGGTGGGCGAGCCGACGAAGGAATCGCCCGCGCCCGCGCCATCGAAGACCGCGCCGCCGTCGGGCGCGCCCGGCGCGGTCGGCGCGCCGCCGGCGCCGGTATCGTCGCCCGCGCCGACGGCTCCGGCGGTTTCGGCTCCGTCCGCGCCCGCCGCGGCGCCATCCGCCGCCGCGGCGACGGGCCCGCGCGTTGCCATCGAAACGCCGACCCTCAAGGGCTCGCTCGCGCTGCAGGGCGCCCGGCTCGACGATCTGGTGTTCACGCAATTTTTCGAGCAACCCGGCGGCAAGGGTGCGCCGGTCGCGCTGTTCCTGCCCAAGGGCCACAAATCCGCCTACTACGCCCAGTTCGGCTGGGTCGGCGGCGAAGGCGTCGCGGTGCCGGGCGCGGATACGCTGTGGAGCGCGAGCGGCGCTCGCCTCGCCCCGGCGAGCCCCGTGGTGCTTTCCTGGGACAACGGCCAGGGCCTGCGCTTCGAGCTGCATCTCGCCGTGGACAAGGACTACATGTTCACGGTCAAGCAGCGCGTCGCCAACGCCGGCGCCAACCCGGCGACGGTCTTTCCCTACGGCCTGCTCGCGCGCTCCGGCACGCCGACGGTTTCCGACATCTACATCCTGCACGAAGGCCCGCTCGGCGTGCTGCACGACACGCTCAAGGAAATCACCTATTCCGACCTGCGCAAGAAGGGAACCGAACAGGACAAATCCAAGGGCGGCTGGTCGGGGATCACCGACAAGTATTGGCTCGCGGCCATGGTCCCGGATCAGGGAACCGAAGCCACCCATCGTTTCCTGTACCGCAAGGAAGGCAACGAGGACCGCTACCAGACCGATTTTCTGCAGGCCGGCGCGCTCGTTCCGCCGGGCGGCGCGGCGGAAACCCGCACGCTGCTGTTCGCCGGCGCCAAGGAACTCGCGCTGCTCGACGGCTACGGCGAGCGGTACGGCATCCCGCGCTTCGACCTCGCCATCGACTTCGGCTGGTTCTATTTCCTGACCAAGCCGATCTTCTACGCGCTGATCTGGCTCAACAAGCACACGGGCAATTTCGGCATCGCCATCCTGCTGTTGACCGTGGCCATCAAGCTGCTGTTCTTCCCGCTCGCCAACAAGTCCTACGTGGCGATGAGCAAGATGAAGAAGCTCCAGCCGGAAATGATGAAGCTGCGCGAACGCTATCTCAACGACAAGGTGCGGATGAACCAGGAGCTGATGGCGCTCTACAAGCGCGAGAACGCCAACCCGGCCGCCGGCTGCCTGCCGATCCTGGTGCAGATTCCGGTCTTCTTCGCGCTCTACAAGGTGCTCTACGTGACGATCGAGATGCGCCACGCGCCGTTCTACGGCTGGATCGTCGATCTGTCGGCCGCCGACCCGACCACCGTCTTCAACCTGTTCGGCCTGATCCCGTGGCAGCCGCCGGCCATTTTGATGGTCGGCATCTGGCCGATCATCATGGGCGTCACCATGTGGTTCCAGCAGAAGATGAACCCGGCGCCGACCGATCCGATCCAAGCCAAGATGTTCCAATGGCTGCCGGTCATCTTCACCTACATGCTGGCCAGCTTTCCCGCCGGCCTGGTCATCTACTGGGCGTGGAACAACGTGCTGTCCATGGCCCAGCAGTGGGTGATCATGCGCCGCATGGGCGTCCAGGTGACCTGATCGCCGCGCCGGCGAAAACGCGCTATAGTTCTTCCGGCAAGCGGGAGGACGCCATGGACCAGCGCAAAGCGGAACTGCAGCGCATCAGCAAGGACCTGGAGCGGTTTCTCGGCGATCATTGCAAGCCGACGCCCAACGGCTATCACGACTTCGTCGGCGAGAGCTGCGACACCGCCTTCCAGATGCTGCAGGACACCCTCCGGCGGATGGGCGAAGCCGAGGCGGCCGAGAAGAACGACAAGAAAAAAACCACGTGAGCGGCGCGGACGACGCATCCGAGGACCTCGAATCCGGGCGGCGGCTGTTCCTGGGCGCGTGCCGGTTCGTCGCCGGCGCGGCGGAGGCCGGCGCCATTCCGCCGGGCACCGCGCCCGAAGTCGCGTTCATCGGCCGCTCCAACGTCGGCAAGTCGAGCCTGATCAACGCCCTGGTCGGCCGGAAGGCGCTGGCCCGCGTGTCGTCCGCGCCCGGCCGCACGCGCCAGATCAATTTTTTCGACCTGGGCGGACGGCTCATGCTCGCCGATCTCCCCGGATACGGATTCGCGCGCGCGTCCAAGGGCGAGCTGGCCGGAATCGCCCGCCTCGCCGGCCGTTATCTGCGCGGACGGGCGGAACTGCGGCGGGTGTGCCTGCTGATCGACGCGCGCCACGGCGTCAAGGATTCCGACCGCGCGGCGATGAAGGCGCTCGACGAATCGGGCCAATCCTACGCGCTGGTCCTGACCAAGGCGGATGCGGTTTCGGCCGTCGCCCTGCGCGCGGCCTCCGCCGCCGCCGCCGCCGAGGCCAAGACCCACGTCGCCGCTTTTCCGCGCGTTTTCGCCACCTCGGCGCGCGACGGATCGGGCATGGCCGAGCTTCGGACGCACCTCGCGGCGTTGGCAGAGCCGGGGGACATAAGATAAAGTCCCGCCGCCCAAGCGAGCAGACCATGAGCCCGAAAAAATCGAAATCGTCCAAGACGGCACCGCTCTCGCCCGAGCTGGAGAAATCCATGCTCGGGAAAGCGGCGGTCTTGCATGAGGCGCTGCCCTACATCCGGCGCTACGCCGGCAAGACCTTCGTCATCAAGTACGGCGGCCACGCCATGGGCGAGGAACGCCTGGCGCACCTTTTCGCGCGCGACATCGTGCTGCTCCGCCAGGTCGGCATCCGTCCGGTGGTGGTGCACGGCGGCGGACCGCAGATCGGCGAGATGCTGAAGCGCCTCAAGATCGAGAGCACCTTCGTCGACGGGCTGCGCGTCACCGACCGGGCGACCATGGACGTCGCCGAAATGGTGCTGTCGGGTTCGGTCAACAAGCAGATCGTGCAGGCGATCAACGACGCGGGCGGCTTCGCGGTCGGCCTGTCGGGCAAGGACGGCCACCTAATCCGCGCCGAGCGGGTCAAGCGCGTGAAGCGCGATCCCGCCTCGAAGAAGATCCGCACCCTCGATCTCGGCCTGGTCGGCGAGCCGAAGGAGATCACGCCGCACATCCTGCGTTCCTTCGAGCAGTCGGACATCATTCCGGTGATCGCGCCGATCGGCTTCGGCTCGGGCGGCGAGACCCTCAACATCAACGCCGACACGGTCGCGGGCGCGATCGCGGCGGCGATCGGCGCGGTGCGGCTGTTCATGCTGACCGACGTCAAGGGCGTGCTCGACGGCGCCAAAAAATTGATTCCCGAGATGACGGCCAAGGAGGTGCGCGCCGCGATCAAGGACGGCACCATCTCGGGCGGCATGATCCCGAAGGTCGAAACCTGCCTCGCCGCGGTCGCGGGCGGGGTCGAGGGCGCGGTCATTCTCGACGGCCGCGTGCCGCACGTCGTGCTGCTGGAACTGTTCACCGAACGCGGCGCGGGCACCCTGATCCGCGCCGGCTGAAGGCTTGTCGTCATCGCGAGGCCGCGGAACGCGGCCGCGGCGATCCGGGCGGATTGCGTCGCCCTTCGCGGGGTTCGCAATGACGGTGCCCGTGAACGCCGAACCCGCTCTTACTTCTTCTGCTTGACCAGGTCGGCGAGAAATCCGATCTGCCACTCCAGATCGTCGGCGCCGAGCGGGTAGCCGCCGTCCTCGCGCGCGCGCAGCACGTCGCGCGGGCCGATGGCGGCAAGCTTGCCTTGGACCTGCTCGGCCAGCCGGGCCGACAGCCCCGCCTTCCACGCCACCGCCGCGACGCCCTTGGCGCTCTTGTCCTGGAACGCCCGCTCGACGATCGCGCCGTCGAGCTTGGACCGGACCGTGAGCGCGGCCATGACGAAAGCGCGATTGCCGCCGCGCACGGACTCGGCGACCGCGTCCTCGCCGAGGCGGCCCTGTTTCATCAGCTTGCGGGCGCGATCGAGCGCCGCGTCGGGCGATTCCTCGGGTTCCGCCGCCTTGGCTTTCTTCTTATTGGTCGGGTCGGGCAGGTCGCCGTCCTCGATCCGTTTCTGCACGACGGCGCGGATTTCCTCGAGCACGTCGCTGGACAAGTCCCGGCGTTCCTCGAGCTGGTCGATCAGGCTGTCGGCGACGAAACGGGCGATGCGGATGGCGGCCTTGCGCGGCAGCACCGGCCGGGCGACCAGGGGCGCGTGCCAGGCCTCGATGTCGATCGCGCGGCTGACGATGCGATCGAGCGTCTCCTCGCGGATCTGCGCGCTGTGATTGGCGAGCAGGGCGGCCACGGCATCGGTGTCGTTGGCGTTGACGATGGCGTCCGACACTTTCTCGCGCAGGTTTTTGCGCCGGGCGATGGCCGCGCGCGCGCCTTGCGGCGGATTGCCGGCGATGATCTCGATCAGGTCCTCGTCGGTCAGCACCGGCGAAAACGACAGCACCGGCTCGCTGACGATCAATTCGGCGTCGCGCGCGAGCCGGCGGATGATCGCGGGCGGGGCGTCGGCGTAATCCTTGAGCGCCTCGGACAGCGCCTGGCGCACCCGGGCGGCCTGGTCGCGGGCGAGAATCTCGATCGCCTCGTAGGCCATCTTGCGGACGCGGTCCTGTTCCTCCGCCGTCAGGCCGGGCGCGAGCTTGGCGATCTTGCCGGCCAGGTCGCCGCGCACCGATTCGTCCTTGTCGCGCGCGAGCAGCAGGTCGGCGTGCATCGGCGCGGCGGCGTTGCCGGCGATGGCGCGCCGCACTTCCGGCTCCGCGTCTTCGGCGAGGTAATAGAGAATTTCCGGCTTGAGGTCGGCGCGGCCGGCCAGCGCGCGGCGCACGTTTGCGTCCCGGTGGCGGGCGAGATCGCGCGATTGCTCGTAGTCGAGGCTGTCGGGCAGGGATTTCTCGGGCGGCTCGTCCTTGCCGGCGCCCTTATCCGCGTCTTGGCCTTTAAACCATTTTCCGATCATGCGATGTTCCCGTTCGACCGGCGCCCGTCAGCCGCTCTGCGACGTCGCGAGCTTGGCATAGAATTCGATCTGCCACAGCATTTCGTCGTCGCCGAGCGGATAGTCGTCGCCGAGAACCGGCTTGATGACCTCGGCCGGCGGCACGCTCGCCAGGCGCTGCTGGGCGAGAACGGCGGTTTTCATCGGCACGCCCGCTTTCCAGGCCAGCGACGCCATCGCCTTGGCGTTCTTTTCCGCGACGATCCGCCGCCCGGTCTTGAGATCGACCTCGGCGAGCATGCACAGCGCGCCGAGCGCGAACGGGAAATCGTTCGACTGCAACGCCTTGTCGATCGCGGCGGCGTTGAGCCGTCCGGCCGCGTACATGCCGTTGATCAGATCGAATGGCGGATCGTCGCGCATCGGATCGGTCGACGTCATGGGTTTTTTGGCGGGCCCGGCGCCGCCGAGGCGCTGGTGCACCGCGTCCTTGACCGCGGCCGCCGTCTTCGGGTCGAGATCGGTGCGCCGGCTGAACATCTGGAGCACGTTGTCGGCGAGCATGTGGGCGAGCTTGGTCGCCGCGCCCGGCGACAGGCGCGGCCGGGCCGCGAGCGGCGCCTGCCACAACGCCACGTCCGCCGACTGGTCGATCAGGCGGTCCAGCGTCTCCTCGCGGATCTGGGCGCCCTTGTTGCCGAGCAGGTCGGCGATGGCCGAGGAATCGCTGGTCGCGGCGATCGCGTCCGACACCCCTTCGCCGACCTTGCTCCGCCGGGCGATGGCGTTCAGGCCGCCGGCGGCGGGACCGGAACGGATGATCTCGATCAGGTCCTCGTCGCTGAGAACCGGCGAGTACTGCAGGACCGGCATCGCCACGGCGCTTTCGGCGTCGCGGGCGAGCGTCTTGATGACGTCGGGAGGGGCCCCGGCGACGTCCTTGAGGGCTTCGGCCAGCGCCTGGCGCACGGCGACGATCTGGTCGCGCGCGAGCGCGCGCAGGGCTTCGTTCGCCGATTGGCGGATCTTGTCCTGCTGATTGGGGGGGAGGTCGGGCAGGACGCGCGAAATCTTCGCGGCCAAGTCGCAGCGCACGTTGGAATCGGAATCCTGCGCGAGCATCATGTGGGTCTTATGCGGCGCGGCCGCGTTGCCGGCGACGGCGCGGCGGACCGAGGCGGTGTCGTCCTCGGCCAGGTAATAGAGAATTTCGGGCGGCAGGTCGGCGCGCTTGGCGAGCTGTTCGCGCACGCTCCGGTCCCCGCTCGCGGCCAGTTCGCGGGCTTGTTCGTAGGTCAAGGGGGTGTCGGCGGCGGGCGTCATCGGGTCATTTCGACGTTGAGGGCGGAGGGGCGACGCGGTAGCCGCCCTTGCCGGCGCGCTTGATCGCGTACATGGCCTCGTCGGCGCGCGCGAGCAGGGCCTCGAGCGTCTCGTCGGTGGCCGGATCGTAGAGCGCGACGCCGAGCGAAATACCGAGCGGGTGCGCGTCGTCGCCCGAGAACTTTTTCAACCGTTCGCTCGCCTGGATCAGGGTCTCGGCGCGCTTGATGGCGACCTCGGGCGAAATGTTGTCGAGCCACATGGCGAATTCGTCGCCGCCGAGCCGCGCGATCTCGTCGCCGGGGCGCGAATACTCGCGCATCAAGTCGCGCAACACCAAAATCGCGTCGTCGCCCGCCTGGTGGCCGCGCACGTCGTTGACCCTCTTGAAGTTGTCCATGTCGACGTAAAACATGGCGGCGAACTGCTTGTTGCGCCGGAGCCGGGCGAAACGCCGCGGCAGTTCTTCCTCGAAGAACGCGCGGCGGTTCAAGAGGCCGGTCATGCCGTCGGTCAAGGACAGCATCACGATCCGTTCGTGATTGGCGAGCTGTTCGTTGGCGATGCCGAGCTGATTGGCGACGTCGTGGATCAGCAGGCGATGGTCGTCGTTCCACGGCTCGCGGTCCTTGGCGCGCCACATGGTGACCGCGCCGTTGACCTCGTTGCGGTATTGGGTCGGCGCGATCAGGACCGAGGAGTCGCCGAGGGCGATGGTCTCGACTCCCTTGTCGCCGGTGTGGGTGGAAACGAAATCGTCGAGGCCCTCGGGCGCCTCGCCGCCGTAGTAGGCGCCGATCTTGATGCGCTTGTCCGAGCCGCGCCGGTAGATGCGCGAGCCCGAGGCGCCGAGCGCGCGCCCGGTCGCGGACGCCGCCGCCGTCAGCATGTTGGACGGGTCGACCTCGTCGCGGATATTGCCGACGATGTAGCCGAGCAGCTGCTCGCGCTGGCGCGCGCGCGCCAGCGCCGATTCGCGCTCGCGCTCGTCGGTCAGATCGCGGCAAACCCCGCGCGTGCCGTGCCAGATCCCGTCCGCGTCGGAAATCGGGCGCGCCGCCAGCAGCACGCAGGCGTGCGTGCCGTCCTTGCGGATCATCCAGATCTCGATGTTGTCGACCTCGCGCTGGGCGACGAACGGCAGCGGCGAAAAATCCTCCGGGTTGACGACGAGCTCGGCCGCGTCGCGGCCGACCAGCTCGTCCGGCGAATAGCCGAGCGCGCCCTTGGGCGTGACGAAGGCGAAGCGTCCCGCCTCGTCGGTTTCCCAGGTGAAGTCGCTCGACACCTCGACCAGGTCTTTGTAGCGCTGGCGCGATTCGACCAGGGCGGTGCGCAGGTTGCGTTCCATGGTCAGGTCGCGCGCGAGCACGACCGCGCCGCCCGCGTTCATGTCCGGCACCACCGCGACCTCGATCACGACCTCGCCCTCGGCGCCCTGGAGCTTGATCGTGCCGGCGGTGACGGCGCCGTCGCGCGCCGCCCGTTCGATCAGGAGGCGGGCATCGGGGATGGACTCGCGCTCGAGCAGCGCCTTCAGGCCGAGCCCCTTGGCGTTAGCCGCCCGCACCCGGCCGTCGGCGTCCACCCTGAGCGCCGCGCCGGGATAACCCTCGAGGGCGCGGCCGGCGTTCGCGTCGGCTTCCGGGGAGGGGGCGGCCGAGGAGGGTGCGGATCGAGGCGTATTGCCCACGGGAATTTTGTCTCACTTCCGGTTCAAATGGGGTACGCGAGGCCGCGCACCATATCCCAAGGCCGGATTATAGCGCCAGTAGGGACGGTTCATAAAAACTCCTCGGGGGCGGCCCCCGGGGCGGGCGGTAGTGCCTCGGTTTCACGGCCTGACCCTTCGACAAGCTCGGGGTGAGGCGGATATTCAAGGCCCTCATGCCGAGCCCGTCGAAGCATGAGGACCGAATTGAGGCGCTGCCGGGCGGGCGCACCCCTTGCCAGAGCGCGATTCGCGCCTCACTTTTGCGGCATGGTCCTTTCCGCGCCGCCGCTCACCGCGCCGCCCAGGCCCGATCTCTCCCGGATCGAGACGTGGGTGTTCGACCTCGACAACACCCTCTATCCGGCGCACTGCCGGCTGTTCGCCCAGGTCGAGGTCCGCATCCGCGATTACGTGGCGCGCTATCTCGGTCTCGACGCCGACGCCGCCTTCCGGCTGCAAAAAACGTATTTCCGGGAACACGGCACCACCATGCGCGGCATGATGAGCCGCCACGGCATGGACCCGGAGCCCTTTCTCGCCTACGTCCACGACATCGACCTGTCGGCGATCCGGCCCGACCCGGCCTTGGACGAGGCCCTCGGCCGCCTCGAAGGGCGCAAGCTCATCTTCACCAACGGATCGACCGCGCACGCCGAGCGCGTGATGGAGCGGATCGGGATCGCGCGCCATTTCGAGGCGGTGTTCGACATCACCGACGCCGGCTACGTGCCGAAGCCGGAACCCCGGGTCTACGGCGCGCTGGTGCGCCGCCACGGACTGGCGGCCGCCGCGACCGCGATGGTCGAGGACATCGCCCGCAACCTGGTGCCGGCGGCCGACATCGGCATGACCACGATCTGGGTCCGCGGCGGCGCCGATCGTCCCGCGGACGGCCTCGATCCGCCGGACGCCGCCGTTCTCGCCGCGGTCGATCACGTGATCGACGACCTGGCCCCCTGGCTCGCGCGATTGACCGAAGACACCGGACCCGAACGACCATGACCGACCCCGCGCCCTTGCCGCCCTCGTTTCTCGACGCCTACACCCCGGACCAGATCGCCCGGCGCGTGGAGAAGGTCGGCATGGCCAAGGCCGATCTGCCGACGCTGCCGCTGTTCGCGCTCGCGGTGCTGGCGGGCGCGTTCATCGCGTTCGGCGCCATGTTCTTCACCCTCGCGGTCACGGGAAGTTCACTCGGCTTCGGCCCGACCCGGGTGCTGGGCGGGGTGGCGTTCTCGCTCGGCCTGATCCTGGTCGTGGTCGGCGGCGCGGAACTGTTCACCGGCAACGTGCTGATGGTGATGGGCTGGGCCGACCGCAAGGTGGCGACGCGGGCGCTGCTGCGCAACTGGGCGTTCGCCTACGTCGGCAACTTCGCCGGCGCGGCGGCGATGGCGGGGGTGGCCGACGGCGCCGGGTTGTTCGCCCTCGACGGCGGCGCGGTCGGCGCGACCGCGCGCGCGGTGGCCGAGGCCAAGGCGGCGCTGCCGTTCTGGACGGCGTTCTGGAAGGGCGTGTTGTGCAACACGCTGGTCTGCCTCGCGGTGTGGCTCTGCTTCGCCGCGCGGTCGGCGGTCGACAAGATTTTCGCCATCGTCTTTCCGATCGCGGCCTTCGTCGCGCTCGGCTTCGAGCACTCGATCGCCAACATGTATTTCCTCCCGGCGGGGGCGCTGGCGGGGGCTTTCGACGGCGGGTCCGGCGCCGGCCTGGCGGCGGCGCTGGCCGCCAACCTGGTGCCGGTGACTCTCGGCAACATCGTCGGCGGCGGGGTCTTCGTCGCGGCGACGTATTACGTTATATATCTACGCAAGGACAATAAGCCCGAGACCCCGAAGCCATGAGCGATCAGCGACCCGACAGCGCGCCGCCTCCGTCCGGTCGGTCCGGCCCCGGCTTCCTCGGCCTGACCCGGCGGGTGGCGTGGATCGCGGTGCTGTTGATCGTCGCGCCCGGCGCGTTGCTGTACGCGGGCAAGCAGCTGGGCTGGTTCGGCGCGCCGGCGCCGGTCGCGCGCCCGGCGGTGGGCGGGCCGTTCGAGCTGGTCAGCCACGAAGGCCGCGCGGTGACCGACGCCGACTATCGCGGCCGGCTGATGGTCGTCTATTTCGGATTCACGTACTGTCCCGACGTGTGCCCGACCGGGCTGACCGCGATCGCGCGCGCCCTCGACCTGCTCGGCGCGGGCGCGGTCAACGTCGTGCCGCTGTTCGTCACCGTCGATCCCGAGCGCGACACGCCCGAGCAGCTCAAGGAATACGTCCGCCATTTCCATCCGCGCCTGATCGGGCTGACCGGAACGGCCGAGCAGATCGCCAGGGCGGCCAAGGCCTACCGGGTCTATTACGCCAAGGCGCGGCCGCAGGGCGCGCCCGCCGACGAGTACACCATGGACCACACGGCGATCATCTACCTGATGGGCCGGGACGGGAAGTTCATCGCCCACTTCAGCCACGGCACCGAGCCCGAGGCGATCGCCGCCCGCATCCGGGCGAACCTTTAAGCAGCGCCGAATCTTGCCTTTGCGCCGCCGATCCGATACCGAATGGGCCATGAACATCGTCCGTCGCCTCAAGTCGAGGAAAAGCGCCACCCGCGCGTCTATTCCCGCGCGACCGCCTTTCTGGAAGACCAAGAAGCTTTCCCAGATGGACGCCGACGAATGGGAATCGCTCTGCGACGGCTGCGGCAAGTGCTGCCTGCACAAGATCGAGGACGAGGACGGCAAGCTCAACTTCACCCGCGTCGCCTGCCCGATGCTGCGGCTGCCCGAGTGCCGCTGCTCGGACTACCGCAACCGCAACACGAAGATGCACGATTGCGTGACGCTGACCGCGACCAACGTGCCCCATATCGACTGGCTGCCGTCCACCTGCGCCTACCGGCTGATCGACGAGGGCAAGGACCTGCCCTGGTGGCACCCGCTGGTTTCGGGCGACCCCGAAACCGTGCACGCGGCCGGCCAATCGGCGCGCGACCGCGCGATCCCCGAATCCAAGGCCGGCAACATCGAACGCCACGTGGTCGATTGGTCGGCGTGAACCGTTCATCGAAGGAGACACACCCGTGACCGAACCCGTAGACAATCTCAGGGGCAACTTGAAGGGCATCATCCCCGCCGTGCTGACGCCGCTCAAATCCGACGGCGCGCCGGACAGCGCCAAGCTCGCGGCCCACTGCCGCTGGCTGCTGGCGCGCGGCTCCGACGCGCTCGGGATTTTCGGCACCACCGGCGAGGCCAACTCGTTCACCGTCGCCGAACGGGCGCGGGTGCTGGAGGACTTGGCCGCCGCCGGCATCGACGGGCGGCGCATGATGCCGGGCACCGGCGCGTGCGCGGTCCCGGACGCGGTCGATCTCACCCGCGCGGCGCTGAAAGCGGGCGCGGCCGGCGCCCTGATGCTGCCCGCGTTCTACTACAAGAATCCCTCCGACGAGGGCATGGCCGCGTTCTTTTCCGAGGTGATCGAGAAGGTCGGCGACAAGCGCCTCAAGGTCTACCTCTATCATTTCCCGCAGATGGCGGGCGTGCCGATCACCTTCGGCGTGATCGAGCGGCTGCTGAAGGCCTATCCCGACACCGTGGTCGGGATGAAGGACAGCTCCGGCGACTTCGAGAACATGAAGAAGGCGGCGCGCGCGTTTCCCGGCTTCGCCGTGTTTCCCGGCGCCGACCACCTGCTCTATCCGATGCTGAAGGAAGGCGGCGCGGGCGCGATCACGGCGTGCGGCAACATCGTGAGCGATCTGTCGGCGGAGATTTATCGCGGCTTCCGGGCCGGCCGCGACGTGACCGCCGCGCACGAACGCCTCTCGGCGGCGCGCGTCGCCATGTCCAAGTTCCCCTATCCGCCGGGCCTGAAGGCGGTGATGGCCTCGATCACCGGCGACGAGACGTGGACGCGGGTGCGCGCGCCCTTGAAGGCGCTGACCGCCGCCGAACGCGCGGAACTGCTCGCCGCGATCCGGGGCGTCGGCGTCGCGCTGCCCAAGGCGGCGTGAGCGAAAAGCTCCCGGCCCTCGCCGTACCGCTGCGCGTGCGGCGCAGCGCGCGGGCCCGGCGCATGGTGCTGCGCGTCGACCACGCCCGCGACGAGGCGGTGCTGACGCTGCCCCGGCGCGCGTCGCTGAAGGAAGGCCTCGCCTTCGCCGAGGAACGGCGCGACTGGCTCAGCCGAAGGCTCGCGGCGTTGCCGCCGCGCGTGCCGTTCGTTCCGGATGCCGTCATTCCGTTGCGGGGCGAGCCGCACGCGATTCGGCACGCGGGCGCGACCTCGCCCCGATCCGGCGTGGTGCGCGTGGACGCGGGCGAAATCCGCGTCGCGGGCAAGCCCGAACACCTGGCGCGCCGCGTCGCCGATTGGCTGAGGGCGGAAGCGAAACGCGCGCTGGAACCGCTCGCGCGCGACAAGGCCGCCCGCCTCGGGGTTTCGATCCGCCGCGTCACGGTGCGCGACACCCGCACCTTGTGGGGCTCGTGCTCGGCCCGGGGCGATCTTTCGCTCTGCTGGCGGCTGATCCTCGCGCCCCCGATGGTCGCCGACTACGTCTGCGCCCACGAAGTCGCGCACCTGGTGGTGCGCGGTCACGGACCGCGCTTCTGGCGTCTGGTCGGCGAACTGGCGGACGACATGGAGGGCGCGCGCGCCTGGCTCGCGCGCGAAGGGGAGGGCCTGCAACGCTACGGGCTGGCCTCGCCTCGTCCGAGCGATTACGATCGCCCGATCGACCAGGGAGGAACTTCATGGCGGGCGAAGTGGAAAAGCGTCTGGCGGCGGCGGGCGTCCAACTGCCGGCGGCGCCGGCTCCGGCGGGCAACTACGTGCCGGTGGTGGTGACGGGCAGGCTGGCGGCGGTTTCGGGGCAGATCGCGTCGCGCGACGGCAAGGTGGCGGTCAAGGGCAAGCTCGGCGCCGACGTCACCGTCGAGCAGGGCTACGAGGCGGCGAAAATCTGCGCGATCAACATCCTGGCCCAGCTCAAGGCGGCCGTCGGCGATCTCGACCGGGTGACGCGCTGCGTGCGGCTCGCCGGTTTCGTCAACTGCACGCCCGATTTCGTCGAACAGCCCAAGGTGCTGAACGGGGCCTCCGACCTGATGGCGCTCGCCTTCGGCGAGGCGGGCAAGCACGCCCGCGCCGCCGTCGGCGCGCCGTCGCTGCCGCTCGGCACCGCGGTCGAGGTCGAAGCGCTGTTCGAAATCGCCTAGGCGCCGTTCCGCCCGGCGGACAGGGAGGCCAGCGGAAGGGAAACCGGCGGAAAGGGAAGCTGGCGCACCCGGCGAGACTCGAACTCACGACCTCTGCCTTCGGAGGGCAGCGCTCTATCCAACTGAGCTACGGGTGCTCCGGTTTCACTTTCAACGGGTTGTCGCCGTTGAAAGCGGACTCGACTCAGACGGTGTGCCCAAATCGTGCCAGACGGCGTTAAGGGCCTTCATGGCCCTCTCGGCGTAATCGGGCGCGAGGTGGGCGTATCGCTGCACCATCTCCAGGGACTTATGCCCCGTCAGGTGCATCACGTCATACAAGGGCACGCCCCGCTGGACAAGTCGGGACGCGAAGGTATGGCGAAGGTCATGGAACCGCAAATTGGCGATCCCGGCGCGATTTTTGGCCTTGTCGAAGGCGTTTTTGACGCTCCCGACGGCCTTGCCCCGGAACGTGAAGACCGGCCCCTGGTCCTTGACGCCCAGCCCGCGAAGGGTTTCGCGGGCACGGTCGCAAAGCCGGACCGTCCGATCCTCGCCATTCTTGGTGTTCACAAAGCGGACCCGCCCATTACCCAAATCCACTTCGCGCCAGTCGAGCCGCAGCAGCTCGGAGAGCCGCCCGCCCGTATCGACCGCGAACCGGATCAAGGGAACAAGATGGGGTGAAGCCGCCGCCACCAGCCTCCGCTCTTCGTCGAGCGTCAGCCAGCGGTCCCGACCCTTCAGCGACTTGAACCGGGGAAACCTCGGCGCCGT
>CAYPQV010000006.1:137109-138582 GCA_964412955.1 uncultured Hyphomicrobiales bacterium
GAAGCCTTGCTTGACCCAATCCGCCGCCAGTACTTCGGCTAGCCTCTTATCGGTAGTTCCAGAACTTCGGCGATGTCGCCTGCCATCCTGGTCGTTCCAGGAAACCCACCAATGGGGGGATTTCCGGTGCTTGTAGAGTCGCATCGTTGCCCTTTCTCCCGCGCAATGGGCGCGGGATTTTGGGCGCCGTCGCAGGTCTTATTTTCGTTGGCGAACGCGATGATGTCAAAAACGTCCCAACGCCTGCTTCTGGGCCCGAAATCGCAATAGGGAATGGCGAGCCGGTCGAAGGTTTCGACCGACAGCCCCAGCCACCGGGCCGCCTCTTCCCGGCTTAGGTACCGCCGCTCCGGCAGGGGTGCCGTGATCTTCGTCGCCATCGTCCTAGCGCCTGTCCTCTCGCCTTACCCGCGCGCCCCGAAAATCCGATTCAGGGCACGGGCGAATCGCTTGATCCCGCCCATACCCCAACCCCGTTGCCGGGGCAAAACCCCTAGGGACAAAAAGTCCCTAGGGACTTCGGTCCGGCAAATTCGTCCGCGCGAATTTTTTTGGTCCCTAGGGGTCGAAATCCCCCTAGGGGGTATGAACCGGGGCGGGGTGGTGGAGCGCATGGGCCGAATCCTCGTGTTGCGATTCGGCCCCCGTATACCGTGAACGGCGAAATGCAATCTCGCCCGTAAACGTAAACGTAACGGGCGGAATCGACATTTTCGCCGAGGCGTGAATTTTTTTCGGGGAGCCCGTTACGTTAACGGGAAGGGCGGACCAAAGGCCCGTTTACGTTACGGGCGCGCGGGGGCATATACTCGCTTCCGGCGCCTCTCCCGCGTGGGCGCGCGCCTCGGGGTCAAGGCAAGGGGGATGAACATGACCATGGCCGAGCTTCTCTCGGAACCGGCGAAACGGCGAACCGGGGTATCGACGGCATGACGCGGCGCCGGGACAAGTCGGTCATTGACCGACCCTCGGGCGCGGGCTATCCTTCCTGGCGTCCCGTCACGGTGGTCGAGACGGCCGTGTTCCGGCGCTTCGCCGAAGGATTGATCGGCGAGGATGGCCTAGCCGCCCTGATCGACTTTCTCGCCTACCGTCCCGAGGCCGGAGACGTGATCGAGGGGACGGGCGGAATCCGGAAAGTCCGCTGGCGTGTTCCCGGCAAGGGCAAGCGCGGCGGCGCGCGGGTGATCTACTACTACCACTCCCCGGCCGTGCCCCTTTTGTTGCTGACCATCTACGGCAAGAGCGACCGGGCGGATATGAGTCACGATGAAAAACGGCGAATGATCCAACTGACGGGTGAATTCGTCGCCATGAAGATGCGGAGGAACTAGCGATGCCCGGGAAACGCGGTCTTGGCGGAGCCACCGTTGCGTGGCCCAAGCGCCGAGGAAAACGCCATATCGGCGCGGAAGTGATCGAAGCCCTTGAGGAAGCCGTCGCCCACGCGCGCGGCAAAAAAACCGGCGCGCG
>CAYPQV010000007.1:0-97203 GCA_964412955.1 uncultured Hyphomicrobiales bacterium
CCGACACCACGGCAACCCAGGAGGGATCGATGAAACGCAAGCCTAAGAAGAGACCCGCCGCCCGCCGCGCGCGCGGGATGCTTTTGCTCGTCGCCACGCGCAAGGGCGCATGGATTTACCGCGCCGACGGCGCGCGCCGAACGTGGAAGCCCGACGGGCCGCACTTCCTCGGCCACGTCATCAGCCAGCTCGCGCTCGATCCGCGCGACGGCAAGACCCTGCTCGCGGCGGCAAAGACCGGCCACCTCGGCCCGACCATCTTCCGCTCGACCGATTTCGGGCGCACCTGGAAGGAAGCGGCCCGGCCGCCCGCGTTCGCCAAGGCCCCGGAGGGGCAGAAAGGGCGCACCGTCGATCACACCTTCTGGCTGACGCCGGGTCACGCGCGCGAACCGGGCGTGTGGTACGCG
Source organism: uncultured Hyphomicrobiales bacterium (assembly GCA_964412955.1). Taxonomy (GTDB): domain Bacteria; phylum Pseudomonadota; class Alphaproteobacteria; order Rhodospirillales; family 2-12-FULL-67-15; genus 2-12-FULL-67-15. The sequence goes on from CAYPQV010000007.1 coordinate 411, forward strand.
GGCACATCGCCGCAAGGGTTGTTCCGCTCCGAGGACGGCGGTGTCACCTGGGAGCCGGTCGCCGGGCTCAACGACGACGCGCGCTACCGCGCCTACATGGGTGACGAGCAGGCCGGCACGCCCGACGGGCCGAAGCTGCATTCGCTCATCGTCGATCCGCGCGATCCCGCGCACCTCTATATGGCCATGTCAAGTGGCGGAGTGCACGAATCGAAGGACCGCGGCCGCACCTGGACGCCGCTGTCCCAGGGGCTCGACGTGGTCGAGGGGTTCGAATCCGGCAACCTCGCCTTTCACGATCCCCATTGCCTCCGGCTGTGCCCGACCAATCCCGATCGGATCTATCAGCAGAATCATTGCGGCATCTACCGGCTCGACCGGCCGGCGAAGACGTGGACGCGGATCGGCAAGAACATGCCCAAGAAAATCGGCGATATCGGCTTTCCGCTGGTGGCGCACCCGCGCGACGCGGATACCGCCTGGGTGTTCCCGATGGACGGCACCACCGTCTGGCCGCGCACCAGCCCGGGCGGCGCGCCGGCCGCCTACGTCACCCGCGACGGCGGCAAGAGCTGGCGACGGCTCGACGCCGGATTGCCCAAGGCGCAAGCGTGGTGGACGGTGAAGCGCCAGGCCATGAGCGCGGACGCGGGCGATCCGCTCGCCCTCTATGTCGGGACCACCAGCGGCGAGTTGTGGATGGGCGCGAACGAAGGAGCCCGCTGGACCTGCATCGCCCGGCACCTGCCCGAAATCTACGCGGTCGAGGCGGCGGAAGCGAGTTGAGACCGCTCCCACCCGAAGAGCCGCGCCCATGAAAGTCCTGATTCCCGGACTGCTCCGCTCCTATACCCGGCGGTGGGAAGTGGAAGCAAAGGGCGCGAGCCTCGCCGAGGTTCTCGCCGACCTCGACCGGCGCTTTCCGGGCCTGCGTTTCCGCATCGTCGACGAGCAGGATCGCGTTCGCCCGCACATCCGAATCTTCCTCGACGGCCGCCAGGTGTACGACCTGGCGGCGCCGGTCCGCCCCGAAAGCGAAGTGCAGATCGTCCAGGCGTTGAGCGGGGGGTGAGGCTGGCGCGCCGCCGGTGACGTTCGCGTCGGCGAAACTTTTTCCATTGGCGAATATCCGAGTCTTGTCATCGAATAACGCGCGGGTCTAACATCCTCGCAAGGTAAAAGGCGCGCGCATGAGTCACGACGATCTCATCATTCTCGGAAGAGTCGCGGGGGCTTTGCTGATCGGCGGTCTGATCGGGATCGAGCGCTCGTTTCACGGTCGCCCGGCCGGTTTTCGCACCCATTCGCTGGTCTGCATCGCCTCGGCGTTGCTGATGATCATCACGGTCTATCAGGAAGACTGGATGACCCACATGGCCCACGACGCCATCCGGACCGACCCCACGCGGATGGCGCAAGGGATCATGACCGGCATCGGGTTCCTGGGCGCGGGCGTCATCTTCAAGGAGAATTTGACCGTGCGCGGTTTGACGACCGCGGCCTCGATCTGGGTGACTTCGGCCCTCGGCATTCTGATCGGGGTGGGGTTCTACTACCTCGCGGCCGTGGGCACGATCGCCACGCTGGTCATTCTTTCGTTGTTCCGGTTGGTGGAGCGACGGCTGCCGTCGCAGTATTTTTGCCATCACATGCTGCGGTTCGCGCGCGATAGCGTGATGAACGAGGACGACCTTCGCGCCCTTATGCAAGGTCACGGGTTTTCAATCGACAACCTCGCTTCGGGTGTCACCGACGGGGGGCGAAACTTCGAATACCGCATGACCCTGCGCAGCCAGAATCCCCAGAGCGCCGAAAACCTGTCACGGCAACTGCGCAAGACGCCCCAGGTGATCGAATTCAGCCTCGCACCGACCGGGGGCTGACGGCCCTCGCGGCCGTCTTTCACCGCCCTGTCATTCCCCCGTGGGATAGCTCCACGGGCACGCTTCTTCCGCGGTGCGGCCCAAGGGATCCCATTCGGCGAGGCTCGCCCAGACCTTCTCGCCCGCCGCTTGCGCCTCGGCGCGCAACGCCCTGAAATCGACCCCCGGGATGCCCCCCCCTTCCATGCAGACGCGGCCGTCGACGATGACCGTATCGACGTCGTCGCCGACCCCGCATTCGACCACGCTCTTGATCGGATCGCGCACCGGTCCGTAGCGGAGCGAATTCCGCCCGGCGAAGTCGATGATGATTATGTCGGCGCGCGCGCCCGGAGCCAGCCGCCCCAGATCGTCGCGCCCCACGGAAACCGCGCCGCCCAGGGTCGCCGCCTCGAACACTTCCCCCGCCGTCGCGGCGCGGTAGGTGTGGCTCATGATCTTGCCGAGATAGGAGGCGGTGCGCATGTTGAGGATCATGTCGCGCGGGTAGGTGTCGGAGCCGAGCGCGATGTTGATTCCCGCCTCGCGGTATTTCTTCCAATTATCCAGGGTGCGGGCGCGCCGCACGATGTTGATCGGGCAGTGCGAGATGGAAGCCCCGGCCCGGCCCATCAGTTCGAGGTCGCGGGCGGCGGCGTAATTGAGGTTGGGGATGTCGGCGACGAAATTGCCGTGGCCGATGTTGAGGGTCGGGCGCAAAAGCCCGAGGGAATCGAGCAGCTCGATCGGCGTCATCCCGTGCTCGCGCACCACGTCGTGGAATTCGAGCACGCTGTAGGCGGCATGGGTCGCCATCGGCAATTTCAGGCGGTCGGCGGCCTCGCGGGTGCGTTCCAGAACCGCCACGCTCGACGTTTCCACCTCGCGCGGCACCAGTATCCCGCGCACGCGCCCCGAAGCGGCGCCGTCGTGCTTGGCGATCCAGGCCAGCGCGACTTCCAGCCCGTCGAGGCCGGCCTGATCGTTGCGCACGCGCTTCAAGCGGCCCTTGGCGTCGCCGACCCAGCGGCCGCAGTCGTAGCCGGGCGCGAGGTAGGCGCGCGCGCCGAGGCGCTCGACCTCGGCCAACAGCGCGTCCTGGACGCGAAGCTGGCTTCCGTATTCGACGAACGTCGTCACCCCGTTGCGGAGAAGCTCGGCGACCGTGAAGCGGGCGTTGAGCCGGAACGCGGCATCGGCGCCCTCGTCGCCGTGCTTCAGGTAGCGCGGGTCGCCTTTCACCACCTTGCCTTCCTTCGGCACCGAGATTTCGAGGAACGGCTGGCCGAAGTATTCGGGCCGGCCGACGTCGGCGATCAGGCGGTGCGAAGCGCGATGGCCGGAATGGACGTGGGTATCGATGAAACCCGGCGCCACCAGCTTGTCCCTGGCGTCGATGGTCCGGTCGGCGCGGCCGTCGAAGGACTTGCCGACGTGAACGATTCGATCGCCTTCGAACACCACGACGCCGTCGCGGATCAGGGTGTGCCCGCGCGGATCAAAGCCGACCACCCAACCGCCCTGGATTTTCACGCGCATGGCTTCAAGCCCCCGATACCGAAACCGAATTTTGCCGCTTGGGCGCGATCTTGCAGCGCCAGAGCTGCCAACCCAGGATCGCCGCGATTCCCAATCCGCCGATCATGTCGGTGAGCGGATCGGGGTCGATCAAAAGCGGCGAAAGAACGAACAGCGGGATTCGCGCCGGCCAGCCGAGCGGGCCGAACGCGTAACCGCCGAGCGCAGCGGAAAAACAGGCGATACCGAGGGTCGCCGTCGCCACCACGTACGCGGCGTGGACCGGATCGCCCTGCAGCAGGATGCCCTGGTCGAAAACGAAGGCGAACGGGATCATGAAACCCGGCACCGCGATCAGGAACGCGTACCATCCGGTCGTCCACAGGCTGGCGCCGCTGATGCCGGCGGCGGCATAGGCCGCGAGCGCGACCGGCGGCGTCACCATCGACAGCACGGCGAAATAGAAGATAAAGAGATGCGCGGCCAGCGCCGGGATGCCCAGGTGCTGCAATGCCGGGCCGACCAGCACGGCGGCGACCAGATAGGCGGCCGAGGTCGGCATGCCCATGCCGAAGATCAGCGTCAGGATCATCGCGCCGACCAGCGAGATCATGAGCGAATTGCCGGCGACATCGAGCAGCCAGCGTTCCAGATTGAGGGCCATGCCGCTTTGCACCAGCACGCCGACGATGATGCCGGCGACCGCCGACGGAATCGCAACCTCGGCCGCCGCGCGCGCGCCGTTGACGATCGCCTCGTACATGGCGGTGAGATTCATGCGGGTCGAGGCGCGGGCGGCGGCGATGACGACGATGGCGGCGACGGAAACCGCGCCGACCAGTCGCAGCGAGTACCCTTCCATCAGAAGGGCGACCATGATGCCGAGCGGCACCAAAATGTGCCACCGTTCCCGCAGCCCGGCGAAGGATTCCGCGACCGGCAAGGCGACGTTGGGAGCGAGCCCGTGGCGGCGGCTGTGGCTGTCCACCACCACGTAGAGCGACAGGTAATAGAGGACGGCGGGCACGATGGCGGCGAAGGCGACCGAGGCGTAGCTGACCCCGACGATATCGGCGAGGATGAAGGCGGCGGCGCCCATCACCGGGGGCGCGAGCTGGCCGCCGGTGGAAGCGGTCGCCTCGATCGCGCCGGCGAGCGTGCCCTTGAATCCGGTCCGCTTCATCAGCGGGATGGTGATGATTCCGTCGACCAGCACGTTGGCGACCGCGCTGCCCGACACGGTGCCAAACAGGCCCGACGAGATGACCGAGGCCTTGGCCGCGCCGCCCCACGCCCGGCCGGTGACGCAATAGGCGAGATCGACGAACAGCTTGCCCGCGCCGGAGCGCTCCAGGAACGCGCCGACCACGACGAAATAGAACACCATGTGCGCCGAAGCCGAAATCGGCGTGCCGAAGATCGCCTGGGTCGAGAGCACCTGGAGATCGACGAAGCGCATCAGGCTCATGCCGCGGTGCGAGAGCCCGCCCGGCAGATACGGCCCGAGAAAGACATAAGCGATGAAGGCGAGCGCCACCAGCGTCAGCACCATTCCGGCGATGCGGCGGCAGGCTTCGAGCAGGAGCAGGATCAGAAGGGTGCCGAAGACGTAATCGAGGGTCAGCACCTCGTCGACGCCCTCGATCCGCTCGGAAATGCGCAGGCCCTGGGACGCGAAATAGACGGCGCAGGCCAACGCCAGGATCGCGCACAGGACATCGGCGAGGGCGACGCCGTCCTCGGGCGAGCGCCTCGCCTTCCAGCCGATCGCGAGAAAGACAATCGCGATGGTCGCCCCGACGTGGATGCCGAGGAAGGCGACCTCGTAAATCGAACGGCCGAGGACAAGCGGCGCGAATTCGACCGCCGTGAGGGCGACCGCGATCAGGCCGAGAAACAGGCGCGCGTGGACGGCCGGGAGAGCCACGGCACTTTATGCCCCCTCGAAAACCCGGCCGCCCGTGCCGCCTATTTCAGAATCTTGGCTTCCTTGTAGTACTTGATCGCGCCGGGATGGAGCGGGCAATTGCCGTTGAGCGCCGGCTCCGCCGCCCGCTTCGGGTTGAAGTCGGCGAGCGCGGCGTGAATCTTGGGCAACTTGTCGGCATTTTCCATCACCGTCTTGGTGAAGACGTAGGCGACGTCGTCGGGCACCGACGACGACACCAGGATGTTGGAGACCGCCATGACCGTCTTCACCGGCGCGGTCTGGCCCTTGAACGTGTTCGCCGGGATTTCGGCCGCCGCCCAGCCGTTCTTCTCGACCATGCCCTTGATGACCTTGTCGGGCAGCGGCAGCATGACCATCTCGTTGAGCGTGATGATCTGAGTCGCGGCCGGATGGCCCTTGGTCACCACGTGGGCCCAACCCTGGGCGCGGCCGTCCTTGATGTCCTCGGCGGCGCCGGAGCGTTCGGTCGCCTCGATCATGCCGCCCTTCTTGGCGACGTCGTCCTTGCTGGAGCCGAGCAAGGCCAGCACCTGGCGCACGCCCTGTTCGCCGGTGCCGCCGGCGCGCGTGGTGAGCAGGTGGAACTTGTTCTTGCCGGCGGCGATTTCCTCCCACGAGGTGATGCCCGATTTCTTGGTGACGAAGGTGCCGAAATAATAGATGTCGAGGCCGCCGATCAGGCCGCGCACCTTGGTCTGCTTCTCCTTGAACGCGCCGAAGCCGCCGCAGCCCTCGGCCGAGGTGACGGCGAAGCTGATGCCGAAATCCATTTCGCCCGACTGGATCAGCTTGATGTTGCCGACGCCGCCCGCCTTGGGCAGCACGTTGATCGAGGACCCCGCCGGCAGCTTGGGCTTGACCAGATCGGCCATGCCGGCGCCGTAATTGTACCAGGCCGAACCGATGCCGACCGTGCCGAAGGCGAGGTCGACCTTCTGCTGGGCGTGCGCCCCGGGGACGACAAGCAGCATCCCGGCGGCGAAGGCGATTCCGTGGATGGTTCTCATGGCATTTCTCCCTGTTTCGACAACGGTCGTCTCCTGAATTTCGATCATAACTTGATCCCGGCGGCGCTCAAAATCCCGCGCACGCGCGCGCGCTGTTGGTCCGAAATCGTCAGGCGCTCGGCGAAATCCTTGCCGACCGGACGGGTGGCGTCGATCCCCATCTTGGTCAAGGTGAAGGTTTCGGGATCCGAGGTCGGATCGAGGATCGCGCCCTTGCAGCCGGGAATCATCACGATGTCCTTTTCCGCGCGCACCCGGGTGGCGATCGCCCACATCACGTCGCTCATGTCGAAGATGTCCACGTCCTCGTCCACCACCACCACGTATTTTGTGTAAAACTCGGTGCCGAGCGCGGCCATGATCGCCTGCTGCGGTTCGCCCTGCGCGGTCTTCTTCATCTTGATGAAGGCCATGAACGCGCCGCAGGTCCGGTGCGGCACGTGCACCGCGATCACGTTGGGGAGATTGCGCCGGAGCGTGTTGAGGATTTCGCCCTCGCGGGTGACGCAGGAAATCAGGATATGGTCCTGCGACATGCCCGACACGACCGAATGAAACATGGCGTCGCGGCGCATGCGGATGCGCTGCGCGATAAAAACATTTTGCGTGCTGCGGTAGGAGGCGTAACCGGTGAATTCGCTGAACGGCCCTTCCGGCTCGTGCACGCCCGCCAGGATTTCGCCCTCGATCACGATTTCGGCTCCGGCCGGCACCTCGAGGTCGGAAACCCCGCACTTGGCGAGACGGTAGGGTTCGCCGAACAGGCCGCCGATGATCTCGAATTTGCGCACCTGCGGCGGATAGGCGTAGACCATCGAGCCCATGTAATGAAGCGGATGGATGCCGAGCGTGATGGCGGCGGGCAGCGATTGGCCGCGCTCCTCCGCGCGGCGGTGGAATTCGTACATGCGCCGGCGCGAATGGAGCGACACGCCGAGCCGGTTCCTGCCCTTGACCATCAGGCGGTGAAACCCCGTCGTGTCGACGCCGGAGACCGGATCGCGCGCCGCGATCTGGCCGGCGGTGATGTAGGGAGCCTGATCGACCGAGAAATGGCGCGGGATCGGCAGCTTCGCCAGATCGACCGCGTCGCCTTCGATCACCACTTCGTTCCAGGCCGGGTTGCCGATCGTTTCGCAAGGAATGTATTTCTGGCAGCGCTCGCGGAACGCGGTCGGCAGGTCGGCGGGGGCGACGCCGAGGCACGCGGCGAGCAATTTGCGGTTGCCGGCGATATTGGTGACGACCGGAATCGTGTGCCCCTCGACGTTTTCGTAGACGACGACCGGGCTTTTCCCCATCTGTTCGAGTTCGAACACCAGCGAAGTGATGTCGAGATCGGTCTTGACCGGGGCGCGGATGCGGACGAGTTCGTCGGGAAAATCGCGTTCCACCATGGCGAGGAACCCGCGCAACGATTGGCGCTGGGTCTTCGCGTCGGCGCGGACGTCGCCGTCGGCCATCGGGCCGTCTCCCCAGGTTGTTCTATAGTTAGTATCTTTTATCCGGCGACTCTAACACGACTCCGCGACCGGGGGAAAGCCGCGCCGCCCTTATTTGTCGCCGTAATCGAGGTATTTGAATTCGGGCCGGTCGGGGTTCCCAGGCAAGGGACTTCCTTCTTTCGCCGGGCGCCAGCCGACCACGTCCTCGATCTTCCGCGCCAACGCGAAATCCAATGCCGTGATCCCTCCCGAATCATGGGTCATCAGGCGAACCGTCACCGTCCGAAACGAAACGATAAGGTCGGGATGGTGCCAAGCGGCCTCGGCGAGGTGGCCGATGGCGTTGGCGCAGAGCAGGCTCGAGCGCCAGCCGCTGGTGCGAAAGACGCGCTCGAGATGTCCGCTTTCCAGCTTCCAGGCCGGCAATTCGGCGGCCAGACGTGAGCGGATGTCCCTGTCGGTCAGAACCGGGGCCTTGGTCTTGCCCATGATTTTCATGCCTCAAAAGAAAACCCGGCGGGTTTTGCCCGCCGGGCGTAGCCTACCGTGTCCGGGAGGATCGGGCTACTTCAACGGTTATTGGCAGTCTTTCATGCAACGGACCGCCTTCGCGTCGGGGCGGTCGTCGACAATGAAGCCGTTCTTGTTCGGCATTTGCACCGCCGCGAGCGATTTGGCGTCCATGACCGCGTCTTCCTTCACCAACCCGTTAAGGTTGAGGATGTAGGCGGCAAGCGCGTAGACCTCGTCGTTGGTCAGGGACTGCGGCGCGGTCATCGGCATGGCCCGGCGCACGTAGTCGAACAGGATCGGCGCGTACGGGTACATGCTGCCCGGAGTCAGGACCCGGGCCTTGGTCGTGAACGAGCCGATGCCGCCGAACAAGCCGCCGACCTGATCGCCGGCCTTGCCGTCGGGTCCGTGGCAGGGAAGGCACTTCGCGGCATAGATTTCCTTGCCCTGGGCGACCGAGCCCTTGCCCGCGGGCAAGCCCTTGCCGTCGGGGGTACGGATGTCGATGTCCCAGGCGGCAAGGTCGGATTCGGCGATCGGCTTGCCGAACTTGGCGGCCGGGCGCTTCGACGACTGGGCGTAGGCGGAGCCGCCGACAACGAACGCGGCCGCGGCCGCGAGAGCGACGAGAGTTTTAAGCGATCGCATTTTTGACCTCCCCGTTGGCATCGATGGACCACGGGAAAATCCCGTTATGGTGCTGGACGAACCCGACTATGGCGCGGACCTTGGCGAGATCGGCCACCGTCGGCTGGACATAGTCGGTGGAATCGACGGCGCGGCTCGCGATCTTCGCGGGCTGGCCGTTCCATTTCCAACGATAGGTGAAGCGGGTCAGGCACTTATCCAGGATCGGCCGTTCCAGTTCCGCCGCACGCCAGGTCTTGCCGCCGTCGGTGGTGATATCGACCGCCTTGATGTGGCCGTTGCCGGACCAGGCGAAGCCCTCGATCTGGTAGTGGCCGGGGCCATGCATCTTCATCCCGCCCGAGGGATTGGTGATGACCGACTTGCATTCCATCTCGAAGCTGAACTGGCGCCACTTGCCTTCCGGCATCGGATCGGTGTAGCGCGCGGTTTCGCTGCGGAAGTGCCAGGGATTGTCGGAAACCTTGATCCGGCGCAACCACTTGACCGAAACGTTGCCTTCCCAGCCGGGGATGAAGGCGCGGAGCGGGTAGCCGTTCTCGGGGCGGAGCATTTCGCCGCCCGAACCGTACACGATCAACGTATCCTTCATCACCTTTTCGATCGGGATGCTGCGGACGTGGCCGGAGCCGTCGGCGCCCTCGAACATCACCCACTTGGCGCCGGGCTGAAGCCCGGCTTCGTCCAGCAACCAGGACGCCGGCACGCCGGTCCATTGGCTGCACGACAGAAGGCCGTGGGTCTGCTGCACCGTCTTGGAGCGGGCCTGGAGCCAGTCCGTCAACCCGTTGCCCGAGCATTCCATGAAATAGAACTTCGACACCGACGGATAGCGCATCAGCGCGTCCATGGAGAATTCGAGCGGCTGCTTCACCATGCCGTGGATGACGAGCTTGTGGGTCTTGGGATCGATGTCCGGGGTGCCGGCGTGGTGGCGTTCGTAGATCACGCCGTTCGGCGTGATGATGCCCTTCTGGTACTGGAGCGGCGACATGCTCCAGTCGGAGAAGTTCTGCTTGTTGACGAACACGTCGGTGCGGCGGCGCTTGTAGTGCCCCTCGAACTTGGACGGCATGCCGTAGGCTTCGGCTTCGATCGGCCGGCCCATGCTTTTCGCCGATTCCGGCACCGCGAGCGCCGCGGCCTTGGCCGACTTGGCCGCGCCCACGCCGAGCGTGGCAAGCGCGCCGCCCGCGGCGGCGGCGCCGAACAGCACCTGACGCCGGCTCGGGCTCGGCGGACGATTTTCCGATTCGATCGGATAGACGAGCTTGGAATCGCTCATAAGGGGTCTCCCTTTGTTGTGGCGCCCTTGTGACGCCAAGTGGCGCGGCAGCGTTCGCCTAGCGGCCGAGGTGCGGCCGCACGGCTATTCGGATACCGGACGTTCGAGAGATCGAGATGCCCCGCCTGACGCGGCGCATCGTTTACGCCCCCTCCCCGTCCCCTCTTTTCGCAAGCCGGTCTTATTCAGCCGCCACTTGAACTTGCGAGTGAGGATTAGAAAGCCTCCACGTGAAAACCAGTATCGGCTTGGGGTCGTCGGTTTGTAAAATCTATTAATTCTATTGTTTCATAGCTTTCGCCTTGGACGCGTAAAATCCGTGCCCCCGAAACCGGGCACGGATTTAAACGCGATCGCCGAGACGATCGGTGCTTATAAAAAAACAACCACCGCCGCCGCGGCCGCGACCAGGACGATTCCGGGCCAGAAAAATCCGATCTTGCCGAGGCGGGTGTTATGGCAACTCCAGGCGTACGCGCAATTGCCGGAACAACCAGGGGTTTCGCACGGATTGATCTTTCGGTGCAGGCGGCGAAAGGCGGATTCGCCTTCCATCATTTCGTCGACGGTCATGGGTTCGCTCCATCGGATCGGACCAACGAAAGGGCCTTAATAAACATATTCTATGACCCTATCGTTTTGATAGCACTATTCTATCAAGCTGGTCGGGCCGATCCTTGACCGCGGTCAAGGGCGCGGCAACGGCGATTTCAGACGGCGAGAGCCGACATGAAATCCCGCGCGATCAGCGAGGCGAGCCGGCGCATCACCAGGTAGCCCGACGCCCGGTCCTTGTCGAAAATCATCAGGAGCGCCTGGGCCGGAACCACCGCGATCGTGCAGGGCTCCAGGCAATCGGCGGTCGCCACCCGGCGCGGGCGCTCGTCGATCAAGGCCGCCCAGCCGAACACCTGGCCCGGGCCCATGACCGACCCCGTCCCCGCCCGGTTTCCGACCCCGATCGAAAAACGGACCCGGCCCTTGGCGATGATGTAGATCGCCTCGGCGTCATCGCCGAGCTCATAGACCCGGTCCCCCTCGTCGAACGTCTGCTCGCGCGAGGCGCGCGCGATTTCCGCCAACGCGGATTCGGTCACGCCCGCGAAGAGCGGGGTTTTCCGCAACAGTTCCGTGATCGCCTGGGTCATGGGTGGGCTCCTCGATTGCATTGCGCCGGGATTTGATCGCGCGGCGCCCTAGCCGAACCTGCCTTAGCCGAATTTGTCATAGCGGATATCCTTGGCCGGCAGACGCGCGTCCATGATCAACATGCGCAGCGCGCCGTCCACCATCGGCGGCGGCCCCGCGACGAACGCGACGACGTTATCATACTGCCCGGCCATGGCCTGAGCCGCGACCGCGTGGACGAACCCGGTCGCGAAGCGAAGGTGCGCGTGGCGGGAGCGCAATTCTTCCGGCGCCTCGCCCTCCGACAACGCGACGGTGACCGCGAGGTTGCCGCCGGCCCGGGCGGCGATATCGTCCATGCGGCCGAGGAAAAAGACGTCGCCCGCCGTGCGCACGCCGAAAAAAACGTGGCCGCGACGGCGCGCGAAATGCCCGGCGCCGTCGGCGCGGGCGAGGATCGCCATCATCCCGGCGATGCCGCTGCCGCCGGCGATGCAGAGGATGTTCTTGTCCTCCTCGGAACGATAGATCGCCCGCCCGAGCGGGCCGAATACGCGCACGCGCGCGCCGTTGCGATCGGCGGCGAACAGCCATTCGCTGAATTTTCCGCCGGGCTTGGCCTTGACCACGAATTCGAGCCGGTCGGCGGAAGCGGCGAAATTGACCATCGAATAGGCCCGTCCCCCGTCGACTTCGGGCACGGAAAGGACCGCGAATTGGCCCGGAGCGAACGTCATCGCCGCATCGAGATCGAGCGTGAACGCCGCCACGTCGGCGGTGAGCCGTTCATGGGACCCGAGCGTGCCCCAATGATAGGCGGGGCGCGGCAGCGCTTCGATTTCGGGGGGCACCTTGCCGGGAACGAAGAGGGTGCAGTCGCCGGCGGGCGATTCCTGACAGAGCAGGAATTCGCCGCGATCGGGCTTGAGATAGGAACGCGCCGGCGCCGCCGCCCACCCCGGCGCGACCGAACCCGATACGGATCGCGCCTTGCAGGTGCCGCAGGTTCCGGTCGCGCATTCGTAAGGGAGCGCCACGCCCTGGCGCAGGCCGGCATAGAGCAATTTTTCGTTCGCGTCGCAGTCGAACGATCGCTCGCCGGCCTTGGTTTGAATGACGATCTTCATCGCCGGTTCAACCGCCGGCGGCGGCGAACGTCCGCCGGTAATGATCGCGCTGGCGGCGCGACGCGATGACGGCATTGCGCATGAGGATCGCCACCGTCACCGGACCGACCCCGCCCGGAACCGGCGTGATCCAGCCGGCCACCTCGGCGCACGACGGATAATCGGCGTCGCCGACCGTGGTCGAAACCCCGCCCGGTCCGGTGATTTGGTTGATCCCGACGTCGATCACGGCCGCGCCGGGCTTGATCATCGCCCCGGTCAGGAGCCCCGGCCTGCCGACGGCGACGAAGACCGCGTCCGCCTGACGGGAGTGGACGGCCAAATTGCGCGTCATGTGGTGGCAAACCGTGACCGTCGCGCCTTCGGCCATCAGCAAAAAGGCGATCGGCTTGCCGACGATTTCCGAATGGCCGACGATCACCACCTCGAGGCCCTTGAGATCGAGGCCGGTGGACCGCAGCAGTTCGACCGCGGCCAGCGCCGTGCACGGCGCGAGTTCGAGTTCCCGGTAGACGATGTTGCCGATCGAAGCCGGGTGCATGCCCTCGATGTCCTTCAAGGGATGGATGGCCGATTGCAGCGACTTGATCGAGATATGATCCGGCACCGGGCGCTGGACGATGATTCCGGTCACGCTCGGGTCCACGTTCATCGCCCCGATCGCCGCCATCGCCTCGGCCTCGCTGATGTCGGATGAAAAGCGCCTTTCCTCGAACAAAACTCCGGCCTTGTCCGCCGCGCGGCGCTGGTTGCGCACGTAGAGATCGACCGCCGGAACGGCGCCGATGGTCACGGATACGATCTTGGGCGCCCAGCCGCTCGATTTGAGTTCGCCGACCGCCGACATCGCATCGGCGAGTATCCGCTGGGCGAGGACGCGCCCGTCGAGGTGCTTGTGTTCGTGGGATTTTGCGGCCGCCGCGGCCGTAGAACTCGCCATGACTTTCACGATCCGGGAGCTGCCCGCCCGCCGACGCTCCACCGCGACGAAGCGGGTGAACGCCCGGCTTAAGCCGGGCTACTCCTCTTCCCCGTATTCATAAACCAGAGGTTTGTCGATAAACGCGAGCAGATCCCCGCCCTCGACCTTGCTTTGGTAGAATTTGATGTCGCGCTCGGCCTCGCCCTGCTTGGCGCCGGTTTTCAAATCCCACTGCCACAAATGCTTGGTGCAGGTGAAGATACCGTCCTGGTAGAGCCCGGATTCGGCGAGCGGTTCCTCCATGTGGGGGCACATGGGCGGAACCACCCGGAAATCGTCGCCGAGATTGACGGCCACGACCTCGACTCCGTCGACATCGAATTTCCTGACCGCGTTGACGGGGAACCCCTCGATCGAGCACACGCGCTTCCAGGCCATGAAAATCTCCCGAAGTTAATCCCGGCACGCCGCCGCCGCCCGGACGGGGCGGCGGCGGGACCGGCTTTCGTCTCTATAATCTTTTCGGGGCGAGCGGCAAGCCCCGCGCGCGGACCGATCCGGCCGACGTTACAGCGGCCAGTGCGAGCCTTTGTCGAGGCGGCGCGTTTCCAGGCGCACCTCGCGCTTGACGAACTTGGGCGCCCCGCCGTTGAGGCGGAATTGGTCGACGTAACGGCCGACCACGAACAGACGGTTTTCCCCCGAATCGATATGGGAATTGATGCCGTCCAACATGTTCTGGTAGATCAGCACCGACGTCACCGCCTGGGCGGTCTTGGACTTTTCGTCCACCTCGACGTTGTAGACCGTCGCGTGCCGCTTGAGCGGCGAGTGATCCGTGTTGTGCTTGGGCAGGATATCCACCATCCCGGCTAGATCCTGCCGATTGCCCGAAAAGTAAGTCATGTCGCGGCGGATTTCCGGACTGTAGGCGGTGATGGCGTAGGTGAAGTCCCCGTCGCACAACTCGAGCCAGTCCTTGAACTTGTTGTCGTCGAGCAAAAGACAGCTTTTGTAGATGGTGTCCTTGACGGAATCGATCGTTTCTCTGGATGCGGTCATGATGGCGTGTCCTTCTCTCCTGGAGGCGGGGTTGGGACGGCGCGGCGCGAGGCCGCGCCGGAATCCCGATTACTCCGCGGCCTCCATGTACTTGCGGGTCGGATCGCTCGGCAGGCGATTCATCCAACGGCCCCATTCCTGATAGAAATGGCGCATGCCGATTTCGTCGTGAATGGTTTCGTTCTCGTGCCGGGCCTGGATGATCCGCCGCGGTTCGGTGCCGGTCTGCATGGCGGTGCCCTGGCCGGCGACGCCGATCAGGTCTTCGTGCAGGTTGCGCCCGAACGGGCCCCAGATCGAGTTGTGATGCTCGATCCGCTGCATCCGTTCCTCGGCGGTATCGCTCTTGAGGCCGAGGCCGCGGAATTCGATCAGCACCTTGTCCGGACCGAGCGGGGTCATCAGGTCGACCCGGAGCGCCGAGCCGCGCAGGTTGAAGTTCGCGCCCGGAAACAGGTCGACCATGTACCACTGGTTCGGCGGCAGGCCCGGAAACGACAGCGCGGCGCGTGAATGGGCGCCCTGGTACTTCTCGTACTGCACCTCGAACGTGCCGACGACCACGTGCCCATTGTCGAACGCCATGTTCTTGCGCGCGAAGTAGGCGTCGTTAAAGCCGGTGATCCGGTTATGGTAGTGCATGTAGTCGTGGTAGAACTCGCTGTTGGTGTCGTGCCACAGCTTGTAGTTACAGCCGATGATCGCCTTGTGGTAATGGAAGACTTCGAGCGGCTCGCCGTCCAGGTTCTTCTGGATGCATTCGAGCGCCGGACCGGCCCACTGTTGGACCGTCTGCGGGTTGTTGTCGTCGAGGGTCACCCACACGAAATTGCCGAAGGTGGTTTCGCAGCGGAGCTCGCGCAGGCCCAGGTCTTTGCGGGAAATGCGGTCCTGATAACCTTCCTTTTCCCGCGTGATCATGGCGCAGTTGCCCTTCATGTCGAACTGCCAGCCGTGGAACATGCAGGTCATGTGCTTGGGGTTGCCCGAGGCCTGGCCTTCGAGAAACGAGCCGGACGGGCGCCGTTCGATCAGCATGCCGCGGTGCGGGCAGACGTTGAGGAAGGCGCGGATCTTGTTGTCCGGGCCGCGCACGACGATGATCGGCTCGCGCGCGATGGTGAGGGTGCGGAAATCGTAGGGTTCCGGCAGTTCCGATTCATGGCACACCGGAATCCATGTCTTCTTCCAGATCCGATCCAGCTCTTCCTCGAAGATCTCGGGGTCGGAATAAATCCGGCTGTCGACGAATTCGTCGATGCGGAGGGAGTTGGGAGCGATATTCCACTGGGCGGCGTTCCTGGACGGCATGATGTCTCTCCTGTTGCCCTGTTGCGGCTCGCGTTGGCCTTGCCGATCGCTTCGGCCCGGCCCGGTGCCGGACTTGGCGCTAAATCTTAAAGTCATCCGCTTCCGCGCGCCCGGCGTGCATATTGGCCACACGAAAACAGCGCGGGTCCGCGTAAGGTGGGACAATCTAAGGCCCGAAAAGCAATTTGTAAAATCTATCAAAGTTATTGGTTGATATGCGCGGGCGATGGTTGGCCCCGGAAAATTGCGCTTTTGTGTTATTGGCAATTTCTATCAAATCATACGGTTATAAAGCTTTACAAATGGCGCGGATTGTTTTTGATAGGGCCACTTAAGAGCACCGACTGCGGACGCCTTGGCGACGATCCAAGACCGAAACAGACGAAATAATCGGTGCGACGGACAAGGAGTAGGGAGGATTTACCGGGAGACGGCCGCGCGGATGGACCGCCGACGTTTTCACGACACAATCATCGGCGCGCGAGTTCGGTTTAGCGACCTGGGCGGACGTTCAATCGCCGGTCGAACAACCCGCCGCTGTCCCGCCGGCGCAATCCGGACAATCGTTTCAAACCGAACCCAAGAGCAAGAAACTCGACAGGCTGACTTTCCATCATCAAGGGAGACACGACATGAAAATGAAAATCGGAACCATTGCTTTGTGCGCGGCGGTCGGGATCGGCCTTGCGGCCCAGCCCGCGTCCGCCAAGGTCGACTTCGGCAAGCCGGGAACGCCGGTGAAGCTGGTGGTCGGCTATCAGCCCTACTACACCCAAGCTTGGTCGGGTGTGGCGATGAACGGCAAGAAATTCTGGGAAGCGCGGCTGCCGAAGGGCTCGACCGTCGAATTCCAGATCGGCCTTCAGGGCGCGATCATCGTCAACGCCATGACCGGCGAAAAGCAGCATATCGGTTACGCCGGCGACATGCCGAGCATCGCCGCCACCTTCCGCTACATCAAGGAGCGCGGCGGTACGGACATTCGGATCGTCGCGTCGCTCGGCACCGCGAAGCAGCAGTGCAACATCTTCCTCGTCCGCAACGATGCGCCCAAATTCAAGGACGGCGTCGAGGCGGTGAAGTGGATGAATGGCAAAACCGTATCTTCGCCGCACGGCAGCTGCACCGACAGGTTTGCGCAAGATACGTTCAAGAAGGTGGGGATTAAGCCGGAGAAGTACCTCAACCAGAACATCGAGGTGATCACCACCAACTTCCGCGCCGGCAAGCTCGACGCGGCGGTGATTTGGGAGCCGGCGGCTTCCAACATCATCTCCCAGGGCATCGCCCGGCCGGCGGCAACCGGCGAGAATTTCGACGCCCTCGACGGCGGGTTCTTGATCATGCTCAACGACCTGATCCAGCAGCGGCCCGATATCGTCCGGGCCTGGCTCGAGGCGGAGCTTGACGCCCAACTCTACGTCATGGACCCGAAGAACGCCCTCGAAGTCGCGAAGATGGCGGAACAGCAGACCGAGAAGATGTCGCGTAAGGTCCTGTGGACGTCGATGTATGGCGCGTATATCCCGAAGGAGTACGGCGGCGGTGATGTCAAGAATCAGTTCGACTTCATCGTCAACGACCGGGTGCGCGGCCTGATCGATCAAGCCACCGCGTTCCTCTACAGCCTGCCGGCGAAACCGGCGGCGGCGGAGAAAGTCCGTCCCGAAGCGATCGCCGATCAAATCGCGCGCGAAGTGTTGAAGGCGCGCAATCTGTCGAGCCCGCTCGGCGTGGTCAAGTCGCAGCCCTTGACGGCCTACAAGGAGTAGGCGGGGGCTTGGAAACGCTCGGCCCCGGGGTTTTCATCCCGGGGCCGTGGTTCCGAGGCGGATTACTGCTAGCATTGCCGGAAAGCGGCGCCGCGACGACGCGAAACGAGCGCACCGGCTAACGACAGTAACGAGAACCAAGGACGGCTCTGAAAACGATGAGCGGTAACGGAATCACGAGCGCCATGCCCCACCCGGGAGCGATCGAGGGCGGGCGGATGCAGGCCCCGACCGGCTTCGCCCTTTTTCGCTATCATTTGAACAAAAAACTGCGCTCGCCGGCGCCGTACCTGATGGTGCTCGGCCTCGGAACGTGGGTGCTGCTGTATTGGCTGTTCTGCGAGGTGTGGAAGCTGCCGCGCTTCGAGAAGATGCCGGGGCCCGTCGCCCTCATTGCCGACTGGTTTTCGCCCCACCCCTTCCAGGGCATCTCCATCTACACCGAGGAGTATTACCTTCACATCTGGGTCAGCGTGCGGCGCATCATGATCGCCTTCACCATCGCGACCGTGGTCGGCGTGCCGCTCGGCCTGCTCATGGGGTGGTCGCGGCGCTTCAAGGATTACACGTTCCCGATCCTCGAAACCCTGCGGCCGATCCCGATTCTCGCCTGGGTGCCGCTCGCCATTCTCATGTTCAAGGGACTGGAAACGCCGGTGATCTTCCTCGCCACGCTGGCGTCGCTGTTCGTCACCGTGCTCAACACGCTGCTCGGCGTCGAATCGATCGACGAAGCCTACTTCCGCGCCGCCGGTTGTCTCGGCTCCAAGCCGAGCCAAGTGTTCTGGCACGTGGTGGTGCCGGGGTCGCTGCCGTTCATCTTTACCGGCCTGCAGATCAGCATGGGCGTCGCCTGGTTTTCGCTGGTCGCCGCCGAGATGGTGTCCGGCGACTACGGCCTCGGCTACATGATCCTGTCGTCCTACGTCAACAGCGTGACGGTGCCGATGGTGATCGGCATGCTGACGCTCGGCTTCGTCGGCTGGTTCACCTCGGCCTTGGTGCGCATGACCGGCAATCGCCTGATGCAATGGCGGACGCGCGCGCTGGCGCTGGAGGGCCGGTGATGGCCATGACCGCAACGACAGCCGTTCACGGCGCCCCCGCGCCCGCGCCCGCGGCGAAACGCGGCGGCAAGGGCGCGATCAGCATCAAGAACGTCACCAAGATCTATGATCCCGGCGGCGTCAACGTGGTTGCCGTCGACAATTGTTCGCTTGAAATCGCGGCCGGCGAGATTTGCATGATCGTCGGCCCGTCGGGCTGCGGCAAGACGACGCTCCTGAACGCCATCGCCGGTTTCCACTCCATCACCACGGGAACCATTCATCTCGACGGCGAACTGCTGTGCGGCCCGGAGAAGCCCAAGGCCGCGCAGGGCGCCGACCGCATCGTCGTCTTCCAGAACGGCGCGTTGTTCCCGTGGAAGACGATCCTCGACAACGTCGCCTACGGCCCCGTGATCCAGGGCCGGCTTTCCCGCGCCGAGGCCCGCGACAAGGCCGCCCACATGCTGGCCGAAGCCGGACTGCACGACGTCGGCGACAAGTATCCGGGCGAGGTGTCCTCGGGCATGGCGCGCCGCGCCGAGATCGTGCGCGCGCTGATCAACGATCCCAAGGTGCTGCTGCTCGACGAGCCCTATCGGGCGATGGACGCGCTCACCAAGTCGATCATGCACGAGGCGCTGCTCGAAATGTACGACCGGACCAAGGTCACGATCTTCTTCATTACCCACGATCTCGAGGAATCGATCTTCCTCGGCGACCGGGTGGTGGTGATGACCACCCGACCAGCCAAGGTCAAGCAGATCGTCAACGTGAAGATTCCGCGCCCGCGCGACTACAAGATCCTCAGTTCGGACCAATTCCGCCATTTGTTCGAGCAGGCCAAGGGCGCGGTCCACGAGGAAGCGATCAAGGCTTTCGAGGCCGGCGAGCGCGAATTGGCCTAACCGAACAACGGGAACGATTTCATGGCTGTCGTCTCTTCATCATCCTCATCCGTTTCATTCCGGTTCTCTTTGCGCGGCGTGTTCGCGAGTCCCGTGCTCTGGCGCGGCATTGTCGCGCTCGTGGTCGCGATCGCGTTCTGGGAACTGTGTTCCCGGTCCAAGCAATGGTTCGGGATTCAAATTCCCTGGATCGGGATGGTCCCGCCGCCCAGCGACGTGGTCAAGGCCTGGGCCAAGGTGGTGACCGAACTCGGCTATTGGCAAAGCTGGTATCTGAGCATCAATCGCGTGCTCGCCGGCTTCATCGCCGCGCAGATCGTCGGCATTCCGTTCGGGCTCGCGCTCGCGGTCAACCGTTACTTCCGCGACATCTTCTTCCCGCCGTTCGAAATCCTGCGCCCAATCCCGCCGCTCGCCTGGGTGCCGGCGTCGCTGATCTTCTGGCCGACCAACGAAATGTCGATCGCGT
Organism: uncultured Hyphomicrobiales bacterium; assembly: GCA_964412955.1. Classification (GTDB taxonomy): domain Bacteria; phylum Pseudomonadota; class Alphaproteobacteria; order Rhodospirillales; family 2-12-FULL-67-15; genus 2-12-FULL-67-15. Next base: position 20,385 of record CAYPQV010000007.1, read on the forward strand.
TCGTGACCTTCCTCGGCGCGTTCTACACCATCGTCATCAACGTGCTCGGCGGCGCGCGCACGATCAATATTCAATACCTGCGCGCGGCGCAGTCGATGGGCGCGACCCAGTGGCACCTGTTCTGGAAAATCATCCTGCCGGGCACGCTGCCGTCGATCTTCACCGGCGCGGCGGTCGGCATGGGCATCACCTGGGAAGTGGTGGTCGCGGCCGAGATGATCTCGGGCGGCGGCACCCAGTCCGGCGGCGGGCTCGGCTTCTTCATCTGGAACTCCTACATGGGCGGATCGATGGAGCAGATCGTGGTCGGCATGATCTCGATCGGCATCGCCGGCTATCTGTGCTCGAGCGCGATCCGCTATCTCGGCATCGCGGCCATGCCCTGGCGACGGTTGTTCTAGGAACGGGGGCAAGGCCATGAACATGACGTCACCGGCGACCGGCTTGGGCGCGATCCCCAGGGTCAATGTCGAAATTCGCGGCCTTAACAAGGCCTACGGCGAAGCCTGGGAAGTCCAGCAGGTCATCGCCGACCTCGACCTCGACGTTTCGGCGGGGCAGCTCACCGTGGTGATCGGCCCCTCGGGTTGTGGCAAATCCACCCTCGTCAACCTGATCGCCGGATTCGAGCAGCCCGATTCGGGCACCATCAAGATCGACGGCGTGCCCGCCGGCGGACCGGGACGCGACCGCATGGTCGTGTTCCAGGAAACCGCCCTGATGCCGTGGCTGACGGTGCGCCAGAACGTGAGCTTCGGGCCAAAGCTGCGCGGCGACATGGATAGTGCCACGCTCAAGGCGGAAGCCGATCGGCTGATCGACAAGGTCGGCCTCGGCGAGTTCAAGGACAAGTATCCGCTCCAGCTCTCGGGCGGCATGCAGCGGCGCGCGGAACTCGCCCGCGCCATGATGAACCAGCCGAAGCTGATGATCATGGACGAACCGTTCCGCGGGCTCGACGCCATGTCGCGCGAACTGATGCAGGAATTCTTCCTCAAGCTGTTCGAGGAAAATCGGCGCACCAACCTGTTCGTCACGTCGGAAATCGATGAGGCGATATTCCTCGCCGACCGGCTGGTGGTACTGTCCAACCGGCCCGCGACCGTGCGCCACGTGATCCCGATCGAGCTCCCCAGGCCGCGCACCTTCGACATGCTGGGCAGCGTCCAGGCCTATGAATACAAGCGCGAGGCCCTCGACATCCTGCACCAGGAAGCGATGAAGAGCTTCAAGAAGGGCAGCGGCCAGAGCGACTTCCTCGAAGCCTATGCCAAGCGGGTTCAATAGGATTCTTCTTTGGAGCTTCTCGGCCTGCTGTCCAGCCGCCCGGTCGTGATCGCGCTGGCCGTGGCCGGCGCGCTCGTCGCCACCCTCGGCAGCTGGCTTATGCGCAATCCGGGACGGCTCGGCGCGCGCGGCGCGCGCTGGGTGATGCGAATCGGCTACGGCATCACCGGCGCGAGCGTGTTCCTGTTCATCGTCGCCGGATTTTTGGCGTAGCGCCCGGCTTCACGCCCCCTTGGCCTGCGTCCGCCGGGCTTCCGCGGGCGCATTCTTGCCGCTCTTGCCGGTCAACTGCTCGGCGAGCGCGCCGGTCGCGATCGCTTCCTTCATCAATTCGACCATGGCGTTGGTCATCGGCCGCATCGGCTGGGCGTCGACCCAGACCAGCCCGACGTTCTGCACCACCTGGGGCTTATCGAGCGCGATCAGGCGCGTGCGCGGAAACGGCCCGATGAAATGCTGGAAGTGATTGGGAATTATGGTGGCGAGATCGCCCTGCATCACGTGGAACACGAGATTCAGGATCGATTCCGATTCGAGCCGGGGCTTGGGCGTAACCCCGCACTTGACGAACGCCTTGTTCATCGCCTGGCGTTCGTGGGTCGAAGGCGACAGCAGGCACAGCGGCAGGCCGGCGGCCTCCGCCCAGGCCATCGACGAACGGTTGCCCGCCCAGCCGCGATCGGGGATCAGGAGCGCGAATTCCTCCTCGTACAGCGGAAGCGTCTTGAGGCGGCCGAGCGGCTGCTCGCCGAGATAGGTGACGCCGATGTCGAAATGGGAATTGATCAGGCCGTCGATCATCTTGTCGAGGCCGATGAAGTGGGTCTCGATCTGGACGCCGGGATAACGGACGAAGAACAGCCGATCGATCATCGGCAGCACCGGCGAGCTCATCGGCATCGCGCCGATGCGGATGCGGCCCTCGAGGTTGCGATGCATCAGCGCCAGTTCCATCAGCATCGCGTCGCGATCGGCGAGGATGCGCTTGCCCCATTCGAGGACGCGCTTGCCTTCCTCGGTCAATCCGCTGAAGCGCTGATGGCGCAGCACGATCGGAATGCCGAGCTCCTGCTCAAGTTGCTTGACCGCGCTCGATAAGCTAGGCTGCGAAACGTTGCAGCGCGCCGCGGCCCGCCCGAAATTCTTCTCCTCGGCGAGAGTGGCCAGGTACTGGAATTGCCGCAGGAACATGATGATTCAACCCGACGGACGGGCCTCCCTGTTGTTCGGTTTGCGCGTGCGCGCGCCTCGGCGCGCATGATCCCGGTGCTCGGAATGTCGGTGCTCGGCGCGGCCGGCCTCGCGGGCGCGGTCCTTTTCGTCGGCGTGTTGATCGGCGCGACCGGCATCGGCGGCGTTCTGCTGGTGCCGACGCTCACCTTTCTCGGCGACGTGCCCGTTCACCTGGCCGTCGCCAGCTGCAATTTCAGCTACCTGTTCACCGGCCTGGTCGGCACCGCGCTCTATGCCCGCAAGGGCTCGATTTCCTGGGGCATGGGCCTGTGGCTCGCCCTCGGCGCCATGCCCGGCGCGTATCTCGGCGCGTTCATTCTGCCGCACGTGCCGGGCGACGCGCTGCTCGCCCTGATCGCGTGTTTGATCGTGTTTTCCGGGCTCAACGCCGTTCTTCGCGGCGAGGGCCGTGCGCCGAGGCGCGAAACGCTCGACAAAGGCGCGCTGGCGGGGATCGGGATCGTGGTCGGAATCGGATCGGCGCTTTCCGGCACCGGCGGACCGCTGGTCCTGGTGCCGATCCTGCTGTGGCTGGAAATGCCGGCGATCGTCGCGATCGGGCTCAGCCAGACCGTCATGGTGCCGATCGCGCTGTTCTCCACCGCCGGCAACGTGATTCACGGACATGTCGATTTCGTGCTCGGCGGCGCGCTCGCCGCGATCATGATGATCGGCGCGTTCGCCGGCGCCGAAATCACCCACCGGCTTCCCGCCGCCCTGCTCAAGCGGGCGGTGGCGACCCTGCTGATCGGCGTCGGCGCGATGATGCTGGCCCGGATCGGTTTCGGCGCCTGAGGCGAGGTCGCGGCGATGGCCTTCGACATTGCGCGCGTGATACCGGATTTCGGTGACGTCGAGGGCGAAGCGCGCGCCGTACGCGAAAGCGTGGCCTTGTTCGATTTTTCGTTCGTTGCCCGCGGGCGCATCATGGGCCGCGATGCGATTGCGATCCTGGAGCGCTTTCAGTCCCGCCCCGTCGGCGACATGGCGGCGGGTCGGATTCGCTACGCGCTCCGCCTGGGCCCGGGCGGGGCGGTCGAGGTCGACCTGACGATTTGGCGTCTCGACGGCGAAACCTTCGAGGTGATGAGCGGGCGGCGCGAAGACATCGCGGCGCTGACCGCGCTCGCCGAACCGGATACGGCCGTCGTCGACCTGAGCGACGCGGGCGCGATCTTCGCCGTGCAGGGGCCGCGCACCCTCGACGCGCTTGCCCCGCTCGGCGATCGGGAACAGCTGGCGGCGATCCCCTATTTCGGCCATGCCGAAACGACGATCGCGGGCATATCGTGCCGGGTCGGCCGCCTCGGCTACACCGGCGAAAAGGGGTTCGAAATCATCGCCGACAAGACGGATGCCGCGCGGTTGCGCGCGGCCCTTGCCGAACGCGCGCGGCCGGCGGGCTTCGCCGCCGCCGATATTCTGCGCATCGAGGCGGGATTCATTTTGTTCGCCAACGAATGCCGCCTGGGCGCCGACCCGGCCGCGCTCGGTCTCGAACGCGCGGCGCCCCATGCCCTGGCCCATTCGCCGCTCCGCCTGGTCGCCTTCACCGCGACGCCCGCTCCGATCCGCTCGCCCTGGCAACCCGACGGTCTGCATCCCCCGGCCCGGGGCGAGATTGCCGTCACTTCGGCCTCGGCGAGCGTCGCGCTTCGAGGGCAAACGATCGGGCTGGGGTTCGTCCGCGCCGCCGAGGCCGCGCCGGGCACGCGGGTCCGCGACCACGCGCGCCGGTTCGGCGAGGTCCGCGTCGAGCGGATACCGCTGTACGATCCCGCCAAACAACGACCGCGCGGCCCATGGCCGCCGGCTACGGCCGGAACCAAGCCCCAGGCTGAGCCCGAGCATGGCGTTCCCCCTCTCTAAGTCTCCATTCGAATTCATATTAGCGTTTGATTGTGGACGTCTATCAAAAACCACTTATCTGATGTTTTCATTATCAACTCATAAATGATACCATTTTGACAAGCGTTCTTAAAAAACCGTAGAAATCCCAGGAAAATCAATCCAATTCGTGCCAAGCGGGGGGATACGTCCATCTAACGAGCGATAAACGGTCTATGTCCATTCCCCTTGGACGATAGCCGCCTATTCAACTCCGCCGACCGGCTTTCAACCCGCCGGACCCGGCTTCCTACAACCCATCCACAAACCGACAGGGAGAGAGACCAATGGCCAATCCTGGCGCCGCCGAGCCGAAAAAGCGCAAGAAAGTCACCATCACCGAACTGATGCGCAAGATGCGCGAGGGCGAGCAGATCGTTCAGCTCGCCGTCTACGACTACCGCAACGCGGTGGTCGCCGACCGTCTCGGCGTCGACATCCTGTGCGTCTCGGACACCGGCGGCATGGTCCTGTTCGGCCACAAGAGCACCGTCACCGTCACCTTCGACGAGGTGATGATGATGTCCAAGGCGGTCGACCGCGGCTCGCAATACGGCCTACGCATGGTCGACATGCCCTACTGGAGCTTCCACGTGTCGCCCGAACAGGCGGTCGAAAACGCCGGCCGCTTCGTCGCCGAGGCCAACGCCGAAGTGATGAAGTGCGAAGGCAACCGCCATCACGCCAAGAACATCGAGGCGATCGTCAAGGCCGGCATTCCGGTCCAGGGCCATATCGGCATCACGCCGATGCGCATGCCCCAGCTCGGCGGCTTCGTCGCCCAGGGCAAGACCTCGAACCGCGCCAAGGAACTGATCGACGACGCCAAGGCCATGGTCGACGCCGGCTGCTTCTCGATCCTGTGCGAAGTGACCAGCGAGGAAGTCTGCCAGTATCTGACCGAAACTCTGCCGGTGCCGGTCATCAGCCTGGGCGCCGGCAACAAGGCCCATGGCGTCCACATCATCGGCTCGGACCTGTTCCATCTCTACGAGGAACACGTGCCGCGTCACTCCAAGATCTACACCGACCTGATCCCGATCATCGAGGACGTCTACAACCGTTACATGGCCGATGTGCGCAACCACGACTATCCGGGGCCCGAGCACACCGTCTACATGAAGGACGAAGAGCGGGAAAAGTTCAAAAAGCTCATGAACTGGCAGCCGAAGACCCCGCTCGGTCCCGGCAAGCCCGCTTCCTACAAGAAATGAAGCCCGGGGTTCGCGCCGCCGCCCGTGCGGGTGGGGGAACGCGGACCGCAGGCGTGATATAGCGACCCGCCGGCGCGCACCAATTTCGGCGCGCGCCGGTCCCGGTCGCGGAGTTGTCAACCGTTCACGGCCCATCGTTTCACGGCATATCGAGCACATCGAAAGGACACCGTCATGGCCGCCGCCAAGAAAGCCCGCACGCCGGGCAAAGTGAAAAGCGACATCGAGATCGCCCGCGCGGCGACGATGAAGCCGGTCGTCGAGATCGGCCGAAAACTCGGCATTCCTGAAAAGCACCTGTCGGCCTACGGTCACTACAAGGCCAAGGTCTCCGCCGAGTTCATCGAGAGCCTCAAGAACCGCAAGGACGGGAAGCTGATCCTGGTAACGGCGATCACGCCGACTCCGGCCGGCGAAGGCAAAACCACGACCACGGTCGGCCTCGGCGACGGGCTCAACCGCATCGGCAAGAAGGCGATGATCTGCCTGCGCGAGCCGTCGCTCGGGCCCTGCTTCGGCGTCAAGGGCGGCGCGGCCGGCGGCGGCTATGCCCAGGTGGTGCCGATGGAGGACATCAACCTCCACTTCACCGGCGACTTCCACGCCATCACCACGGCCCACAACCTGCTTTCGGCCCTGATCGACAACCACATCTATTGGGGCAACGAACTGGGCTTCGACACCCGCCGCGTCGCCTGGCGCCGGGTCATGGACATGAACGACCGGGCGTTGCGCCAGATCATCAATTCCCTCGGCGGCGTCGCCAACGGGTTCGCCCGCGAGGACGGCTTCGACATCACGGTGGCGTCCGAGGTGATGGCGATCTTCTGCCTGTCGCGCGACCTGAAGGACCTGGAGGCGCGCCTGGGAAAGATCGTGATCGGCTACACCCGCGACCGCAAGCCGATCCGCGCCGCCGACCTCAAGGCGCCGGGCCCGATGACCGTTCTGCTCAAGGACGCCCTGATGCCGAACCTGGTGCAGACCCTCGAGCATAGCCCCGCCTTCATCCACGGCGGGCCGTTCGCCAACATCGCGCACGGCTGCAATTCCGTGATCGCCACCAAGGCGGCGCTCAAGCTCGCCGACTACGTGGTGACCGAGGCCGGTTTCGGCGCCGATCTCGGCGCCGAAAAGTTCTTCGACATCAAGTGCCGGATGGCGGGCCTGAAGCCGACCGCGGCGGTGATCGTCGCGACCATCCGGGCGCTCAAGATGCACGGCGGCGTCGCCAAGGAAGACCTGGGCAAGGAAAACGTCAAGGCGGTCAAGACGGGATGCGCCAACCTCGCCCGCCACATCCGCAACGTGAAAATGTTCGGCGTGCCGCCGGTGGTCGCCATCAACCGCTTCACCGCCGATACCGACGCCGAGATCGCGGCCGTGCGCAAGACCGCCGAGGAACTGGGCACCACCGCGATCGAATGCAACCATTGGGCGGAAGGCGGCGCCGGCACCATCGAACTCGCCAAGTACGTGGTCAAGCTGGCCGACAGCGGCGTGTCCAAGTTCTCGACGCTCTATGACGATTCGATGCCCTTGTGGGAGAAGGTCAAGACTATCGCCACCAAGCTTTACGGCGCCTCCGACATCGTCGGCGACTCCCGCGTCCGCCAGTTGTTCAGGGACCTGGAGGCGGGCGGCTACGGCAAGCTTCCGGTGTGCATGGCCAAAACCCAGTACAGCTTTTCGACCGATCCCGGCCTCAAGGGCGCGCCCTCGAATCACGTGGTGCCGGTCCGCGAGGTGCGTCTCTCGGCCGGCGCCGGGTTCGTGGTGGTGATCACCGGCGAAATCATGACCATGCCGGGCCTGCCCAGGGTTCCCGCCGCCAACAGCATCCGCCTCGACGCCCAGGGGCGGATCGAGGGCTTGTTCTAGAGCGCATCCCGATAATTTGGGATCGGCTGCGTTGCGTCCTGGCGGGCGATCCGGCAGGCGCGCCGCGAAGAGCGATGCCGAAGCATCGGTCGAGCGGCGCAACGAACTGGGCGCCCCGCCAGGACGCAACCCCTTGGGGCCGGGGACTTTTTCGGCACGGGTTCGTCGCAGGGCTTGCCCGTAGACCCCGCTACGGGCCGCGCCCCGCTTCTGCCCGTGCCGAAAAATTCCTCCGGCGCAGCGATTCCAAATTATCGGGATACGCTCTAGGGTCGGCGCTTCCGGCGACCTTGATCCGGCCGGAATAAAGACGCATCGTTCCCCCGGCTTCGTGCCGGGGGAAGGAGCGCTGACGTGGCCCAGAACGATTCCGCCAAGGGCGACCGCTTCGGCGAATTCGATTACATCGTGGTCGGCGCCGGTACGGCGGGCTGCCTGCTCGCCAACCGCCTCTCCGCCGATCCCGGGATCCGCGTCCTGCTGCTCGAAGCGGGCGGCGAGGACGATTACCTGTGGATCAAGATCCCGGTCGGCTATCTCAAGACCATGAACAACCCGCGCACCGACTGGTGCCTGAAGACCGAATCCGATCCCGGTCTCAACGGCCGCGCGCTCGATTATCCGCGCGGGCGGGTCTTGGGCGGCTGTTCGGCCATCAACGGCATGATCTACATGCGCGGCCAGGCGCGCGATTACGACCAGTGGCGTCAGATGGGCAACGCCGGCTGGGGCTGGGACGACGTGTTGCCGTATTTCAAGAAGCACGAGGATTTCGCGCCCGGCGGCGGCCCCGATGCCATGCACGGGACCGGCGGCGAATGGCGGATCGAGAACCTCCGGCTACGCTGGGAAATCCTGGAGGCGTTCCGCGACGCCTGCGCCGAAATCGGCATCCCCAAGATCGACGACTTCAACCGCGGCAACAACGAAGGCTCCAGTTACTTCCATATCAATCAACGGAGCGGCGTGCGCTGGACCTCCGCGCACGGCTTTTTGCATCCGGTCCGCCATCGCCCCAACCTCGCCGTCCTCACCCACGCCGAGGCGCGCGTCCTGACGCTCGACGGCAAGCGCGTCACCGGCATCGTCTTCGATCACGGCGGCACGGTGCGCCACGCCGTCGCCTCGGGCGAGGTGGTGCTCGCGACCGGGTCCATCGGTTCGCCCAAGATTCTTCAGTTGTCCGGCATCGGTCCGGGCGATCTGTTGCGCGGCCTCGGCATCGAGGTCCGTCACGAATTGCCGGGCGTCGGCGAAAACCTGCAGGACCACCTGCAAATCCGTTGCGCCTTCAAGGTCCGGGGCACGCGCACGCTCAACGAAATGACCCACAATCCCCTGACCAAGGTCGGCATGGCGCTTCAATACCTGCTGTTCCGCCGGGGACCGATGACCATGGCGCCGTCGCAACTCGGCGTCTTCGCCAAAAGCGATCCCTCGCGCGAAACGCCCAACATCCAGTACCACGTCCAGCCGTTGACGCTGCCCAAATTCGGCCAGCCGCTCGATCCGTTTCCGGCGTTTACCGCCTCGGTATGCAACATTCGCCCGACCAGCCGGGGGACGGTCCGCATCAAGACCCGTGAACCCAGGGATGCCCCCGCCATCCGCCCGAATTACCTCTCCACGCCCGAGGATCGCCGCGTCGCCGCCGACGCCATCCGGCTCACCCGCCGGATCGTCGCCACCCGGACGATGGCCCGTTTCGCGCCCGAGGAATTCCGCCCCGGACCCGGGATCGTCGGCGACGAGGAGTTGGCGCGCGCCGCCGGCGACATTGCCACCACCATTTTCCACCCGGTCAGCACCTGCAAGATGGGCCCCGACCCGATGGCGGTGGTGGACGAGCGCCTGCGCGTGCGCGGAATCGCGGGGCTCCGCGTGGTCGACGCCTCGATCATGCCCACCATCACCTCGGGCAACACCAATTCGCCGACCCTGATGATCGCCGAGAAAGGCGCCGACATGATCCTCCGAGACCGCCGGGCGACCTAGCGCCGTTCCCGTTTCAACCGTAAAAGGAAGGCTCGATTTCATCATGGCGCCCATTGTGAAAGTCGCTCTCGTCACCGGCGGCGGCACCGGCATCGGCCGCGCCGCCGCGCTCGCGCTCGCGCGCGACGGGTTCGCCGTCGTCCTCGCCGGGAGAAGGCGCGAGCCGTTGGATGCGGTTGCCGGGGAGATCAGGACGCTCGGAGAGCGCGCGCTCGCGGTGCCGACGGACGTGGGCGATCCCGCTTCGGTCAAGGCGCTGTTCGCGAAGACCGTGGAGGCGTTCGACCGCCTCGACGTCTTGTTCAACAACGCCGGCACCGGAACGCCCGCGGTGCCGATGGAGGAATTGACCTACGAGCAGTGGAAGAAGGTCCTCGACGCCAACCTGAGCGGGGCGTTCCTGTGTTCCCAGGAAGCGATCCGGATCATGAAGAAGCAGACCCCCCGGGGCGGGCGGATCATCAACAACGGCTCCATTTCCGCCCACGCGCCCCGGCCGTTCTCGGCGCCTTATACCGCGACCAAGCACGCGATGACCGGATTGACCAAGTGCATCTCCCTCGACGGACGTCCGTTCGACATCGCCTGCGGCCAGATCGACATCGGCAACGCGGCGACCGAGTTGACCGAGCGCATGACCAAGGGCGTGCCGCAGGCGAATGGAACGATCGCGGTCGAACCGCGCATGGACGTGGACCACGCCGGACGCGCGGTCGCCTACATGGCGAGCCTGCCGCTCGAGGCCAATGTCCAGTTCCTGACCGTCATGGCGACCAAGATGCCGTTCGTCGGGCGGGGTTGATCGCGGCGGGCGGGGGTTTATTCAGCTTTCCCAAGTACCCGCCGCGGCTTCGAGCAGCATGCCGCGGAACATGCCGAGCAGCTTCTGGTCGATTTCGCCGGTCATGCCTTCCATGATCTCCAGGCTCTTTTCCGGCGGCACCGGGGGCTTGTAGACGCGCCGGTCGGTCAACGCGCTGAAGATATCGACGATCCCGGCCATGCGCGCGAGGTCGTTCAGCTGCGTGCCCGCGAGGCCGTTCGGATACCCCTTGCCGTTCAGCTTTTCGTGGTGCTGTTCGGCGATGGTGATGACGCCCCTGGGAATACCGGGGCTTTCGCGCAGGTGCCGGCTGGTATGGGTGACGTGGCTGCGCATGACCGCGAATTCCTCGTCGGTCAGTCGGCCGGGCTTGTTGAGCACGTCCTGGGGAACGTCCATCTTGCCGACATCGTGCAGCAACCCGCCGGTGGCGAGGGTGAGCAGATCGTCGCCGCGAATGCCGATGCGATGACCGAACAGCGACAGCAAGGTCGCCACCCGCATCGAATGAACGTAGGTGTAGTTGTCGTGACCGCGCACGCCCTTGAGCACGTCCTTGAAGTTGCCCTCGCTCACGGCGCGGGCGAGCGGCTCGCAACTGTCCTTGACCTTATCGAACGGGATCGGCTTGCCGTCCTCGAGCAATTCGGCGATCTGGTTGAAGGTCGCGACCGACTGCTTGAGCGCGGCCTGCTGCACCGGTTCGATCTTGTCCCAGGCCGCCTCGATTTCCTTGTTGACGTTGCCGGATATCGCCGCCAGCAGTTGGCTGCGCTTGAACGGAATCGAAATCACGGTGCAGTCGCGCGCTTCCTTCGCCGCGGCGGCGAAGGCCGAACCCGCGTCTTCGGCCTTGGCGATGATGGGGATCGCCGCCAGCGACGAATTTTTGCGGATCAGTTCCAGTACCGCCATGCCGCCGCCGGGCGGCGCCTTCTCGTCGATGATCAGCACCGCCGGCGGGCGCGCGATCAACCCGACCACCGCGTCCCGCCCGTCGGGAAAAGGAACGACGTCGTAGTATTGCGTGAGAGCCGAAGTGATTTCCGCGCGATAACGGGGGTTACCGTCGATCAGGCCGACCTTCGGAAGTGCCGGTTTTGCGGCGGCGGCGGGCGTGTCGTTCATTTCGGTCGGGTCTCGGGCGCGCGGCCATGCGCGGGGTAAGCCGGAAAATGCTAACAGCTTGGAATTCCTGGAACAATAAGGGATTTTCCGCCGCCGAACTCCCCTTAAATGCTGGGCGGAATGCTGTCGACCGGCACCAGAATTTGGCGAACGACGCTGCCCTCGGCCAGGCGGTCGAAGGCCGCGTTGAGTTGGGCGAACCCGATCCGGCCGCTCATCAATTTATCGACCGGCAACCGGCCCTGGCGGTGGAGCGCGATGTAGCGCGGCACGTCGCGCAACGGCACGCAGCTTCCGACGTAGCTTCCCTTCACCGTGCGCTCCTCGGCGACCAGGTTGACGTGCGGCAGCGCGAATGTGTGGTCGGGGTGGGCCAGGCCCGCGCTCACGGTCGTTCCGCCGCGCCGGGTCAGGCGGTAGGCCAGCGCCATCGCCTTGACCGAGCCGACCATCTCGAAGGCGTAATCGGCGCCGCCCGAGGTCAAATCCCGCACCCGGGCGACCGCATCGGGATCGGCGGCATTGACCGCGTCGGTCGCGCCCAGCTCGCGCGCGAGCGCGAGCTTGTCGGGAAGAATGTCGAGGGCGACGATGCGCGCCGCGCCGCTGAGACGCGCCGCGAGCAGAGCGTTGAGCCCGACCCCGCCCAGGCCCACCACCGCGACCGAGGACCCCGCCCGCACGTTCGCGGTATTGATCACCGCCCCGACCCCGGTCAAGACGCCGCAGCCGAACAGGGCCGCCGTCTCGAACGGCAGATCGGGATCGATCTTGATCAGCGAGTTGCGCGAAACGACGGTGTGCTCGGCGAACGCGGAAACGCCGACATGGTGATGAATGGCCTGGCCGCCGCGCCGGAACCGGCGCGCGCCCGAAATCAGCGCGCCTTGGCCGTTGGCCGCCGCGCCCGGTTCGCACAACGCGGGCCGTCCCTCGGCGCAGGGCAGGCAATGGCCACAGCTCGGTACGAACACCATGACTACGTGATCGCCGCGTTTGAGGTCGTTGACGCCGGGACCGATCTCCTCCACTTCGCCCGCGGCTTCGTGGCCGAGGGCCATGGGCATCGGCCGAGGACGGTCGCCGTTGATGACCGAAAGATCCGAATGGCAGAGGCCGGCCGCGCGCACGCGCACCAGCACCTCCCCCTCGCCCGGCGGGTCGAGGTCGACCTCGGCAATGCGCAAGGGGCGGCTTTCGGCATAAGGCGCGGAAAGGCCCATGGTTTCCAGTATGGCGGCTTTGGTTTTCATGGCGCGGCCCATAGACGAAGAAGGTTGTAATACCCCTGAAGCAGCGCCGCGGTTTCGGGCGCGTCCGGGGATTTTTCGACCAGCAGATGATGCGCGCGCTGAAGATCGGCGAGGATCGCGCGCCGGCTGGGATCGGCGACGACGCTTTGCGCCCACAGGATTCCGGCCAGCCGCGCGCCGCGCGTCACCGGTTCGACCCGGTGCGGCGTGCCGGTGGTATAGGCGACCGCGTGCCCGCGCGGGAGCTTGATCGCGCGTTCCTCCCCTTCCGCGCCGATGGTCAATTCGCCGCCGTCGTAGGTCGCGGGATCGGCGAGGAAAATCGTGACCGAAATGTCGGTGCGCAGCATGTTTTCCACGTTGCCCATCAGCGGATTATCCACGTGCCGGGGGTAGGCCATGCCCGGCTCGTAGCGGCTGACGATCGGGCGCGAATAACGGCACGGCAGCACGCAATCGTTGAATTCGCGCCGGGCGGCGAGCGCGCGCACCAGCAGCGTTTCGAGTGCCTGCGCGCCCGGCGTCGCCTTGCGATCCATTTCCAGGTTGCGCTTGGTCCCCCGCGCGGTCCCGCCCGCGCTCCCGGCGCCGTCTCGGAAACACGCCTTGGCCAGGGTCTCGTCGACGAATTCCAGGTCCTCGGCGTCGAGAACGTTTTCGATGATCACGATCATGGACCGTTCCCTTGCCCGAACCCCTTCCGGTGCCTACATATGCTCAATATCCCCCCATGATGGCCTATGTTCAAGAACGGGAACCCGCCATGACGTATTATTTCTCCAAGACCCTCGATCTGCCCTTCGATCAGGCGGTCGCCAGGACCACCGCCGCCCTCAAGGATCGCGGTTTCGGCGTGCTCACCACCATCGACGTCAAGGACACCCTCAAGAAAAAGATCGGCGCCGAGTTCCGGCCCTACACCATCCTGGGCGCCTGCAATCCCGGCTTCGCCCATAAGGCCCTCCAGGCCGAACCGATGATCGGCACCATGCTGCCCTGCAACGTCATCGTTCAGCAGGCGGACGACGGGAAGGTTCAGGTTTCCGCCGTCGACCCGATCGCGTCCATGGCCGCGATCAAGAATCCGTCGCTGGAAGCGATCGCGACCGAAGTCCGGGGCTTGCTCAAGGGCATGGTCGATTCCCTTTGAGCCTCTAGCGGTCGGCTTCGGCCACCCGCGCCAGCACGATGTCGGCGAAGCCGGGGTCGACGCCGAGCGGACGCATCAGCCACAGCCTTCGCCCGCGCGTCGGAAACGGGCCCGCGAACGGCGCTTCCGTTCCGTCCGGCTCGACGCCCAGCAGGCGCGCGACATCGTTGCCGCCGTGGCGCCCCTCGGCCATCAACAGCGGCACCACGGCAACGTCGGCGGCGGAAAGCAATCGGTCCCATTCGGCGATCGACGGCGGCTCTTCGATGAAGGCGGCCGCCGATTCGCGCGCGGCCCCCGCCGCGAGCAATGCGGCGACGAACGCACGGGCACGCGCCGACGAATCCGGGTTGCGCGGGGTGCCGTGACCGGCGACAAGAACGCCGAGGCGATCGGCGGAAAGGGCGAAGCGCGCGCATAACTCGGCGAGGCCCCGCGCGGCGATCCGGGCGACGTCGGGATGGGTGCCGGTCGCCCGGCAGACGACGATGTCCTTGCGCGCGGCGACCGCGCCCGACAACGCTTCGCCGACCACGCCGTCGGCGGCGAGATGGGGGACGACATAGGTTTCGCGATCCGACAGGTCGTCGAGAATGTCGGGGAGCCTGGGTCCCGTCCTCAGGAACGCCGCGCGCACGTCGGCGAAAACCTCCCGCGCGCGCACCGCTTCAACCAGCGCTTCGACCGAACGCCCGCCTTCGGGTTCGCCGGATGAACCGTGCCCGACGATCACCAGCGCCCGCCGGGCCCAGGCTTCAGCCATGCGCCGTCCGGCCGTCCGGAAGCGGTCCGCAGTCGAGGACTTCCGAGGCCCAGTTGAGGTCCTTGGCCAGCGCCGCCACCTCGCCGATGACGAACAGGGTCGGCGGTCGGAACTGTTCGCGGACGACGCATTCGGGAAGGTCCGCGAGGGTGGTGAGCACCGTGCGTTGCTCCGGCGTGGTGCCTTTTTCGATCGCCGCCGCCGGCGTCGACGGGGCCAGGCCGGCCCGGATCAATTCTCGCGCAATCAACGCCGCGTTGGTCAGGCCCATGTAGACGACCAGCGTGGTTTTGGAATCGGCCAGCGCCTGCCAGTTGAGATCGACGTCGTGGCCGTCCTGGGCGTGGCCGGTGACGAAAGTCACCGCGCGCGCAAGGCCCCGGTGGGTGAGAGGGATGCCGGCGCGGGTCGCGCAGCCGGTCGCGGCCGACACGCCCGGCACCACCTCGAACGCGATGTTGTTGCGGGCGAGTTCGAGCGCCTCTTCGCTGCCGCGCCCGAAGACGAAGGGATCGCCGCCCTTGAGACGCACCACCCGCTTGCCGCCGCGCGCCAGGCGGACCAGCAACTGATTGATTTCGTCCTGCTGGACGAAGTGGGTGCGCGCGGCCTTGCCGGCGAAAATCCGGCTGGCGCCGGGCCGCGCCAGCGCCAGCACCTCGGGCGAGACCAGGCGGTCGTAAACGACGATGTCGGCGTCGGCCAAAATCTCCTTCGCCCGCACCGTCAGCAGGCCGGGATCGCCCGGCCCGGCGCCGACCAGGTGCACCCGCGCCGGCGTCGCCGCGGACCCGCGCACCGCGCGCCGGATCGGCGTCGCCGCCGGCGCGGGCGCCGTCCGGATTCGGACCGCGCCTTGAGCCTTGCAGCGGCGCACGAACGCCACGAACCGCGCCGCCCACCGGTTCAGGCCGGTATCGCGCAGATGGGAAAACGACGCGAGCAGATTGCCCTGCACCAACCCGTCGCGGCGGCCGTCGAGCCCGTGGCCGCGCAGTACTTCGTAGGCGAAAACCGCGTCGGCCGGCAGGGCATCGAGCGCGCCGTGATGGAATTCGTGCGCCGGAATCTCGCGCGGCGCCCCTTCGCCGGGCCAGGGGCCGGCGCCGGTTTCCTTCAGCCGCACGTAACCGCGTCCCTGGGGCCTGGCGTGCAGCGTCACGTCGGCCGCGATCGCGCCGACCATGTCGTGGATGTCGCCCTTCCATTTCAGCCGCCGGCAGAGATACATCAGCCCGCCGCATTCGGCGTAGGCCGGAAGCCCGGCCGCCAACGCCGCGCGAATCTCGGCGCGTAAAGCGACGTTCGCCTCCAGCCCCGCCATGTGGGTTTCGGGAAAGCCGCCGCCGATGAACAGGCCGTCGATATCGGGCAACGCGCGGTCGCGGAGCGTGTCGAAAAAGACCAGTTCGGCGCCGGCCGCCGCCAGGGCCTCCAGATCGCCCGGGTAATAGAATCCGAAGGCGGAATCGCGCGCGATACCGATGCGGACGTCGGAAGCGCGCGTCCCGCCGATAGGTGGGCGAACAATAGACGCTTGCGGCGCCGTTTGCGCCAGCGCCAGCACGCGGTCGAGGTCCACCTGCCGGACGACGGCGGCGGCGATGGTCTCGACGGTCGACTCGGTGGCGGTCCACTCGTTGCTCGGCATCAGGCCGAGATGGCGCTCGACGATTTCCAGCGCCGGATCCTGCTGCACCGCGCCGAGCACGGGAATGCCGGTGTAATGGTCGATGATCGCGCGCAGTTTCGCCTCGTGGCGCGATCCGCCGATCTTGTTGAGGATCACGCCGCCGATCCCGACGTCGGCATCGAACGCGCGGTAGCCGAGCAGCAGCGGCGCGATTCCGCGCGTCATGCCGCGCGCGTCGATCACCAGCACCACCGGCGCGGCCAGCAGCTTCGCCAGCGCCGCGTTGCTGTTGGAACCGGCGAGGTCGAGACCGTCGTAAAGCCCCTTGTTGCCTTCGATCAGGCCGAGGGCGGCGCCCGCCATGCGCGCCGCGAACGTGTCCTCGATTTCGCGGGCGGACATGGTGTGGAAATCGAGGTTGTGGCAGGGCCGCCCGGCGGCGACGCCGAGCCACAGCGGGTCGATGTAATCGGGTCCCTTCTTGAACGGCTGCACCGCGAGCCCGCGCCGGGCGAACGCGCGCGCGAGGCCGATGGCCAGCGTGGTCTTGCCCGAGGACTTGTGCGCGGCGGAGAGGAACAGGTGCGCCATGGGACGGCCCCGGCCGGGCTTCAGGCCGCCCGCGCCGACGCCCGGGGCAGGATCTCGTCCGGACGCGCGTTCCACAGCCGCCGGGCCTCGGCTTCGGCCGCGCGCGGATCGGCGGCGCGGCCCATCAGGCGGAGCGCGATGGCGGCGGTACCGACCACGACGGCCTCGGCATACGGGTCCTTATCCTGGCCGCGCCACAGGGCCGCGAGCCGGGACAAGTCCATCGTCTCCTCGCCGGGCGCGGACGCGCCAATATCCAAAGACCCGGCGGCACTGTCCGCACCCGGTTTTCGATCTTGGCGGCCTGCGCCGCCGGGCGGGCGGGCGACGCCTTCCGTCGCCGGCCACTCCTCGTCCGATTTCGCGCCTTGATGAAGATGCTGCACCTCGACCGGCTTTTCCGGGCGGCGTTCGATTTCGCCGCCCTCGCCCTTGAACACGGCCATGTGCGGCTGGCCGAGCCGGAGGCACACGTCGCGGTGAATTTCGCGGTAGTTGGGGTGGAAGATGGACTGGATCGAATAAGGCGCGTCGAACGGGTTGATCATGCGCGCGAAGGTGTTGACCGGCGAGCGCACGCCGATGATCGGCTTCAGTTCGATGATTTCCTGCAGGCGCGGGCTGAACGCTTCGAGCGGCAGGTAGGCGAAGTTGCGTTCGGCGATCTGGCGCGCGGCGGCCTCAAGCGTGGTTGCGACCGGAACGCCGAGCGCGGCGAGCGTCTCGCGCGCGTATACCCGCCCCGGTGTGTGGCCCTCGGTGCCGTGCATCAGCACGCGCACCCCCGAACCCGCGAGCAGCAGCGCCGACAGCATGAACCACGGCAACTGGCGTTTCTTGCCGGCGTAGGCCGACCAGTCGAGATCGGCCCGCGCGCCTTCCGGCGCGCGGATCGTTTCCTTGACCGCGCGCACGAAGCCTTCGCCCTCGCCCGCGTCCTCGGTCCGAACCCGGAGCACGCAAAGGAACGCGCCCAACTGCATCGGTTCGACCTCGCCCCGCAGAATCATCCGCGTCGCTTCCAGCGCTTCCTCGGCGGTCAGCGGGCGTGAAAGCGTGGGGCCGCGCGCGATGGTGCGCACGTACTTGGCGAAGGGGTGCTCCGTGGTGCTCACGAATCCGCTCTCACTGTCTTACTTCGCTTACTTCGCCGGAACGTCGACAAGCGATTCCGGCAGGATCGGCAGAACCTTGATCGCGATCGTCGCCAGCAGCAGCGCCAGCCCGACGCCGCCGAGCCCGAGCGCGACTTCGTAGACGCTCGGGACGTAGGGCGCGATGCCGGCATCGAGCGCCGACCCGGCCATTTCCATCCCCGGCACCAGAACCAACGGATAGGCCTGGCCGCCGATGATGATGACGTAAATCTGGGCGATTCCCCCGACCACGGCAAGGGCGGCGGCGAGCCCGGCGGCGCCGCGCGACGACGCGGTCGCCGGTGCGAACACCAGCGCGATTGGCGCAAGGCAACCGATTCCGACATGGCCGACCCAGAACAGGAGCGTGTAAATGCCCCCCTCGGTCAGCAGGAACCGTTCGACCCCCTGGCGCTCGGCGATATAGAGGTTGGTCAGGTGCTGGACGGCGACGAAATACAGGGTCGCGGCGAGGAAAATGCCGAGCAGGTTCTTGAGCCGGCGCACCGTCTCGTCGCCGAGCGGCCGCCCGGTCCCGGCCGAGGCCGCCATCACCACCAGCAAGAAGATCGCGTGCCCGAACGCCAGCGACATGGCGATGAACATGGGCGCCATCACCGCCGTATCGTAAGCCTGGCGCGCGACCAGGAACCCGAAGATCGACCCGGTGCCGGTGGTCAACACCAGGCGCCAGAGGAAAGCGAACGTGCCGACCGGCTTGGAGAAGCGGTTCATGCGCCGCTCCATCATCATCCACAGATAGACGATCACCACCGCGAAGAAGCCGGTGTAGAGAAATATGTTCCAGGCGAAGATGGATTTGAAGTTGTAGCTGGTCATGGCGACGATCAGCCGGTCGGGCCGGCCGAGATCGAGCACCAGCACGGCGAGCCCCCCGGCCAGCAGCGACACCGCCAGAACCCCGGAAAGCCGCGCGAGCGGCTTGTAGAGTTCCCGGCCGAAGACCGAGGAGATGGAAGCGACATTAAGCGCGCCGGACGCCGCGACGATCAAAAACACCGCGAACACGTGGGGCGTGCCCCACACGATCCGGTTCGACATGCCGGTGATCCAATGACCTTCGCTTTCCATGACGTGCGCGCCGGCGAGCCCGCCGACAACGAGCAGGCCGAGCGCGCCGGCCAGCGCCAGGAATCCGCGCCCCCAGCCCGGATGTTCGCGGAACTCGATGCGCGCGGCGGCGGTCATCCGTTCAACCCCTTGTAGAGCACGCCCTGGTCGAGGCCGAGATCGGCGCGCAGCCGCAGCGCGACGTGGCGGCCGACCGCGCGGGCGATCTCGCTGTTCGGATCGTTGAGATCGCCGAAGATCAGGGCGCCCGGGCTTTTCCGTTCGGCCGCCTCGACGCAGGCGGGTCGGCGCCCGGCGTCGAGACGGTGGACGCAGAGCGTGCACGATTCGACCGTGCCCTTGCCGCGCGGTGCGTGCGGCTTCTGCCCGGTCGCGTTCTCGTGCACGAAGAACCGCACGCCGAACGGGCACGCCATCATGCAGTAACGGCAGCCGATGCAGATGTGCTTGTCGACCAGCACGACGCCGTCGGCGCGGCGGAACGACGCCCCGGTCGGGCACACGTCGACGCAGGGTGGGCGTTCGCAATGCTGGCACATCACCGGCAGCGTGCGCACCGCGCCGGTTCGGGGATCGTTGAGCGTGACGCTGCGGACCCACTGCGGATCGGTGAGCGGCCGGCCGTGGCCGGTCCAGCCGTTTTCCGCGCGGCAGGCTTCGACCACCGTATCGGCCACTTCCGCGTATTTGGACACGTCCACCAGCAGGCCCCAGCGGGTTTTCGCGGAAACCGACGTGCCGGGGGCGCGCGCTTCGGCGGGGGCCGGCCCGAGCAGCAGGGTCACGCCCGGCGCCAGCGCCAGCACGCTCGCCGCCGCCCCCTGCAGCAGGCGTCGGCGCGCGAGATCGACGTCGGCGCGCGCGTTCATGGCGATTTCCCCGGCGCGGACATCGTCGGCGCGGCGGCGGCCCGCGATTCGGGCACCCGCGCGTGGCAGCCGAAACAGTCGATGCGCACGGCGGCATAGCGGTGGCATTCAGCGCAGAACGGCCGCACCGTGGCCGCTCCTTTTGCCGCCGGATCGGGCACCGCGTGGCATTCGACGCAACCCTTGAGGCTGTGCTTGCGCCCGCGGATGCCCTTGTGCACGGTCTCGTCGCGTTCGTGCTCCAGGTAGATCATGTGGTTGCGGCGCATGTCGGCGACCGGCTCGACGCACTCGGTCCCCTTCGCGGCCTTGGGCGGCTTCGGCATCGGCGTGCGCGGATTGTCGGCGGCAACGGCCAATCCGGCCACGGCGACCAACGCCGCCGCCATCAAGATACGAACGAACGCACCTGATTTCCCCGCCATCGTTTCCTTCACAGATCACCGAGGCCCATTTGGATATAGCCGCTCGGGCAGACATCGGCGCAGATGTGGCAACCGATGCATTTCTTGTAGTCGGTATCGACGTAGCGCCCGACCGCGTGGTCTTTTTTCTTGACGTTGACGATCGCCCCTTGCGGACAATAGATGACGCAATTGTCGCATTCGAAGCACATGCCGCAACTCATGCAGCGTTCGGCTTCGTCGATGGCGCTCTGCTCCGAAAGCGCGGTAAAACGCTCGTTGAAATTGCCGAGAACGTTATCGATGCCGATTCTGACTTCTGTCCGCTTATGCCGAGGGGCATAGCCGAAATGGCCGAGAAAAAGCTTGTCGTGCCGGATGATCTCGTTGGGCGAGCGATCTTCGTAGTTATGGACCGCGAAGCCGGCCTGATCGGTCCCCCACGTCTCCCGGTGGTCGTATCCCTTGGGCTCCTGATGGTGCGCGCGCAGTTCCTCGAGCAGGCTGAAATGATGTACGTCCACCTTCGGACGCCTGGGCATTTCCAGGCCGGACAGGTAGCAATCGATTCCCTCGGCGGCGATGCGGGCGTGTCCGATCGCCGTGGTCAGAAGATGCGGCTTGATAACGTCGCCGCCGACGAAATGTCCCTTGCGCCCCTTGAGGCCGTAATTTGAATCGGCGTTCATCAGACCGCGGCCGTTGTCGAGGTCTTCGAACCCGGCGAAATCCGCCGCCTGGCCGGTGGCGCCGACGATCAAGTCGCATTCGATATCGAACTCCTCGCCGACCCTGCGCTTCATCTTGCCTTCGACCCAATCCACCGGGCAAACCTTCAGCGCCCGGGCGCGGCCATCCGAGCCGCGAATGACCTCGAGGGGAACCAGGCTCTCGCGGATGTGAACACCCTCGGCCATCACGGAGTCCAATTCGTGCTTGGTCGCGGGAGCCTGGCTGATCGGCCGGCGGTAGACGATCCAGACTTCAGCGCCCTGGCGCCGGGCCGCCGTCGCGACATCGTGGGCGGTATGGCCGAGAATCACGTGTTCCGGGCGATCGTCGGGATGGGTGCTGTGAATGTTACCGATGCGACGAGCCACCGCGGCGACGTCCATAGCCGTGTCGCCGGCACCAATGACTAAAACGCGCCCGGCGAGATATTGCAGGCGACCCTCGTTGAAGGCCCGCAGAAACGAAATGCCGTCGATGCAGTTGGAAACCTCGGCGCCGGGAATATCAACCGGCTTTCCCGCCTGCGCGCCGATAGCCCAAAAAATCGCATCATGGGTCTTTTCCAGCTCGGCCACCGTCATGTCGACGCCGATACGGGTATTGAGGCGAACCTCGACGCCCATGTCGATGATGCGCTTGATTTCGCCGTCGAGCACGTCCTTGGGCGTGCGATAGCCGGGAATGCCGAAACGCATCATGCCGCCCAGCGACGAATAGGATTCGAAGATCGTACAGCCGTGTCCGAGGCGGCGCAGGAAATAGGCGACCGCAAGCCCGGCCGGCCCGCCGCCAATAATGGCGACTTTTTTTCCGCTTTCCCGCTCGGGGCGCGCGAACGCGGTCCCCTGCCCGAGCGCCCAGTCGCCGACGTATTGCTCGACGGCGTTGATTCCGACCTGTTCTTCCAATTCGTTGCGGTTGCAACCCGCCTCGCACGGGGCGGGGCAGACGCGGCCCATCACCGCCGGAAATGGATTAGCCTCGACCATGCGGCGGAAGGCGTATTCCTGCCATCGCGTCTCTTTTTCAGCCGGTTTGTCGAGACCGCGGGTGATGGTCAACCAGCCGCGGATATCGTGACCGGACGGGCAGCTCCCCTGGCACGGCGGCGCGCGATGAACGTAAGTCGGGCACTTGTGGCTCCAGCCGGCTTGAAAGATGTTGTCCTGAAGCTCGTCCCAGGATGTTTTACCTTCCCGGTAACGAAAATACGTTGGGGCCTTGCCGCCCTTATAGCCGTCGGTTGGAGATGTCATGGCATCCTCCCTTGTCTCCCGCGTCACGGCGCAAGAATAGTGCCGCGAACATCCGGAGTCATCTTTCCAACCCCGTCTATGGCCTAGCTGGCCGCTCGCCTATTCGCGACGGCCTACTCACCGAGCCCCATCTCGATGTACCCGGTCGGGCACACGTCGGCGCAGATGTGGCAACCGATGCACTTCTTGTAGTCGGTATCGACGTAACGCCCGAGCGCGCGCTGGTCTTTCTTGACCCTGAACACCGCCGTCTGCGGGCAGAACACCACGCAGTTGTCGCATTCGAAGCACATGCCGCAGGACATGCAGCGCTTGCCTTCCGCGACCGCCTGTTCCTCGGTGTAATTGACGATGCGTTCCTGGAAATTGCCGATCACCTCTTCCGCGCCGATGTGGATTTCCTTGCGCTTGGCCCGCTCGACGAAGGGGAAATGTCCGAGAAACATGTCGTCGTGCTTGATGATCTCGACGAACGAGCGGTCCTCGTAGTTGTGGACCGCGAATTTGGCGTCCGAGGTCCCGCGCGTTTCCTTGTGATCGTATTCGGCCGGCTCCAGCTTGCGCTGGCGCAGTTCGTCGAGCAGGTCGAAGCGGCGCTTGTCCACCTTCGGCCGCTTGCCGAGATCCTGGCTGGCGAGGAAGCGGTCGATGGATTCGGCCGCGATTCCCGCGTGGCCGATCGCGGTGGTCAGCAGGTGCGGCCGCACGATGTCGCCGCCGGCGAAGTGCTTCGGCTTGTCCTTGACCTGATAGGTGCTTTCGACCGCCATCAGCCCCTTGCCGTTGTCGAAGTTTTCCATGCCCTTGAGGTCGCCGCCCTGGCCGATGGCCGAGACGATCAGGTCGCACTCGATCTCGAATTCGGTGCCCGGCGTCGGCACCGGGGTCATGCCCTTCATGGTGCACCGGCACATCTTGAGCGCGCGCGCGCGGCCGTCAGGCCCCTTGATCACTTCGAGCGGCATGACGCTGCCCTTGATCTCGACCCCCTCGCGCATGGCGTCCTCGCGCTCGCGCGCCGCCGCGGTCATCTGCTCGACCGGGAACAGCGAGGTCAGCACCGCGGTCACGCCCTCGCGCTGCATGATGCCGGCGACGTCCTGGGCGGTGTGGCCGACCACCACCGATTCCGGCGTCGGGATGTCGCGGCCGTGGGAGATGTAGCCGAGGCGGCGGGCGACCGAGGCGACGTCGATCGAGGTGTCGCCGCCGCCCACCACCACCACGCGTTTGGCCGCGACCTTGAGCCGGCCCTCGTTGAAGGCGCGCAGGAATTCGACGCCGGCGACGCAGTTGGGCGCGTCCCAGCCGGCGACCGGCAAGGGACGGCCGACTTGCGCGCCGATCGCCCAGAAGATGGCGTCGAAATCGCGCTCCAGTTGTTCGACCGTCACGTCCTTGCCGACGCGCACGCCGGTCTTGACCACGACGCCGGTGTCGACGATGCGCTTGATCTCGGCGTCGAGCATGTCGCGCGGCGTCCGGTAGCCGGGAATGCCGTAGCGCATCATGCCGCCGAGTTCGGGCTGCGATTCGAACAGCGTCACGCCGTGGCCGCGCTCGCGCAAATAGAGCGCCGCCGACATGCCGGCCGGGCCGCTGCCGATAATGGCGACCTTCTTGCCGGTTTCCTTCGCCGGCTTGGCGAACGACATTTTATTGTCGATCGCCCAGTCGCCGACGTACTGCTCGACCCCGTTGATGCCGACGAAGTCGTCGACCGCGTTGCGGTTGCAGCCGGTTTCGCACGGCGCCGGACACACCCGGCCCATGACCGAGGGGAACGGGTTGGCCTTGGCCATGCGGCGGAACGCGTATTCCTGCCACGTCATGCCCGCGACCGGCGGCTTGTCGATGCCGCGCGCGATCTGAAGCCAGCCGCGAATGTCGTGGCCGGAGGGACAGCTGCCCTGGCACGGCGGCGTGCGGTGCACGTAGGTCGGGCACTTGTGCGACCAGCCCGCCTGGAAAATCTGATGCTGCAGGTCGCGCCACTTGCTCTTGCCGTCCTCGTAACGGCGGTAGGTCAGGGCCTTCTCGGTTTTTTTCGGCGTTTCAACGTTCACGGCGCGTCCCTTTCACTAAATTCCGAATTAGCTCGTCTTCGCCGGTTCGATCCGGATCGCGTTGCCCACCAGCTGATGCACGCTGACGATCATGTCCATGTCCATGCCGTATTCCGGCAGGACCTTGGTGAACTGGCTCTTGCAGATGGCGCAGATGGCGGCCATGTGGGTGACGCCGCGCCCGGTCACGACTTCCTTCAGCGCCTGCATCCGGGGCATCGCGCCCTTGACCCGCAGCTCGATCAGGTCGTCGGTCAGGAGCCCGCCGCCGCCGCCGCAACAGAAGGTTTTTTCGCCGATGGTGTCGGCGCGCATTTCGACGAAATTGTTGCAGCAGGCCTTGATGACTTCGCGCGGGATGCGGAATTGCCCGCCCGGCTCCGCGCCCATGCGCGAACCGCGCGCGACGTTGCAGGAATCGTGGAAGGTGATGACTTTGTCGTCGTTCTTCGACTTGTCGAAGGTGACGACGCCTTTCTGGATCAGGTCGTAGGTCAGTTCGCAGATGTGCTGCGGCACCGGGTAGGCGGGATCGAGGAAATCCCATGGGCCCGCGAGCGTGTTAAGGAAGCTGTAGGCGACGCGCCAGGCGTGCCCGCATTCGCCGAAGACGATGCGCTTGACGCCGAGATCGAGCGCGGCCTGGCGGATGCGGAGCGCGATTTTCTGCATCTGCTCGTAGGAGCCGACGAACAGGGCGAAGTTGGCGGCCTCCGACGCGTACGACGACACGGTCCAGCGGATGCCCGCCTGGTGGAACACCTTGGCGTAGCCCATCAGCCCTTCGATGTGGGGCGAGGCGAAAAAATCCGCCGACGGCGTCACCAGCAGAACCTCGGCCCCTTTCTCGTTCAGGGGAATCCGGACCCGCACGCCGGTTTCCTCCTCCATGTCGTCCTCGAGGCCTTCGAGGGTCGCGCGCAGCGCCTTTTCCTGAAGGCCCAGGTTGTTGCCGAATTTGTGGACCTTGCCGATGATTTCATTGCTGTATTTCTGCCCCATGCCGATGTGGTCCATGATCTCGCGCCCGGCCATGGAGATTTCGGCGGTATCGATGCCGTAGGGACAGAACACGGCGCAGCGCCGGCATTGCGAACACTGGTGGTAATAGGAGTACCAGTCGTCGAGCAGCTCGCGGGTCAGGTCCTTGGCCCCGACCAGCTTGGGGAAAAGCTTTCCGGCGAGCGTGAAATGGCGACGGTAGACCTGGCGCAGCAGATCCTGGCGCGCGACCGGCATGTTCTTGGGATCGCCGGTGCCGAGGAAGTAGTGGCACTTGTCGGTGCAGGCGCCGCACTTGACGCAACTGTCGAGAAAGACCCGGAGCGCGCGGGATTTGCCGAGCAACTCGCCCATCTTGGCGATCGCCTTGTCGTGCCAATCCTCGACCAGTTCGCCCGGGAAGCCGAGGGGTTCCTGGTGTTCCGGTTTGGCGACGAACGGCTTGGAGTGCGCCATCGCCTTTTCCGCGATGGCCGGAATCACGAGATCGTCCGTCAACTCGGGCTTGGCGTATTGGGGCGCGGCCATGAGCGGGATTCCCTAGGACCGGCCCTGGTCGAGCGCCGCCGCCCAGCGCGCGAGATGGCGGCGCGAGCGCGCGTCGTCGACCTGGTTGCGGGTCGGGCTGAAGAAGACGCCGGGCGCGTGCAGGAGCTTGCTGAACGGAAACACGATCATCAGCAGGGCGACCAGGGCGAGATGGATGAGCAGGAAGGGTTCCGACGGCAGCGGCTGCCAATCGAACCGCATCAGGCCGAGGATGAACGCCTTGAGGGCGACGATATCGGTCCGCTCCACGTACTTGAGCGCGAGTCCGGAGAGTCCGATCCCCGCCAGCAGCGCCAGCATCAGGTGATCGGAAGGCGATGAGATGTAGCGCACCCGCTCGACCAGGAACCGGCGCGCCCACAATCCGGCGAGGCCGGCGATCATGGCGAATGCGGCATAAAGCCCGAAGGGCTGGATCAGCTTGACCCATTCCCAGATCGGCTCCTGGAAATAACGCAGGTGCCGCAGCAGCACCAACACCAGCGCCGCGTGGAACAGGGCGGCGAACAGCCAGATCCACTTGTTCGACTTGAACAGGCTCTCGAACAGGACGACTTCGCGCGCGAGGCGGAAAGCGACTCCGCCCTTGGTCAGCGGCGCGGGCGGGGTCGGAATCTTGAGCGGCGCGGGCGTCTTCGCGTAGAGCCAGATCCGGTAGGCGAGGCCGAGTCCGAACGCCAGCGTCGCCGCATAGAAAAGAAGGGCATAGGTGACGGTCAGCGCGGTCATGTCCAAATTCCTGGCGTGGCCGGATGCGCGTCCTGCGCCCGCCCGCCTAGCGGCGGGACGCGCTCATGCCCGGACCTTCCGGCCGGAAGCGTCGCGCGCTTCCGGCCCGATCGCGCTCAGACGCAACCGGTCGGCTTGGGCAATCCGGCGATTTTGCACGCCTGCTTCGCCGGTCCGTAGGGGAACAGGTCGTAGAGGTACTTGTTGTTGCCCTTCTCCGGCCCGAACTTTTCCTTCATCGCCTTGGTCAGCACGCGGATCGCCGGCGCGATCTGGTATTCGTTGTAGTAATCGCGCAGGAAGTTGACCACTTCCCAGTGCTCGTCGGTCATGTTGACGTTCTCGGCCTCGGCGATGGCCGCGGCGACGTCCTTGTTCCAGGCGCCGAGGTCGAGCAGATAGCCTTCTTCATCGGTCTCGTAGGTGTTTCCAGCGACGTTGTATGCCATGATTCAAGCTCCTCTCTCTTGGATGGTTCCGTTTACAGCCACGAATTGACGGTGCCCTTGTCCACGGCGAGGTCCACGAACCCGCCGTAGTCGACGACCTTGATTCCGCCGATGATCCGGGATTCCTCGATGCCGCGCGCCTTGAGATCGGGCCCCAAAACGTAGATTTCGTGCGTGCGGGTCGCGGCTTCGACCTTGGCCGTCTGGGTGGTCCCCTTGAGCGCCCCGTAGACGCCGTCCTCGATCAGCAGGATCGCGCTGCCCGAAGCCGCGAGCCGGAGGCAGGATTCGAGGGCGTTCCTCTCGAAGGGCGATTTGTTGACCGTGTGCAGCATGGGCGGTGCGCCTCGAATCAGCCGGTGATCAGAACGTCTTGCCCGGCCATCAGCTTGCCGAGTTCGGTCGCGGGCACGACCTGAACCTTGACCACGAAATCGTCGGGAGTCAGCCCGCGCGCTTCCATCGATTCCTTCTCGACGTAGAGCTTTTCGATGTCGTAGCCCGCGAGCGCGCGGAACGTCGGCGAAAAGTTCTTCATGCCGAGTTCCTTGGGATCGTGGCCCTTCTTGATCTGGAATACGCCGTCGTCGAGAAAGGCGACCGACGTGTCCTGGTCGAACGCGGCCGAAATCAGCACCGACTCCAAAATCTCGAGCGGATAGATGGTGCCGTAGGGCGCCTTGCGGTTCACGAACATGAACTTCTTGACGACGCCTTCGGTTTCAAAAACGGGTTCTTCGCTCATCGCGCGTTTCCTGTCCTCAATCGCCGAACACGAGCAGGCGGTCGGCGGCGATGCCGAGTTCGGTCAACTGGCCGAGGCCCGAAATCCGGAACCCTTCCGCCAGGATCTGGTCCTTGATGCCCCGGCGCAGGCCCGCCGCGACGCACACCACCAGATCCACCTTGTGCGCCTTCGCCATCTCGCCCCACAGCTTGATCAGGTTGCGGTCGTCCGATTGCGGTTCGGACAGCTTGTTCGCGTTGTTGACGCCGTCGTAATAGAAGAACACGCGCATCACCTGGTGGCCCTTGGCGATCGCGGCCTTGGCGAACTGATAGGCCGAATCGGACGCCTGGTGGTTGAACGGTCCTTCGTTGACCAGAATGCCGAATTTCATCGCCGTGGTCTCGATTTTTTCGTTAACGCCCAAGCTTCAGGTCGCGCCCCGACGCCGCGCGGGACCGGGACGCGATCAGCCCTTTAACCTCAGAAGTGCACGTGACTGGAAGCGTTCAGGCTCGCCCGACCGCCGCGCCAATCGTCGATGTGGAACTTGGTGAACGGCAGGCCGGTCAATTCGAAGAACCGGGGCCAGCCGATGCGGTCGATCCACTCGTTCATCCGCTCCCAGGGCCGGGCGTTTTCCTTGTAGGCGTGGAGGATGGTCTTGACCACTTGGGCGACCTCGGGCCAGCGCGGCGGGTTGTTGGGCAGCCCCGCCGCCACCAGCTTGTGGAACGAGGGCCGCGAACGGGTGCTCGAATGCTTGCCGCCGACCCAGATCGCGAGCTTGGAGTTTTCGGGGTCGTTGATCTGCATCGGCGGGCACGGCGGGTAGCACGCGCCGCAGCAGATGCACTTGCGCTCGTCGACTTCCAGCGACGGCTTGCCGTTGACCAGGGCCGGACGGATCGCCGCGACCGGGCAGCGCGCGATCACCGCCGGGCGTTCGCACACGTTGGCGACCAAGTCGTGATTGATCTTAGGCGGCTTGGTGTGCTGGATGTTGATCGAGATGTCGCCCTGGCCGCCGCAGTTGATCTGGCAGCACGAGGTCGTGATTTTGACCCGGTTGGGCATTTCCTCTTTCTTGAACTCTTCGTAGAGCTCGTCCATCAGCGCCTTGACCACCCCCGAGGCGTCGGTGGCGGGAATGTCGCAGTGCAGCCAGCCCTGGGTATGGGAGATCATGGAAACCGAATTGCCGGTGCCGCCGACCGGGAAGCCTTCGGCTTCCAGTTTCGCGATCAGGGGCGCCACCTTCTTTTCGTCGGCAACGCCGATTTCGATATTGGAACGGGTGGTGAAGCGCATGTGCCCTTCGCCGTACTTATCGACGATGTCGCAGATCTTGCGGATGGTATAGACGTCCATCTGCCGCTGGGTGCCCGCCTTCACGGTCCACAGCTGGTCGCCGTTCTTGGCGACGTGATGGAGCACGCCCGGACGCGGCCGGTCGTGCCATGCCCATTGGCCGAAGTTCTTGCGCATCAGGGGATGCATCAACGGCACCGGGTCGGGCACCCCGCATTCGTCGGGCATGCGCGGCGGCGGGGCCTTGGGGGCTTGGATCGGCTGTTGAACCTGGTTCATCGGTTTTGTTCCCTGTCGGAAGCGATCGTTATTCGGCGGCGACGGCCTTGGGCGCCTTGGCCGCCTGGCGCGCCTTCCACTTCTCCACTTCCTCGTCCCAGCCGTCGAGACGGACATAGGAACTGGTGCGCGGATGGATGACCATGTTGGCGTCCGGTTCGAGGCCGATGCCGTCGAGGAAATTGACCAGGCCGATGCGTTCGATCATTTCGCCCAGGCGTTCGTGGTCGAGGGCGTTTTCCGCCCAGAATTCGAGCACCTTGCGACCGAGATCGACGAGTTTCTCATAGTCCTCGTCGGTCTCCAGGCGCATGAACGGCACCAGCACGGTGCCCATCAGGTCGCCGATCTTGAGCGAACGCTTGCCGCCCGCCAGCACCGTCGCGCCGCGCACCTTGCCCGGCTTCAACGCCTTGGTCAGGACGTTGATGCAGTGCATGCAGCGCACGCAGCTCTTGTTGTCGACGTCGATGGTATCGTCGTCGTTCAGGCTCAGCGCCCGGGTCGGGCACATATTGATGACCTGATCGATGATTTCCTTGCGGCCGCGCTGCTTGACCGCCTTCTTGAATTCGTCCTGGTCGACCTGCATGTCGTCGGCCCAGGTGCCGAGCACCGCGAAGTCGGAGCGGTGCGAGGCATTGACGCAGTCGTTGGCGCAGCCGGAGAACTTGAACTTGAACTTGTAGGGCAGCGCCGGCCGGTGCATCTCCTCCAACAGCGAGTTGATCGTCAGCCGGTGCGCCTTCTGCTCGTTGTAGCAGGACTGCTCGCAGCGCGCCGCGCCGACGCAGCTCATCGACGTGCGCACGCCCGCGCCCGCGCCGCCGAGATCGAAGCCGATCTCGTTGAACGCGTCGAAGGCGGGCTGGACGTTTTCGGTCTTGATTCCCTGGAACATGATGTCGCCCGATTGGCCGTGGAAGGCGATCAGGCCGGAGCCGTACTTTTCCCAGATGTCGCACAGCTTGCGCATGGTGGCGGTGTCGTAGTGCATGCCCGCCGGCGGCTGGACGCGGAAGGTGTGGAATTCGGACGATTCGGGAAATTTTTCGCGCACCTCGGAGAAGCGGGGAATGATGCCCGCGCCGTAGCCGCGCACGCCGACCGTGCCGCCCTTCCAATAACCCTTGCGCGTTTCGTAGGAGTGCTCGAGCTGGCCGAGCAGGTCCTTCATCATCGGCGCGTATTGTTTGTCCTCGGATTCGGCCAGGCGCTTCAGGCCGGTGACGAAGCTCGGCCACGGTCCGCTTTCGAGTTGATCGAGCAGCGGGGTCGCGGGCATCGCCTTGCCGGATTTCGCGGTGGTATCTTGAGCCATTGGTTCCTCCCTCTCGGCGCGCGTAAAAAAAACAACGTGCACTTGCTCCGGGCGCGGTTGACCTGCGAATGTGAATCAGGTGCCCCCGGCTTAACCAATCGAATGATAGAGGATGATAGGTGACTAAAATCTAATATGCAATATTCTTAATGTGCCTTTGCACATATGGTTTTCGTTCGCATGGATTCAAACCTACCCACGCAAGGTCCTTTCGCGCTCGCGGAACAAGCGGAATACGCTCGTTGGCGCGACTTCAAGATGTCCTCGTATCCGTTTAATAAGGAAAGATTTTTTGTGAGATTTTCCGATCCCATCACCCCCTCGGCGACCGAGCGCGCCGAAGCCGCTGAAATTGTGCGGTGCACAAATTTTTTTCTCTACCGGACAACCGCGAAGACCGTCCCGGGTCGCGATATCGCCCAGGGTCTTGCCCGGGCGTTCGGCCTGTGTCGGCTCGATTCCAATCCCATGGCCGACGATGAAGGCCTCAGCCAAGTGACGGTGCGGACGGGCGAGGCGAAGCGCTACATTCCCTACACCGACCGGCCGATCCAATGGCACACCGACGGCTACTACAACGCGCCCGACCGCCAGATCCGGGGCTTCCTGCTCCATTGCGAGCAGGACGCGGCCGAAGGCGGCGAAAGCCGGATCATGGATCACGAGATCGCCTATATCCTGCTGCGCGAGCGCGACCCGGCGCTCGTCGCCGCGCTGTTCCACCCGGAGGCCATGACCGTGCCGGCGAACGAGATCGATGGCGCCGAGCTGCGCTCCGTGCGTCCGGGCCCCGTTTTTTCCGTCGATCCGGCGAGCGGCGCGCTGCACATGCGCTATACCGCGCGGACCCGCAGCATCGTCTGGCGCGACGATCCGGATGTTCGCGCCGCCGCCCAGGCGCTTGAACGCTTGCTCGACGATCCCGCATCGCCTTACGTGGTGCGCCATCGCCTCGAGCCGGGCGAAGGCGTCGTCTGCAACAACGTGCTGCACGGGCGCGGCGCGTTTCGCGACGACGCGGCGCGCAAGCGGCTGGTGTGGCGGGCGCGCAGCTACGACCGGATCGCGTTTACCTGAATGGCACAGAGGAGATTTTCGTGGCGCTTTATACCATTCGCGGCGAGATCGACGCCTTCGACGCGCCCTGGGGCAAGTCGATCGCGCTCCAGAAGGTCGAGTACGAAGGCGGATTGAATTTGCTCCGGGTCCGGATCAAGGAAGGAAGCCGCTTCACGCTCCTCGACCTCGATCCGGCGAGCGCGAAGCGGCTCGCCGGCGCGCTCGCCGCCTGGGCCGACGGGACGTCCGCTCCATGATCGATCCCGGCCTCTTCCTGGCCTTCGTTCTCGCCGTCGCGGTCCTCATGCTCACGCCCGGGCCGAACGTTGCGCTGATCGTCGGCAACAGCGTCGCGTTCGGATCGCGCTACGGCCTGCTCACGGTCGCCGGCACCAGTTCGGCCATGGCCGCGCAGATCGCGCTCGCCGCATTCGGCATGGCGGAGCTCCTCGCGGGCGCGGGCTCCTGGTTCGACGCGATCCGCTGGGTCGGCGTCGCTTATCTCGTGTACCTCGGCGTCGTCCAATGGCGGGCGCCGATCCCCGATCTGTCGGGGCCTTCCGCCCGCGCCGTGTCGCGCCGCAGGATTTTCGGCCGCGCGGTGGTCGTGGCCCTGACCAACCCCAAGGTGCTGTTTTTCCTCGGCGCGTTTTTTCCCCAGTTCGTCGATCCGGATCGCGCCATCGGCCCGCAAATGGCGATCCTGTCGGCGACCTTTCTCGCCATCGTGTGCACCGTCGACGTCGGCTGGGCCCTGACCGCCGGCCGCGCGCGGCGGCTGTTGGCCGAGCGCGCCCGCACGCAAAACCGAATCTCCGGCGCCTTGCTGATCGTCGCCGCGATCGGACTCGCTTTCGCGCGCGGCAAATAGCGGACAGAAACCGTCCGGCCGACACATGGATCGATCGCACGCCCTGACCGTCGCCGTCTTTCTCGCCACCTACGCCGGCATGGCATTCGGGCGGGTGCCGGGCCTCAAGATCGACCGCACCGGCATCGCATTGATGGCGGTCGCCGCCCTGCTCGCGTTCGGAGCGACCGACGTCGCGGCGATCGGTCGCGCGATCGACGCGCCGACCCTGCTGCTGCTGTTCGCCTTGATGCTGCTGTCGGCCCAATTCGCGGGCGCCGGCTTTTACGATCTCTGCGCCGCCGCCACCACCGGCGCGCGCGTCACGCCGACCGTCCTTCTCGGCCTCACGGTCGCGGTCGCGGGCGCGCTCTCGGCGGTGCTGGCCAACGACATCGTGGTCTACGCCATGACCCCGCTGTTGTGCGCCGGGCTCAAGGCGCGCGGACTCGATCCCAGGCCCTTTCTCGTCGGCCTTGCGGGCGGCAGCAACGCCGGGTCGGCCGCCACCATCATCGGCAATCCGCAGAACATCCTGATCGGGCAATTGGGCGGCCTTGATTTCTGGAGCTTCGTCGCCGCGTGCGGCGTTCCGGCGCTGGCGGCGATGGCCATCGTGTTCGTCGTAATCCGCGTCGTCTGGCGCGATTCCTTCGCGACCGCGGGGAGCGGCGTGTCCGCGACCGCGCCATTGCCCGAATTCGATCGTTGGCAGACGGCGAAGGGCTTGGCCGCCGCCATCGCCCTCATCGCCTTGTTTCTCACGCCGGTTCCGCGCGAAATCGGCGCGCTCGCCATCGCCGCGCTCTTGCTCGCGAGCCGGACCATGGCCAGCCGTTCGATGATCGGCGCGGTCGATTGGCATCTGCTGCTGCTGTTCGCGTGCCTGTTCACCGTGACCGCCGCGTTCGCCGGCACCGGCCTCGCGGCGGACGGCCTCGCCTGGCTCGGAACCCGCGCGCTCCTGCCCGACAACATCGCGGTGCTGGCGCCGCTCGCGCTCGTCTTGAGCAACGGTATCGGCAACGTCCCGGCGGTGATCCTGCTGATGGCGGTGTGGCCAGACGCAAGTCCGGGCGCGCTCTACGGTCTCGCGCTGCTATCGACCCTCGCCGGCAATTTCCTCCTTGTCGGCAGTCTCGCCAATCTCATCGTCGCCGAACGGGCGGCGGTCGCGGGCGTGTCGTTGACGTTTCGCGATTTTGCCCGCGCCGGCGTGCCGATGACGCTGTTGTCGATGGGGTTCGCCGTCCTCTGGCTCGGCATCGGCGGCTGGATGCCCTGGCGCTGAACTATCGCGACTCCGACGCCGCGCTACATCCGGAACGCGTCCTTGGCCTTCGCGCCGCCGGCGGGAATCCGGCAGGTGGCGGTGGTGCCGCGGTTGGGCAGCGATTTCAGCTCGAACGTGCCGCCGTGCAGCTCGATCAGGCGGCGCACCAGGGTCAGCCCCAAGCCGGCGCCGCCGGTCCCGGCGTTACCGATGCCCGCCGGGCGGACGGGTATCACCTTTTCGAACGCCTTCTGCACCCGCTCCAGGTCCGCGAACGGAATGCCGACGCCGGTGTCGGCGACGGCGAGGACCACCTCGTCCCCTTCGCGCGCGGCGAGCAGGCGCACGCCGCCGCGCGGCGGCGTGAACGCGATGGCGTTGCTGAGAAGATGGAAAAGGACGTGCCTGAGGCGCCTTTCGTCCGCCCTGAGCCAGCCGATGTCGTGCGGCGCGTCGAATTCCAGGCGCAAATCCCGTTTCCGCGCCCGCTCGCGCACCAGGTTCAGCACCGAGACCAGGAGTGCATGAACGTCGACCGCGTCGAGTTCGAGATCCAGCGACCCCGCTTCGATCGAGGCGAGATCGAGAATGTCGTTCACCACCGCCATCAGGCCGCGCGCGGATTCGTCGATGTGCCGGACGTATTCCGTCTGCCGGGGGGTGAGAGTCCCGAAATAGCCGGCATCCAGGGTTTCGGCGAAGCCGATCACGCTGGTGAGCGGCGTGCGGATTTCGTGGCTGACGTTGGCGATGAACTGGGATTTCAGACGCGCCGCCTCCTCGAAGGCGAGCGCGCGCTCGAGCAGCGTTTCCTCGGTGCGCGCGCGGTCGGTCGCATCGAGATAACCGAGCAGCACGGCGCCGTCCGGCAACGGCACGGTCGCGTAATCGATCACCGTGTCGTCGGAACGCTCGATCCTTCCTTCGCCCTTGCGCCGCGACAGCAGCCGCCCCGCCAGCCGTTCGGCGAACCCCGGCCAATCCTCCACGTCGCGGCGGAAGGGTCGCATCGCCTCGATGAAATCGGCGAGCCGCAGGCCGGCGGCGAGGGATTCCGGCTTCAGGTTCCAAAGCCGCGCGAATTCGCGGTTGGCGAGCTTCAGGCGCCCGTCGGCGCCGAACACGGCGGCGCCCTCATGCAGGTTGTCGAGCGTCGTGTCGTGGACCCGGGTCGCGGTCTTGAGCGACGATTTCAGCGCCAGTTCGGCGGTCACGTCCTCGTAGACGAACACGGCGCCGCCCTCCCGACGCGGGCTCGCGCGCAGGGACAGCACCGTGTCGTCGGGAAGATGGATCAGGGCGGGCGGCGCCGGCTGGGCGAGGCCGAGCAGCGCCAGTTGTTCGGCCTTGTAGGCGTGGAAATCGGGAACCTCCGGCAGGCGGCGGCGGGCGCGCAGCGCTTCCAGGATTTCGCCCCAATGCGGCCCGGTTTCCAGCCACCGGCGTTCGAGCCGCCACAGTCCCGCGCAAGACCCGTTGCACGCGGCGAGCCGTCCGTCGGCGGCGAACACGGCGACCGGCGTCACCAGCGATTCCAGAATGTCGGCGGCGGCGGTTGCGTTCGCCGTCGCCGGCGCGTCCGCCGGTAACGGCTGGGCTTCGGGCGCGGGCGGGCCCGGCATCGGGCGGAACCAGAGCGAATCGGCGACCGTGCCGCCGCCCGCGTCGCGCGCGCGGGTGCCCGCGACCGCGATCGGGATGCCGCCCCGCATCACCACCGTGTCGAAAATCGTGCCGTCGCTTCTCAGGCGCTCGGTCGCGCGCGCGAGCGTTTCGGCGTCGGCGGGAGCAAGCGCGGCCAGCACGTCGGCGAAACGGAGCGCGTGGCCATCCGAGCCGAGCCCGAGTAGCCGCGCGAGCCGGCGCGAGCAGAATTCGGTGCCGCGCGCGCCCTCGAAGACGAAGCTGGCGTCGGGACAGGCGGCGAGCAGCGCGCGCGCCCGGTCGGCGTCCTCGGCGGCGAGCAGGGCTTGCGTGGCCGCGCGCCCGGCCGCGCGCTTGTAGTAAAGAACGACGGGCACGCCCAGAAACAGCGCGATCCCCGCCGTCAGCGCCGGATAAAGCAGGCTTTCGATCCCCGTCATGACAGGGAATCTTAGTGGCAACGCGAATTCCGGGCCAAGTCGCGGGCGGGATCGGGCGTCAACCGGGGCTCCCCGGTCGAATCAATGGACGAGCCGCAACAGGGATGGAGGGCGAATCGGACCGGCCTTGCACGCCTTTTCTCGATCGATTGATTTCCATCAAGGCCGTCGGTCGATGCTTTCCTTATTATTTTGTCTACGGCATCTCGATTTCTTCTCGATCCGCACCCTGTGAGTATCCGCGGGAGGGCGGTTTCGCTTTTGCCGTTCAATCGAGGGAGGAATCTCATGAGAATCGCATTCGCTTTCGGCGCGATGCTCGCTCTGCTCGCGCAGGATCCGGTCTTGGCCGCAAGCCAGGACAAGTACGAACTGGGCCAGCCCTACCTCGGCTGGGAACAGGCCTACCTCAAGGAGTTTCCCGACACCCAGAAGGTCATGGACCGCATGATCGAAATTTCGGTCCGCCAGCTTAAGGAACCGGAACAGGATATTCTGCACAATCGCATCTGTTCGGCGCTCGCCTACAAAATGGCGCTCGACAGCAAGCTCGTTAAAGCCGATCGGCGGCTTGCGGTCGTCACCGATATTCTTCACAACATCGACAAGGAAGAGAAGGATGCGGTCCTGACCAACCCCAAGGTATTCGGCGAGACCGCGGCCATGGTGACCCGCCTCAGGCAGGCTGGTTATTTCAAGGGGGCGCCGCGATTCTGGGCGGACGAGGCGGTGCTCAAGAATCCCAAGGTCGGCGGCAACCGCGCTCTCGTGCACCATTTGACCAGCGCGTTGACCGCGGGCGAGATTCTGAAAACCGTCGACGGCTTCTCGGCCAAGGACATCGACCGGGTACAGGCCGCGATCGTCGGCCATTCCACCGGTTACTGGTATTTCCGTCAATCGATCGATGCCGCCGCTGGACGCAAGGCCGCTTGGGAAACGATTTATCCCGACCCGGAAGGCGACATCGCCCTGTTCGCCCACGACGCCGACCTGATCTCGCAATTCGCGCCCGAATCGGTCGTGCCCGAGGGCAGCAAGTGGCGCACGCTCGCCGCCAAGCGTTGGGGCGCCAAGGGAGCGGTCGAGGAAGCGCACGTGGTCTATTACGTGTTCTTCCGCCTGTTCGAGGAGGCCAAAACCGAACCCGGCAGGGCCCTGGCGCGCGAACAGTGGGAAAAAATCCGTCCAGAATTGATCAAGCTGATGCAACTCAAGGCCGATGACGATCCGGTCAAGGTCTTGGGCGTTCCCAAGGTTTTCCAGGGTTCGTAGCACCGTCGGGACTGGACACCCGCGCGCCGATTCGATCCAATACGCGCGGGGGCGTCCTGATCCGTCATTCCGAACGCAGGGAGAAAACCGTCATGTCGAATCATTTTCACCGCGCGTTGGCCGGGCTTGCCGCCGCGGCGATGTTCCTGGCCGCGTCCGTTTCCGCCGCCACGCTCGAGGACAAGGTCGTCATCGTGACGTCGTTTTCCAAGGACCTGACCGCGCCTTACCAGAAAGCGTTCCAGCAGAAATACCCCGGCACCAAGGTCGAGGTGCTCAACAAGCAGACCAATGCCGGCATCAAGTTCCTCCAGGAAACCGCGTCCAACAACCAGACCGACCTGTTCTGGGCCTCCGCGCCGGACGCGTTCGAGGTGCTCAAGAACGAAAAACTGCTGCAGCCCTACCGGCCGAAGGCGGCCGGCATCGCCGCCAAGGTCGGCGCGTTCCCGGTCCACAACCCGGACGGGTTCTATTCCGGGTTCGCCGCGTCGGGTTACGGCATCATGTACAATACCCGTTACATGGCGGCGAAGAAGCTTCCGGCGCCAAAGGAATGGGCGGATCTCGAAAAGGCGGTCTATTTCGATCACGTGGCGATTTCGGCCCCGTCGCGTTCCGGGACCACGCACCTGACGATCGAAACCATCCTGCAGGGCGAAGGCTGGGACAAGGGTTGGGCCACCGTCAAGGCGATGGCCGGCAACTTCGCGCAAGTGACCGAGCGCAGCTTCGGCGTGCCCGACGGCGTCAACAGCGGCACGTTCGGCATCGGCATCGTTATCGACTTCTTCGGTTTCTCCTCGGCGGCGAGCGGATTCCCGGTCGAGTTCGTCTATCCGACGGTGACCACCCTGGTGCCGGCCAACGTCGGCGTCGTCAAGAACGCGCCCCACCCGCGCGCGGCGGAGACGTTCATCGAATTCCTGCTTTCGCCCGAGGGCCAGGAAATCCTGTTCGACAAGGGCATCATGCGCCTGCCGGTGCTGCCCGCGGCCTACGCCAAGGCGCCGGCCGGCATGCCCAATCCGTTCAAGGACACCTCGATCGGCGCGAAGGTCCAATTCGATACCGTGATGTCGGAACACCGCTACAATCTGGTGAACTCGCTGTTCGACCAGACCGTCACCTTCCGCCTGGGCGATCTCAAGGCGGCGACCAAGGCGATCCACGAAGCGGAGGCGGCGTTGGCCAAGAAGCCGAACGCCGCGGCCAAGGCGATGATCGCGGAAGCTCGCGGGTTGATCGCGGCCATGCCGATCAAGGAAGCGGAAGCCAACGATCCCAAGGTCGCCGGCGCGTTCAAGGCGCTGAAAAAAGGCGAAAAACCGGCGGAGCGCCAAGCCCAGATCGAGGAACGCTGGGACGCGTTCGCCAAGGCGAACTACGCCAAGGCCAAGGACCTGGCGGAAAAAGCGCGGAAGATGTAGCGCCCCGCCCGCCTGGATTCCCGCGAGCGCGGGGCCCAGCGCATGACCGCCGCCGCCGTCGTCGTCCGCCCGCGCATCCAGTGGGGACGCGCCGCGGTCGCGCTCGCGGTCGCGGTTTTCCTGCTCGTATTTCTCGTGATTCCGGTCGTGCGCGTGGTGTTCGTCGCGTTTCTCGACCCGCGCACCGGCGCCTTCACCCTGATCAACTTCGTCGATTTCTTCAACACCTCCCTGTTCCTGGAATCGTTCTGGAATTCGATCTACGTGGCGGGCATGGCGGTGGTCTGTTCGACGCTGATCGCGCTGCCGCTCGCCTATTTCACCACCCGCTTCAATTTCAGGGGCGCGGTCCTGATCCAGAGCCTCGGCTTCATTCCCCTGATCATGACGCCCTTCGTCGGCGCGGTGGCGATGCAGATGATCTTCGGGCCGAACGGGACGCTCAACCTGCTGCTCGGCGATTGGCTCGGAATCAACATCCCGTTCATGCGCGGGCTCAACGCCGTCATTTTCGTCCAAAGCATCCATTATTTTCCGTTCATCCTGATCAACCTGTCGGCGAGCCTGGTGACCATCGACCGCACCATGGAGGAGTCGGCGCAGAACCTCGGCGCCCACGGCTTCCGCCTGTTCCGGCGCGTGGTCTTTCCGCTCGCCATGCCCGGCTATGTCGCCGGCGCCTCGATCGTGTTTCTCAAGGTGTTCGACGACCTCGGCACGCCGCTGCTGCTCAACGTCAACAACATGCTCGCGCCGCAGGGGTATTTGCGCATCACCACCATCGGCATCAACGACCCGATGGGCTACGTGATCTCGGTATTGCTGGTGGTCTTTTCCCTCGCCTCGGTCTGGGGCGCGCTGCTGACATTGCGCGGCAAGGATTACGCCACCACGCAGAAGGGCGGCGGCGGATTGAGCAAGCGCGACCTGCGCCCGTGGGAACAGGCCGGCTGCTACGCCGTGGTCGGGCTGATCCTGCTGGTGGTGCTGTCGCCGCACATCGGGCTGCTGCTGCTTTCCTTCGGCACCATCTGGTCGTTCGCGCCGCTGCCGGACGCCTACACCCTCGCCCATTATACGGAGGTGTTCCAAACATCGCCCCAGTTCGTCACCAACACCCTTCTCTATTCGTCGGTCGCCGCCCTGATCGACGTCGTGCTCGGCACCGCCATCGCCTACATCGTCATGCGCACCGATCTGGCCGGCCGGCGCTGGCTCGATTACGTCGCCATGTCGGCCATCGCCGTTCCGGGCCTGGTGCTCGGCATCGGCTATCTGCGCACGTTCTACGACTACCAGTTGCCGTGGAGCGGCGGCCAATCGCTCGCCTCCTGGTGGGTGATCCTGGCGATCGCGCTTTCGGTGCGGCGCCTGCCTTACGCGCTCCGCGCCTGCAGCGCGGGCCTTCATCAGGTGAGCGAGGCGCTCGAGGAATCGGCCGAAAACCTGGGCGCCACCAAATGGCGCACGATCAAGCGCGTGGTCGTGCCCCTGATGCTGGGCGCGATCCTCGCCGGCTTCGTCACCAGTTTCGCGACCGCGGCGGTCGAATTGTCCGCCACCATCATGCTGGTGACGAGCGAAACCGACGCGCCGCTTTCCTACGGCATCTACGTCTTCATGCAGACCCCGGCGGGCCGGGGCGCGGGCGCCGCGCTCGGCGTGATCGCGGTGGTGATCGTCGGCCTGGCGACGTATCTTTCCCACCGCGTCGTCGAGGAAAGCAGCCGATCACACTCCATGACCGCGCCATGAAGCCGGACACCCAACCCCCGCCGCGCGCCGCCGGAATCACCCTGGACCGGGTGCGGATCGCGTTCGGCAATAACGTCGTCATCAGGGACGTGAGCCTCGAGATCGCGCCGGGCGAGTTTTTCGCGTTCCTCGGGCCGTCGGGATCGGGCAAGTCGACCCTGCTGCGCGCCATCGCCGGTTTCGGGCCGGAGCCGGAGGGACGCATCCTCATCGGCGACGAGGACGTGACCCGTCGGCCGCCCTGGACCCGCAACGTCGGCATGGTGTTCCAGAGCTACGCGCTGTGGCCGCACCTGAACGTGCGCCGGAACGTCGCCTTCGGGCTGGAGGAACGGCGCCTGCCCGCGGCCGAAATCGGCGAGCGGGTCGACTGGGCGCTCAAGCTGGTCGGCCTCACGGAATTCGGCGAGCGGCGGCCGTCCCAGCTGTCGGGCGGCCAGCAGCAGCGCGTCGCGCTGGCGCGCACCATCGTCATCCGGCCGCGCGTGCTGCTGCTCGACGAGCCGCTCTCCAACCTGGACGCCAATCTGCGCGTGACGATGCGCCGCGAAATCCGCGAGCTGCAGCGCCGCCTCAACCTCACCACCGTGTTCGTCACCCACGACCAGGAAGAGGCCAACACCGTTTCCGACCGCATCGCCGTGCTCGACGCCGGCGTGATCCAGCAGGTCGGCCGTCCGATCGAGCTGTACGACAACCCGGTCAACCGTTTCGTCGCCAGGTTCCTCGGCACCGCCAACCTGCTCGACGGTACGGTCGAGCGAAGCGCGGGCGAAACCGCCTTCCGTTCGGCCGGCGGGCTGGTCGTGCCGGTCGGCGCCGACGCCCCCGCCGCGGGCGCGCCCTGCGCGCTCCTGTTCCGGCCGCAAAGCCTGACCATCGCGGCGCCGGCC
The DNA here is from genome assembly GCA_964412955.1 of uncultured Hyphomicrobiales bacterium. Classification (GTDB taxonomy): domain Bacteria; phylum Pseudomonadota; class Alphaproteobacteria; order Rhodospirillales; family 2-12-FULL-67-15; genus 2-12-FULL-67-15. Next base: position 61,764 of record CAYPQV010000007.1, read on the forward strand.
CGGGCCGCCGCCGACGGCCGCGTCCGTTTCGAGGGAACGGTCGCGCACCGCGAATTTCTCGGCAGCCACGTGCGCTACGCGGTGCGCGTCAACGGCCACGACATCCTGGTCGATTCCGGCCACGATCCGGGCGAGCCGGGCTTCGAGAAAGATGACCGCGTCTCTCTCTTTCTCGACCGCAACCGGACCCGCGTGCTGACCGCTTAACGGCGATCAGTAGCGATAGGCGTCCGACTTGAACGGTCCGGCCGCGCCGACGCCGATGTAGCCGGCCTGCGCGGGCGTGAGCTTGGTGAGCCTGGCGCCGAGCTTGTCGAGGTGCAGCGCCGCGACCTTTTCGTCCAGGTGCTTCGGCAGCACGTAGACCTTCTTTTGATACTTGGCGCCGTTGGCCCACAGCTCGATCTGGGCGAGCACCTGGTTGGTGAAGGAGGCGCTCATGACGAAGCTCGGGTGGCCGGTGGCGCAACCCAAGTTCACCAGCCGCCCTTCGGCGAGCAGGATGACGCGCTTGCCGTCGGGAAACTCGATTTCGTCCACCTGCGGCTTGACGTTGTGCCACTTGTAATTGCGCAAGCCGGCGACCTGGATTTCGGAATCGAAGTGGCCGATGTTGCAGACGATGGCGCGGTCCTTCATCGCCCGCATGTGATCGACGGTGATGACGTCGATGTTGCCGGTCGCGGTGACGAAGATGTCGGCGCGCGGCGCGGCGACCTCCATGGTCGTCACCTCGTAGCCTTCCATCGCCGCCTGCAGCGCGCAGATCGGATCGACCTCGGTCACCATCACGCGGCAGCCGGCATGGCGCAAGGAATCGGCCGAGCCCTTGCCGACGTCGCCGTAGCCGGCGACCACGGCGACCTTGCCCGCCATCATCACGTCGGTGGCGCGGCGGATGCCGTCGACCAGGCTTTCGCGGCAGCCGTACTTGTTGTCGAACTTGGACTTGGTGACCGAGTCGTTGACGTTGATGGCGGGGAACAGGAGCGTGCCCTTCTTTTCCATCTCGTACAGGCGATGGACGCCGGTGGTGGTTTCCTCGGTCACGCCGCGGATGTTCTTGGCGGCGGCCGAATACCAGCCCGGCTTTTCGGCGAGGCGCTTCCTGATCGCGGCGTAGAGGGTTTCCTCTTCCTCGTTGGTCGGCTTGGCGACGAGCGAGCCGTCTTTTTCCGCGCGCGAGCCGAGGTGCATCAGGAGCGTGGCGTCGCCGCCGTCGTCGAGGATCATGTTGGGCGCGCCGCCGTCGGCCCACTCGAAGATGCGGTGGGTATAGTCCCAGTAATCGACCAGGGATTCGCCCTTGACCGCGAACACGGGCGTGCCCTTGGCGGCGATCGCCGCCGCCGCGTGGTCCTGGGTCGAATAGATGTTGCACGACGCCCAGCGGATGTCGGCGCCGAGCGCCTGGAGGGTTTCGATCAGGACCGCGGTCTGGATGGTCATGTGGAGCGAGCCCGCGATGCGCGCGCCCTTGAGCGGCTTCGATTGGCCGTATTCGCGCCGGATCGCCATCAGGCCGGGCATCTCGGTCTCGGCGATGGCCATTTCCTTGCGGCCCCAATCGGCGAGGGCGAGGTCCTTGATCACGTAATCGGGCGCGGTGGGCATGGGAGAATTCCTGAAGCGGGAGGGATGGGGCGAAGGGGGCGGATTTAGCAGGGGGGCCTATGCCCGGCAAGGCCGAAAGGATCGGCGGAAACCGGCGCGGGCGCGGGCCCGCGCGCGGCGCTCGCGGCCCACGCGCGAACAAGCCCGCGCCGAGGTCGCACCGGGGTAACGCCGGGGCTGCGCCAAGCCGGCACGGGGTAAAACCGGCTTAAGACGTTGATCAGACACGAAACACCTCGATTCCTGTAGACATTTGTAGACCTTTTCGCGGGCGGGCCGCGGGCGGCGGGGTTTTTTCGTATTCGCCATGTCCAAAAATCCTCTACCCACCTTTCATCGGCCAAGGCCGACGCGCGCGGCCGGCGAAGGAGGGGGCGGAATCGCGAACGAAAAACTATACCCTATTATAGGAATATTGTCAAATAACCGTCTCGGGGAGCCCCTTCCCCCTACCCCTGCAACGCGTTGAAGTCGTCGAGCAGCATGGCGATCCGCACCGAATCGACCCGGTCCATCATCGGGAGCGCCCGGTGCCGGGCGGCGAGGACATGGTGAGATCGTTGGAGCCGACCGCGAGGAAATCGCACACCTTGGCGAGCGAGTCGGCGGCGAGCGCCGCGATGAACGCGGCGTCGGCGCGCTGGCCGAAGCGCACCAATGGGGCCGGGTCTACTTTCCCACGAAATGCGGACCCGGCCCTGGTTGCTCCCTCAACGGTTTGCTACTTCTTCCTCGGATCGTCCGCCGGGTCCAGGTAGGCCAAGCCCCACGGACCGACGCCATGCAACTGGATGACGGTCTCCTCCTTGGTGTAGCCGAACATCGGCGTGCCAGGCGGCATGATCGCGACGCTGCCCGGCCCGAGCGCCCGGGTCTTCGCCGCGTCGTAGCGGTCCCCGGCAGTGAAGTAGAAGGTGCCCGAAAGCACCGTCACCCGCTCGTACGCTGGGTGTGTATGGGGCGCGATCTTGGCGTTCTCCGGCAACCTGAGCCGAAAGGTGAACGGAACGGCCTTATTGAGCGGGCCCTCGATGACCGCGATCTTGGCGCCCGGCGCGACGGCCGGGGCATCCGTCCATTTGAGCTCGGCCGGCGCCACCATAAGGTGGTCGGTTGGGGATTCCGCGCGCGCGGCCGAAGGAACGGATGCGCCGAGCGCAACCGTCATCGCGGCCAAGGTCGTAGCAATTGATACTTTCATGGTTTCTCCTGTGAAGATCGGTTGAGATGATCAACGGGGCAGCTCGGACTTCATCAATACGTCTGCTTCCTGGCGACGATGTCGGCCTTCGTCGTGCCGACGATTTCAAACAGCTCTTTCTGCTCGGCCGCCGGGACCTTGAACTTGTCTAGGGATTTCTTGAACTCCCCGGCCATCACGCCCCACTCCTTCTCACTGATGTTCAGATGGACGTGGGATTCCGCCATCGCCTTCCCGGTGTACTTGCACGGCCCACCGGTCGCCGCGCAGACCATCTGGGATACCTGGAACTTGAGGTAAGGCGCCGGAGAACTCTTCCGGCCGGCGTCAATGGCGGGATTCCTGTTCAGCTCCTTGTTCGCCACGAGCCGGTTGATGAAGTCATCGACGACAGCCGTAATGCCTTTCAGGCCGCCCAACCGGTCATGAAGGGATTTCTGAGCGCCGGACTGTTGCGCGGCGGCGATCGGCGCGGAAGAGATGCCCAACGTCAACGCCGCGGACAGCAGGGCGATTCGCAAAATATTCATCTGTTCTCCTGGACTGGGTTTTAGGCTCAACGATTCAACGCGCCGCCATGGAGCCCCGAACATGTCAGCCTCATGACCGGTCAGGCCGTACTCCCGAAGATGGCGTTCTATTGGCGTTCGTAAACCCGGACTTCTGGGTCCGCCGAGAGGTAGGGCTTCAACTCCCTCACGACATCGTTACCGAACAGCGCGCTCTTCAGGTAGCTTTCCGCCGAGGCTCGCGAATCGAATCCATGAAGCACCTGTACATCCTCCTCGCGCAGGAGGAGCTCTTTGGATTCCGCGCCGGGAATCGTCGCGAGAAACGAGGGTTTGTACTTCGCGTAAATCGCGCCGGCCTTCGCGCGATCCTTCGCGGGCACCTTCATCGTGATCGCAAGATATGCCTTGTTCATCGTGGTCTCCTGTCAGTTCGCGCGGAAATCGCCGCGCCGAAGCTCCCGCAATGGGGGCGTGCCCACAATCTGACAGGTCGAACCGAGCCGCGCTGTTATCTAGATAACAGTTCCGCAGGATTTTCAGGATTCGATCAGCTTCGCGATCTCCTCGAACCCGCGAACGCATACGTATTCACGGTTGTATCCGAGCACTCCCCTGTCACGGAGCTTGTTGAGGATCGTGCTCACAACCGGCCTGCTCGCCCCCACAAGGTCGGCCAACTCCTGTTGCGTGAGGCGAAGGTGCTGCCCGAAGCCATGGTTGCAGCGGGTCGCGAATCCTCCTGACAAATCCCGAAAAGCCTGGGCGAGCCGTGCCTCGGTTCGTTTGAACGCGAAGCTCTCGAGCCTGCGTTCCATCTGGCGCTGGCGCTGCGCGAGGAGCGAGACAAACTCCCAGGCGGCCGCAGGGTGGAGCAGCAACAGGCGCCGCCACTCGCCGATCGGCGCTCGCCATATGGAAACGGCTCCCTTCGCCCTCGCCGTGTCCTCGGCCGCGGTGGCGCCACTCAGGGCGGGACCGAAGAAATCTCCGGCCCCCAATGCCGCCGTGGTGAGAGTCGCGCCGTCATAGCTGACCCTTGCGATGGTCACCTGGCCATCGAGAACGCAAAAGACAGTTCGCCCGGGATCGCCTTGCCGGTAGATCGTGCCGCGGTGCCGAATCGCCACAATCCGAGCCGTCGGACAGTCGCGACGGAGGTCTTCCGGTGGAATTCCCGCCAGAAGCGGACATCCCTTCAGCTCATTGGGCTTGTTCATCGGGCTCGCCGGCTTTTCCTCATGTTTTCCGCTTCGATCGGCGGCCCAACACTAAAACGAACCGATTCCGATCGAAGTTGACGGCCATGCTTGTCGCTTTTGAAAGTTCCCTTTTCACTCCTGCAGCGCGTTGAAATCGTCGAGCAGCATGGCGATCCGCACCGGATCGACCTGGTCCATCATCAGGAGCGCGCGATGGCGGGCGGCGAGCGAATCCATGGCGCGGATGCGCTGCTTGACGCGCGGGAGGCTGGCCGCCGCCATCGAGAGCTCGCGGAAGCCCAGGCCCACCAGCAGGGCGGCGTAGCGCGGATCGCCCGCGATCTCGCCGCAGATGCTGACCGGAATGGCGGCGCGCAGGCCGGCCTCGGACGCGAACTGCATCAGGCGCAGCACCGCCGGGTGCAGCGGATCGAACAGGTGCGCGACCGTCTCGTTGGCGCGGTCGACGGCGAGCGTGTACATGGTGAGATCGTTGGAGCCGATCGCGATGAAGTCGCACACCTTGGCGAGCGAATCGGCGGCGAGCGCCGCGCCCGGCACCTCGATCATCGCGCCCACCGGCGGCAACGCGTTCTTTTCCGAAAGCCGCCGGTGCATGCGGCGCGCGGTCTGTTCCAGGATTTCGCGCGTCTTGCGCACCTCGCCCGCCGTGGTCACCATCGGCAGCAGAATGCGCACCGGCCCGTGCGCGGACGCGCGCAAGATAGCGCGCAACTGGGTTTCGAGCGTGTCGCGCTTCTGCAGCGAGAGGCGGATGCCGCGCAGGCCGAGCGCCGAGGGCCCGCCGCCGCCGAGGCCGTCGGTGAGCGCGGCGGCGAGCTTGTCCGCGCCGACGTCGAGGGTGCGGATGGTGACGGGGCGGCCCTCCATGGCGGCGACGACGCGGGTCAGCTCGCGCGCCTGTTCGTCCTCGCTCGGCACGTCGTCGCGGTTCATGAACATGAATTCGGTGCGCAGCAGCCCGACGCCCGCCGCGCCGGCCTGGCGGACCGCGTCCATTTCCAGCGGCAGTTCCACGTTCGCCTCGAGGCGAATCTCGACGCCGTCGCGGGTCGCCGCCGGCAGATCGCGCATGCGGGCGAGGCGGCGGACCTCGCGGTGGCGTTCCTCGCGCCGGCGCTCATAGGCCGCGAGCGTCGCCGGCACGGGATCGAGGATCACCCGACCCGCGTCGCCGTCGATGATCGCGACGGTTCCGCTTTCGGCGTATTCCATCAGGCCGGGGACGCCGAGCACCGCCGGCAGGCCCAGGGCGCGCGCCATGATCGCGGTGTGGCTTTCCGCGCCGCCGATCACGGCGGCGCAACCGACGACGCGGCCGGGATTCAACTGCGCGGCTTCGGCCGGGGTGATCTGGTCGGCGACGATGACCGAGCCCTTGGGCGCGACCGAGAACGGCTTGACCGGATCGCGCGTCAGGTTGCGGATCAGGCGGGTGCCGATGCCGCGGATGTCCTCCAGCCGCGCGGCGAGATAGGGGTCATCCATGGCGGCGAAGGCGCGCGCGATTTCGCCGATCTCGGCGTCGACGGCGGCTTCGGCGTTGACGCGCTCGCGTTCGATCCGCCCGCGCGCCCCGCGCAGCAGGCGCGAATCGCCGAGCATCTGCCCGTACACGTCGAGCAGGTGGCCCATTTCCTCGCCGGCGGCGCCGCGCAGATCCTTGGCCTTGGTCCTGAGCCGGCCGAGCTGGCGGCGCGCCGCGCCGACCGAGGCGTCGAGGCGGGCGAGTTCGGCCTCGACCGCGCGCGCGGCGATCGCGTAGGTGGGGACCTCGACCGATCCGCTCGCGCGCACGTAGGCCGGGCCGACGGCGATGCCCGGGGACACGCCGAGACCCTTGAAGGTCCGCTCCGGCCGCCGTTCCGACGACATGGCCGACGACATGGGCGCCTAGTCCTTTTCGTCGAATCCGGCTTCGACCAGCGCGACGATCGCCGCCATCGCCGCGGCCGCTTCCGGTCCGCGCGCCTCGATCCCGATGTCCGTGCCCGGGCCCGCCGCCAGCATCATCAGGCCCATGATCGAGCCGCCCGACACCGTCTGTCCCGCGCGCGAGACCCGGATGTCCGCGTCGAACTGGGACGCCAATTTGACGAATTTGGCCGCCGCGCGCGCGTGCAGGCCGCGCTGGTTGCGGATGACGACCGCGCGGCGAAGCGTGTCGCCTTGACGCGCCGGAGACCGTTCCTTGTTCATGGCGACGATTTTATGAATCCCGCGCCAACAACTGCGACGCGACGTTGATGTACTTGCGCCCGGCGTCCTGCGCGCTGACCGCCGCCTGCAGGAGACCCTCGGTCTTGCGCGCGCCGGCCAGCTTGATCAGCATGGGCAGGTTGACGCCGGCGATGACCTCGACCTTCGCCTTGTCCATGATCGAAATCGCGAGGTTGGAGGGCGTGCCGCCGAACATGTCGGTCAGCACGACCACGCCGTCGCCGGTATCGGCGCGGGCGACCGCCTGCAGGATTTCGGCCCGCTTGGCGTCCATGTCGTCGTCGGGGCCGATGCCCACCGCCGTCGCCTGGGTTTGCGCGCCGACGATATGTTCGAGCGCCGCGAGCAGTTCGACGGCCAAGCGCCCGTGGGTCACCAGCACCATTCCGATCATCGTCAACGCCTTCCCTTTCGCCGCCTAAGACCTTTACGTTTTCGGAGACGGCGATTTTGCGCCGCCGGGGCGCCCGGTTCCAGGTCCCTGTGGCGCAATTCGACTCTGACCCCGCGCTTCGCGAATTCGCCCGCCAGTTTCTCGGCCACGCACACCGAGCGATGGCGTCCGCCGGTGCAACCGACCGCGATGGTGAGATAGCTCTTTCCCTCGGAAGCATAAAGCGGCAGCAGCGGTTCCAGAAGAAGAATCAGGCGGCGGAAAAAGTCGGGAAAATGACGGTCGCGGCGGACATAGTCGGCGACTTTCCGGTCGCGCCCGGTCAGCGGCTTCAGCTCGGGCACGTAGTGGGGATTGCGCAGGAAGCGCACGTCGAAGACCAGGTCGGCCTCGCGCGGCAATCCCTTGCGGTACGCGAACGAGGTCACGAACACCGCCAGGCGCGCGCCCCCGTCGCCGCCGAACCGTCCGGCCAGCACATGCTTGAGCTCGCCCGGCCCGAACTCGCTCGTGTCCACGATCAGGTCGGCGCGCGCGCGCGCGGCGCGCAGCAGCCTGCGTTCGCGCCGGATGCCGTCGAGCAGCGGGCCCGAACCCGCGAGCGGGTGGCGATGGCGCGTTTCGGCGTAACGCCGCTGCAGCACCTCGTCCGCCGCGTCCATGAACACGAGCGTCGCCTTGCGCCCGGCGCCGCGGGCGAGCGCGCGCGCCTGGGCGAGCAGCGCGCGCGAATCGAACCCCCGGGTGCGCACGTCGATCCCGACCGCGAGCGGGCGGAGCGGAGAGGACTTGGGGGCCTGCGCCGCCAGCCCCGCGAGGAATCCGAGCGGCACGTTGTCGACCGTCTCGAAGCCCAGGTCCTCCAGCGCCTTGAGGGCGGAACTCTTGCCCGCGCCGGAAATGCCGGTGACCAGCACCACCGGGCGCGTCGCGGGCTTTCGGGTCATGGAGCGCCTGGTCATGGACGACGTCTTTCCTTCCGCCGGATCGCCGCGAGCGCCCGGGCAAGCGCAAGCCGCAGCTTGATCGGCGCGGAGGCCTCGAACGGCGCCAGGCGCAGGCGCGGCAGCGAAACGCCGAGCAGGACGCACCGATCCGGCGCCGGCATCCGCTCCACCCGTTCGCGATCCGTCAGATCGGCGACCAGCGCGATCGACGCGCGCGCCAGGCGCGGCACGGAAACGACGCCGACCCCGCGCGCCTCGATCAGGCCGGCGAGCGTCCGCGGCGCCTGGGCGATGACGCGGCCGCGACGGAGCGCGAGATCGACCCGGTCGTCGGCGACCAGCCGTCCGCCGCGTTCGATCAGGCGCAGCGCGAGATCGGACTTGCCCGATCCCGGCCGGCCGCGCAGCAGCACGCCCCGGCCGGCGAGCGCGACCACGGTTCCATGAATCTGCCGAAGCGGCGGGGACGGCGGCGGCATGGGCATCAGCGTGAGGGGGGAAAAGAAGCCTTGTCAACGCGGGAAAGGGCTACGCGGCCGGCAGCACGACGACGAAGCGCGCGCCCAGGACCCGGCCGGCGGCGTCGCGGCGGTTTTCGGCGCGAATGGCGCCGCCGTGGGCGACGACGATCTGGCGCGAGATGCTGAGGCCGAGGCCCGAATGGATGCCGAACTTCTCGCCTTCGGGGCGGGAACTGTAGAAGCGCTCGAAAATGGCGCTCTCGGACCCTTCGGGAATGCCCGGGCCTTCGTCCTCGACCGTGGCGACCGCCATCCCGTTTTCCGCCCGCGCGGCCAGCGTGATGGTCCCGCCGGGCGGGCTGAACGACACCGCATTGGCGATCAGGTTGCGGAACACCTGGACCAATCGGCCTTCCACCCCGCGCACCGCGAGCGGCGCGTCGCCGGCGACATCGAGCGCGAGCGTGGGCCCGCCCGCGCCCCCGGTTTCGCGATGGACCTCGACCAGCGTCCGCAGCAGCTGGTCGAGGCGCACCGGTTCCAGCTTGGCGCGCGACAATTCCGCGTCCACGCGCGAGGCGGCGGAAATATCGCTGATCAGGCGATCCAGGCGCTGAATGTCGTCGGCGATGATCGCCATCAGCTTTTCCCGCTGCGCCGGATCGTCGATCCGGCGCAGCGTCTCCACGGCGCTGCGGATGGAGGTGAGCGGATTCTTGATTTCGTGGGCGACGTCGGCGGCGAAGCTTTCGATCGCGTCCATGCGCTGCCACAACGCTTCGTTCATCTCGCGCAGGCTGGCGGCCAACTCCCCGATCTCGTCGTCGCGCCGCCCGAAATCGGGAATGCCGTGACGTTCGTGCACCCGGCCGCGCACCCTGCGCGCGGCGGCGGCGAGCAGCAGCAGCGGCCGGGCGATGGTGCCCGCCAAATAGAGCGAGAGCAGGACCGTGACCGCCAACGCGACGCCGAACATTCTTAGGATATCGAGGCGCACTTCGTACATGGCGGCGTCGATCTCGGCCGAATCCTTGGTCAACAGCAGCGCTCCCAGCACCTTCTTGTAGCGCTGCACCGGCACCGCGACGCTGAGGGTCAGGCCGCCGTCCGGCGCGAACCGCACCGCGCGTTCCCCGTCGCCGCCGAGGGCGGCGACCACCTCGGCGTAATCCTCGGCGCGCGGGTTGGGCGATTCCTGGTAGGCTTCCATCGGCTCCAGGCCGAACAGGCGGCTCAAGGTGCGGTGGTAGAGTTCCAGGGCGCGGCCCAGGAACCGCGGCGCCGCCTCGCCGGGCTGCGGCAATTCCTCGATAACGACGCGGTTTCCGGCCAAGCCGAGCGCCCGGCTGTCGGCGATGAGTTCCCCGTCGGCGTCATAGAGGCGCGCGCGCGCGTCGGTGGTTTCGATCACGCGCCGGATGATGCGCGCCGCCATCTCGGGCACCATTTCCTCGCTCGCGAATTGATCGACGGTGATCGCGACTTCGGCCACGGCGGCGGCGTAGGTGTCGGCCTGAAGCTGGAGCGCGAATAGTTCGGTCTGCACCAGGCTGCGCTGGTATTGGCCGAGAAACAGCAGCCCGCCCACCAGGATCACCAGCGCGAAAACGTTGACGGCGAGAATGCGCCGGGTGATCGGCGAGAGCCGGGAACGCTTGGGCGAAGGCGACGGCAGGGCGGGATTCATCCGCGACCGGGGGTCTATTCGGCGGTCTTGTAACGGTAGCCGATGCCGTAGAGGGTTTCGACCTCCGCGAACGACGGATCGCGTTCGCGGAATTTCCGCCGGATGCGCTTGATGTGGCTGTCGATGGTGCGGTCGTCGACGAAGACGTTCTGCCCGTAGGCCTCGTCGATCAGCTGATCGCGGTTCTTGACGTGGCCCGGGCGGCGGGCGAGCGCCTGAAGGAGCAGGAATTCGGTCACCGTCAAATCCACTTCCCCGCCCTTCCAATGGCAGGAATGGCGCTGAGGATCGAGTTCGAGTTCGCCGCGCTTGAGAATGCCGCTCGACGGGACCGCGCCCTGCGCCTCGCGCCGGCGCAGCACGGCGCGGATGCGCTCGATCAGCAGGCGCTGCGAGAACGGCTTGGTGATGTAGTCGTCCGCGCCCATGCGCAATCCCATCATTTCGTCGATCTCGTCGTCCTTCGAGGTGAGGAAGATGACCGGCAGCGCGCTTTTCTGGCGCAGCCGCTTGAGCAGTTCCATCCCGTCGAGGCGCGGCATCTTGATGTCGAGAACCGCGAGGTCCGGCGGCTGGCGTTCGAGCGCGGTCAGCGCCTCGGCGCCGTCCGTATAGGTGCGGACGCGAAAGCCCTCGGCTTCCAGCGCCATGCTCACGGACGCAAGGATGTTGCGGTCGTCGTCGACCAGGGCAACGGTATGACTCATGTTGGCGGGGCTCCGGCCGTCCGCTCGATCCGTTCGCAATCGCGCGGCCTGGGCGGGGTGAAGGTTGACGCGTCGTTTCGGCGGAAATTATAGTCGCGACGTTGGGGACTCGCCACGCCGGTCATGTCCGAACTGCGCCTCAGATTGGATCTCACGGTCCGCCGGCTGATCCGCCGGGCGCGCTCGGGCACGCTCGCGACCGCGTTGGCCGACGCGGACACCGGGACCGGGGCCGCGCACCCCGATAGGGGCGCATTATTTAACGCGCGCGGGGATTCGCCCGCGCACCCGTACGCGTCCCTGGTCACGGTCGGGTGGGGCGTCGACGCCGGCCCGATTTTTCTGTTTTCCGCCCTCTCCGACCACACCCGGAACCTGGCCAGCGATCCCCGGGCGGCGCTGCTGATCGAGGAAGCGAGCCGGCGCGCCAATCCCCAGACCGGGCCCCGGGTCACCTTGATGGGCCGGATCGCGCCGTGCGCCGAGGGCGAGGATCAATCGTCCGCCCGGCGGCGCTTTCTCGCCCGGCATCCCGAGGCCGCGCGCTATGCCGGGTTCGGCGATTTCCGTTTCTTCCGCATGACGGTCGAACGCGCCCATTACGTCGGCGGGTTCGCGCGCGCGGTCTGGGTCGAAGGATCCCGGATCGCGTTGCCGGCCCCATCGGTCGCCGCCGTCGCCGCGTGCGAGGAAAGCGTGCTTGCCCACATGAACGCGGATCATAACGACGCGGTCGATCTCTACGCCCGGCGTCTTCTCGGCCGGCGGGAAAAGGGTTGGACGCTCGCCGGGCTCGACCCGGACGGAATCGACCTTCGGCGCGGGGCCCGGTTTGCCCGGCTCGACTTCCCCGAGCCGATCGCCTCCGCGGGCGAGGCGCGCGAAACCCTGGTTGCCTTCGCGACCGAGGCCCGCATGGGGCGCCGGCGGCGGAGCCGACCGTCAAAGCCCGCCCCAAGCAAGACCCTTATGAAAAATAAGAAACTACGGGATACCAAAAAACGTAAGTAGAACCGCCGCCCTCCCCGCCTCGACCGGTTACCCGAACGAGGGGTTGCTCCCCGCCCGAACCGGTGGTTATCGTGCCCTTGGCCCGCTCGGGAGGAAGGGCCGGCCGGATGCGGCGCGACGCCGCGCCGGCTTCGCCGTCAACAATTTCAGGGAAACGGATTCAATTCATGCGGGAAATCGGCCCGGTCGTCAGCAGTTATGGCCTGGATAAACTCGGCGTGCGCAACCTCGCCGCCGAGCATTGGAACTTGACGCCGGAGATGCTGATCGAGGAAGCGTTGCGCCGCCATGAAGGCGCGCTGGCCCAAGGCGGCTCCCTGGTGACCCACACCGGCCACCACACCGGCCGTTCCGCCAACGACAAGTTCGTGGTCGAGGAACCCTCGACCAGGGCCGACATCTGGTGGGGATCGGTCAACCGTCCGTTCGACCCGGAACGTTTCGACGTCCTTCATCGCCACATACTCGATCATCTGTCGGGCCGGGACGTGTTCGTGCGCGATTGTTACGCCGGGGCCAATCCGAAATTCCGCCTGCAGGTCCGCATCGTCACCGAAACCGCGTGGCACAATCTTTTCGCCTGCAACATGTTCATCCCGCCGAAGCCCGAAGACCTGCGTTCCTTCCGGCCCGAATTCACGGTGATCCAGGCGCCGTCGTGCCACGCCATCCCGGCCAGGCACGGCACCAATTCCGAGACCTTCATCCTGGTCAATTTCGCCAAGCGCCTGGTCCTGATCGGCGGGTCGTCGTACGCGGGCGAGATCAAGAAATCGGTCTTCTCGATCCTCAACTTCCTGCTGCCGCCGCAAGGCGTGCTGCCGATGCACTGCTCGGCCAACGTCGGGCCGAAGGGCGATTCGGCGATCTTTTTCGGGCTTTCCGGAACCGGCAAGACCACGCTCTCGGCCGATGCCTCGCGCACCCTGATCGGCGACGACGAACACGGCTGGGGCGACGACGGCGTTTTCAATTTCGAGGGCGGCTGTTACGCGAAAGTGATCAAGCTGAGCCGCGAGGCCGAGCCCGAAATCCACGCCACCACCGGCGCGTTCGGCACCATCCTCGAAAACGTGGTCATGGACATGGACACCCGCGCGCTCGATCTCGACGACGCGCGGCTGACCGAAAATACCCGCGCGTCCTATCCGCTGGCGCGCATTCCCAATGCCTCCGCCACCGGCATGGCGGGGCATCCACGCAACATCGTCATGCTGACCTGCGACGCGTTCGGCGTGATGCCGCCGATCAGCAAGTTGACGCCGGAACAGGCGATGTACCATTTCCTGTCGGGCTATACCGCCAAGGTCGCCGGCACCGAAAAGGGCCTGAAGGAGCCGACCACGACGTTTTCGACCTGCTTCGGCGCGCCGTTCATGCCGCGCCATCCGGCGGTTTACGCCAAGCTGCTCGGCGAGAAGATGGCGCGTCACGGCGCCAATTGCTGGCTGGTGAATACCGGCTGGTCGGGCGGCGGCTACGGCGAAGGCCGCCGCATGGCGATCGCCCACACCCGCGCGCTGCTCGGCGCCGCGCTCGACGGCACGCTCGACGGCGCCGCGTTCCGGCCCGACCCCAACTTCGGCATGCTGGTGCCGGAAGCCTGCCCCGGAGTCCCCGCCGGCGTGCTCGTTCCGCGCGCCACCTGGCGCGACCCCGCCAAGTACGACGAAAAGGCGCGCGAGATTCGCGGCCGCTTCGAGGCCAACTTCCGCCAGTTCGAGGCCGAGGTGGACGACAAGGTCCGCGCCGCGGCGATCCGCGCGGCGGCTTGAACGGCGTCGGACGCGCCCGGCCGGCCCGCGTGATCGCGCCGGGCCCGCCCGTTTTCCTGAAATAAAATCTAATAACCTATTGTTTCTCATAAGATATTATTGAGATTGAAAGTTATTATCATTTAAGTTAAACGGAACGAAAGAGGCAAAACCCCATCCGGATTTCAGGAGACGAAGCCATGGAACCTGTCGGCGTAAAGTACTTCCCCGGCGTCCAATGCGGCGCCGATTCGCTCGACGCGCCGGAGCGGCTGCTGGTCGGTTCCGTGCGGCGATGGCTCAAGGCCTCGGCGGACTGGCCGATCATCGCCGACCAATTCCGTCTCGCCTTCGGCGACAACGAATGCCTGTACGCGTTGAACGGTCTCAAGGGGCTGCTCGAAACGCTCGCGACGGGCGCGCGGCGCACGCTTTATTTTCATCAACCGTGCTGCGGCCACGTCAGCGCCGACGAGCAGAGCCTGCTGACCCTGATCGCCGCCCTGCAGCACGGCCGCCACGGGCACGTCCACGCGATCCTGCGCTGGCTGTTGCCGATTCCCCATCAAGCCGCCGCCTACAAGCACGCGTTCTGGCTCGCCTGCGGCATGGCCGAATGCGGCCTGACCCTGAAGCCGCCGACGCCGTCCGACGTTCTGGGAACCTGCTGACCCCGGCCGCGTCAGGCCCGCCAGAACGCGCGGCTGAACAGCACCAGGACGGTGAACAACTCGAGTCGCCCGAGCAGCATCGCGAACGACAGCACCCATTTCGCCTCGGGCGGAAGCGTGGTGAACGTCCCCGCCGGACCGATGACGGGTCCGAGGCCCGGACCGACGTTGCTGACCGCCGTCGCCGCGCCCGAGAGCGCCGTCACCAGATCGAGGCCGAATCCGGCCAGCGCCAACGCCGCGACCGCGACCGTGCCGATGTAGGCTCCCATGAACAGCAGCACCGAGGCGAAGATATCGTTGCTCAACTTGCGCTCGCCATAGAAAGTCGGCCGCACGCTGAGCGGCGCGATCAGGCGCCAGCCGTGACTGCGGATGGCGACGGTCAACACCTGGAAACGGAATATTTTTATTCCTCCGGCGGTCGAGCCGGTGCAGCCGCCGACGAACGTCAGGAAGAAAAACGCCGCGATCGGGAACGCGCCCCAATTCATGTAGTCGGCGGATGCGTATCCGGTGGTAGTGATCACCGAGGTCACGTTAAAAAGGGCCAAGCGCACGGCTTCGTCGAATGACACGGCGTGGAAATATGAAATCCAGACCGCCAGCGCGCCGCCGAAAACCAAAATCACGAGTACCAGGATGCGCGCCTGCGGGTCCTCGATCAACGCCAGGCGATGACCCATCGCCGTGCGCAGGTAAAGCATGAGGGGAACGCTGCCCGCTATCATGAAAATAACCCCAATCCACTCGATCGCCGGATTCCTGAAATATCCGATCGAATCATCGGATGTGGAAAATCCGCCGGTCGAAATGGTCGTCATGGCGTGCAGCACCGCCTCGAAACCGCTCATGCCCGCGATCCAATAGGCGAACGCGCAGACGACGTTGAGCGATCCGTAGGCGATGATGATCCCGGTAGCCACTTGCTTGATCTGAGGCATGATCTTGTCCGAGGTGTCCGAGCTTTCGGTCCGGAACAACTGCATGCCGCCGACCCGGAGAAACGGCAGCAGCGTGATTGCCACGACCACGATACCGACGCCGCCCATGAATTGAAGGATCGCCCGCCACAGCAGAATCCCCGGCGGCGCCGAATCGAGGTGAATCAGGACCGTCGAGCCGGTGGTGGTGAGCCCCGACATCGCCTCGAAATAGGCGTCGGCCCACGGCAGCCGGTATTCCGAGAGCGTCAGCGGCAACGCGGCGAAGGCGCACAACACCACCCAACTCAGCGAGGTCAGAAGAAAGCCCTGCCGCCGGTCGAGGGTGAACGAAGGCGATCGGCACGCGAACATCAGCGCCCCGCCCGCGAACGCGGTCACGCCGGCGGAAAACGCGAACGCCTGCCATTCGGGGTGATCCGCGATCCAATCGGCGAGCGTAGGAAAAAGCATCGCGCCCGCCAGCACGATCAGAAGTATGCCGACGATGTAGAGGACCTGGCGCAAGGGCGGGATTCCGGACGGCGGGAACAGCGGGCTAATTCTAGCGGTTCGCGCCGCGCCCCGATAGGGGCGCATCATTTAATGCGCGCGGGGATTCGCCCGCGCGCGCCCGCCAATCGGGCTCAAGGCGAGCAGCACCCATCCCGCCAGCAACAGGATGCCGCCCGTCGGCGCCGCGCCGCTCATCCAGACCGCGCCGGTGAGGCCGAAAACGTAAAGCGTGCCCGAAAAGAACGCGATGCCGAGGACGAAGGCGAGGCCGGCCAGGCGCGGAAGCCAAAGATGGCCGCGACCGTTCTCGGCCCGCTCGGCGAGCCAGGCGACGCCGAGCAGCGCGAGCGCGTGCCACATCTGGTAATCGACCCCGGTGGTGAAGGCGTTGGCCAGGACCGGGTCCTCGGTATCGAGCCAATGGGCGGCGTAGGCCCCCGCGCCCACGGCCGCCAGACCGTTAACGGCGGCCAACGCGACCCATGCTTTCCAGGTTTGCCGCATCGGGGCCCGTCTCAGCGCGGCAGTTCCGAGGCACCCGTCAGGAATGCGTCGACCGCGCGCGCGCATTGGCGGCCTTCGCGGATCGCCCACACCACCAGCGACTGGCCGCGGCGCGCGTCGCCGCAGGCGAACACCTTGGCCCGCGACGTGCGGTAGTCGGCGGTATCGGCCCGGACGTTGCCGCGCTCGTCGAGCGCCAGCTTCATGTCACTCACCAGTCCGTCGTGAACCGGATGAACGAAACCCATCGCCAGCAGGATCAGGTCCGCCGGAACGGTGAACTCGCTGCCCGGAACTTCGCGCGGAACCGTGCGGCCGCCCGCATCCTTGACCCATTCGGTCCGCGCGCAGACAAGGCCGGTCGCGGCGCCGTTCTTGCCCTCGACCCGCTTGGTCACCACCGACCAGTCGCGGTCGGTGCCTTCCTCGTGCGAACTGGAGGTACGGAGCTTGAGCGGCCAATCGGGCCAGGTCAGCGCCTTGTTCTCCTTCGCCGGCGGCTTGGGCATGATCTCGACCTGCATGATCGACTTCGCGCCCTGGCGGTTGGAGGTGCCGATGCAGTCCGATCCGGTGTCGCCGCCGCCGATCACCACCACCCGCTTGCCCGACGCCAGGATCGGCCGGTTGTCGGCGATGAACTCGCCGCTGACGCGGCGGTTCTGCTGGCCGAGGAATTCCATGGCGAAATGAACGCCGTCGAAGTCGCGGCCCGGGACCGGAAGATCGCGCGGCGCTTCCGAACCGATCGCCAGCACCACCGCGTCGTAGTCTTTTTCCAGTTCGCGCACCGGGAGCGTCGCGCCGACGTGCACGTTGGGGTGGAACTCCACCCCTTCCGCCTGCATCTGGGCCATGCGCCGGTCGATCAGGCGCTTTTCCAGCTTGAAGTCGGGAATGCCGTAGCGCAGCAGGCCGCCGACGCGGGCGTTCTTCTCGAACACCGCGACGTCGTGCCCGGCGCGCGCGAGCTGCTGGGCGCACGCCAGCCCGGATGGGCCGGAACCGACGACCGCGACCCGCTTGAAGGAGCGATGGCGGGGAATGTCGGGCTCGATCCAGCCCTCGGCCCAGGCGCGGTCGACGATCTGGCATTCGATCGTCTTGATGGTGACCGGAACGTCGCCGATGTTGAGGGTGCAGGACGCCTCGCACGGCGCCGGACAGATGCGGCCGGTGAATTCGGGAAAATTGTTGGTCGAATGCAGCACCTGGATCGCCTGGCGCCAGTCGCCGCGATAGACCAGGTCGTTCCAGTCCGGGATGATGTTGTTGACCGGACAGCCTTCGTGGCAGTAGGGCACGCCGCAATCCATGCAGCGCGCGCCCTGGCGCTTGAGTTCGTCCTCGGCGAGCGGCAGGACGAACTCGCGGTAATGCTTGAGCCGTTCCTCGACCGGCGCGTACGCGCGGTCGTGCCGCTCGATTTCCAGAAACCCGGTCGGCTTGCCCATGGCACGCCCTATTCCGCGGCCGCGGTCTTGGCGGCGGCTTCCGCCTCGGCGCGCATGGCGATCAGCGCCCGGCGATAATCGATCGGGACCACCTTGACGAACTTGGGCAACAGTTCGTTCCACCGGTCGAGAACGCGGCCGGCGACCGCGCTGCCCGTGAACCGCCGGTGCCGCTCGACCAGGGCGCGCAGGCGGCGCGCGTCGTCGCCCAGCACGTCGCCCATGACCTCGGCGAGCGGCAACGCCGGCCAATCTTCTGCGCCCGCGAGCGGCGCGGCGCGGACGCGCTCCAATTCCACCATCTCGGTGTTGCAGCGGCGCTCGAAGTCGCCCGTTTCGTCGAGCACGTAGGCGATGCCGCCGCTCATGCCGGCGGCGAAATTGCGCCCGGTCCCGCCCAGCACCACGACGCACCCGCCGGTCATGTATTCGCAACCGTGATCGCCGACGCCCTCGACCACCGCGATCGCGCCGGAGTTGCGCACCGCGAACCGTTCGCCGGCGACGCCGCGGAAATAGCATTCGCCCGCGATCGCGCCGTAGAGCACCGTGTTGCCGACGACGATGTTTTCTTCGGGACGGAAGCGGACGCCCTTGGCGGGATAGATCGCGAGCCGCCCGCCCGACAGGCCCTTGCCGACGTAATCGTTGGCGTCGCCTTCAAGCTCGATGGTCACCCCGCGCGCGAGCCAGGCGCCGAAACTCTGCCCGCCGGTGCCCTTGGCGCGGATGCGGATGGTGTCGTCGGGAAGTCCCGCGTGGCCGTGGCGGCGCGCGACCTCGCCCGACAGCATCGCGCCGACGGTGCGGTTGACGTTGCGCACGGCGAGGTCGATCTCGACCAGGGTTTTCGATTCGAGCGCGGCTTGCGCTTTTCGGATCAATTCGTGGTCGAGCGCCTTGTCCAGGCCGTGATTCTGGGCCTCGCAATTGTAGACGGCGACGCCTTTGCCCGCCTTGGGACGATGGAACAGCCGCGAGAAGTCGAGCCCCTTCGCCTTCCAGTGCGCGACCGCCTTCCGGGCCGCGAGCAGGTCGGTGCGGCCGATCATCTCGTTGAACGTCCTGAAGCCGAGTTCCGCCATCAGCAGGCGGACCTCGCGCGCGATGAACACCATGTAATTGATGACGTGCTCGGGCTGGCCGGTGAAGCGCTTGCGCAATTCCGGGTTCTGGGTCGCGACGCCGACCGGGCAGGTGTCGAGGTGGCACTTGCGCATCATCACGCAGCCGGCCGCGATCAGCGCGCCGGTGGCGAAGCCGAATTCGTCGGCGCCGAGCAGCGCGCCCACCACCACGTCGCGCCCGGTGCGGAAGCCGCCGTCGACCTGGACCGCGATCCGCCCGCGCAGCCGGTTGAGCACCAGGGTCTGGTGGGTTTCGGCGAGGCCGATTTCCCAGGGCGATCCCGCGTGCTGGATCGAGGTGATCGGCGAGGCGCCGGTGCCGCCCTCGAAGCCGGAAATGGTGACGTGGTCGGCGTGCGCCTTGGAAACGCCCGCCGCGACCGTGCCGACGCCGACCTCGGACACCAGCTTGACCGAAATGCGCGCCCGCGGATTGACGTTCTTCAGGTCGTGGATCAGCTGCGCCAGGTCCTCGATCGAATAGATGTCGTGGTGCGGCGGCGGCGAGATCAGGCCGACGCCGGGGGTCGAATGGCGCACCTGGGCGATCCACTTGTAGACCTTGCGGCCGGGAAGCTGGCCGCCTTCGCCGGGCTTCGCCCCTTGCGCCATCTTGATCTGGATGTCGCTCGCGTTGACCAGGTATTCGGCGGTGACGCCGAAGCGGCCCGAGGCGACCTGCTTGATCGCCGAGCGCATGGAATCGCCGTTGGCGAGCGGCCGGTAGCGCACCGAGTCCTCGCCGCCCTCGCCGGTGTTGGAGCGCCCGCCGATCCGGTTCATGGCGATCGCGAGCGTGGTGTGGGCTTCCCACGAAATCGAGCCGAACGACATGGCTCCGGTGGAGAAGCGCTTGGCGATCGCTTCTTCCGGCTCGACCTCCTCCAGCGGGATCGGCTTCTTCGCCTTCTTCAGCTCGAACAGGCCGCGCAGCGTCTTGAGCTTGGCCGACTGGTCGTCGACCTGGGCGGTGAACTGGCGGAACAGCTTGAAGTCCCCGCCGCGCACCGCGTGCTGAAGGAGCCCGACCGTCTTCGGATTCCAGACGTGCTCCTCGCCGCGGATGCGGTAGGCGATCTCGCCGCCGACGTCGAGCATGGTGCGGTAGATCGGCGCGCCGGAGAAGGCGAGCCGATGGCGGCGCACGGTTTCCTCGGCGATTTCGGAGAGCCCGGCGCCCTCGATCCGGGTCGCGGTGCCGGTGAAGTATTTTTCGACGAAATCGCTCTTGAGTCCGACCGCGTCGAAGATCTGCGCGCCGCAATAGGACTGATACGTCGAGATGCCCATCTTGGACATCACCTTCATGATGCCCTTGACCGCGGCCTTGATGTAGTTCTTGTGCGCCTTTTCCTCGGTCAGCCCCGGCGGATACTGCTCCTTCGCGTTGGAAAGCGTGTCGAGCGCGAGATAGGGGTTGATCGCTTCCGCGCCGTAGCCGGCGAGCAGGCAGAAATCGTGCACCTGGCGCGCTTCGCCGGTTTCGATCACCAGGCCGACCTCGGTGCGCAGGCCCTTGCGGATCAGATGGTGGTGGATCGCCGCGGTCGCGAGCAGCATCGGGATCGCGATCCGGCCCGCTTCGAGCCCGCGATCGGAAAGAATCAGGATGTTGTGGCCGTCGCCGACCACCCGTTCGGCCTTGCGGCAGAGGGCGTCCAGCGCCGCCGCCATGCCGCGCGCGCCGTGCCTGGCCGGATAGCAGACGTCGAGGGTGAAGGTGCGGAACGCGCGGTCGACGTGGTTCTCGATCCGGCGGATTTTTTCGAGATCGCCGTTGGTCAGGATCGGGTGCGGCACCTCGAGGCGCCTGTGCTTGCCGCCCGTATCCAGATCGAGCAGGTTGGGGCGCGGGCCGATCAGCGAGACCATGGACATCACCATCTCCTCGCGGATCGGATCGATCGGCGGGTTGGTGACCTGGGCGAAATTCTGCTTGAAGTAGTCGTAGAGCATCTTCGGCCGCTCGGAGAGCACCGCGATCGGCGTGTCGCGGCCCATGGAGCCGACCGTGTCCTCGCCCGACGCCGCCATCGGCAGCAGGAAAAACTTGAGGTCTTCCTGGGTGTAGCCGAACGCCTGCTGGTGGTCCAACAGCGTGCGCCGCCCCGGCGTCATGGGCGATACCTCGACCGGCAGTTCTTCCAGCCGGATCTGGGTTTCGTCCAGCCACTTCTGATAGGGCTTGGCCGACGCCAGCGATTCCTTCAGCTCCTCGTCCTCGATGATGCGGCCCTGTTCCAGGTCGACCAGGAACATGCGGCCCGGCTGCAGGCGCCATTTCTTGAGGATCTTGTTTTCGGGGATCGGCAACACGCCGACCTCGGAGCCGCCGACGACCAGATCGTCGTCGGTGACGATGTAGCGCGACGGCCTGAGCCCGTTGCGGTCCAGCGTCGCGCCCAGCAGGCGGCCGTCGGTGAAGGCGATCGCGGCGGGGCCGTCCCACGGCTCCATCAGCGCGGCGTGGTATTCGTAGAACGCGCGCCGGCGCGGGTCCATCAGGTCGTTGTCCGACCACGCCTCGGGGATCATCATCATCACCGCGTGCGGCAGCGAATAGCCGCCCGCCACCAGCAGCTCCAGCGCGTTGTCGAAGGTCGCCGAATCGGAGGCGCCATCGCCGATCAGCGGCCACAGCTTGGCGAGGTCGCGCCCGAGGATCGCCGAGCGCATCGAATGGCGCCGCGCCTGCATCCAGTTGATGTTGCCGCGCAGCGTGTTGATTTCGCCGTTGTGGCAGAGATAGCGGAACGGATGCGCGAGCTGCCAGGACGGAAACGTGTTGGTCGAGAAGCGCTGATGGACCAGGGCGAGCGCCGATTCGAGCCGCCTGTCGGTCAGGTCCCGGAAGTAGCGCGCCAGGTTGGGCGCCAGCATCATGCCCTTGTAGACGATGGTGCGCGACGACAGCGAGCAGAAGTAGAACGGCTCGGTGTTCTTCACCTTTTTGTCCCAGATGGCGTGATGCGCCTGCTTGCGGATGACGAACAGTTTCCGCTCGAAGGCGTCCTGGCCGCGCGTCTTGGCGCCGCGCGCCACGAACACTTGGCGGGTGACGGGCTCCAGCGCCTTGATGGTTTCGCCGATGTAGGCCCGGTCGACCGGCACGTCGCGCCAGCCGAGCACGCGCTGGCCCTCGCGCTTGGCGGCGCGCTCGAACGCCTGTTCGCAGGCGCGGCGGCCGCGGGCGTCGCGCGGCAGGAACACCTGCCCGACCGCGTAATCGCCGGCGGCGGGGAGCTCGATGCCGAGCCGGGCGCATTCCGCGCGCAGGAACCGGTCGGGAATTTGGATCAGGATGCCGGCGCCGTCGCCCGCGAGCGGGTCGGCCCCGATCGCCCCGCGATGGTCGAGGTTGTCGAGGATCTGCAGGCCGCGGGCGACGATGTCGTGGCTTTTCCTGTTCTTGATGTGGGCGATGAAGCCGACGCCGCACGCGTCGCGCTCCCGCGCGGGGTCGTACAACCCCTGCGGCGGCGGCAGTCCAGGCGCGATTTGCGTTTCGCGCGCGTGCGTGCGGTCCGATTCCTTCATCGTTCCCAAATCACGGTCAAGCGTTGACGGGCAAGTTCCTTGCATAGCAGCGCCGGGCGCCCCGCGCCAGCGGGATTCGCGGCCCATGCCCGGGAAAGCGCCCGTCTTGGGCCGTCCCCTGAATGGGTGATATAAGGGAACCTCTATCCGGGGGGCGAGCGCGTGGCCACCATCCATATCGTGATTCTCGCCCTGGTCCAGGGAATTACCGAGTTCCTGCCGATCTCGTCCTCGGGGCATCTCATCATGCTGCCCCATCTGTTCCGATGGCCGGACCAGGGGTTGATCGTGGACGTGGCGGTGCACGTCGGCACCTTGGGCGCGGTCGTCCTCTATCTCCGGCGCGACGTGTGGCGCATGACCGCCGGCTTCGGGCGCCTGCTCCAGGGCCGCCGGAACCCGGACGCGACGCTCGCGCTTTTCGTTGTCGCCGCGACCGTTCCGGTGGTGATCGCGGGCTTCGCCCTCAAGCGCTACTACCCGGACGGCATCCGCGATCTCGCCGTGGTCGGCTGGGCGACGCTCGGCTTCGGGGTCGTGCTGTGGATCGCCGACCGGATCGGCATGACCGTGCGGCGCATCGAGCACATCGGGTTTGGGGACGCGCTGCTCATCGGCCTCGCCCAGGTGCTGGCGCTGGTGCCGGGCACCAGCCGTTCCGGCATCACCATGACGGCGGCGCGCCTTTTGGGCATGGAACGGCCGGACGCGGCGCGGTTTTCCATGATCCTCTCGATTCCGACCATCGTCGGCGCGGGCGTGCTGGAAGGCTGGGAGCTGTACAAGCTCGGCGACGCGCGATTGACCGCGGACGTCTTCCTCGCCGCGGCGCTCGCCTTCGTCGCCGCGCTCGTCGCCATCGTCCTGATGATGGCGTGGCTCCGGCGCGCGAGCTTCACGCCGTTCGTGATCTACCGGATCGCGCTCGGCATTTTCCTCGTCGCCTTCGCCTACGGCTACGTCTGAGCGCTCAATACCCCCGCGCCTTGTCGACCAGGCCGTTGGGCGCGAGCCCGGCGCGAATTTTATGGATATTGTCGGCGGCTTCGCGCGCCGCCGGCCCGGGGAGGGTGATGGCCGCGATATGCGGCGTGACGACGACATTGGGGTGCGCCCAGAACGGACTTTCGGGCGGAAGCGGTTCCTCGTGGAACACATCGAGCCACGCTCCGGCGAGTTGCCCGGTTGAGAGCGCGGCCAGGACGTCCGCCTCGATGGCGAGCCCGCCGCGCCCGGCGTTGATCAGGTAGGCGCCCTTCGGTAAGCGAGCGAGCGTTTTCGCGTTGACGATCCCTTCGGTGTCGCGGGTGAACGGCGCGAGGCAGACGAGAATGTCGCTCTGACCGAGAAACGCATCCAGTTCGCCCGGCCCGGCGCCCATGCCCACGAACGAGCGCGCGCCGGGAAGTTGTTTCTTGGTCCGGCTCCAACCCGAAACCGGAAACCCGAGCGCCAGCAGGTGGCGCGCCGCCGACTGGCCCAAGTGGCCGAAACCGAGAATCCCGATCCGCCGGTCGGCCGCCGCCGCCTGCGGAATTTCCTTCCAGTCCTTGCGGCCCTGCAGGGCGCGGTAGCGGTGAAAATCGCGGTGAAAGTGCAGCACCGCGTGCAGCACGAATTCGACCATGCCGTCGCGCAGGCCGGTGTCGATCAGGCGCACCAGCGGCACCCCGCGCGGCAAATCGGGATCGGCGAGCACGTAATCGACGCCCGCGCCCAGGTTCAGGATCGCCTTGAGGTTGGGAAACCCCTCCATCGAGCCGCGCGGCGGGCGCCACACCAGCAGGAACTCGACCTCGGCGCGATCGCCGGCCTCGGGCCAGACGCGGAATTCGTCCCCCGGCAGCAGACGGGCGAATTCCCGGCGGTAAGGTTCCGGGTCCTCGACCGCGCTGATGAAGAGAAGGGCCATGGTCAGGTGGAAACCGCGCCGCTCTCGTCCGCCTTCAATTCGATCGCGGCGGAAATGAGCGCGCGGGTGTAAGGCTCCCGCGGCCGGGAGAGGATCGCCTCGGCGGGCCCGTGCTCGACCACGCGGCCCTGGCGCAGCACCGCGATCTCGTGGGCCATGGCGCGCACCACGCGCAGGTCGTGGCTGATGAAGAGATACGCGAGCCGGTGCCTGGCCTGGAGCGCGCGCAGCAGCTCCACGATCTGCGCCTGCACCGACACGTCGAGCGCGCTGGTCGGCTCGTCGAGCATCACGAACTTCGGCTTCAAGGCCAGCGCGCGGGCGATGGCGATGCGCTGGCGCTGGCCGCCCGAGAATTCGTGCGGGTAGCGGTCCTGCATCGCGGGCTCCAGGCCCACCTCGGCGAGCGCCCGGCCGATCACCTGGCGCCGCTCGTCCTCCGCACCGACAAGGCCGTGCACGCGCAGGCCTTCCTCGACGATCTGGCCGACCGAAAGGCGCGGGCTCAAGGAGCCGAACGGATCCTGGAAGACGATCTGCATCTCGCGCCGGAGCGGCCGCAAGGCCTTGGCGCGCAAGGATTGGATGGGCCGGCCCTGGAAGGCGACCTCGCCTTCGCTTTTTTCGAGCCGGAGCAGCGCTCGGCCCAGCGTGCTCTTGCCCGAACCCGACTCGCCCACCAAGCCGAGGGTTTGGCCTTCGCGGATCGCCAACGTCACGCCGTCGACCGCCTTGACGTGGCCGATCACCCGGCGGACCACGCCGCGCTTGATCGGAAACCACACTTTCAGGTCGCGGCAGGCCATGACCTCGGGCGCGTCCGAAGGGGCCGGGTCGGGCGCGCCCTTGGGTTCGGACGCGAGCAGGTGCCGGGTGTATTCGTGGCTCGGGCTTTGGAACACCGCCGGCAGGCGGCCTTCCTCGACCACGCGGCCCTGGCGCATGACGTAGGCCCGGCCGGCGATCCGGCGCACGATGCCGAGGTCGTGGGTGATGAACAGCACCGCCATGCCGAGGCGCTCCTGCAAATCCTGCAGCAGCTTCAGGATCTGCGCCTGGATGGTGACGTCGACCGCCGTGGTCGGCTCATCGGCGATCAGGAGATCGGGATTGTTGGCGAGCGCCATGGCGATCATCACGCGCTGCTGCTGGCCGCCGGAAAATTCGTGCGGCAGCGCGTCCATGCGCGCGATCTGCTCTTTCAGGCCGACCAGCTCGAACAACTCGACCACCCGCGCGCGCGCCGCGTCGGCCGCGAGCGTGCGGTGCAGATGCAGGCTTTCCGCCACCTGGCGGCCGATCGGATGGAGCGGGTTGAGCGAGGTCAACGGTTCCTGGAAGATCATGGAAACGCGGTCGCCGCGCAGGGCGCGCAGGCGCGAATCCGGCGCCGTCAGCATGTCCTCGCCCCGGAAGCGGATGCGTCCCTCCGGATGCCACGCCAGCGGATAGGGCAGAAGCCGCATCGCCGACAGCGCGGTCACCGACTTGCCCGAACCCGATTCGCCGACCAGCGCCGCGATTTCGCCCCGGCGCACGACCAGGCTCGCGCCGCGCACCGCCTTGACCTCGCGCGCGCCCCGGCCGAAGGACACGTGCAGATTGTCGATTTCGAGCAGCGGCGCGGTGTCGGCCATGGTCCGCCCCCTCAGCGCCGGATTTTCCGCGGATCGAAGGCGTCGCGCACGCCTTCGCCCACGAACACGAGCAGCGACAGCATCACGGCGAGCACGAAGAACGCCGTCAGCCCGAGCCACGGCGCCTGCAGGTTGGCCTTGCCCTGGCCGAGCATCTCGCCCAGCGACGCCGAACCGGGGGGCAGCCCGAAGCCCAGGAAATCGAGCGCGGTCAGCGTGGTGATCGAGCCGTTCAGGATGAACGGCAGGAACGTCAGGGTCGCGACCATGGCGTTGGGCAGGATGTGGCGGAACATGATGGTCGCGTCGGAAACCCCGAGCGCGCGGGCCGCGCGCACGTAGTCGAAGTTGCGCCCGCGCAGGAATTCGGCGCGCACCACGCCGACCAGCGCCATCCAGCTGAACAGCAGCATCAGTCCCAGCAGCCACCAGAAGTTGGGTTCGACCACGCTCGCCAGGATGATGAGAAGATAAAGCGTGGGCAAGCCGCCCCAGATCTCGATGAAGCGCTGGAAATAAAGGTCGGTGCGCCCGCCGAAATAGCCCTGGACCGCCCCGGCGGCGATGCCGACCACCGAACTGAGGCCCGTGAGCGCGAGCCCGAACAGGACCGAAACGCGAAAGCCGTAGATCAGGCGCGCCACCACGTCGCGCGCCTGGTCGTCGGTGCCGAGCCAATGTTCGCGCGATGGCGGGGCCGGGGCCGGAACCGACAAATTGCGATCGATGGTGCCGTACGAATAGCGGACCGGCGGCCAGATCATCCATCCCTTTTCCTCGATCTTGGTCTTGAGAAAGGGATCGCGGTAATCGGCCTCGGTCGGGAAGTCGCCGCCGAAGTCGGTTTCGGCGTAGGAAAAGACCACGGGGACGAAGAACTTGCCCTCGTGGCGGACCAAGAGCGGCTTGTCGTTGGCGATCAGCTCGGCGAACAGGCTGGCGGCGAACAGCGCGAGGAAGATCCACAGCGACCAGAAGCCGCGGCGGTTGGCGCGGAAGTTCTCGATCCGCCGCGCGGTCGGCGGCGCGAGCCGGATTCCGAACAGGCGCGGCGCGGTCGCGGCGGCGGTCATGTCTCGCTCATGTTTCGCTCATGTTTCTCTGGCCTCGAAGTCGATGCGCGGATCGACCGCGTGATAGGCGAGATCGCCGATCAGGTTCATCAGGAGTCCGAGCAGCGTGAAGAAGTAGAGCGAGCCGAACATGACCGGGTAGTCGCGCTTGAGCGCGGCCTCGAACCCGAGCAGCCCGAGCCCGTCGAGCGAGAAGATCACCTCGACCAGCAGCGCGCCGGTGAACAGGATGCCGATGAAGGCGCCGGGAAAGCCCGCGATCACGATCAGCATGGCGTTGCGGAAGATGTGGCCGTAGAGGATGCCGCGTTCGGTCGCGCCCTTGGCGCGCGCGGTGGTGACGTACTGCTTGTTGATCTCCTCCAAAAACGAGTTCTTGGTCAGCATGGTCAGACTGGCGAATCCGCCCACCACCAGCGCCGCGATCGGCAGCGCGATGTGCCAGAAATAATCCGCGATCCGCGCCAGCCAATCCATGCCCGCCCAGTCGGGCGAGGTCAGCCCGCGCAGCGGAAAGACGTTCCAGAAGCTTCCGCCCGCGAACAGCACGATCAGCAGGATCGCGAACAGAAAGCCGGGAATGGCGTAGCCGACGATGACCATGGCGCTGGTCCACACGTCGAAGCGCGATCCGTCGCGCACCGCCTTGGCGACGCCGAGCGGGATCGAGATGAGATAGACCAGCAGCGTGGTCCAGAGGCCGAGCGAAATCGACACCGGCAGCTTGTCGAACACCAGATCGACCACCTTGCGGTCGCGGAAGAAGCTGTCGCCGAAGTCGAACACGAGGTAATTCCGCATCATGATCAGGAAGCGCTCGTGGGCGGGCTTATCGAAGCCGTAGAGCTTCTCGATCTGCCGGATCAGTTCGGGTTCCAGGCCGCGCGCGCCGCGATACTTGGACACCACGTCGCCGCCCGCGGTCTGGGCCGGGCGCCGTTCGGCGCGCTCGCCGGCCTCGCCCGCGCCGGTGCCGGCGAAACGACCGGTCACCTCGGCGGCGGTACCCTGCAACTCGGCGATCATCTGCTCGACCGGGCCGCCGGGCGCCGCCTGCACGACGATGAAATTGACGACCATGATCCCGAACAGGGTCGGGACGATCAGCAGCAGCCGCCGGATGATGTAGGCGAACATCGCCGCTACTTGCGTCCGCGCCGCGCGTCGATCGCCTTCGCCTTCCCGGCATCCACCCACCAGCATTCGACGCAGAGGGTGTACTTGGCCGGCTTGTCGGGAAGGCCGAACCGGTCCCAATAGGCGACGCGGAAGGTGCGGATGTGCCAATGCGGGATCAGGTAGTGCCCGGCGAGCAGCACGCGATCGAGCGCGCGGGTGCGCGCGATCAGGCTTTCGCGATCGGGCGCGGCGATCACCAGGTCGATCAGTTCGTCCACCACCGGGTCCTTGATGCCGACGGTGTTGCGGCTGCCCGGCGTGTCGGCGGCGGCGGAGCCCCAGAAATCGCGCTGCTCGTTGCCGGGCGACAGCGACTGGCCGAACGAATCGACGGTCATGTCGAAATCGAAATCGTCGAGCCGCTTGCGGTATTGGGCGGGCTCGACCGTGCGCACGCGCGCCTCGATGCCGAGGCGCTCCAGGTTGCGCGCGAAGGGCAGCGCGACCCGCTCGAACGTCGGCTGGGCCAGCAGAATCTCGAACCGGAACGGCTTGCCGGTGGCGCCGTGCGCCAGCTTGCGGTCCTTGAACGTCCAGCCGGCGTCGCGCAGGAGCCCGAGGGCGACGCGCAGGTTGGCGCGCAGCGCCTCGTCGCTGCCGCCGACCGGCGGGACGTATTCCCGGTCGAATATCTCTTCCGGAACGCGGCCCCGGAAGCGTTCGAGGATTTTCAGTTCCTCCCCCGTCGGCAGGCCCGAAGACGCGAGTTCGGAATTGGAGAAGTAGCTGCGGGTGCGGACGTACTGGTCGTAGAACAGGTTCTTGTTCATCCACTCGAAGTCGAAGGCGAGCGTGATCGCCTGGCGCACCCGCTTGTCCTTGAACATCTCGCGCCGGGTGTTGAACGAAAACCCCTGCATGCCGGTCGGGCGTTCGTGCGGGATTTCGACCTTCTTGATCAGGCCCTCGCGCACCGCCGGGGCGTCGTAGGCGGTCGCCCAATCCTTGGCGACGTTTTCCTGGCGGAAATCGTATTCGCCGGCTTTGAACGCCTCCAGCGCCACCGTGCCGTCGCGGTAGTAATCGTAGCGGAGCTCATCGACGTTGTAGGTGCCGCGCCGGACCGGAACGTCGCGGCCCCAATAGTCGCGCACGCGTTCGTAGGTCACCGAGCGCCCGGCCTCGAACGACTTGACGCGGAAGGGTCCGCTGCCGAGCGGCGGCTCGAGCGTCGTCTTGTCGAAGTCGCGCGTCGCCCACCAATGCTTGGGCAGGATCGGAAGTTGGCCGACGATCAGCGGCAGTTCGCGGTTGACGCCGTCGGCGAAGGAAAAGCGCACGGTGCGTTCGCCGGTCTGCTCCGCCTTGGCCACGTCCTTGAAATAGGAGCGGTAGAAGGGATGACCCTTGGTCTTGAGCGTTTCGAGGGAAAAGATCACGTCCGCGACCGTCACCGGCTTGCCGTCGTGCCAGCGCGCGTTCGCCCTGAGCGTGAAGGCGACCCAGGAGCGGTCCTCGGGCACCTCGATGGTTTCGGCGAGCAGGCCGTATTCGCTGAACGCCTCGTCGCCGGAACCGAGCAGCAGCGTCTCGAACAGGGCGCCGATGCCGGCGGCCGGCGTGCCCTTCAGGATGTAGGGGTTGAAGTTGTCGAAGCTGCCGATGGCGGAGAGTTTCGCCTCGCCGCCCTTGGGCGCGTTCGGGTTGGCGTAGTCGAAATGGGTGAAGTCGGGGCCGTATTTCGGCTCGCCGTGCATGGCAAGCCCGTGGACGCGGAGAATTTTCGTCTCGGCCATGACCGGCGGCGCAAGGCCAAGGGCCGCGACCAGACCGACGATCGCGAAGATCGCGCGCATGAGACAATTCCGCGGGCAACCCCGCGCCCTCTCCGTCGATCCGGCGATTGTGGCGGCTCGGGCGCGGCGGATCAAGGGAGGGCCGCCATCAAGCTCCCGCGAGGAGAGCCATCGCGTCGGCGTGCCGCCGCCGGTCGCCCGCCGCCAGAACCTGCCCCTCCGAATCGAGGCCGAGCGGGCGGCCCCGCCAATCGGTGATGACGCCGCCCGCGCCTTCCACCACCGCGACCAGCGGCAGGTAGTCGACCGGCTTCATGGTCGCCTCGCACACCAGATCGACGAACCCTTCCGCGAGCAGGCCGTAGGCGAGGCATTCCGCGCCGTAGACCGGATGCTTCACTTTCTTCTTGAGGCGGACGAAGGCGTCCGCTTCCGCGCCCGGACGGAACATCTCGGGCGTGGTGGCGTAAAGCCAGGCCCGGTCGAGGGAATCGCACGGGCGCACGCGCACGATATCGCCGTTGCGGGTCGTCGGCCAGCCCGCGAGTCCGAGATAGCGCACGTCGATCGCCGGATGGTCGATGATTCCGACCACGGGGCGGCCTTGGCGCAGCAGCGCGATCAGGGTGCCGAACAAGGGCTTCCCCGTGACGAACGACTTGGTGCCGTCGATCGGGTCGATCACCCAGACCCATTCGGCGTCGGCGCGCGTGGCGGCCATCTCCTCGCCGACGACGCCGTGGCCGGGCTGCTCGCGCGCGATCATTTCGCGCAGCGCCCGCTCGCAATCGCGATCGGCGACCGTGACCGGCGATGAATCCGCCTTGTCGTCGATCGCCAGCGCGCGGGTCCGGAAATGCGGCATGACCGCCGCGCGCGCGGCGTCCGCCAGCCGCAGCGCGAGCGCGACGAAGGCGTCGGGAACGCCCGATGATTGGGTCACGTCACGGGAGCGGCTTCGGCGAATCGCTGAGCGTGCGCAGGTACGCGATCGCGGCGGCGCGCTCGGCGGCGTCCGGCAGACCGGCGAAGGTCATCTTGTTGCCGGGCGCGAAGTCCTTCGGGCTCTTGAGGAAGACGTCCAGGTTTTCGTACGTCCATTCCTTGCCGACCTTGCCCATGGCGGCGGAGTAGTTGAATCCCTCCGCCTTGCCCGCGACCCTTCCGACCACGTCCCACAACGCCGGGCCGACCTTGTGCTTGGCGCCCTTTTCGGCGGCGTGGCAGGCGACGCACTTGCGGAACACCTTGGCGCCGTTGTCGGGCGTGGCGGCGGCGAGCAGGGTCCTGAAATCCTGCGGCTGAGCGGCAGGGGCGGCGGCGGGCGCGGCGGCTTGGGTGGCGGCGAACGGCAGTTTTTCGGAACCGGCGGTGCGCGGCGCGACCAGCGCGTCGGCCAGCATGTGGCCGCCCCAGATCAGCCATGCGGCGATCAGGAGTCCGGCGCCCGCTTTTTCGAGAAATGACATCATGATCTGCTATCCCTTGCGTCGGGCGAATGTAGCGGGCCCCGGACGGGTATTCAACCGCCGCCGGGCGCGATAATGTGCTTCGAATGTCCGTTTCGCCCCGCAGCGAGCCCCGCAATCCGGTCGCGGTGATTCCCGCGCGCATGGCCTCGACCCGCTTTCCGGGCAAGCCGCTCGCCGACCTTCTGGGCGAGCCGATGATCGTCCACGTCTGGCGGCGCGCCCGCGAGGCAGGCGTCGGCCCGGTGATCGTCGCGGCGGGCGAGGCGGAAATCGCGGACGCCGTGCGCCGCGCCGGCGGCGAGGCGGTGCTGACCGCGCCCGACCTGCCGTCGGGTTCGGACCGCGTCGCCGCGGCGCTGCGCGTTTTCGATCCCGAAAAGCGTTTCGACGCGGTGATCAACGTCCAGGGCGACCTGCCGACCATCGAGGCGAACGCCCTGCGCGCGGCGCTCGAGCCGCTCGCCGATCCGGCCGTCGACATCGCCACCCTGGTCGCCGAGATCGCGCGGCCGGAGGAGCGCGACGACCCCAACGTGGTCAAGGCCGCGGTCGGGTTCGCCCCCGGATCGCCCCCCGAATCACGAATCGCCCGCGCGCTCTATTTCAGCCGGGTCGCGATCCCGTCGGGCGCGGGACCGCTCTATCACCACATCGGCCTTTACGCCTACCGGCGCGAAGCCCTGGAGCGCTTCGTCGGGCTTCCCGAAAGCGCGCTTGAGCGGCGCGAGCGGCTGGAGCAGTTGCGCGCGCTCGAAGCCGGGCTCATTGTCGCCGCCCGGCTCGTTGACACGGTTCCGCTCGGTGTCGATACTCCCGCCGACCTCGCGCGCGCGAAAGAAATTCTTCAATCACGCCGACCAGCGAACCGCCGATGACGAAAGCGAAAGAACGCGGGACCATCGCCTTCCAGGGCGCGGCCGGGGCCTATTCCGACCTCGCCTGCCGCGAAGCGTACCCTGCGATGCGGACGCTGCCGTGCCGCACCTTCGAGGACACGTTCGCCGCCGTCACCCGGGGCCGCGCCCGGCTGGCCATGATCCCGATCGAAAACTCGGTCGCCGGGCGGGTCGCCGACATCCATCACCTGTTGCCCGATTCGGGGCTTCACATCGTCGCCGAGCACTTCCAGCGGGTGAACCATCATCTGCTCGGCCTCAAGCGCGCGCGGCTCCGCGAGGTCGTGCGCGTCCACAGCCACGTGCACGCGCTCAACCAGTGCCGCAGGATGATTCGCCGCCTGCGCCTGCACCCGGTCGTCACCGAGGACACCGCCGGCGCGGCCGCGATGATCGCCAAGCTCGGCGATCCGACGCAGGGCGCGATCGCGTCCAAGCTCGCGGCGCGCATCTACGGCCTCAAGTCGCTCAAGGCCAACATCGAGGACGCGGAGCACAACACCACCCGCTTCATCGTGATGGCGCGGAAGCCGCGCCGGCCGCGCCCCGGGTCGGGCCCGGTCATCACCAGCTTCGTGTTCCGCGTGCGCAACGTGCCGGCGGCGTTGTTGAAGGCGTTGGCGGGCTTCGCCACCAACGGCGTCAACATGACCAAGCTCGAAAGCTACGTCAGCCCCGACTTCGTCGCCGCCCAGTTCTACGCCGACATCGAGGGCCATCCCGGGGACCGCAACGTCAAGCTCGCGTTCGAGGAACTCGGCTTCTACACCCACGAGGTCAACGTGCTCGGCGTCTATCCCGCGCACGCGTACCGCCTCAGGATGGAAAAGCGGGCGCGAACCAGGAAACGCTGATCAGTCTTTCTCCGCCAGCCATTCCTCGATCAGGAAGCGCGCGATCGAATCGGGCCGCGACAGCTTGAGGTCGCCCTCCGGCAGCGCCTTCAACTCGGCGCGCGTGAACCAGCGCGCCTCGGCCAGCTCCTTTTCGTCGCGACGGATCTCGTCGCCGGCCGCCTCGGCGCGAAAGCCGAGCATGAGGGAGGCGGGAAACGGCCACGGTTGCGACGCGCGGTAGGACACGGCGGCGAGCCGCAACCCCGCTTCCTCCATCGCTTCGCGCGCGACCGCCGCCTCGAGCGCTTCCCCCGGCTCGACGAAACCGGCGAGCGCCGAATACATGCCCTCGGGCCAGTGGTGCTGGCGCGCGAGCAGGCAGCGCGCGTCGCCCGGCCTGCGGCGCGGCGCGGGCCGCGTCAGCAGCATGATGACCGCCGGGTCGGTGCGCGGAAAATGATCGCGGCCGCAATCCGGGCGGACGCAGCGCCGGGCGTGCCCGCCGTCGCGCGATTCGGTCGGCGCGCCGCAGGTGCCGCAGAACCGGCTCGCGGCGTGCCAATGCGCCAAGCCGCGCGCGCAGGCGAGCACCGCCGCCTCGCCCCCGGCCAGCAGCGCGCCGGCGGACCTGAGTTCCCGGAACGCGGCACCGGCCGGCGTCCCGTTCAGGAGCGGGACGAGATCGGCCTCGGCGATGTCGGACACGTCGGCGGCGAACCATGCGCCCCGGGCGTCGGCGCCGAGAAAAATCCGCTCCCGGCCGGCGGCCAGCGCGCGGCGCGCCGTGTCGCCGGCGAGCGCCACCATCGCCGGGGTTTTGCCCGCCGTGATCAGGTTGCGGTTGCGCCAAACCGGCACGACCCGGGTCGAATCCGCCCGCGCCGCTTCCGCCAGGGCGGCCGCGTCGCGGCGCAGAGCGCTCGCCCGGTCGAGGGGAAACGCGCAGTAGGCGATTCGCGGGCCGCGGTCGTGGGCGGGCATGGCCGCCAAGCTCGCACGCGGGGGCCGTGCCGACAATCGGCGGTTTTTCCCGGATTTTGAGGCTTTTTTAACCAGACGGCGGCTAATCAGACCCTCGGGCCTCCGGGCGCGATTTGCGCCCCCGGGCAAGGGACGAGGCATGGCGGTTTCCAGGCGACGGTTCGGATGCGGCGCCGTTCTCGCGACGACGATCGTCGCTGGATGCGCGCCCGGATATTCGATCCCTTCGCCCTTCGTCACGTGCGACCGGATTCCGCCCGGCGTATTCGACGAGGTGAACTGGGACGCGGCGCGCCGGATCAACATGCGCGTCCGCCACGGCGAATTCCAGCCCTCCCTGATCCGGCTCTACCAGGGCAAGCCCTATGTGATGCGGCTCGAAAATCGCGATCGAAGCACCCAGCGATTCCATTCGTCGGAGTTTTTCGACGCGCTCTTCGTTCATTCGATCGTCCGTTCGGACGGCGCGCAATCCGATACGTGCCCGTCGGGCGTGAGCCTGTCGTCGGGCGAGGTCGTCGAGATCCGTTTCATCGCCGCCCGCGACGGACGCTACGAATACCGCGCCAGCATCCTGCCTTTCATGCTCGGGGGCATCCCCGACGGCATCGCCCAGATCGAAATGCCGCCCATGCTCGCCGCCCTGATGCCGCCCGCGATTCCCGGCGTCACCAAGCCCGACGACGACATTCCGATCGGCCCCTACGCCCCGGCGAGCGCGCCGGTGGTACCGCCCGCGCCCGAAGCGCCGCCCGCGAGCGAGCCCGCGGCCATGCCCGTGATCCCGCCCGCGCCCGAAACGCCGCCCGCGAGCGAGCCCGCCGTCGCGCCAGCCGTGCCGCCGGCGCCGGAAATTCCCGCGATGCCGGCGGAGCCTTCCGCGCTGCCGGTTCCGATCCCCGCGCCCGAAATTCCGCCGGGCGCCGAGCCCGCCGTGGCGCCCATGGTTCCGCCCGAACCGGAAGCCCCGCCCGCGATCCCGACCGAGCCCGTCACCCTTCCCGTGCCGCTGCCCGCGCCCGAGACGCCGTCCGCGAGCGAACCCGCCGTCGCGCCGGTTATTCCACCGGCGCCCGAGACGCCATCGGCGACCGAGCCCGTTACCGCGCCGATCGTTCCGCCCGCCCCGGAAACCCCGGCGATGCCGAGCGAACCCGCCGCCGCGCCGGTTATTCCACCGGTGCCCGAGACGCCATCGGCGATCGAGCCCGTTACCGCGCCGATCGTTCCGCCCGCCCCGGAAACCCCGGCGATGCCG
>CAYPQV010000007.1:97303-122763 GCA_964412955.1 uncultured Hyphomicrobiales bacterium
CGAGCCCGTTACCGCGCCGATCGTTCCGCCCGCCCCGGAAACCCCGGCGATGCCGAGCGAACCCGCCGCCGCGCCGGTCATGCCGCCGGCGCCCGAAACACCCGCGCCGCCGACGGAACCGTCCGCGCTGCCGGTTCCGATCCCCGCGCCCGAGACGCCATCGACGACCGAGCCCGTGGCCGCGCCGATCGTTCCGCCCGCGCCGGAAACGCCCGCGATGCCGACCGAGCCTTCCGCGGTTCCGTTCCCCGTGCCCGCGCCCGAAGCCCCGCCCGCCGCCGAGCCCGCCGCGACGCCGCCGCCGATTTTCGAAAGGCCGCGCCCGTTGGCGCCCGAACACGCGCCCGGAAATTTACCCGCGCCGGGTTCCGGCGGCGTCGGCCTGTTCGGCCAATAGTTTTTCGCGCGTCTCTTTATTTATCCACACGCCGCCCGCGTCCGTTAGTGCGCGCTTTCCGTTCCGGCGCTTCGCTTGGTATAGTCGGGCCGGGAGGTTGGCGCCGGACGAGCCCCTCGCCAACCCGGTCAGGTCCGGAAGGAAGCAGCCGTAACGAGTTCCGGCCCGGGTCGACGTTCAACCTCCCACCTTCGCGGCCTGATCCCGGACCTTAGTTTACATAGCCCCTTATGACAGCCGAGCGCCGATGACCGAACCGGCCGATCGCGACCCCGTTGCTCCCGACGCCGCCGGCAAGGCGTACCGCGTCCTCGCCCGCAAATATCGTCCCGCCACCTTCGCCGACCTGATCGGCCAGGAAGCGATGGTGCGCACCCTCACCAACGCGCTCCGGTCGGGCCGTCTCGCGCACGCCTTCGTGCTGACCGGGGTGCGCGGGGTCGGCAAGACCACGACCGCGCGCATCATCGCACGCGCCCTCAACTGCGTCGGACCGGACGGGAAAGGCGGCCCGACCGCCGAGCCCTGCGGCCGATGCGAGCATTGCCGGGCGATCGCCGAGGACCGCCACGTCGACGTGATCGAGATGGACGCCGCCAGCCGCACCGGCGTCGACGACATCCGCGAGCTGATCGACGGCGTGCGCTATCGCCCGACCTCGGCGCGCTACAAGATCTACATCGTCGACGAAGTGCACATGCTGTCGAAGAACGCCTTCAACGCGCTGCTGAAGACGCTGGAGGAACCGCCGCCCCACGTCAAATTCGTCTTCGCCACCACCGAAATCCGCAAAATCCCGGTCACCGTGCTGTCGCGCTGCCAGCGCTTCGACTTGCGCCGCATCGACGAAGCCGCGCTCAAGGCCCACTTCCGCGCCATCGCCGAACGCGAGGGCGCGAAGATCGCCGACGCCGCCCTCGGCCTGATCGCGCGCGCCGCCGACGGCAGCGTGCGCGACGGCCTCAGCCTGCTCGACCAGGCGATCTCCCATGTCGACGGCCCGAACGAAATCGGCGAAGCCGACGTGCGCGCCATGCTCGGACTCGCCGACCGCACGTTGACCTTCGATCTGGTCGAGGCGGCGCTCAAGGGCGACGCGGCGCGCGCGCTCGCCGTGCTCGCCGCCCAGCACGACGCCGGGGCCGACGCCTCCCAGGCCGTCGAGGACGCGCTCGGCCTGATCCATTGGCTGACGCGGATCAAGCTCGCGCCCGAGGCCGCCGACGATCTCGCCGTGCCCGAACTGGAACGCAAGCGCGGCCGCGCCATGGCCGAGGCCCTCCCGATTCCGGCGCTGGCGCGGGCGTGGCAGATTCTGCTGAAGGGGCTCGCCGAAACCCGCGTCGCCCCCAACGGCGCGGAAGCGGCGGCGATGGTGCTGGTCAGGCTCGCGTACGCGAGCGCGCTGCCGACGCCGGAAGAGGCGATCCGCGCCCTCGACGCGGGCGGGACCGCGCGCGTCGCTCCGGCCGCGCCGCCGATGCCGTCCGCATCCGCGTCGCCCCCGGCCAAGAACGTCGCGCCGTCTCCGTCGCCGCGCGCGTCGGGCCCGCCGCGCGCGTCCGCCGCGCTCGCGCAATCGGCCCCGATGGCCGCGCCGCGGACCGACCGGCCGGTCGCCGCCGAAACCGCCGCGCCGCCCGCGCTCGAAGCGCCCGGGCTGGAGACTTTCGATCAGGTGGCGGCCTTGGCCGCCGCGCGCAAGGAAGGCCGCCTCGCCGGTCATCTGCTGCGCGACGTGCACCTGGTCCGGTTCGAGCCGGGCCGGATCGAATTCCGCCCCGGCGAACACGCACCCGACGACCTCGCCCGCCAGCTCAGCGGATTCCTCCACCGCGAAACCGGCCGCACTTGGCTGGTCGGCGTGTCTTCCGCCGCCGGCGGGCGCACGCTGGCGGAGGAAAAGGAAGCCGCGCGCGCGAGCTTGCGCGCCGAAATCGCCGAGCATCCCTTCGTCAAGGCGGTGCAGGCCGCGTTCCCCGCCGCCCGGATCGAGGACGTGCGCCCGCTCAAACCGCCCGACGCCCCGCCCGACGACGGCGACGAAAAAATCGATGACGAAAGAGCGGGCGACGAATGAAAAACTTCGCGCAGATGCTGAAGCAGGCGGGCGAACTGCAGGCGCGCATGCAGGCGATGCAGGAGCAGCTCGCCAACCTCGAAGTCACCGGCGGCGCGGGCGAAGGCCGGGTCGAGGTCACCGCCACCGGCAAGGGCGAGGTGCGCCGGGTGCGGATCGCGCCCGAACTGCTCGCCGCCAATGATGCCGCGATGCTGGAGGACCTGGTGCGCGTCGCCGTCAACGACGCCCGCGCCAAGGCCGATGCCGAGGCCAAGGCCCGCATGGCCGAAATCACCGGCGGCCTGCCGCTGCCGCCCGGATTCCAGCTTCCGTTCTGACGCCTACCCCGACCGATCGTAACGCCCCCCCCCCCACCCCCCCCCCGCGGGGGGTGGGGAAAAAAAAAAACCCCCCCCCCCCCCCCCTTGCGGGGGAGGGTTGGGGTGGGGGGATCGTTCCGCGAAGAGCCGAACATGATTCCGTTTTCCCGAATACTGCGATAGGAACCCACGGATGCTCGATATCGAACGCCTGATCCAGATGCTCGCGCGCCTGCCGGGCCTCGGGCCCCGATCGGCCCGTCGGGTCGCGCTGCACCTTCTCAAGCGCAAGGACGCGACGCTCGCGCCGCTGGTCCAGGCGCTGACCGAGGCCGCCGCCAACGTCCGCACCTGCGGAACTTGCGGCAACCTCGACACCAGCGACCCGTGCGGCATCTGCGCGGACGTCAAAAGAGATGCGTCGCTGATGTGCGTGGTGGAAGACGTGGCCGACCTGTGGGCGATGGAACGCGCGGGCGCCTTTCGCGGGCGCTATCACGTGCTCGGCGGCGCGCTCTCGGCCCTCGACGGCGTCGGGCCGGAGGAACTGCGGATTCCGAAGCTGGTCGAGCGCGTCGTGGCCGAACGGATCGGCGAGGTGATCCTCGCCACCAACGCCACCGTCGAGGGCCAGACCACCGCCCACTACATCGCCGAGCGGCTCGCCGGCACCGGCGCCAAGGTTTCCGGCCTCGCCCAGGGGATTCCGGTCGGCGGCGAGCTCGACTACCTCGACGACGGCACGCTCTCGGCCGCGCTCAAGGCGCGCCGGGCGCTGTAGCTCTTATTTTTCGGGAACGTCGGCTTCGGCGACGCGGGCGACGCGGCCCGCGAGCTTGTCGGCGGAAATCCGCACCTGCCGGAGCGTTTCGACCACCCGGTTGAACCCGGTTTCCAGGTCGCCCGCGCGCTGCACGAGGCGGTCGGCGTCGTCCTTGAGGCGCTGCACCTCGGCGCGGATTTCCTCGGCGCGCTCGACCATCGCCGCGTCCTGGACCACGGCGCGCACCGTGGTCAGCGCCGCCATCAGCGTGGTCGGCGAGACGATCCCGACCCGGAGGCGATGCGCCTCCTCGACCGCGTCCGCGAGATGTGCGTGGATTTCGGCGTAGACCGCTTCCGACGGCACGAACATCAGCGCCCAGTCGGCGGTTTCGCCGCGCACGATGTATTTCTCGGCGATGTCCTTGACGTGCTTCACCACATCGGCGCCGAGTTGCTTCCGCGCCCTTGCCCGCGCGGCCTCGTCCGCGCTCGCCTGCACCGCGCGGAACGATTCCAGCGGAAACTTGGCGTCGACACCGATCGGCCCCGGCGGCTTCGGAAGCTTCACCAGGCAATCGACGCGCCTGCCGTTGGGAAGCGTCGCCTGCATCTCGAACATGCCTTCCGCCAGCACGTCGCGCACCAGGTCTTCCATCTGGCGCTGGCCGAAGGCGCCGCGCGCCTGCTTGTCGCCGAACACGCGGTTGAGGTCGACCACCTGCTCGGCCAGCTTCTCGATCTGGCCTCGGGCCGAATCGATCACCGCCACCTTGTCGGTGATCGATTGCAGCCGCTGGTGGGTATGGCCGAAAGCGGCCGTGAGTTCGCCCTTCAGGGCGGCGAGTTCGCGCATCAGGCCGTCGAACGGCTCCGCCGACGCGCCCCGCCTGAGCGCGACGAACGCGACGGCGAGCGCGAGCAGCGCGACGATGACGGCGGCGACGGCGATGAGTTCCATCGCGCGACCCTACCACAAAACCCCGACCGTCGCGCCGGCGAGGCCGGTGGCGAGCGTGCCGGAAACGATGGTCCTGGGCCCGAGGGCCACGATCTCGGCGCGGCGGGCGGGCGCGATGGTGGCGAGCCCGCCGATCATGATGCCGAGGCTGCCGAAATTGGCGAACCCGCAAAGCGCGTACGTCATGATCACGCGCGAGCGGGGACCGAGATCGGCGTCGGTGTATTTCGCGAGTTCGGCGTAGGCGAGCAGTTCGTTGAGCACGGTCTTGATCCCGAACAGCCGCCCGGCGGCGAGCGCCTCGTCCCACGGCACGCCGACGGCGAGCGCGAGCGGCGCGAGCGCGAGCCCGAACAGGCGTTCGAGGGTGATTCCGGCTCCGCCCCATGCGGGCAGAAGCCCGAGCGCCTGGTTGACGAGGCTGACCAGGGCCACCAGCACGATCAGCATGGCGACGATGTTGACGAGCAGCTGCGCGCCGTCGAGGGTGCCGCGCGTGATCGCTTCCCACGCGCCGCGAACGTCGGAAGGGGGCAATGTTTCCTCGGCCGCGCCCGGACGCGCCTCCGCGTCCGCCGGCACCATGACGCGCGCGACCACGATCGCCGCCGGCGCCGCCAGCAGCGAGGCGACCAGGATGTGCCCGAGCGCGCCCGGCACCGCGCGCGCGAGGAACGACGCGTAGAGCGCCATCACCGTCCCGGCGATGGTCGCCATGCCGCAGGTCATCACCGAAAAAAGTTCCGCCCGCGTCAATCGTTCGAGATAGGGCCGGATCAGGAGCGGCGCCTCCACCATGCCGACGAACACGTTGGCGGCGGCCGACAGGCCCTCGGCCCCGCCCACGCCCATAGTTCGCCGCATCACCCACGCGAACCCCTTCACGATCGCCGGCAGCACCCGCCAGTGAAAGAGCAGCGCCGAGAGCGCGCTCATCACCAGGACGATGGGCAGCGCCTGGAACGCGAGCACGAAGCTCGCCCCGGCGTAGGTTTCCGCGAACGGCAGCGGCCCGCCGCCCAGGTAGCCGAACACGAAGCCGGTGCCCGCCTGGGTCGCGCGCTGGAGCGCGAGCAGCGCGTCGTTGAGCAGCAGCAGCGCGTCCCTGACCGGGGGCACCTTGAGCAGCAGCAACGCGAGCGCGAATTGCAGCAGGAGCCCGCCCGCGACGATCCGCCCCGAAACCGCGCGCCGGTTTTCCGAAAGCGCGAAGGCGACCGCGATCAACGCGGCGATCCCGCCCAGGCTCTGCAACGCCAACCAATTCAACGGCTTATCCCCCCTGCCCCGACCCGCCCCGGCTTGACGGGGGTCGATGCGCGCTCTATGTCGGGGCCATGGCCCGGTTGCCCATCATCATCGCTCCCGACCCCCGGCTCAAGGCCAAGGCCGAGCTGGTGGCGAAGGTCGACGCCGACATCCGCCGCCTGATGGACGACATGCTGGAGACCATGCACGGCGCCAACGGCATCGGGCTCGCCGCGCCCCAGGTCGGCGTCTTGAAGCGCGTGATCGTGGTCGATACCGCCAAGAAGGACGAACCCCCCATGCGCCTTCGCATGGCCAACCCGGAGATCGTCTGGGCCTCCGACGACGAAGTCGCGCGCGACGAAGGGTGCCTGTCGTTTCCCGACCAGTTCACCGAAATCCGCCGCCCGGGCAAGGTCCGCGTCCGCTACCTCGACCACGAAAACGAAATCCGCGAGATGGAGGCCGAAGGCCTGCTCGCGGTCTGCATCCAGCACGAAATGGACCACCTCGACGGCGTGCTGCTGGTCGACCGCGTTTCGGCGGTGAAGCGCGACATGATCCTGCGCAAGCTGGCCAAGGCCAAACGCCTCGCCGAAGCCGAGTCCGCGCCGGTTTGATCCTTTCGTCACCCCCTCCCTTCCCTCCCCCATCGAGGGGGAGGGAAATGTAAAGTAATATCCCCTCCCCCCTTGCGGGGGAGGGTCAGGGTGGGGGGAAATCGGGTTGAATGCGCGAATGTCGATGCCATCCTTGAATCTCGTCTTCATGGGCAGCGCCGAGTTCGGCCTGCCGGCGCTGAAGGCGCTACGCGCGGCGGGACACCGGATCAAGGCGGTCTACGCCCAGCCGCCCAAGCCCGCCGGGCGCGGACAGCACGAACGCCCGTGCCCGATCCACGCCGCCGCGCTCGAGATGGGAATTCCCGCGCGCACGCCGAAATCGCTCCGCGCCGCCGCCGAACAGGAATCGTTCGCAGCGCTCGGCGCCGACGCCGCCGTGGTCGCGGCCTACGGGCTGATCCTGCCGCGCGCGATATTGGAGGCGCCGCGCTTGGGCTGCCTCAACATCCACGCCTCGGCTCTCCCGCGCTGGCGCGGCGCCGCGCCGATCCAGCGCGCGATCCTGGCGGGCGATTCCGAAACCGGCGTCACCATCATGCAGATGGACGAAGGGCTCGATACCGGCGCCATCCTGCTCGCGGAAAAAATCCCGATCGGCGCGACGACCACGGCGGGCGAACTGCACGACGCGCTCGCCCTGCTCGGCGCCCGGCTGATCGTGCGCGCGCTTGAGGGCCTCGACGCCGGAACGCTGACGGCGACGCCGCAGCCCGAAAACGGCGTCACCTACGCCGCCAAGCTCGCCCGCGACGAAGGCCGCCTCGATTGGCGGAAGCCCGCGGCGGACCTCGCGCGCGCGGTGCGCGCCTTCGATCCCTGGCCGGGCACCTGGTTCGAGCACGCGGGCGAGCGGATCAAGGTGCTGGCGGTCGCGCCGGTAGGCGCGCCGATAAAAAATGCTCCGGGAACCGTGCTCGACGATGCGCCGACGATCGCCTGCGGCGAAGGGGCGTTGCGTCTGGTCACGGTGCAGCGCGCGGGCCGCGCGGTCCTGACGGCGGCGGAATTTTTGCGCGGCTTTCCGCTCCCGCCCGCCACGGTTCTTTCCTGATGCCGCGCTATCGCCTGACGCTCGAATACGACGGCGGCCCCTTCGTCGGCTGGCAGCGCCAGGAGAACGGGCTTTCGGTCCAGGAAGTCCTCGAAGGGGCGCTCTTCGCGCTTTCCGGCGAAACCGCGGCCGCGGTCGCGGCCGGGCGCACCGACGCGGGCGTGCACGCGCTCGGCCAGGTGGCGCATTTCGACCTCGCGCGCGAATTCGAGCCGGCGACGGTGCGCGACGCCCTCAACTTCCACATGAAGCCGAACCCGGTCGCGGTGCGCGAAGCCGCCTTGGCCGATCCCGATTTCCACGCCCGCTTTTCGGCGACCTCGCGATCCTACGTCTATCGCATCGCCAACCGGCGCGCGCGGCTCGCCCTCGATTTCGGGCGCAAGTGGTGGGTGCCGGGCCCCTTGGACGCCGACGCCATGAACGCGGCGGCCAAGGTGCTGGTCGGGCGGCACGATTTCACCACCTTCCGCGCGTCGCTCTGTCAGGCGAAATCGCCGGTGAAGACCCTCGACGTTCTCGACGTCGCGCGGGAAGGCGAGGACATAATTATTTCGGCGCGGGCGCGCTCGTTCCTGCACCATCAGGTGCGCAACATGGTGGGCACGCTCCGATTGGTCGGCGAAGGCAAGTGGACGGCGGCCGACGTGAAAGCCGCGCTCGAGGCCCGCGACCGGGCGAAAGGCG
The DNA here is from genome assembly GCA_964412955.1 of uncultured Hyphomicrobiales bacterium. Taxonomy (GTDB): domain Bacteria; phylum Pseudomonadota; class Alphaproteobacteria; order Rhodospirillales; family 2-12-FULL-67-15; genus 2-12-FULL-67-15. The sequence goes on from CAYPQV010000007.1 coordinate 105,415, forward strand.
GACCGACCGCGCCGCCGGAGGGGCTTTACCTGGTGGAAGTGACGTATTGAAACGCTAGTAGAGAAAAGCTTATTCTTAAGCCATGCCGAAACGCGCTCTTAAATTCGCAATCGACGACGAACCCCGCAGGCCGCGCCCCTTGACCACAGCGGAAAAAGCGGCGGTCAAGCGCGCGGAAGCCGACATCAAGGCGGGTCGCACGCACGACCACGATATCGTGGCCAAGCGGCTTCGCCGGCGCGCGGTGGAGATCGCCGGGCGCGCTCCCAAGTCCGCCCAATCGCGCTGAGCCGTGGCCGTCGTCCGTTGGACCGACGAGGCCCTTCGGAATCTCGATGATATTCTTGCGGAGATCGAGCGCGAGAATCCGATGGCGGCAATCGATCTCGTCGAGGCGATCATCGCGTCGGGCAACGCGCTGCAAATTTTCCCTGCCCGCAACCCCATTCGGCACGAGGGTGGCCTGCGCGAAAGGCCTGTTCTAGGAACTCGTTACATTCTTCTCTATCGCGTCGCGCGCGGAGACTTAGTTTATATATTGACCGTCCGCCACGGCGCGAGATCCGGGCGCGCGCCGTGAACGATTGCGGCGCGGGCGCGTTCGTTCCTGCACCATCAGGCGCGCAACATGGTGGGCACGCTCCGATTAGTCGGCGAAGGCAAATGGACTACGGCCGACGTGAAAACCGCGTTGGAAGCGCGCGACCGGACCAAGGGCGGCCCGACCGCGCCGCCGGAGGGGTTGTATTTGGTGGAAGTGGGGTATTAGCGGGCGGCGTTTCAGTCATCGTCCTCGTCGCGCAAGGCGCGCGCGAAGTCCCGCCCGCCGAACAGAACCCGGACGACGACCACCTCGGTTTTCAGCACCTGGAATACGATGGTCGCCCGCCGCTCGAAGCCCATCGTCCGCAGACCCTTGCGGATGCCGTCCCGCCGCGTGCCGCGCCTGGGGAACGTTTCGAGCGCCAAGCAGGCCGCTTCGATCCGGTCGATGTAGGTTCCCGCGACGGCGCGCCCCGCGTTTCCGGCGATGTAGTCATAAAGCGCGAACAGGTCGGCTTCGGCTCGCGGCCGGAAGACGATCCGGTATTTCTTCACTTCGCGCGTCGCGCGTGGTGGGCGCGCAACCGCGCGAACACCTTGGCCGCCGGCACGTTCGGCCGGGGATCGGCGAAGGCTTCGTCCACGCGCCGGCGCAGCCAGTCGTCGAGCGCCGCGTCCTCGCGGTCGAGCGCGCGTACCGCCGCGCGCACGACCTCGCTCACCGAGGCGTAGGCGCCGGATTTCACCCGCGCCTCGACGCGCTTGTGGAGATCGCCGAGGGTGACGGTGACGGGTCGGCTGGTGCGGGACATGGATCGCGCTTTCTCCGGCCAAGCGATAGAATATGACAGTGTCATACTATGCGGTTCGCCGCGCGAACGCAAGCTTTTCCGCCCGCGCGGGTCACGCCGCGCCGAGGTAGCGCTTCAAAATCCGGTAATAGATTTCCTCGAGGCGCTTCAGGTCGTCGAGCGCCATCCATTCGTCCACCTTGTGCGAGGTGGCGTTGACGCCGCCGAACTCGATCACCGGGCAGTAGTGGCGGATGAAGCGCGCGTCCGAGGTGCCGCCGTGGGTGCTGAGTTCGGGCGTCAAGCCGGTCACCTCGCGCACCGCCGCCGTCACCAGTTCGCTCAAGCGCCCGGGCGGCACCACGAACGGCTCGCCGGTCACGTGCATGGAAAGCTCGAACGTGCCGCCGATCGTGTCGCAGCGTTCGCGCAGGAGCTTCTTCAGGGACTCGCCCGAATGGCGGTCGTTGAAGCGGATGTTGAATTTGGCCTCGGCCTTGGCGGGGGTCACGTTGGTCGCCGGATTGCCGACGTCGATCGAGGTGACGGCGACGGTCGAGGGCTGGAAATGCGCCGAGCCGGGATCGAGCGGAACCTCCGCGATCGCCGCGAGCATTTTCAGCAATCGCGGGATCGGGTTGTCGGTCGCTTCCGGGTAGGCCGAATGGCCCTGGACGCCGTGCACGGCAAGCGAAGCGTTGAGGCTGCCGCGCCGGCCGATCTTGGCCATCTCGCCGAAGGTCTTGGGGCTGGTCGGCTCGCCCACCAGGCAGGCGTCGATTTTTTCGCCCTCGCCCGCGAGCGTCTTCAGCATCTTGGCGGTGCCGTTGACGGAAGGCCCTTCCTCGTCGCCGGTGATCATCAGGCTGATCGAGCCCGGAATTTTTCCGCCGGTTTCGGCGAGCAGGCGCGCCGTGGCCGCGACGAAGGCGGCGATCGCGCCCTTCATGTCGGAGGCGCCCCGGCCGTAGAGGCGCCCGTCCTTGACCACGGCGGCGAACGGATCGACCGACCAGCCCTTGGCGTCGCCGATCGGCACCACGTCGGTGTGGCCGGCGAAGCAGAAATGCGGCGCGCGCGAACCGAGCCGCGCGTAGAGGTTGTCGACGTCGGGCGTGCCGGATTCCGAATACGGCATCCGCCGGCAGGAAAAGCCGAGCGGCTTGAGCGCGTCTTCGAGCACCGCGAGCACGCCTTCGTCCCTGGGCGTCACGCTCGGGCGGCGGATCAGCGCGCGGGCCAGTTCCAGGGCGTCGAGGGTCATGGACATTGTTTCCTCATGGGCGCTCGGCGCGCGCGGCGGCTCCGCCGCCAATCCCGCGTATTCAATCCCGCAGCAATTCGTTGATCGAAGTCTTGGAACGGGTTTTCTCGTCGACCCTTTTCACGATCACCGCGCAGTAGAGCCCGGGTCCGGGTGCGCCGGACGGCAAGGACTTCCCCGGCATGGTGCCCGACACCACCACCGAATAGGGCGGCACGCGGCCCATATGCACTTCGCCGGTGGCGCGATCGACGATCCTGGTCGAGGCGCCGAGATAGACGCCCATGGAAAGCACCGAGCCTTCGCCGACCACGACCCCTTCGGCCACCTCGGCGCGCGCGCCGATGAAGCAGTTGTCCTCGATCACGACCGGGCCCGCCTGCACCGGCTCGAGCACGCCGCCGATGCCGGCGCCGCCGGAGATGTGGCAGTTCCTGCCGATCTGCGCGCAGCTGCCCACCGTCGCCCAGGTGTCGATCATGGTGCCGCGATCGACGTAGGCGCCGACGTTGACGAAGGACGGCATCAGGACGACGCCGGGCGCGATGTAGGCGGAGCGGCGCACGACGCAGTTGGGCACCGCGCGGAACCCCGCCTTGCGGAAATCGGCGTCGCTCCAGCCCGCGAACTTGGAGGCGACCTTGTCGTACCAGGCGGCCCCTCCGGGCCCGCCCGGGATCGGCGCCGAATCCGTGAGCCGGAAGGACAGCAGCACCGCCTTCTTCAGCCATTGATGGACCCGCCATTCGCTGTTCTCGGGCCTCGGCGCGGCCGCCCGCTCCGCGGGCAATCCCGCGCTGACTTTTTCGGCGACGCGCACGGCGCCGGAATCGAGCAGCGCCAACGCCTGTTCCACCGCGTCGCGCACTTCGCCCTGGGTTCCGGAATCGATCCGGTCGCGGGCGTCCCAGGCGGCGTCGATGACGCGGGCGATATCGGTGGTGGACATGGCGGCACGGAAATCCCGATCCGTTGAGGGGCCCCGAACATGGCCGGAACCCGTGCGCCCTGTCAACGACCGGGGGCGGCAAAACGGCCGTTCCGGGCCGCGTTGACGGGGATTTGCGTTACGCCCAGGATGGTTGTCCATGCTCTCCTTCCTTCCATTCGCGCCCGGCGGGCCGCACGGGGTCGATCCGCTGATCCTGCTCGCCATGGCGCTGCTCGCGGAAGCGATCTTCGGCGGCTTCCCGATCCTGTTCCGGCTCCTCAGCCATCCGCGCGACTTGGCGCTGGGCTGGGCCGCGTGGCTCGACCGCAAGCTCAACCGCGAGCAGCGGAGCGAGGGCACCCGCGCCTTTCGCGGGGGACTGGCCCTCGTCGCCGTCGTCGCCCTCGCCGTCGCTCTCGGCCTCGCGGTCGGGTGGCTCGCGCGCAACCATCCGTTCGGCTGGATCGTCGAGTTCCCGCTCGTGGTCGCGCTGCTCGGCCAGCGGCGTGCCTACGAGCGCGCCCGCGAGGTCGCCTTAGCCCTCGACGACCATCTCGAGGCGGCGCGCCGCGCGCTGGAACGGTTCGGCGAGCCGAACGCCGCTCCGCTCGATTTTTCCGGCGTCGCCCGCGCCGCCCTCGAACGCCTGGCGCGATCGTTCGCGGTCGAGGTCGCGGCCCCGGTCGCGGGCTACGTGCTGTTCGGGTTCGCGGGCCTCGCCGCCGTGCGCGCGATCGGCGCGCTGGCCGAACGCGTCGGGCATCCGACGCCGCGCCACCGCGCCTTCGGCGCCGCCGCCCGCGCCGCCGACGCCGCCGTCAACTTTCTTCCCGCCCGGTTCGCCGGACTTTTTATCGTGCTCGCGGCGCCGTTCGCGGGCCGCGCGCGCGCCTCGTTTGCGGGCGCGCTGAAATCCATGCTGCGCTTCGCGCCCCAGTACCACTTGCCCAATTTCGGCTGGCCGGTGGCGGCCATGGCCGGGGCCCTCGGCCTCGACGGCGCGCGCGCCGCGAACGCGCAAGCCGTGAACGCGGGCGACGTGCGCCGGGGCCTGAAGCTTTACGTCGCCGCGTGCGTCCTCGACGCGGCGTTCGTCGGACTGCTGGCGCTCGCCCGCTAGCCGCCGAGCATCTGGCGCAACCGGTCGGCGGGCGCGTAACGGTTGCCGCCGCCCTGGACCACGGCCTGGGGCGTGACGCCGGGGCCGTGCACGGCCTCCATCAAGTCGTTGCGGCGCACCAGCCCGGCGCCCTCGAGGGTGATCCCGCCGTAGAGGCCGAGCCGCGAGCGGGCGACGGCGAGCACGTCGGGCCCGGCGCTGGTGGTGGTCGAGCCCTCGACGCCCGCGCCGAACACGCCGACGGTGATGCCGCCGTCGGCGCCGAACTTGGCCTGATGGCGGAGGATGGCGTCGAGCGCCTTCGGGTTGCGCAGGATCAGGACCACCTCGGTGTCCTGGATGCCGATCTGGAATCCGAGCGAGCCGGCGGCGAGGGTGTAGAACGCGGGCCCGCTCCAGCCGCCGCCCGCTTGCCGCGCGAGCAGCACGCCCGAGCCGCCTTCGGCGCCGGCGATGAAGCCCGCCTTGTAGACGTGCGGCAGCACCACCACCGCGGGCGCCGGGCCGAGATGGGTCATCAGCGTCTTGAGGTTGGGGTCGAGCTTCATGCGCTCGACCGTGTCGGCGGCGCGGGCGACCAGGGTGGCGGCGTACTGATCGGGTTTCTCGCGCACTTCGGCGCACGCGCCGAGCGTCGCGGACGCCGCGCCGAGAGCGAGCGGAGCGACGATCAACTTGGCGGCCTGGCGACGGGTCATGGGATAGGTCATGGAAAGATTCCTTCGTGTTCGCGGTTCGCTTAGATAAGCACGGAGTTCGTGCGGGCGAACGTGCGCCGGCGCACACCTGGCGGTGGGCAAAACGGCCTTAAGTCCTTGACCGGCCTCGAAACCACCCGATTCGTGTCGGCATTTGTAGACATTTTCTTGCTCAGCCCTTTGATTCGAAGGGATTTCGCCTTCGCGCGGCGGCCGGGAAACGCGAATCCCTGTTGTAGGAAAATATACCAATACTGGGGGCGGGCGTCAAGGGCGAAGCGGCGCGGAAGACCGACCCCGGATTATACTCGCGAAGGACCGGCGGGAATTCATCGGTGCTCATGCCATCTTCCTACATGCACGTCCGGATCGCGGGGCTGGTGCACCTGGCCCTCGGCGTCGCGGCCGTCGCCGCGATGGCGGCGTTTCCGTTCTTCCGGTTCATGCTGCCGGTGGTGTTTCCGATTGCGCTCGCGGCGATCTTCCTCGGATACCAGACGATGCGACTGAAATCCCGCCTGCGCCACGGGCTCGGGGCCATTTCCGGGGTGGTGCTCTTTTTCGTCCTGCCCCGGCTGCCCGGCGACGTTTCGGACTGCTGCCGCGACGCCGCGCACTTTTTCCAGACGGTCGGCATCGACGGCGGGCTTCTTCTCGCCAACGCCTACGCCCTGTGGGCGCTTTATTTTTCCAGGGCCGCGGCGTTCTACCGAGCGGGGGCGTAGGGGCCGCGACGAGACGAAAATATTCGCCCCGAAACCTTACGCCAGCGCACGACGGACCGCCTCGGGTTCGCGGGCGATGATGGTGAGCAGCGCACGCGCCATCGGATCGGGCCGGTAGCGGCCCTGCTCCCAATCCTGCACCGTGCGGGGATTGATGCCGAAGCGCCGGGCGAAGGCGGCCTGGCTGAGGCCGATCCGGCGGCGCACGGCGCGCACGTCCACCACCGTCGGAACGGCGGCGACCACGGGTAACAACTTTTTGCCCTTCACGTCGGCAAGCACCTCGCCGAGCGCCGCCCGGAGCCGCCCGCCGGCAACGCTCAAGCGGGCCTTGCGGGCGCGTTTCGGATGGACGTTCTTCGCTTTGACCGTCGCCATGCGCTGAATATACGGGTAAACCGTATAGTTGGCAAGGGCGTATGCCCGCCGCCACGGAGCTCGGACCCGAATCTCGCCGCCCGAGTCCGCTGCATTGGTACCAAGATCGCGCACAAAAAAGCCCGCCGATTCAGCTGGATTCTGGGTGGGATTCGGGGAGTACGAAAAATTTTGGTAATTTTTAATATGAACAACCGCATCCCAGTAAAACGAGATCATGAGCAGGCTAACGTCCAGTCATTTTTGCAATGGCTGAATGCTAAGCGCAAAATTCCTTTCTCGATCATCGCCGCACCCGATCCGCCCGATGCGATTATTCAATCAGGCCGGACCATCCGATGGGTTGAGGTCGGATCGGTGTTCATGAATGCCCGATGGGCTCAAGATAGGTTTTCTCATGCCACTCTAGGCGAGCACCCTCGGCCTTTCGGTAAGAATCTTGTTGTCGATCCGGACGAACAGTTCGTTTCAATGTTCGTCCATGTCCTATCCAATAAACTGAGCAAAGAAACATACCTATCCCTCAAGGAGAAATATGGGCCGGGGTACCTGGTTCTACCGCTCATGCATCCTTTTTTCGATGAGGCCACCTTTACTTTGATGAAACGTCGTTGGAAAGAAAAACGACCCGCACAAAACCTCGGTTGTTTTCGCGGGGTATATCTAACGGGTCAATCCCTCAATTATACGTGTGTGCCCTGGCGCGTATAATTTGGCCGGCGCAGCTATGTCGAAAATCGTCGTCTCGCGCCGACGCATAGCACACCCCCACCCCAACCCTCCCCCGCAAGGGGGGAGGGGGAAGACAACTTCACTCCCCCTCCCTCTTCTTCTTTTTCCGTCTGAGCGGATCGCCGCAGAGAATTTTTGAGCCGCGGCAGCCGGGGTCCAGTTCGGGTCCCGGTTCTTTTTCCGCCTCCGGCCGCGCCGTCTTGCGGCGCGGGTCGGTTTTGAGGCGCCGGCCCCCTTCGTCGATCTCGATTCGGGTGCGCGGCACTACCACGGTCTTGCCCGTGGCCGAGAACGGCGCGGGCTGCGAGACGACGGGTTCCTCGGTGACGCGCGTCTGTTGCGCCCGCGCCGAACCCGCGCCCGCGAGGACAAGCACGGACGCGAAAACGAGTGCCGAACGGAACCGATGCGCGGTCATGTCAGGCGGGATATACGCGCGAATTATGGCGGCGGCGAGGCGCACGGGACTCTCGGCCGGGGACAGGGGCCGACCCCGCCGCTATACTTGTTCCGTGACCCAGACCCTGATCCTCACTTTCATCGCCAAGGACCGCCCCGGCCTGGTCGAGCGGCTCGCCGAAACCGTGGCCGCGCGCGGCGGCAACTGGCTGGAAAGCCGGATGGCGCACTTGGCCGACCGCTTCGTCGGCGTCGCGCGCGTCGAGGCGCCGAAGGACCAGCTCGCCCGGCTCGAGGCCGAGCTGCAGGCGCTCGCGGCGGAAGGCTTCCACCTGATCCTGGAGGCGAGCGACGCGGATCAGGGCCCGCCCGGGCGCGTGGTCCGGCTCGACATCGTCGGGCCCGACCATCCCGGCATCGTGCGCGACATCACCCGCGTGCTGGCGGCGCGCGGCGCCAGCGTCGAGGAAATGGAAACCGACATCCGGCCCGCGCCCATGGGCGGCGGCAACCTGTTCTACGCCACGGCGCGGGTGCGAATCCCCGAGGGCGCCGACGCGCGCGAGACCAGCGACGCGCTTTACGCGCTCGGCAACACGCTGATGGTCGACGTCAGCGTGGACGGGAAATAGGCGCCTTCGGCTCGGCGCGCATCATCGTCAACGCATGGGCGCGAGCGCCGGCACGCCCTTCAGGAACTCGCCGACCGGCGCACCCCACACCCGCACGCCGAACCCGAACAAGCGGTGGCCGTCCTCGCCGAACGGCGGCATGGGGAGAAATTCGCCCGCGCCGCCCAGCGCCTTGAAACCGTCGAACATGGCGCGCGCCAGGGCGGGCGCGAAATACTTGTCGTTTTCGGCGTAGACCCAGAGCGTCGGCACGCGCGCGGTCGATCCGAATTCCGCCATCGCCCTGGTCATGGCGTCGGCGTCGCACACCTCGCCGTCGGCGCGCGAGCCGCGCCCGCCCGCGAAGTTGAGCACGGCGACGACCCCTTCCGGGTTGCGCGCGCCGGCCGCAATGCTGCCCGCGCCGCCCGCCGACTGGCCGACCAGCAGCACGCGGCGGCCGTCGACGAACGATTGCGTCCGCAGGTAGCGCACGCCGGCCGTGATGTCGTCGGCGGAGGCGGCGATGGCCTGCGGGTAATTGGGCGAACGGCATGAACCGTAATCCTCCGCCCGCCAACCTTCCGAATCGCCGTAGCCGCGCCGGGACAGGGTGACCACGACGAAGCCGCGTTCGGCGAACCAGCGGCTGGAGGCGGGATAGAGGCTGCGCGGGATCTTGCCGCCCGCGCTGCGCGGCGAGCCGTGGCTGATGAGCGCGAGCGGATGGGGCGCGGGCCCGTTCGGGAACAGCACCAGCGCCTGCAAGAGCGGCCCGCCGCCGTCCGATCCGAACGGCACGCGCCATTCCTGCTGGCGGAACCGGCCGGTGGAATCGGGCACCGGGTCGCCCTGCGGGCCCGGCTTCAAGTCGGCGCGCGCGGAAAAAGCGGCGAGCGCGAAAACGCACGCGAAAACAGACGTCGCGCCCGCCCGCATGCCGCGACCGACGCCGCGCCATACATTCATGGTCGTCCCCTCCGCTCGCCCGAAGGTTAGCAGGGACGGCGCGCCCCTAATAGGGCGGGCGGTTGACCGCCACCACCCGCCAGGCGCCGCCCCGGCCCCGGAGCGTGCCGCCCGCGATGCGGTCGAGCCGGGTGAGCGAGAGGTTGTCGACCGCGACCGACATCGCCTGTTTCGGATCGAGGCCGAGGGCCAACGCGACCGCCGCCCGGATCACGCCCCCGTGCGCGACCACGACCACGTCGCCTTCCCGTTCAATGGAGAACCGCTCGATCGCGGAGGCCACCCGCGCCATCACGGCGGCGAAGCTTTCGCCGCCGGGAGGGGCGAGGCCGACCGGATCGGTCCAGAAACGTTCGCTCGCCGCCGGATCGCGCTCCGCGATTTCGTCCCAGGTCGAGCCCGCCCAGTCGCCGAAGCTCTGTTCGGAAAAATCCCGTTCGACGATCGGCGCGGGCGCAGCGTGGCCGGCGGCGACAATGGCCGCCGCCGTGTCGCGGGCGCGGCGCAAATGGCTGGTGACCCAGACCGCGTCGGCGGGGAGAAGAGCGGCGAGCGATTGAAACGCGCGCGCGTCCGAGGTGTCGCACGGGACGTCCTTCTGGCCGTTCAGTTCGCCGCGATGGCCCACCACCGGGGCGTGCCGCACCCACCACCAGCGCAAATCCATCTCTATTCCCCTTGGCGCAGCAGCAGGCCGCGCTCGCGCGCCACGTCGAACATCTTGAGGAAGAACAGCGCCGACAGCGTGCCGTAGAAGGCGTTGAGCAGGACCGCGCCCGCCATCAGCTCGGCGCGGAAGCCCTGGCCCAGCAGCACCGCGCGCATGCCTTCGAACACGTAGCCGGTGGGCAGCGTCCACGCGATCCACTGCATCCAGGCGGGCAGCGTCGCGACCGGATAGTAGACGCAGGCGATCGGCGCGATCAGGAACAAGACCGCCCAGCAGATGTTTTCCGCGCCGAGGCCGAAGCGCAGCACCACCGCCGACACGAACAGCCCCACCCACCAGCCCATCACCAGGAGGTTGGCGAAGAAGGCGTAGAGCGGAAGCCCGACCGAAAACACCCAGAAGCCGAAGAACGGCAGCGCCAAAATCGCCGCCGGGACGACCGCGATCAGGGCGCGCGCCGAGCCGATCAGCACGATGCCCGCCATCATTTCCGTGGGCCGGAGCGGGCTCACGAACAGCTGGCCCAGGTTGCGCGCCCACATTTCCTCCAGGAACGAAAGCCCGACGCCCAGGTTGGTGCGGAACAGCACGTCCCACAGCAGAACGCCGGTGATGAACACCCCCGCCGCCTGCACGATCCAGGACGAATGGGCGAGGAAGAAATTGGTGATGAACCCCCACACCAGCAGGTTCATCACCGGCCAGTAGAGCAGGTCGATGACGCGCGGCCACGAGCGGCGGAAGACGAAAATGTGCCGGAGCGCGAGCGCGCCCACCCGCCGCCCCGAAAAGCGCGAAGCGGGCGGAAGATCGAAGCGGTCGGGCGCGGGATTCATGGCGGCATGACCTTGTTCTCATCCTGAGCCGCGCGCGCCCCTCCTTCGACAAGCTCAGGATGAGGCGCGCGCGAGTCGAAGGACGCGCCTCCAATGGCGGCGCTTTTCGGCCGGACCCCTTCGCGGGCGATGGCGAGGAACACTTCCTCCAGGTTCTTGCGGCCGTAGCGGCGGATCAGTTCGGAAGGCGCGCCGTCGTCGACGATCCGCCCGGCGCGCATCATCAGCACCCGGTCGCAGAGCCGTTCCACCTCGGCCATGTTGTGCGACGCGATCAGCAGCGTCGCGCCGGTTTCGCGGCGGTAGGTTTCGAGCAAGGATCGCACCCAGTCGCCGCTGTCGGGATCGAGCGACGCGGTCGGCTCGTCGAGAAGAAGCAGGCGCGGGCGGTTGAGCAGCGCCTTGGCGAGCGAGAGCCGGGTCGCTTCCCCGGCGGAAAGGGTGCCGGTCGCGCGATCGAGCAGCGGCTCCAGGCCCAGCGCCGGCGCCAGTTCCGCGATGCGGCCGGGCAGGTCGGCGACGCCGTAGAGCCGTCCGTAGACGATCATGTTTTCGCGCACCGAGAGTTTCTTCGGCATGTCGACGTAGGGCGAGGAGAAGTTCATCCACGGCAGCGCGCGGTAGCGGTCCCGGACCATGTCGGCGCCGAGCACCCGGACCCTGCCCGAGGTCGGCTTGAGCACGCCGAGCAGCAGGGCGATGGTGGTCGACTTGCCGGCGCCGTTGCCGCCCAAGAGCGCGGTCGCCGAGCCTTCCGCCACCGCGAACGAAATCCCGTCGACGGCGGCGACCGGCCCGAATCGCTTGACGGCATCCTCGACGATGATGATCGAACGCGGATTCATGCGGGGGTTACTCATGCCTCGACAAGCTCGGCATGAGGGCCTTTGCCATGGCCTCGTCCCGAGCTTGTCGAAGGACGGGGCGCGGGTTTCGGAAAACTCTCTATTTCCCCTTGCCCTTGGGCGCGGGCGGCGGCGGGACGAGATCGCCTCCATCCGCCCCTTCCGCCTCGCGCTCGAGGCGGCGCTTGATCTTGAGCAGATCGCGGCGGCGGGCGTCCTCGGCGATCAGGGTTTCGACGTGGCGGCCCTGGTAGAGCTCGATGCCGACCGAGCGGCCGAACTCGATCGCGTCGGCCGAGTCGCAGCGGCACAGCACCAGGGATTTGCTGGCGCCGTCGAGCAGGCGCTTGATCTTGTCGCGGCCCTCGGGGTTTTCGGCCATTTCCGGCGTCCAGAACAGCTTGGCCATGTCGGCGCCGAGGCGCTTGCGGTCGATGATGTCGAGGGTCTGGAAGGTCAGCCCGTCGAGACAGACCCGGTAGCCCTTGTTCTGGAGAAATTCGCGCGCGAACAGGTAGGTGCCGAGGTCGGAGAAGATGTCTTCCTTCTGCAATTCGATGATCAGGCTGCCGCGCCGGCCCGCCGAGACGTTGTCGTCGAACGCCATGAATTCGGGCGCGAGCAGGGTGCGGACGTTGACGTTGAAGCTGATGTCGCCGCTGACCGTGAAGCGGTCGGTCTTGGATAAGAGCGCCAGCATGCGCTTGTCCAGCGTTTCGGTCAGGTGCTGGAACAGCCAGCGGTTGGAGGTGAGGTTGACCCCCGGCAGCAGGGTTTCGCGCAGGTCCTTGATCGAGATGAACAGCTCGCTGAAGATCTGGGTCGGCGAGTTGTTCTCGTCGATCGAGCAGGCGTACTGGCGCCGCACCAGGTTGGAGAGGTCGGCGCGCACCAGCGCGGTTTCGATGCGCGAGAGGATGTCCGGGGTCAGCGGCTCGCCCTTTTCCTGGCGGGCCTTGAGGCGGGAGCGCGCGTCCTCGCGGGTTTTTTCCTCGCCGCCGCGCTTCGATTCGGTCTCGTTCGCGGCGCGGGCGGCGAACAGGATGTCGTCGTATTGGGTGGCGGCGTCGAGGACGGTGGCGAATTCCTTGCCTTCGACGCCGTCCTCCGCGACCAGCGGGTCCTCGCCGAACAGGTAGCGCAGCCGCTGGATGATGTTGTCGACCTGAACCTGGATGTCCTTCTTGTAGCAGAAGAAGATGTCGCCGTTGCGCAGCGCGAAAATCTGCCCGTTGGCCGCGCGCACGATCGGATCGAAGTTGGCCGCCGCCGTGCGCAGGTGGGTGTCGCGGCGGTTGTAGGGCCTGAGCTGCGAGAGATGCAGGTGCAGCATCCTGCGGCCGTCGCGGATCTTCTCGAGCTGGTGCACGTATTCGAGCAGCAGCGCTTCCTGCGGGCGGGCGGCGGGCGGGGCATTGGCCATGACGGACGAACCTCCCGGATCCTAGCGCGCCGCCGCGCCGGCGGCGGCCTTGGCCGCCATCGCGATCGCCAGCCGGTCGATGAAGTGGCCCTGAAAGCGCGTGACGCCGAGGTTGAGGCCCCAGCGGATCGCCTGTTCGGTGTCGACGCGGGCGAGAATGACCTGGTTCTTGCCGGCGCGGGCGATGATCTCGCGCGCCGCGGCGACGCGCGAGTCGGGCGCTTCGCTCGCGAATTCGGGACCCCAGGTGATCTTGAAATAGTCGGCCTTGAGGAGGCTCGGGTCGAAGAAGTAGAGCGCGAGCGGCGTGATCCCGTCCACCAGCACCCGGTAGCCGCGCTTCTGCAGCCCCTCGCGCGCGAACGCGAAGGCGTTCATGTCGGCGAAGATGTCGATGATCTGCATTTCGATCACGATCCGGTTCGCCTGCGCGCCGACGCTCCGATGGAATTCCTGGAAGTCGCGCCCGAGCACCGTGGCGACGTTCAGGTTGACGCTGATGGCGTGGCGTTCGGTCAGCCGTTCGCGCTGGGCGATCAGCGCGAGCAGCTTGCGGTCGATCACCTCGGTCAGGTACTGGAACAGCCACGGGCTGGAGAACAGGTTGACGCCGGGCGCGATCCGGTCGCGCAGGTCGGACATGGAGATGTAGTTTTCGCGGAACAGCATGCTCGCCTTGCCGCCGGAGCCGACCTGGACCGCGGGCTGTTCGCGGATCAGGTCGCTGATGCGGACGGACTTGAGCTTGCGCTCGATATCGCCCAGGTTCGCCGACGAGACCGGCGTGCCCTTGACCGCGGCGCTCTGCACCGCTTCCGCCCGGCGCACGGCGGCGACCCGGGCCGCGAGCATTTCCTCGGTCTCGGCGTAGAAGCGGTCGAAGTCGTCCTTGTTGGCGAGGTCGTACCAGGAGACGAAGCGGTCCTCGATCTCGCCCTCGTCCGGCTGCATCAGCGGGTCCTCGCGGAACAGGCCGCGCACCTTCTCGATCGGCTCGTCGGTCTGGTCGATCGGCACCTTGTTGCAGACCAGCACCAGGTCGCTGTTGCCGAGCGCGAACAGGGTCGATTGGGTGTTGATGGTGAGCTGGTCGAAGGCGCGCTTGGCGATGTCGAGGAAGCGCGGCTGGCGGTTGCCCGCGCGCAGCCGCGACAGGTGCAGGTGGACGACGAAATGGTCCTTGGGGTCGTCGGCGATCTTGCGCAGGCGCTCGATCAGCATCGCCTCCTCGCCGTTCGCCGACTGCTTCGAATCCCGCTCCGCCATGATCCCGCCCGCGTCTCCCGATCGATCGCGCCGCCGCCCGACCGCCGGCGCCCAAAAGCGCTAGTGTCCGTCGAAGCCTAATAACATAAGATAAATGGAAGGATAATACCCGGGAGAGAGAAGAGCATCCGAATGAACCTCGCGCGATTTTCCCGATATTGGCGGGCCTTTCCGGCGTCGTCGTGCCCGGGTACCCCGCTCCGGACGTGAATCCGATGCCGGCGCGGACGATCCCCGGCCGCCACCGCCCGCCCGCGGATTCCGTCCTCTATGCCGTCGGCGACGTGCACGGGCGCGCCGACCTGCTCGATCGGCTGCACCGCGCCGTCGTCCGGGACGCCGCGACCCGGCGGGCGCGCCGGCGCGTGCTGGTCTATCTCGGCGACTACATCGACCGCGGTCCCGATTCGCGGGGCGTCCTGGATCGGCTGTCCGGCGAGGGTCCGCCGGGATTCGAGCGGCGCTTCCTGCTCGGCAACCACGACGCGTTCATGCGCGACTTCCTCGCCGGCGACGACGACGTGCTCGGCGGCTGGTTCATGAACGGCGGGGGCGCGGTCCTGGCGAGCTACGGCGTCGAGGGCGACGACGGCGCGCCGACGGCGGCGCGGTTGCGCGCGCGGCTCGCCGAGGCCGTGCCGGCCGCGCACCGCGCCTTCCTCGGCGCGCTGGAATCCCATCACCGCGAAGGCGGCATCCTGTTCGTGCACGCGGGATTCCGTCCCGGCGTCGCGCTCGCCGACCAGGCGCCGGAGGACATGATCTGGATTCGCGGGACGTTCCTCGACTCGGACCACGACTTCGGCGGTTTGGTCGTCCACGGCCATTCGATCGTGCCCGAGCCGGAGGTCCGCCCCAACCGCGTCGCCGTCGACACCGGCGCCTGGCGTTCGGGGACGCTCACGGCGGCCGCGTTCGAGGGCGACGAGATGGTGTTTCTCCAGACCTGACGTTCGCAAATCTCACGGGCGTTGTTGTGCCCGCGATCCCTGTGCTAGGGTCCGCGCCGGGGCATTCCATGCATCTGCGCAAGCGCATACTGGTGACGGGCGGCGCCGGGTTTCTCGGCTCGCACCTGTGCGAGCGCCTGGTCAAGCGCGGCGACGACGTGCTGTGCGTCGACAATTTCTTCACCGGCGCCAAGGACAACATCGCGCACCTGACGACGAGCCCGCGCTTCGAGCTGCTGCGCCACGACGTCACCTTCCCGCTCTACGTCGAGGTCGACGAGATCTACAACCTCGCCTGCCCGGCCTCGCCGGTGCATTACCAGCACGATCCGATCCAGACCACCAAGACCTCGGTCCACGGCGCGATCAACATGCTGGGGCTCGCCAAGCGGATCAAGGCGAAGATCCTGCAGGCCTCCACCAGCGAGGTGTACGGCGATCCCGAGGTCCATCCCCAGACGGAAAGCTATCGCGGCAACGTCAACCCGATCGGCCCGCGCGGGTGCTACGACGAAGGCAAGCGCTGCGCCGAGACCCTGTTCTTCGATTACCACCGCCAGGCCGGCCTGCGCATCCGCGTCGCGCGCATCTTCAACACCTACGGGCCGCGCATGCACCCGAACGACGGCCGGGTGGTGTCCAACTTCATCATGCAGGCGCTCGCCGGGAAGCCGATCACCCTCTACGGCGACGGGCGCCAGACGCGCTCGTTCTGCTACGTGGACGACCTGGTCGACGGCCTGATCCGGCTGATGGACGCGCCCGACTCCGTGACCGGGCCGGTCAACCTCGGCAATCCGACCGAGTTCACCATCCGCGAGCTCGCCGAAACCGTGTTGCGCCTGACCAAGAGTTCGTCGCGCGTCGTCAAGCGCCCGCTGCCGGCCGACGATCCGATGCAGCGTTGCCCCGACATCCGGCTCGCGCGCAAGGCGCTCAAGTGGAAACCGACCGTCGCCCTGGAAGAGGGCTTGAAGCGCACGATCGCGTATTTCCGCGATCGACTTTAAATATTGGCGGCCTGCGCCGCCGGGCGCATACTTCCGCGATCGACTTTGAATTTCGGCGGCCCCTGCCGCCGGCGATTAACCATAACCGCGCCCCGAAGCGCGACCGCGTTTCCCGGGAACCGCCGGGAACGGCGAGATTTTTTGTCATTTACGGCGGGGCGGAGTAAAACTAGGCCCCATGCTGCAAGTGATTCAGAACGCCCGCGGCGGACGCCTCGCGCTGTGCGACGTGCCCGAGCCGAAAGTGCGCCCCGGGCACGTCCTGGTGCGCACGCGCGCCTCGCTGCTCTCCGCCGGCACCGAGCGCATGGTGGTCGCCTTCGCCCGCAAAAACCTCGCCGCCAAGGCCGCCGAGCGCCCCGACCTGGTGCGCAAGGTGATCGCCAAGGCGCGCCGCGACGGCGTCGCCGCCGCCTGGCGCGCGGTCACGGCCCGGCTCGACGAACCGATCCCGCTCGGCTATTCCGCCGCCGGCGAGGTGATCGCGGTCGGCGAAGGACTGGAAGGCCGGTTCGCGGTCGGCGGCCGGGTCGCGCTGGCGGGCGCGGGCGTCGCCAACCACGCCGAGGTCAACGCGGTGCCCGCGCATCTCGCGGCGCCGATCCCCGAGGGCGTCGCCGACGAACACGCCGCGTTCGCGACCGTGGGCGCGATCGCGCTGCACGCGGTGCGCAACGCCGACGTTTCGCTCGGCGACGCGGTCGCGGTGATCGGCGTCGGCCTGATCGGCCAGATCGCGGCGCAACTGGTCCGCCTTTCGGGCGGGCGCGCCGTCGCCCTCGATCCCGACGCCGGCCGCCGCGCGCTCGCGCTCCGGCTCGGCGCCAAGGCCGCGTTCGATCCCGACGCCGCCGATCTCGACGAGCGCGTCGCCGCGCTCACCGACGGACTGGGGTGCGATTCGGTCCTGATCGCGGCGGCGACCGATTCGGACGCGCCCATGCGCGCCGCCGCGCGCGTCGCCCGCGACCGCGCCCGCGTCGTCCTGGTCGGCGTGACCGGAACCGAATTTCCCCACGCCGACTTCATGAAGAAGGAACTGTCGATCGTGGTGTCGCGTTCCTACGGCCCCGGGCGCTACGACGCGGATTACGAGACGCGCGGCGTGAAATACCCGGAAGGCTGGGTGCGCTGGACCGAGACCGCCAACATGGCCGAAATCCTGCGCCGCCTCGCGCCCGAGGCGCG
>CAYPQV010000008.1:0-30011 GCA_964412955.1 uncultured Hyphomicrobiales bacterium
ACTGCGCCACCTGGGTCCAGGTGACCGCCCGCATGCCGCCCAGCATCGAGCAGACGAGAATCCCAAGCAGGCCGACGAACACCGAAACCTCGAACGAGATGCCGAGGAAGCGCGAGGTGATGATGCCGATGCCGAAGGTCTGCGCGACGATGTAAGTAAACGAGGCCGAGAACAACACGATCACGCCGCAGACGCGAGCGGTGTTGCCCTCATAGCGGACGCCGAGGAAGTCCGGCACCGTGAACTGGCCGAACTTGCGCAGGTACGGCGCGAACAGGCTCGCGACCAGTACGTAACCGCCGGTCCAGCCGAGCACGTAGGCGATCCCGTCGTAGCCGAGAAGATAGAGGCCGCCGGCCATGGAGATGAAGGAGGCCGCGCTCATCCAGTCGGCGCCGGTCGCCATGCCGTTATAGAAGGCGGGCACGCGCCGTCCGGCGACGTAATATTCGGACAGTTGCGCGGTGCGCGAGACCCAGCCGATCAAGGCGTAAACCGCGATCGTCAGGAAGACGAAGGCGTAGCCGATGATCTTGTTGGGCAATCCGAACTGCTCGAGAATCGCGAGCAAAATCGTAAAGCCGATGAAGCCGCCGGTGTAGATGCCGTAAATACGGCCCAAGTTCGAGATGAAGTCGCCCTTGGCCTCTGTTTGCTGTGCCATGATCGGGATTCCCTGTTCTCAGTCTTCGGCGACGCCGTATTTTTCGTCGATCGCGTTCTGGGCGGACGCATTCCAGAAACAGAGAACGACGAAGGCGATGAGCGATCCCTGCGCGGCCATGTAGAAGCCGAGCGGGAAGCCGAGAATGACGATGTTGTTGAGTTGCAACGCGAACATGTGGACGACGAAGCTGAAGAAGACCCACAGCAACATGATGATCCACATCAGGCGCTGTGTTTCGGCCCAATGGGCTTCCGATTTTTCCTTGGAAATTTCGCTCATATTGGCATGCTCCGTTTTTCCCTGTTTGCCCGCCGGCGCGACTTTGCTGTTCGTCTCAAGCCGCCCGAGTTCCGCGATCCGTGCCTTTTCACATTCCTACGAAAAATCCCTCGCGTCTTTCCAAGCACACTTTCGCCGAGCGAGCCGCCCCTAGGCCGACAAGACTAAAGCGCCCGAAATTGAGGGATAAATTCGTGTAGCGTCCCTATCCTTTTCTTTTGTTAATTTTTGTAATCGTAACTCGGGACTTGATACCATGACCTCGAAGCCCGCGACAACAGTCGAATTCCGTATATGACCGTAATTGCATTAAGAAATTTAATACAGTCGCGGTGGTCGCGACTGCGGGGTATGTGGCAACCCTCGCCGATCACGACACACGCGCAGTTGCGCGATTTCGTTTCGTCCCGCGCTTCCCTGGTATGCCAGAAGGTTGCGATCGATTATTGCCGGGGCAAGAGCGGCTCGTTCTCCCATGCCTTGTTCACGGAAAAGGCGTTCCAGGATGTGCTCACCGTCTGCCGCTGGGAATCCTTCGCCGCCACCCTCGCGGACATACTTATAATAATCGAAGGGTTCCTGCGCCCCGAGGTCGCGGCCTTGGGCAATGGGGACGCCGCCCGGCGGGTCGGCGACGCGCTGGCCGGGCTTTACCCCGAGATCCTCGCCTCCTACCCCGTGCCGCCCCATCGCGCGGACAAGGGCTGGGCGGACGCGGAAGCCGCGTTCGCGATCCGCTTCGCCGCCGTGCGCGCCCAACCTTCCCGCCCGCCGGCGGAGGTCGCCGATCATTCCGCGCGCCGGCTGTTCGAAACCCTGCCCATCCACTCCAGCATGCGCGAACGCGACGAAGAGGTCGTGCACGGCGCGGTGCGTTTTCGCCTGATCGCCGTCCACCAGGAATTTCTGCGCCGCGCGCGCGTGCCCGAGCTGATCGCGGCGCTCGCCGCCGGAAAAACGCCGCCGTGAGCGACCAACCGAACCCCGATGCCCCGCACGGCCGGGAAACGGCGCGGCTCGACAGCTTTCCCTATCGGCACCGCATCGCCGACGTGATGAACAGTCCGGTCGTCACCGCGCCCCTTGGCTCGACCGTCGGCGCGGCAAGCCGGACCATGATCTCCGCCAAGATCGGCTCGATCATCGTAATGGACGACGCCGGGCGCGCCGCCGGCATCGCGACCGAGCGCGACGTTCTCCGCGCGGTGGCCGTACACGGTACGGCCGCCGCCGACATTCCTTTGACGGAAATAATGAGTCGACCGGTGCGTGTCGTTCCCCAGGATGCGTTCGTCTTTGTCGCGTTCGGCCGCATGACGCGGCTCGGCGTCCGGCATCTGCTTGTGGTCGATGGCGACGGGCGACCCACGGGCGTGGTATCGGCATCGGCCCTGATGCGGCTGCGCACCAGCCAGGCGATCGTCATCGGCGATGAAATCGCCACCGCCGACACCGCGGCGACGCTTGCCGCCATCTGGCGGCGAATCCCCGCGCTCGTCAGCGCGCTCCGCGAGGAAGGCGTCGAAGGGTTAAGCATGACGGCGGTGATCAGCGCGATCCTGCGCGAGATAACCGCGCGCGCCGCCGAACTCGCCGAACAGTCCATGGTCGATGCGGGTTGGGGCACCGCGCCGGCGCGGTGGTGCGTATTGGTGCTGGGCTCGGGCGGGCGCGGCGAATCGGCGCTGACGCCGGACCAGGACAACGCCATCGTCCATGCCGGCGGCGACGCCGACGACGCCTGGTTCGCCGAGGTCGGCCGGCGCCTCGCCGAGGCCCTGGACCAGGCCGGCATTCCGTTGTGCAAGGGCGGCGTCATGGCCAAAAACCCGGAATGGCGCCGCCCTCTTGACGGCTGGAAACAGGAAGTCGAGCGCTGGATCCGCAAGAAAGAGGGCGAAGAGCTGCTCAACGTCGACATTTTTTTCGATTTCATGCCGGTGTACGGCGACCGGGCGCTGGCCGAGGAGCTTCGCCGTCACGCGATCGACGCCGCGGGCCGCTCCCCCCTGTTTCTGCGTCTGCTCGCGGCCGAACTCGACCGGATGCATTCGGCCCTGGGTTTTTTGGGCTTCCTGCGCACCCAGCAAGGCCGGTTCGACATCAAGCGCGGCGGTTTTTTGCCGATTGTGACGGCGGCGCGCGTCATGGCGCTCAAGCACGGGGTGGATGCGCTCGGCACCGGCGATCGCCTTGCGGCGCTTGCCCAGCGCAACGCGATCAACGCCGACGACGCCGTCAACCTGGTCCAGGGCTACGATTTCCTGATCCAACAGCTGCTCGTCCAACAAACCGCCGATATCGCCGCGGGCCTTAAGCCTTCGACCCGGGTCGATCCCCGCCGTCTCCACTCCGCCCCGAAATCGGCGCTCCGGCGCGCATTACGGCTCGCCGATCTCGCCGGCGAGATGGCGCACGGTGCCTTGAGCCGCGCTTGACGGTGCGCTCGCGACGCCCCCGGAAGGCTCAGGCGACGGCGCGGACCGACCCCGCCGCCGCCTCAACCGGGATCGTGAAGGTGAACGTGGCGCCCTCGCCCGGACGGCTGCTCACCCAAATTCGCCCTCCCAAATGCTCGACGATGCGTTGGCAGATCGTAAGCCCGAGCCCCGAGCCGGACGGCTTGGCCGCCGACTTATGGCCAACCTGGTGGAATTTCTCGAAAATCGCCCATTGATGTTCGGGCGGGATTCCCGGTCCATTGTCCTTCACGCTGACCGCGATTTCGCTGTCTTGGCAAGCAACCGCGACCTCGACCCGGCCATGGCCCGGTTCGCTGAACTTGACGGCGTTCGAAAGAAGGTTGACGGCCACCTGCATCAGCTGATCGCGGTCCGAACGAACCAACGGCACCCGCTCGGGCATCGCGACCGCGACCGAGACATCGCGGTCACGGAACAACTGCTCGGTCGCCGCGACCGCGTCGGTAACAAGGTCCCTGACGTCGACGTTGCCGATCTGCCAGTCGAATTGACCCGCTTCGATCTTGGCGAGATCGAGCACCTGGTTGATGAGCCGGGTCAGACGCTCGCTCTCCTTGATGATGATGCCGAGATAGCGCTGGCGTTCCGCCGGCTCGAGATCGGGGTTGTCGAACAGGATTTCGGAAAAGGAACGGATCGAGGTCAGCGGCGTGCGCAACTCGTGCGTCACGGTCGTCAGGAATTCGTCCTTGAGCCGATCCAATTCCTGCAACCGCTCGTAGGCCGCGCGCAATTCGGCGGTCGCTTTTTCGAGTTCGCGCGATTTGACTTCCAGCTCGCGGCTGTATTCGATCACCTGGGACGCCTCGTCGAGGATTTCCATCACCTCGTCGATGCCGACCCCTTCGCCCTTGACCGTGGTCGCGATCATCACCCGCGCCGAGGCCCCGCCGATGGCGCCCGCCAACAGACGTTCGGTGAAAGTGACCAAGCCGGCGTCGGCGATACCCATCTTGCCGAGGTCGAGTCCGCGGCCGTGGGCATAGGCGGCGAAGTCCTGCTCGGCGCGGTCGCGCCCGATGAAACGCGCCGCCAGATTCTTCAGGTCGGAAACCGTGACGCCGAAGCCGCGCCAGCGGGGTTCGGCGGCGGGCGCGCCGGTTTGACGAAAGACTTCGACGAAACGGGTCGCCTGAATGCGCTCGATCGCGCTTTGCCGCGTCAGCAACGAAACGCCAACATAGAGCCCGACGTTGGCGAGCATGCTCCAAAAGAGCGAATGGGACAGGTGGTCGAAGCCGACGAGCCCGAACAACGCATACGGCTTGAGCAGCGCGATCCCGGACGGGCCGTCGTGAAGGAACGACATCGGCATCCAACCCGATTGCGCAAACGACGGCAGCAGGAGGGTGTAGACCCAGACCACGAAGCCGGAGGCGAGACCGGCGAGCGCGCCGGCCCGCGTCGCCCGTTTCCAATAAATTCCGCCGATGATCGCCGGCGCGAACTGGGCGACCGCCGCGAACGACAGAAGCCCGATGCTGACGAGCGCATAGGTTCCGCCAATGAAGTGGAAATAGAGATAGCCCATCAGCAGGACGAGCAAAATGCTGCCGCGGCGAATGGCGATCAACAGGCCGCTCAAGTCACCGCGTTCGGTCAGGCGCAGTCCGCCGATCCTGAGCAGAATCGGCATGACGAGGTCGTTGCTGACCATGGTCGAGAGCGCGATCGTTTCGACAATCACCATCGCGGTCGCCGCCGACAGCCCCCCGATAAAGGCAAGCAGGGCAAGCGCGCCATGGCCTTCCGCCATCGGCAGCGTCAACACGAACGTATCGCCGTCCACCGTACCGGGCGGGAAGTAGAGCAGCCCGCCGAACGCGATCGGCAGCACGAAGATGTTGATGAGCAGAAGATAGAGCGGAAACAGCCAGACCGCCTTGTCGAGATGACGCTCGTCGACGTTCTCGACGACGGTGACCTGGAATTGGCGCGGCAGGAACAGGATCGCGGCCATGGAAAGCAGCGTCAGCGTCACCCACCCGCCGTGACCGCCGGCGCCGACGCTGGTCAGAAGTTTGGCGATCTCGGGCCGTTCGGCGGCGCGCGTGAAGATGTCTCCGAATCCGTCGAAGACGCCATAGGTGACGAATAGCCCGACCGCGAGAAACGCGATCAGTTTGATGATCGATTCGAAGGCGACCGCCGCGACCATGCCTTCGTGCTTCTCGGTGGCGTCGATGTGACGCGTGCCATACAGGATCGAGAACGCGGCCATGACCAGGGCAACGTAGAGGGCGGTGTCCTCGAAGATCGAGGCGCCGCCGAGCTGCGACGGCATGACGATCCGGGGATATTGCATCAAGACATTGAAGCTGGTCGAAACGCCTTTGAGTTGGAGCGCGATGTAGGGCGTGATTACAATCATCGCGATCACCGTCACGAGCCCGCCCAAAAGCTGACTTTTACCGTAGCGGGTGGCGACAAAGTCGGCGATCGAGGTGATGCGGTTGCTCTTACTGATACGCAATATCTTGCGCAGGAGATGCCACCACAGAATCGCCACCAGCGTCGGTCCGAGATAAATCGGCAGGAAGTCGATACCGCTCGTGGCCGCGCGGCCGACGCTGCCGTAAAACGTCCAAGCGGTGCAATAGACGGCGATCGAGAGCGCGTAGATATAGGGACCCGCGACCAGGCTGCGTTTCTGGAGCGCACGTTTATCGCCCCAATAGGCGACCGCGAAGAGGAGGCAGAGGTACCCGAACCCCGCCACGACGATCATCCACGGTTGAAGCATGACGGCCTTCTCACTCTTCACGGAGCGGTGTTTGGGACGCCTCGTCGGCGGTAGTTTCATCCTTGGCCGTCTCGCTCAAGACCGCCAACAGCGCAATCAGCCCGGCCCAGACGGCGAAGAGATAGGCGTGGAGAAGCGGCACCCCGAACGCGAAAGCGTCGAGCGCGAAGATGGCAAGAAACGGCGGACTGATGGCGGTCGCGCCGAACAGGAACAATGCAACCGTGCGCTCGCTCCGCCATTCCCGAGGTTTGATCATCGCCATCTCCTTTCCCCGCTCCGCCGGCGCCCTCCTTACGACCCGACCCCGCCGGCCATTTGCGCCTGACGGGCGCGCAATTCGATCGCCACGCGCGACGCTCGCACGGCGTCGCGGAGCGTGCGGATGCCGCGACGTTCGAGCCCCTCGAACATGGCAACCAGCGCCGCGGCCGTAACCACCGCGTCGCCCAATGCGGTATGCCGGTCGCGTATCTCGATCCCAAAGCGCCGGGAGAGGCCGTCCAGGGTATGATCGTCGGCGTGTTCGTAGAGCGTCGCCGAAAGCAACATGGTGTCGAGCACCGGATTGTCGAAGCGGACGCCGCTCGTTTTCTCGTGCGCTTTGAGAAAGCTCAAGTCGAACGCGATGTTGTGCGCGACCAGCACGGCTTCGCCGACAAACGCCTTGAATTGCGGCAAAACGACGGAGATCGGCGGTCGGTCGCGAACCATGTCGTCCGAGATTCGATGAATCAGGGTGGACTCCCTGGGGATCGGCCGGCCGGGATTGACGAGACGATCGAAGGTTTCGCCGGTCAAAATCCGGCCGTTGACGATACGAACTCCCGCGATCGACACGATCGTATCATTGACCGGATTCAGTCCCGTGGTTTCGGTGTCAAATACCACGAACGTGAGCGAGCGTAATGGCCGGGCGCCAAGCTCGGGCGACGCTTCGGCCCGACGGAGAAGGTCGAAATCGTAAAACTCGGGCCGCGAGGGCAGGGGTTCGCCGCGACGTTCGATGCCTGGCCGCGTCGCGCGCGGCAAAGGCACGCGCAGGCGGGCGTGGCCGTTCCGGGCAGGCTGGCTCCAAAGGTCGCTGTGGTGGCGTTCGAGAACCGCGCGCAACGAGAGTCCGCTCAAGTCGCCATCGAGGGGGGTTTCTATCCACGTCGACAACAAGGCCGAGGGCAAGGGTTCGCCGGGCCAGACGATGTCGACATAGCAACCCTTCTCCCCCGGCCGCGCTTCGATATCGAACGCGGCGGCGCCGGTGTGACGCTTGATCCTGCTGATCAGATGGGCGAACGTAATCATGAGAGCGTAGGAATCGCCGTAGATCCATTGCGGCAAGCCGGTCATCGTCACCGGGATGCCCTCGCAGTCGCGCACCCGGCGGATGACGCAATTGAACAAGTCGAGGGAGTGGAGATCGCCCATCATAACGGGATCGCTGACCAGGCCGCGGCGGTCTTGGGCGAGTGCGGCGAGGCTTTCGCTGAGACGGGCGCTTTCGTTGACGACGATCGATTCGAAAGCGCGGCGCTGATCGCCCGGCATCTCGGGATGGGCGGCGAGCGTCTCCGCCGCCGCGCGCAAGTTGGCGATCGGTCCGCGCACGCCTTCGGTCGCCGCACGCAGCAATGCATCGCGCTTGCCCAGGGCCGCGATCTGGTGGGTCGCGTCGGCGAGGGTCAGCACGTATCCCGCCACCGCGTTGCGACTGTCGACGATCAAGCTCATTCGTCCTTGCAGCAACGTGCGCGAATCCGCCGTCGCGCATACGAACGTACCGCTGCTGCCCGGCGAGCCCGACCGGCCGCGATCGGGTTGCGCGTTCAGCCAGTCGAGCATATGCAGCACCGGCTCACGCGTGATGAAGCCAAACAAGGTCCGCCCCAGGCCGAATTCCGCCGCACCGCCCAGGATGCGCACGGCCATGTGGTTGTAGAGCAGGATTTCGTGGTTGAGGTTGCAGACGATCACGCCCTCGCTCAAGTCCCTGAGGAGCGCCTCGAGCCGGCTTTTCTGCTCTTCGGCGCGCGCGGTCGCCGCCGCAACCGCATCGTCGACGATCCCCCGCGCGCGCGCGAATTGATCCGAGAGGTCCGCGATCGCCCGGGGAAGATCGCCGAGGAAGCGATAGGCGGCGGGATCGATCCGGGTCGCGCCCTTGGCGTCGGCAACCAAGCGCACGTCGCCGGCCAACCGCGCCATCGGCGCGGCGAGCCACCGGACCAGTATCAGGCCGGCAACGATCAAGATCGCGATCACGGCGGCCACCTGCAACGATCCGCGCAACGCCGCCGCTTCGTCGGACACAACTGCCGCGGCCGCCAACAACGCGCCGCTCAGCGCAACGCCAACCGCCAGGAACACGCTCGCGATCGTCCGGCTTGGGTCCATGATGCGCGCGCCCCTTCGCGGTTCTCCCGATCCTCTATCCGCCGCCGGGGCCGAGGATCGACCGGACACGCTCGACCAGCTCGCGGGTGGAAAACGGCTTCGTCATGTAGTCGTCGGCACCGAGCGCCAGCGCTTTTTCCCGTTCCACGTCGCGGCTTTTCGCCGTCAGCATCAGGATGCGCGCCGAGTTCAGCTTGGGGTCGGCGCGAATCGTTTCGCACACGTGATAGCCGTCAAGCGCCGGCAGCATGACGTCGAGAACGATTAAATCGGGCACACGCTCGGTAACGGCTTTCACCGCGTCCTCGCCGCTGCGCGCAACGCGGACATCGTAACCCGCACGCTTGAGCAGAAATTCGAGCGAAAGCACGATGTTGGGCTCGTCGTCGACGACCAATACCGATTTCTTCATGGACGTTGCCGCCCTCCCGCCCCCTCCCGCGCCCGCAATGGCTTTCAGTATATACCGGACACCGGCTGAAGGCTTCAAGGAATGGCGCGGTGGCGCATTGATCTTTGCTCCCTGGAGACGTAAATAGACCGCTCTTCAATTCCAATCCTTAACACCGCCGGGAACCGCGATGGCCGCTTACCAGTATTCGTTCGTGATGAACAAGGTCGCCAAGACGTTTCCGGGCGGGCGCGAGATTCTCAAGAACATCACGTTGTCGTTCCTGCCCGACGCCAAGATCGGCGTGGTCGGCGTCAACGGCTCGGGTAAATCGACGCTCTTGAAGATCATGGCCGGCCTCGACAAGGACATCGGCGGCGAGGCTTGGGCGGCGGAAGGCGTGCGGGTCGGCTACCTGGAGCAGGAGCCCGGGCTCGACGCCGACCTCGACGTCCAGGGCAACGTCACGCGCGGCCTGGGCGGCGTCAAGGACATGCTCGATCGCTTCAACGCCATCAGCGCCAAGTTCGCCGAACCGATGGACGAAGACGCCATGAACGCGCTGCTCGCCGAACAGGCCGAACTGCAGGAAAAGATCGACGCCGCCAACGGGTGGGAACTGGACCGGACCATCGAGATCGCCATGGACGCGCTCCGCTGCCCGCCGGCGGACGCCGACGTGACCAAGATTTCCGGCGGCGAACGGCGCCGGGTCGCGCTCTGCCGCCTGCTGCTGCAGAAGCCCGAAATCCTGCTGCTCGACGAACCGACCAACCACCTCGACGCCGAATCGGTCGCGTGGCTGGAACGGCATCTCCGCGAATACAAGGGTACCGTCATCGTCGTCACCCACGACCGCTATTTCCTCGACAACGTCACCGGATGGATCCTGGAACTCGATCGCGGGCGCGGCATTCCCTACCAGGGCAACTACTCCTCCTGGCTGGAGCAGAAGCAGAAGCGCATGGCCCAGGAGGAGAAGGAAGAAAGCGCGAGGAGCCGCGCGCTGGCGCACGAACTGGAATGGATCCGTTCCAGCCCGCGCGCGCGCCACGCCAAGGCCCAGGCGCGCATCACGGCCTACGAACAGAAGCTGGCCGAAGCCCAGGCGCGCGAAGGCCGCCCCGACGTCGCCCAGATCGTGATCCCGCCGGGACCCCGCCTCGGCGACGTGGTGATCGACGCGGAAGGCCTGCGCAAGGGCTACGGCGAGCGGCTGCTGATCGAAAACCTGTCGTTCCGCCTGCCCGCCGGCGGCGTGGTCGGCGTCATCGGCCCCAACGGCGCGGGCAAGACCACGCTCTTTCGCATGATTACCGGCCAGGAAAAGCCGGACGGCGGGAAAATCCGCGTCGGCGAAACAGCCGTGCTCGGCTACGTCGACCAGTCGCGCGATTCGCTCGACGCGAAAAAGACCGTTTGGGAGGAAATCTCGGGCGGGCTCGACGAAATCCAGCTCGGCAAACGGACGATGGCGAGCCGCGCCTACGTCGGCCAGTTCAACTTCCGCGGCGCCGACCAGCAGAAGAAGGTCGGCCAGATCTCGGGCGGCGAACGCAACCGGGTCCATCTCGCCAAGATGCTCAAATCGGGCGCCAACGTGCTGCTGCTCGACGAGCCGACCAACGATCTCGACGTCGAGACGCTCAGCGCGCTCGAAGACGGCCTGACCGATTTTCCGGGCTGCGCCGTCATCATCAGCCACGACCGCTGGTTCCTGGATCGGCTCGCGACCCATATCCTCGCCTTCGAGGGCGAGAGCCAGGTGGTCTGGTTCGAGGGCAACTATCAGGATTACGAGGCCGACCGGAAGAAGCGCCTGGGCGCGGACGCCGACCAACCGCACCGCATCAAGTACAAGCCATTGACGCGCTGACGGTCGCCCCGTGCGTCGCAATATTCTCCTGCTCGTCGCCACGGTTCTTGCGATGCTGGCCGTGGCGGAAGGGGTCTTGCGCCTGGCGCCGCCCTTGCCCTTGCTCGCCAAGCTGCCGAACCGGCCTTATCAGGACGCGATCCTGGCGACGGACGAGTTCACGACCCGGGTCGTAACCAACCGCCAGGGCCTACGCGAAACGCGCCTGATCGGAACCCGTCCGTCGGGCGTTTATCGCATCGCGGCCGTTGGTGATTCCTTCACCTGGGGATGGGGCGCCGACAACGACGAAACCTACCCGGCGAAGCTCGAGGCGCTTCTCAGGACGGACGGGGCGGGTCCAGTCGAAGTCGTCAATGTCGGCAAGCCGGGGGACAATCTCGTCGGCTATCTCTCCCTTCTTCACCATCATGCTTTGCCGCTTCGCCCAAACATGGTCATCGTCGGCATGTTGCTCGGCAACGATTGTCCGCTCGCATGGCCGCCCCGTCTCCTGCCCGAAGGCCGGATTGACGGCCAGATCGCGTCGCTCGCGCGCCAGGTCCTCGACGACCGGCCCAAAGGTTTCTACCTGTCGAAATTGGTGTCCGAAAACGCGATTCGGCCGGCCCGCGAATGGCTGCGCGCGCGCCGGGCACGAAGCCGGCCCCATGCCATCGCGGGCGACAATCCGCTCGCGCCCCAACCGTTGGCGCGCTTGATCGGCGGGAATTCCGACAAGGCCGCGCGAGCGGCCAGGCTCGAACGGGATGGTTGGATCGAAAAAGGCCGACGGTGGGCCGTCAGCCCGTGGCTCGTCGTGAGCGCGATCGAGGCCCCGGATTTCCTCCGGGTCGGGCTTTTTCTCGACGACGCGTCGCGCGCGGCCATGGAAAGCGAATGGCGCGTCTGCGAGGGCCTGATCGATCGCATCCGCGCGGGCGTGGAGGCTGCGGGCGCCAAACTCGTTCTGTTGACGTTCCCTTCGCCGGTGCAGGTGGATGCCGACGCGATCGGTTATCGCCGCGCGCTCGGGTTCGCCATCGACGATCGGGCGCTCGGCGCGCGCGAGGCCAACCGCCGGCTGGCCGCGTATTGCGCGCGCACCGGCTTGAGCTGTGTCGACGTTCTGGATGCGGCGACGGCCGCCGCCGCCCGGGGCGAGCGGTTGTATTATCCGATCGATGGTCACATGACGGCGGCCGGTTATGCGCTGGTCGCCGAACGCCTGGCCGAGGCGCTTTCGCCGTTAATCAAAACAACGAAAAAATAGCGGGTCTCCGCGTTACTTCCGTTCCGCTTCCTGCTTCAAGGCGACGGTCTTTGCGCGCAGGACCTCGATCAAGCCCGACATCTGCCCGCCCTTCTGGTTGATGACCGAGGTGAAGTCCGCGCGCATGGTGTTGCTCATGGACGTGCCCTCGACCACCACGTCGACGATCTTGTAGGCCGCTTCCTTGTTGCGCCCGACGCGCCAATCGACCCGCACCGGCTGACCGCCGCTCGGGCGGACGATTTCGGAAAAGATGGTGACGGTGTTTTCGTTCTCGGTGATCGAGCGGTTCACTTTCAGTGCCTCGCCCGCGTATTCGGCGAAGCGATCGACGTAGGAGACCACCATCAGGTCCTCGAACAGGCCGAGGTATTCGGAACGCTCGGCCTCGGTCGCGGTGCGCCAATGGCGCCCCAGGATCCAGCGGCCGATCGCCTCGACCGCGAAGCTGTCGTTGAACATGCGCCGGAAACGGTTGATCCGCTCGGGCCGGGCGACCTTCGGATCGGCCAGCGAATCGACCGCCTGCTTGGCTAGCGATTCGATGAACGACTTGGCGCCGTTCTCCAGTTCGGCCGAGGCGCGCGCGGGCGCGACCGAAAGCAGGACCAACAGGGAGAAGCCGACGGCGAAAATACGGCGGGAGATCATGGCGGGCATTTTCCGGGCGGCCTTTACCTAGTCGTTTTTGGGCCCGATTTCCAGGGGGATCAGGGGCGCCGTTTCGGCGACCGACGGGCCGGAAACCGGCTCGGACGAGCCGGACAGGCCCGGCGCCGGCATGTTGGACGAACCGCGGCCGTTGCGGATTTCGTCCGCCCGGCGTTCGCGGTAGAGGCTCCGGATCGCGGCGTAATAGTCGAGCGACGTACGTTCCAAATCGTCCAGTTCCTTCATGTGCCTGGCGCGGACGTCGATCCCGGTCGTCCCGGCGCGGGAATAGGTGATGAACTCCTGGCCGGTGTTGACGGCGTACCAATTGATCGGATCGGTGAAAAAGTCGGCGACCAGCCCGACCGCATCACGGGGATTTGAAGGCCCGAAGATCGGCAGCACCAGATAGGGCCCCTCCGGCACGCCCCAAACCGCGAGCGTCTGGCCGAAGTCCTCCGCGTGGCGGGGAATGCCCATTTCGCTTGCCGCGTCGATCGCCCCGCCGAGGCCGACGGTGGTGTTGACGACGAAGCGCGCGAGCGTGTTGCCCGCCCGCCGGCCCTCGCCCTGCAGCACGTCGTTGGCCAGCACCACCGGCGTGCGCAGGTTGGCGAGGATGTTGCCGATGGCCTCTTGCAGCACTTTCGGCGCCAGTTCGCGATAAAGGGTCGCGAGCGGTTTTATGATCGCCGCGTCGATGGCGCGGTTGAGGGCGAACACGAAACGGTTGGCCGGCTCGAACGGGTCGTTGATCCGCTGGTGTTCGGCGCGCGCCTCCGGATCGTTCGGCGCGGTCGCGCATCCCGCCAGCGTCGTCCCGGCGACCAGCAGGGCGATCGCGGCCGCCTGCCGCAGGGCGCGTAAAGCACATAAGGCCGTCATGTCCGATTCCCCGTCGTGAACGCGGTCGTTGCCGCGAGCGCACTCTCGCCGATGGATGGTTAATAATTGGTAACGCGGTCTCCACCTTAGGTCGGAATGGTGGCGACCAGATATTGAGGTTCGTCCCGAATACGGCGGCTCCCGCCTCCCCGGGAATCGGGCCGGAAAATGCCCCTTGCCTTTTCTCTAGTTTCATATAAAGATATCTTTATACATGTATATGAACCTGAAAATCGGCGGCTCCACCATGCCCGATCAACAGCCCCGTCTGTTCCCGGCGGACGAGGTGCTGGCCGGGTTGCGCGCCGCGGCCGAGCCGACCCGGCTCCGGCTGCTCGCGCTGCTGGCCGAGGGCGAGCTCGCGGTCGGCGAGATCGCCAGGATCCTCAACCAGAGCCAGCCGCGGATTTCGCGCCACCTCAAGCTGCTGGCCGAGGCGGGATTGGTCGAGCGCACGCCCGAGGGTGCCTGGGTCTTTCATCGCCTGGCGCGCGACGGATTGGGCGGTCGATTCGCGGCCTGGCTCGCCGCCGCCCTCGACACCGCCGCGGGACTGCCGGCGGAGGATCGCACCCGCCTCGCCGCCGTGCGCGAGGAACGCACGCGCGCGGCGGCCGCTTATTTCCGCGCCAACGCCAAGAACTGGGACAGCTTGCGGCGCATGCACGCCGACGACGCGGAAGTCGAGCGCACGCTGGTGCGCCTGCTCGCCGGGCCCGACGGCCGCGAACCGCTCGGCGAACTGCTCGACCTCGGCACCGGCACCGGACGGATGCTCGAATTGCTCGGACCGCTGGCGTCGCGCTGCGAGGGGATCGATCTCTCCCACGACATGCTGACGCTCGCCCGCGCCGCGCTCGATCGCGCACGCCTCGTTCACGGCTCGGTTCGCCAGGGCGACCTCTACCGCCTGCCCTATCCCGAGGCCGCGTTCGATGTCGCCGTCGTTCACCAGGTGCTGCACTTTCTCGACGATCCGCTCCAGGCGATCGCCGAAGCCGCGCGGACCTTGCGGCCAGGCGGACGGCTCGCCGTCGCCGATTTCGCGCCCCACGCGGTCGAGGAACTGCGCGAACGCCACGCCCATCGCCGGCTCGGCTTCGCCGAAGGCGAGGTGCTCGGCTGGTGCCGCGAGGCGGGCCTCGATCCGCTCGGCGTCGCCCATATTCCGGGCCGCCCGCTCACGGTCACCATCTGGCTCGCGCGCAAGCCCAGGCCGGGCGAGCCCAAGGCGGCGCTCGCGCGCTGGACCGTGCGCGCGGCGCAGACATCCGCTTGAACCGACCCGAAACCCCGATCCCGGCCGCAAAGGCTCACCCATCCGTGCTCTCGACCCGCGCCATCTCCGCCGTTCGTCCCGTGATTCAATCGGTCGCGCCGCTGCCCGGCGACGTCCGGGTTTCGTTCGAATTCTTTCCGCCCAAGACCGAAGGCGCCGAGATCGCGCTCTGGGAATGCATCCAGCGTCTGGCGCCGGTTCGCCCTTCGTTCGTCTCCGTTACCTACGGCGCCGGCGGCTCGACCCGCGAACGCACCCACGCGACCGTGTTGCGCATCCGGCGCGAAACGACCCTGGAACCCGCCGCGCACCTGACCTGCGTGAACGCCACCCGGGCGGAAGTGGACGCCGTGGCGAGGCGTTATTGGGACGAAGGCATCCGTCACATCGTCGCCCTGCGCGGCGATCCGCCCGACAGCCCGGGCCCGGGACTCGGCAGCCCGCGCCTGCATCCCGCCGGCTACATCTTCGCGTCCGACCTGGTCGCGGGACTGAAGCGCATCGCCGATTTCGAAATCAGCGTCGCCGCCTATCCCGAAACCCATCCCCAGGCCAAGAGCCCCGAGGACGACCTCGACAACCTGAAACGCAAGATCGACGCCGGCGCCAACCGCGCCATCACCCAGTTCTTTTTCGATCCCGAAGTGTATTTCCGTTTCGTCGAGCGCGCGCGGGCCAACGGCATTTCGGTTCCGATCGTGCCCGGCATCCTGCCGGTGACCAATTTCGCGCGGGTGCGCCAATTCGCCAAGGCGTGCGGCGCTTCGCTGCCCGACTGGCTCGCGGATCTGTTCGAGGGACTCGACGACGACGCCGAAACCCGCAAGCTGGTCGCGGGCTCGGTCGCGGCCGAACAATGCCGGCTTCTGTTCGAGGGCGGCGTGCGCGAGTTCCATTTCTACACCTTGAACCGCGCCGATCTGGTTTACGCCATCTGCCACATCCTCGGCGTGCGCCCGCCCAAGGCAAACGCGCCCGTTTCGGAGTCCGCCCCATGACCGCCGCCACCGATGCCGCCGCCCCCCAGTCCGCCACGCGCCTGATCAAGCTGCACGAGGCGCTGAAAACCCGCATCCTGATCCTGGACGGGGCCATGGGCACCATGATCCAAAAACACAAATTGACCGAAGCCGACTTCCGCGGCGAACGGTTCAAGGACTGGCCGCGCGACCTCAAGGGCAACAACGACCTGCTCACCCTCACCCGTCCCGACGTGATCCGCGCGATTCACGAGGCTTATCTCGCCGCCGGCGCCGACATCATCGAAACCAACACGTTCAATTCCACGTCCATCAGCCAGGCCGACTACGGCATGGAAGCGCTGGTCGGCGAGCTGAACCGCGAAGGCGCCAAGCTCGCCCGCGCCGCCGCCGACGCCTGGACGGCGAAGACTCCGGCCAAGCCGCGCTTCGTCGCCGGCGCCATCGGCCCCACCAACCGCACCGCGTCGATCTCGCCCGACGTCGCCGATCCGGCCAAGCGCAACGTCACCTTCGATCAGCTGCGCGACGCCTACCGCGAGGCGGCGCGCGCCCTGATCGAGGGCGGCGTCGACGTGCTGCTGGTGGAAACCATCTTCGACACCCTGAACGCCAAGGCCGCGCTCTATGCCATCGACGAGATGTTCGCGGAAACCGGCCACGCGGTCCCGGTGATGATTTCCGGCACCATCACCGACCGTTCCGGGCGCACGCTCTCGGGCCAGATGCCGGAAGCGTTCTGGAATTCGGTCAGCCACGCCAAGCCGCTCACCGTCGGGCTCAACTGCGCCCTCGGCGCGCCCGAGATGCGCCCGCATCTCGCCGAACTCGCGCGCGTCGCCGACACCCTGATCTGCGCCTACCCCAACGCGGGGCTGCCGAACGAATTCGGCCAGTACGACGAAACGCCGGAGCAGACCGCGGGCTTCGTGGTCGAATGGGCGCGTGACGGCTTGGTCAACGTGCTCGGCGGCTGCTGCGGCACCACGCCCGACCATATCCGCGCCATTGCCGAGGCGGTGAAGGGCCTTCCGCCCCGCCGCGTGCCTGAAATCCCCCGCCGGCTCCGCCTCTCCGGCCTCGAACCCTTCGAGTTGCGCGAATGACCGACACGACCTCTTCCCAACCGACCGCGCCGCAGGCGCCGACCGCCGCCTTCGTCAATGTCGGCGAGCGCACCAACGTCGCCGGCTCGATCAAGTTCAAGAAACTGATCCTCGAGGGCCGGTACGAGGCCGCCCTCGATATCGCCCGCGACCAGGTCGAGAACGGCGCCCAGGTGATCGACGTCAACATGGACGACGCCATGCTCGACGCCGAGAAGGCGATGACCACCTTCCTCAACCTGATCGCGTCGGAACCGGCCATCGCCAAGGTGCCGATCATGATCGATTCCTCGAAATGGTCGGTGATCGAGGCCGGGCTCAAATGCGTGCAGGGCAAGGCGATCGTCAATTCCATCAGCCTCAAGGAAGGCGAGGGGCCGTTCCTCGACCAGGCGCGGAAAGTCCGCCGCTACGGCGCCGCCGTGGTGGTGATGGCCTTCGACGAGAAGGGCCAGGCGGAAACCGCCGAACGCCGGTTCGAGATCTGCCGGCGCGCCTACCGGCTGCTGACCGAGAAGGTCGGCTTCCCGCCCGAGGACATCGTGTTCGACCCCAACGTATTCGCGGTCGCCACCGGCATCGAGGAACACAACGACTACGCACGCGCCTTCATCGAGGCGACGCGCATGATCCGCGAGAAACTGCCCTACGCCCACGCGTCGGGCGGCATTTCCAACGTCTCGTTTTCGTTTCGCGGCAATGAACCGGTGCGCCAGGCGATGCACTCGGTCTTTCTCTACCACGCGATCAAGGCCGGGCTCGACATGGGCATCGTCAACGCGGGCCAGGTGACGCTCTACGAGGACATTCCGCCCGAACTGCGCGAACGGGTCGAGGACGTGATCCTCAACCGCCGCGCGGACGCGGCCGAGCGGCTGCTCGAAATCGCCGAACGCTACCGCGCGGGCGGCGCCAAAAAGGAAGTCGATCTCGCCTGGCGCGAAAATCCGGTCGAGGAGCGCCTCGCCCACGCGCTGGTCCACGGCGTCGCCGATTTCATCGAGGCCGACGTGGAGGAAGCGCGCAAGACGGCGCCCCGGCCGCTCGCGGTGATCGAGGGTCCGCTGATGGAGGGCATGAACCGGGTCGGCGACCTGTTCGGTTCGGGGCGCATGTTCCTGCCCCAGGTGGTGAAAAGCGCGCGCGTGATGAAAAAGGCGGTCGCCTACCTGCTGCCTTACATCGAGGCGGAGAAAACCGGCGGCAGCGCCAAGGGCAAGATCGTGATGGCGACCGTCAAGGGCGACGTGCACGACATCGGCAAGAACATCGTCGGCGTCGTCCTTCAGTGCAACAACTTCGAAACCATCGACCTCGGCGTGATGGCGCCGTGCGCCAAAATCCTCGAAACGGCGAAGGAAGTCGGCGCGAACATGATCGGCCTTTCCGGCCTGATCACTCCGAGCCTGGAGGAAATGTCCTTCGTCGCGAGCGAGATGGAGCGCCAGGGATTCAAGATGCCGCTCCTGATCGGCGGCGCAACCACCAGCAAGGTGCACACCGCGGTCAAGATCGCGCCCAACTATTCGGGCCCGGTGGTCTACGTCACGGACGCCTCGCGCGCGGTCGGCATCGCCGGGCAGCTGGCCGGGGATAAGCGCGCCGCGTTCGCCGCCGACGTGCGCGCCGATTACGAACGGACGCGCGAGCTGCACGCGCGCCAACAGGAGGAAAAGGACCGCCTGCCGATCGCCAAGGCCCGCGCCAACCGCGCCGCCATCGACTGGGGCGCCTACGCCCCGCCCAAGCCCCTGAAGCCCGGCCTCACCCGGTTCGACGACTACGACCTGGCGGAATTGGTGGCGCGCATCGACTGGGGCCCCTTCTTCGCGGTCTGGGAAATGCGCGGGCGCTTCCCCGACATCCTCGAAGACCCCAAGCTCGGCGAAACGGCGCGACACACCTACAACGACGCCCGCGCCATGCTGCAGCGGATCGTCGGCGAAAAATGGCTCACGGCGCGCGGCGTGGTCGGGCTGTGGCCGGCCAATTCGGTCGGCGACGATATCGAGATTTACGACGTCGCGCGGGCGAATCCCCGCGCGCATTCAATGACGCGCCCCTATCGGGGCGACGAAACGCGGAGCCGCGTGCTGGCGACAGTCCACACGCTGCGCCAGCAAATGGCGCGGGGCGAAGGCGGGCGCGCCAATTTGGCGCTCGCCGATTTCGTCGCACCCAAGGACTCCGGCAAGCCCGACTGGTTCGGCGGCTTCGCCGTCACCGCCGGCATCGGCGTCGAAGACGCGGTCAAGCGCTTCGAGGCCGCGCACGACGATTAT
This sequence comes from uncultured Hyphomicrobiales bacterium, assembly GCA_964412955.1. Lineage (GTDB taxonomy): Bacteria > Pseudomonadota > Alphaproteobacteria > Rhodospirillales > 2-12-FULL-67-15 > 2-12-FULL-67-15. The sequence goes on from CAYPQV010000008.1 coordinate 19,266, forward strand.
TCCGCGATCATGGTCAAGGCGCTCGCCGACCGCCTCGCCGAGGCTTTCGCCGAACGCCTGCATGAGCGGGTGCGGAAGGAAATCTGGGGCTACGCCGCGGACGAAGCCCTCTCCAACGCGCAATTGATCGCGGAAGAATACCGGGGCATCCGCCCCGCGCCCGGCTATCCCGCCTGCCCCGACCACACCGAGAAAGGAACATTATTCCGGCTGCTCGACGCGGAAAAAAACGCGGGCGTCACGCTCACCGACGCCTTCGCCATGTGGCCGGCCGCCGCCGTCAGCGGCTATTACATCGCGCACCCCGAGGCGAAATATTTCGGGGTGGGGCGGATCGGGCGCGACCAGGTCGAGGACTACGCCCGGCGCAAGGGCATGGACCTCGCCATCATGGAACGCTGGCTCGCGCCCAACCTCGGGTACGACCCGAAGAAGAAGTGACCGTTCGGTCGGGCGCGGCCGGCGTCCTTGGCTGTCTTTAATTATCCGCGCGCGGCTTCGAGGTCGAACCGATCGAGGTTCATCACCTTGGTCCACGCCGCCACGAAGTCGCGCACGAACTTCTCCTTCGAGTCGTCCTGGGCATAGGCTTCGGCCAGCGCCCGAAGCTCGGAGTTCGATCCGAACACGAGATCGACGCGGGTGGCGGTCCACTTAATCTTGCCGCCGGCGCGGTCGCGGCCTTCGAACACGTCGCCCGCGTCCGAAACCGGCTTCCACGCCGTGCCCATGTCGACCAGGTTGACGAAGAAGTCGTTGCTGAGCGTTCCGGGCCGGTCGGTGAACACGCCGTGCGGCGATGAACCGTGGTTCGCGCCCAGCACGCGCAGGCCGCCGACGAGAACCGTCATTTCCGGCGCGGTCAGCGTCAGCAGCTGCGCCTTGTCGACCAGCATCGCTTCCGGCGCGACGCTCAACGCCTTCTTTTGGTAGTTGCGGAACCCGTCCGAGAGCGGCTCCAGCACCGCGAACGAGTCCGCATCGGTCTGCTCCGGCGTGGCATCCGTGCGCCCCGGGGCGAACGGAACCTCGACGTCGTGCCCGGCGTTTTTCGCCGCCCGCTCGATGGCCGCGCAGCCGCCGAGCACGATCAGGTCGGCGAGCGAGACCCTCTTGTTGCCGGACCCGGCGTTGAACGCCTTCCGGACCCCTTCCAGGGCCGCGAGCACCTTGGCCAGTTGGACGGGCTGGTTGGCTTCCCAATCCTTCTGGGGCGCGAGGCGGATGCGCACGCCGTTGGCGCCGCCGCGCTTGTCGGAACCGCGGAATGTCGAGGCCGACGCCCAGGCGGTCGAGACCAGCTCGGCGACGGAGAGCCCCGAAGCCAGGATCTTGGCCTTGAGATCGGCGATGTCCTTCGCGTCGACCAGCGGATGATCGACCGCCGGAACCGGGTCCTGCCAGATGAGGTCTTCCTTGGGGACCTCCGGGCCGAGATAGCGCGCCTTCGGCCCCATGTCGCGGTGCGTCAGCTTGAACCACGCGCGGGCGAAGGCGTCGGCGAATTCGTCCGGGCTCTTGTGGAAGCGGCGCGAGATTTTCTCGTAAGCCGGGTCCATCCGCAGCGCCATGTCGGCGGTGGTCATGATGGTGGTCACGCGCTTCGCGGGATCGTGCGCGGCGGGCGCGAGATGCTTGGGGTCCGGATTGACCGGCACCCATTGCCACGCGCCGGCGGGGCTTTTCACCAGGTCCCAGTCGTAGCCGAACAGCACGTCGAAATAACCCGTGTCCCACTTGGTCGGGTTCGCGGTCCAGGAGCCCTCGATGCCCGAGGTGATCGCGTCGCCGCCCTTGCCGCTGCCGTGGCGCGAAATCCAACCGAGCCCCATCGCTTCCGGCGGCGCGGCTTCCGGCTCGGGGCCGACGTTCGCCGCGCTGGCGGCGCCGTGGCTTTTGCCGAAGGTGTGGCCGCCGGCGATGAGCGCGACGGTCTCCTCGTCGTTCATGGCCATGCGCGCGAAGGTCTCGCGGATGTCGCGCGCCGAGGCTAGCACGCTCGGCTGTCCGTTCGGCCCTTCCGGGTTGACGTAGATCAGGCCCATCTGCACGGCGGCGAGGGGGTTTTCGAGATTCCGGTCGCCGCCGTGGCGCTTGTCGCCCAGCCATTCGGCCTCGGAGCCCCAATAAATGTCTTCTTCGGGCTCCCAGATGTCCGCGCGCCCGCCGCCGAAGCCGAAGGTCTTGAAGCCCATCGATTCGAGCGCGCAGTTGCCGGCGAGGATCATCAGGTCGGCCCACGAAATCCCGTTGCCGTACTTCTTCTTGATCGGCCAGAGCAGGCGGCGCGCCTTGTCGAGGTTGGCGTTGTCGGGCCAGCTGTTGACGGGAGCGAAACGCTGATTGCCGGTGCCGGCGCCGCCGCGGCCGTCGTGCACGCGATAAGTGCCCGCGCTGTGCCACGCCATGCGGATGAACAACCCGCCGTAGTGGCCCCAGTCCGCGGGCCACCAATCCTTCGAGTCCGTCATCAGCGCGTAAAGGTCCTTCTTCACGGCCTTGAGGTCGAGTTTCCTGAATTCTTTGGCATAGTCGAAGTTCCTGCCCATCGGATCGGACAAGGACGAATGCTGGCGCAGGATGTTCAGCTTGAGGCGGTTCGGCCACCAGTCGCGGTTCGACCTGGCGCCGGCGGCGGCGTGGCCCGCGACGGGGCATTTGCTCACGGTTTCGGTGCTCATGGGGTTGTCCTCCGGGGTTGACGGTCGATCAGTCGGGTGAGAAGCAGGATGAATTCGGTCATGGGGCGCCTCTGGCGGCGGGGGTTTGCGGGCTTCGACGACCCGAACCGTAGCAAGATGGATAAATCGTCTCTAACGAGTAATTTCTTATTTATTAATCGTCAGAATCGATTAGTATGAGCCCGACCGTTCCGGATCCGGGGAAACGCGGATGACGATCCTGCCCACCCTGCGCCAGCTGCAATTCCTCGTCGCCGTGGTCGATCTGCGTCATTTCGGCCGGGCGGCGGAGCGCTGCCGCGTCACCCAATCGACCCTCTCGGCGGGCCTCAAGGACCTGGAGAACGTGCTGCAGGCGAAACTGGTGGAACGGACCAAGCGCAAGGTCCTGCCGACGCCGCTCGGCGAAACCGTGGCCGAGCAGGCGCGCGCGCTGTTGGCCGGGGCCGAAACCCTGGTCGAAACCGTGCGCGCGGGCGACGAGCCCTTGACCGGGCCGTTCCGCCTCGGCGCCATTCCCACCCTCGGGCCGTTCGTGCTGCCCCGGGTGCTGCGGGGACTCCGGCGCGCCTATCCGGAATTGAAACTCTTCATCCGCGAGGACCAGACCCGCCCGCTGCTCGATCGTCTGCGCCGGGGCGAACTGGAAGCCGCCCTGATCGCATTGCCGTTCGACGTCGCGGGCTTCGAAATCATGGACCTCGGCCCCGATCCCTTCTGGCTGGTGGCGCCCCGGAACCACTCCTTGATCCAGGACAGGAGCAAAATCGTTTCGGCCGCGGACGTTCCGCCCGGCGATCTCCTGCTGCTGGAAGACGGCCATTGTCTGCGCGAACATGCGCTTTCGGCCTGCCGCCTCGGCCGGAGCATCGGCGGCGACAAATTCCAGGCGACCAGTCTCTACACTCTGATCGAAATGGTCGCGAACGGCTTGGGCGTCACCTTCTTGCCGGAAGTCGCCCTATCGGCCGGATTGGTGAAAGGAATGGAGGTGGCGGTGAAACCGCTCGCCAAGGACAGCCCGGCCAGGCGCATCGGCCTCGTCTGGCGCAAATCCTACCATCGCGAAGGCGACGTCGCCGCCTTCGGCGCTTACCTCAAGGGCCGGATGGCCGGCCTGCGCCTCGCCCGGCGCTAGGGTCATCCGTTACGGGAGATAAAACCATGACCAAGCTCTACGGCTACTTCCGCTCGTCCGCCGCCTACCGGGTGCGGATCGCGCTCAATTTGAAAAACGTGGTTTACGACCACGCCGTCGTGCGGCTCCTGAAGGGCGAGCAGCACGGAGCCTATGCCAAGCTCAATCCGCAGAAGCTGGTGCCGGCGCTGGAGATCGACGGCGCGCTGCTCACCCAGTCGCTCGCCATCCTCGAATACCTGGAAGAAACGCGACCCGAACCGCCGCTGCTGCCCAAGGACGCGCGCGGGCGCGCGCGGGTGCGCGGGATCGCGCTGCAGATCGCGTGCGACATCCATCCGCTCAATCCGCCGCGCATACTCAACTATCTCGCCGCCAAACTGGGCGCGAGCGAGGACGCCCGGCTCGCCTGGTATTGCCATTGGATTGCCGAGGGGTTCGCCGCCCTCGAAACGTCGCTCGCGAGCGACGCGGCGACCGGCGAATTCTGCCACGGCGCGCGGCCGACGCTGGCCGACGTGTGCCTGGTACCCCAGCTCGCCAACGCGCGGCGCTTCAAATGCGCGCTCGACGCCTATCCGACGCTGCGCCGGATCGAGGCCGCGTGCCTGGCGCTCCCCGCCTTCGACAAAGCCCGGCCCGAAAACCAGCCCGACGCCGAGTGACGGGCGCGGACAGGCCAGCGGCTTTCATACCGTCAAGGCTCCTCGAACAACTCGCCGAAAAGCTCCCTGACCTTTTCCTTGGCGTCGGCCAGCACGCGTCGGCCCTTTGGCGTGATCCGATAGAAGCGCCGCGCCCGCTTGCCGGAGCCCTCCTGGCGGGATTTCAGGTAACCTTGCCCGACCAGGCCATGCAGCATCGGATAGAGCGTGCCGGGACTGAGCGCATAGCCGTGCCGGCGAAGCTCCTCGATGATCCAGCCGCCGTACACCGGCTCCGCCGCCGCGTGATGGAGCACGTGCAACCGGATCAGCCCGATATAGATGTCCTTGCCGCCCATGTCCGACAGGTGTCGTTATCGTTCCTCAGCCGAGGCCGGCGAGAATCTGCAATCCCCAACCGCCGCTCGCGGTCAGGATCACCACGAGCCAGGCCGGCACCTTCCAGAAAACCAAAAGCGTGAACGCGGCGAGCGCGAGACCGAAATCGCCCGGCGCGAGAATGCCGCTCGTCCAAACGGGATTATAGAGAGCGGCGAGCAGCAATCCCACCACGGCGGCGTTGACGCCGAGCAGCGCCTTTTGGACCAGGCGCAGGTGACGCAAGGCGTCCCAGAACGGCAGCGCACCCACGACCAGCAGAAAGGACGGCGCGAAAATGGCAACGAGGGAGATCGTCGCCCCCAGCCATCCGTTCGGTTCGGGGCCCATCACCGTGCCGAGATAGGCCGCGAAGGTGAACAACGGCCCGGGAACGGCCTGCGCCGCGCCGTAGCCGGCGAGGAAGGCGTCGTTCGACACCCAGCCCGGGGGCACCACCTCGGACTGAAGCAGCGGCAGGACGACGTGGCCGCCGCCGAACACAAGCGATCCCGACCGATAGAAGCTGTCGACCAGCGCCAGGGCTTGCGACGGATAGGCGGCCGCGAGCAGGGGCAGGCCGACCAACAGCGCGAAGAACAGGGCGAGCGCGGCGACGGCGACGCCCCGGCCGACGTCGATTCCGAGCGCGACGTGACGCGGGTCGATCTCGGTACGCAACCAGACAAGCCCCGCCACCCCGCCGGCGACGATGACGGCGACTTGGACGAGCGGCGTCGGGGCCGCGAGCACCGCGCCCGCGGCGAGCACGGCGAGCGTGACGCGGGGCGCGTCGGGACACAAAGTCCGCGCCATGCCCCAGACCGCCTGGGCGACGACCGCGACGGCGACCACCTTCAATCCATGCAGCACGCCGCCGGGGATGGCGTCCCGGAACGCGGCCACGCCGTAGCCGAAGGCCAGCAGGGCGAGCGCCGACGGCATGGTGAAGGCGAACCAGGCGGCGAACGCCCCCGGCAGCCCTGCCTTGGCCAGCCCGATCCCGATGCCGACCTGGCTCGAGGCCGGCCCGGGCAGGAACTGGCACAGCGCCACCAGGTCGGCGTAGGCCCGGTCGTCGATCCAGCGGCGGCGCACCACGAACGCCTCGCGGAAATAGCCGAGGTGCGCGACCGGGCCGCCGAAGGAGGTCAGGCCGAGTTGCAAAAAAGCGAGAAAAACATCCGCGACGCTCAATCGGCGCCGTGTTTCGCTCTGTACGTCCATGTCCGGTTCCCCCTCGTCGTCCCCGCCGCCGGCGGCCGGGCGTCTATATCGATATTCGATATCGAAAATCGTTTTTAGGAGAGCCGGGAACCGGCGTCAATCCGGATTGCCGCCCGAACGACGAGTCCGTCGACGAATGGATGGGATCAGGGCGCCTTCTGGAGAGACTGGAGCCGAGGGCCTATCGCATGTTCCGCTTCAGGAACTCGATGATTTTGACCCGGACTTCTTTGACCATGTTTCCATTGTGGATCGCGGGAGTTTCCCAGGTGAAAACCTCGGAATTCGGCCGCCCCTTCAAGGTGTCCTCGCAAGTCCCGCTGCCGCGTCGCGGATAAAAATTCGGATCGCTCCTGTGCTGGGCGTTCAAAACCGGAATGTCGTTCGGCAGATCGATGGTGTATTTCACCCACTGACAATGCCATCCGGTGAGCACGACGGCGCGAAAGCCGGGCTTGTCGTAATGCACCAGCGCCAAACTTCCCTCGCTGAGCCCGATGGCGACGATGTTGCCCGGGTCGGCCCATGGGGCTTGCCGAAGCCGGAAGAGGGCGTAGTCGATCTCGTTCCGCCGTTCGCCGATCCACAAGTTGCTGTTGTGCTTGGAACGATTCGGGCGGGCAAAGCTGTCGGGAGCGATGAAAACCGCCTTCAACGCCTTGGCGTAAGCGACCCAGATCGAGGACATGCTGGATTGCTGAAGGCCGCTGGAACCGTGGAAGTAAACGACCACCGGCAATTTCCCGCCCTTCGCGTAAGCGCGGAATGCCTCGTCGCCGAGAGCGACGTGCTTGCCGTTCGGCAGAACGACCGGGGCGCGTTCCCACGTCAGATGGACGTATGTGTCATCCGCAAACGCCGACGCCGCGGACGCCTGAAAAACGCCCATGAGCGCCACCAGACATACCCGGAATACGTGCCTTGGGATGGGCAGCATGAGGGGCATTAATGCCGATCGGCGGGCAACCTCCGGCGCTGGAATTTGCGGTGGTGCCCCTGGAGGGACTCGAACCCCCACGCCCTTGCGAGCAACAGATTTTGAGTCTGCCGCGTCTACCGTTCCGCCACAGGGGCCGCCCGCGCGCCCCGCGAGGGGCGTATCTTGGATGGCGCTTGGGCGTTGGCCCGCACGACATCCGGCGCCGGATATAAAGCATAATTCGGCCGAGGGAAACCGCCTCTCGTTGTGCGCTCGGGCGGCGGCTGGTATGAACGCCCGCCCCCATGCTGCGCCGCCTGTACGACGCCACCTTGCGCCTTTCCGCCCACCCCCACGCCATGGGGTGGATGGCCGCCGTGTCGTTCGTCGAAAGCTCGTTCTTCCCGATCCCGCCCGACGTGCTGTTGATCGCCATGGTGCTGGCGGCGCCGACCAACGCCTGGCGCATCGCCACCGTCTGCACGCTCGCCTCCGTCGCCGGCGGCTGGCTCGGCTACGCCATCGGCTACCTCGCCTTCGAAACCCTGGGCGCGCCGATCATCGCGTTCTACCGGCTGGAAACCCAGTTCGCCGCGTTCCGCGACACCTTCAACGCCTACGGCGCCTGGATCGTGATCATCAAGGGAATGACGCCGATTCCCTACAAGCTCATCACCATCACCGCGGGCGTGACCGGGCTCGATCCCGTCGTCTTCACTCTTTCCTCCATCGTCTCGCGCGCGATCCGCTTTTTCCTGGTGGCCGCGCTGCTGTGGAAATTCGGCGCGCCGATCCGCGTCTTCATCGAGGAACGGTTGATGATGCTGACCACGATTTTCGCCGTTCTCCTGGTCGGCGGCTTCGTCGCCATCAAGTACCTGTTCTGAGCCTTCCCTGCCGGGCATGATGGAATGATGGAAGACCCGGTCCGCATACTTTTCCGCCCCCGCGTCGCCGCGTTCGTGCTGTTGGCCGCGTGCGTGCTGGCGCTGGCCACCGCCTATGCCGCCGAATATTGGGGCGGGCTGGAGCCCTGCCCGCTCTGCCTCTATCAGCGCGTGCCTTACGCCATCGTGGGCGTGCTCATGGTCCCCGCGCTGCTTGCGCGCGACGAACGGCGGGTGGTGTCGGTTCTGCTGGCGCTCGCCGCCGTCGCGTTCTTCGTCAACGGCGGCATCGCGATCTATCACGTCGGCGTCGAACATCATTGGTGGGCGTCCGCCGTCTGCGCCGACGACGCGCCGCCCATCGCCACCATCGAGGATCTGCGCAAGGCCCTTTCCCGGCCGCCGCCGAAGCCGTGCGACACGGTCGATTGGACCCTGTTCGGGATCAGCATGGCGAGCTACAACATGGTGGTGTCCCTGGGGCTAACCGCGCTCGCGTTCGGGGCCGCCGCGCGGGCGCGCTGGCCGGAATCCTGAATCCGATCGTGAATCGAATCATGAAAACCAAGCGCAAAACCAAAAAACTTCGAAAAAAGATGTTGCCGACGCGCGCGGGCGAATCCCCGCGCGCCCCCGCAGGGGCGGATAAATATCGACTCACGCGCCTTCCCGGCGACATGCCGTTGCCGGCGCTGGTCGAGCGCATGATCCGGGTCGATCACGCGGGCGAATTCGGCGCGGTGCGCATCTACGAAGGCCAGCTTCGCGTGCTGGGCCCGACCAAGGTCGGCGCGGTCGTCCGCCGCATGGCGGCGCAGGAACGCGAACACCTGAAGTCGTTCGAAAAACTGATGCTCGCGCGGCGCGCGCGCCCTTCCGCCCTGCTGCCGATCTGGCGCGTCGCCGGCTACGCCCTCGGCGCCGGCACCGCGCTCCTGGGTCCCGAAGCGGCGATGGCCTGCACCGTCGCGGTGGAGGAAGTGATCGACGGCCACTACGCGCGCCAGGTCGAGCAACTCGGCCGCGACGAGCCGGAACTCGCGCGCGCCTTCGCCCGCTTCCGCGCCGAGGAAATCGAACACCGCGACACCGGGCTCGCCTTTGGCGCCGAACGGGCGCCGGGCTACCGCCCGCTGACCGCCGCGATCAAGGCCGGCGCGCGCGCCGCGATCTGGCTTTCGGAGCGGATTTAGCTTTCTGTTTTCTCGGGTTTCCGCCGCCCGCGCCGGCCGGCAGCGGCGGCGGCAGGAACGGCGCCAGCACCTTCACCGTTTCGCGCCAGGCGTATCGGGCCGCGTAGATCGGCCGCGCCGCGTCGATCATCGCTTGGCCGCGCTTCGGATCGGCGAGCAGCGCGCGCACCTTGTCCGCCGCGTCCGCGTGCGGATGGGACGTGAAGACGATGTCTTGCATGTCCGTGAAATCGCGCGCGAGGCGCGGGTTTTTTTCCGCGACCGGCAGGCAGCCGTAGGGGATCGCGTAGGTCAGGCGGAGATGCGCGTTTTCGCGCCAGGCGATGGTTTCGCACAGCGACATTTTCGCGTCGCGCATGACGTCGATGATGCGCCGGAACGGAATGCCGGAATGAAACCTCGCGCGCGGAAATCCGCGCCGGAAGGCGTCCGGGTAATCGCCGAAGAAGTCCACCGGCAGGTCCGCGAACGCGCTCAGGAATCGATGGCGGCCGATCGAACGGGCCTGGCGGTCCGCCAGCTGCAGGACCTTGCATCGCTGGAGGATCGAAAATACCCCCGGGTCGACGCCGCGCGCGGACAAGCGCGAACGCACCGCGTCCTCGACGCCGGCGCCTTCCTCGACCACCGCCGCGACCGCGTCGGCGGCGCCTTGGGCGATGGCGTCGGACGCGCCGAGGGCGAGAAATTGTTGCCGGAACTCGGCCTCGGATTTGGGCATGTCCATGCCGCCGTGGAACACGAGATCGTAACGGCGGCGCGCGAACGGCTTCGACTTCGCTTCCGGCGGCGGCCCGCCCCAAGGCAGATGGACCACGCGGCCGGGCGCGGCGCCGGCATCCCGCAGGAACGGCTCGTCGCTTTTTTCCAGGACGGCGAGAGCCATGTCGTCGCCCAGCGGCAGGTGGCTCCGGATCCGGGTCCAATGATGAAACCCCTGGTCGATCAGAACGGCGACGACCGGCAAGCGAAAATATTTTCGCCATGTGTTGTAGAACGTCGTCGCGGCGCCGGTAGAGGTCTCGGTGACCTCGATATCCGGGATCAGATTCATGTTGAGAACGAACGGGACGCGCCCGATCTTGAACAATTCGTCGAACCTTTGCGCTTTCCACGCCGGTACGGTACGGCATGGCCAGCCGTTCTCGGTCAGCGCGGCGGCGATATCCTCCGCCATGACGTGGCCGTAGCCGTCGAGCGGATCGAGCTTCGCGCTCAGGCTGTAGGCGTCCTGGAAAGTGAAGAAAACGCCCGGCGGCCGGGCCGACGGGGAAGGTGCCGGGGACGGCGTCACGTTTTCTGCAATTCGACCGCGAGGCGGGCGAGGTCGCTTTCGCCCCGCCCCAGGTCCTCGACCACGGTCAGGTGGTTGCGGTCCGGGATTTCGAGCAGCCGCACTTGCGCGCCGAGGTCGCGCCAGCGTTCGGCGAAATCGCGGCTCTGGCGCTTGAACTCGTCGCTTTCCAGCGCCCCCCAGGCGAGCGCGAGCGGCGCGCGGCAGACGGGACGCATGTAATAAGGACTCAGGACCTTGGCCGCCTCGGGATCGAGCCGGAGATCGGCGTTCATCGAGGTGTGGACCAGGGGTTCGAGGTCGAACACGCCGCTGATCGCGAGCGCGCTCTGGATCGGGCAGCGCGGCAGGTCCGAACCCAGGTCCTGCCAATGGGTGGCGAGCA